>JAJFJD010000055.1 GCA_021774335.1 Alphaproteobacteria bacterium
ATTGGACACATGACCCCTCGTGGATCGCTGCCCAATATCGGCCGCAGTTATTTAGGAGAAGTTAACAACGGAAAGAAAGAGAACTAAAAAGGACACAAACATTTATCCATTACTAATACAGATCTTCGTCCATTATTAGAAGAGATTTATCAATGGTTATAATTACTTGTTTAGATAAAATAATATAAAATTGAATACAGTATAAAACGGCCCCAAAAGCGGCCTTATGCGCCGCGCGGCATCGCCACGAGCCATCCAGGGCAACAAGCGAACCGCGTTCCCTAAAACTCTCGACAAAATAAAGACAAAATCAACGGTAAACAAAGCCGAATAAAAAATTTTGACATTCTTCTGTGACACAAATAAATCACTCTAACAACGCGCGCGACGGAAGATAAACTTAAGGTCACGGGGGTAGGTATGCGCAAGTCAATTGGACGGGTTAGCGCCATACGCCACTTTTTAAGCCACATTTGTAGCCGGACAACCAACCGTTACATCGGCGATCACCACGGCGCCGTAGCGGTTCTCATCGCCCTGGCCATTGTTCCGCTGATCGGCATTGTCGGCATCGCGACCGACACCGCCCGCGGTTACATGTTCAAGGCAAAGCTACAGCAAGCCGTCGACGCCGCCGCCTTGGCCGGCGGCCGCGGTATTGAGGATGCTGACCGCGACGACGATATCCGCGAATATTTCACCGCCAATATTCCCGCCGGTTATCTTGGCGCCACCATCCCCGTTCCTGACATTGTCGTCGACGAGGAAGTCGGTTTGGTCACCGTCACCGCCAGCGCCAGCGTCCCCACATCGCTGATGAAAGTCCTCGGCATCGATACCGTCACCGTTTCCGCCCGATCGGTCGTCCGCCGCGCCGTCCGGGGCATGGAACTGGCCCTGATCATGGACAACACCGGCTCCATGCGCGGCGGCGGCAAAATCGGCACAATGAAGTCTGCCGCCCATGATTTGATCGATATTCTGTATGGCGGCAATGAAACCGTCGACGATTTCTGGGTTTCGCTGGTTCCTTATGCAGCAACGGTAAATATTGGCAACACCAATACTGCCTGGTTAGCTGGATATAGTCCCGCTCTGTACGCGCCCACTGCTTGGAAGGGCTGTGTTGAGGCGCGGCCGGCCCCGTTTGATCAATCCGATGACGTGCCGGCCGTTCAGGCCTGGAGTCCCCATTACTGGACGACCACCCTCGGCGTTTACGGCGCCACCGGTGATAACGACTGGGACGGCGCCAACATCGACGAATCCAATGGCGCCCAGAACGACGGCCTCGGCCCTAATCTCGGCTGTGGCCCGGCCATTACCCCCCTGGTCGCGGAAAAAACCACCGTCGACGCGGCGATTACTGAAATGGAACCGTGGCATCGCGGCGGCACCATGGCCAACCTCGGTCTCGCTTGGGGCTGGCGCACTCTTTCGCCCAATTGGCGCGGCCAGTGGGCCGGCACCGAGGCCCAATTGCCTCTCGATTATGACGAGCCGCTGATGGACAAGGTCGCCATCATCCTCACTGACGGTGTCAACCAATGGTACGACTGGCCGGGCGGCCTCCCCGGCAGCCCGCAGTCATCCACCTTTCCCGACGCCGACTACACCGCCTACGGCCGCCTCAGCGAAGGCCGTCTCGGCACCACATCGTCGAGCGGTGTGACCACCCAGATCAACAATCGCATGCTGAACCTCTGCACGGCCATGAAGGATCAGGACATCATCGTCTACACGATTACCTTCCAGCTCAATAACGGGACGACCCAACAGTTGTTCCGCGATTGCGCCACAACCGAAGACCACTATTTCAACTCCCCCACCAACAGCGAGTTGGCCGATGTCTTCCAGACCATTGGCGAGGAGTTGACCAACCTCCGCCTAGCGGAGTAACGCGCCCCCGGTATATCCGGGACACGCGTTAGCCCCTGTCGGCATCCCACCCCGGCAGTGGCAAGTGGAGCACGAACTAAAACGGATCGCGCCAGCGATCCGTTTCTTTTTGCCAGCCACTACGGCCGACGCGAGACAGCAAAAACGGATTGCGAAAGCGATCCGTTTCTTTTTTGCCATCCGTTTCTTTTTTGCGGGTTCCCCAATAACGTTACGGCGCCCTTCATCCGAATAGGCCGCCATGACCGAAAACCTCCACCGCCTCATCCACATCATGGCCCGCCTGCGCGACCCGCGGACCGGCTGCCCGTGGGATATCGAGCAAACCTTCGCCACCATCGCTCCTTACACTATTGAGGAGGCGTACGAGGTCGCTGACGCCATCGCCCGCGACGATATGGCCGACCTGCGCGACGAACTCGGCGATCTCCTGCTGCAAGTCGTCTTCCACGCCCGCATGGCCGAGGAACAGCACGACTTCACCTTCGACGATATCGCCGCCGCCATCGCCGACAAGCTGGTCCGCCGCCACCCGCATGTGTTCGAGGCCGACGCCGGCACCCAAGACCTGCGTGTCACCTGGGAAAACCAAAAGGCTGCGGAGCGCGCTGCCAAGGCCGAAAAACGCGGCCATACCGGCGGTATTCTCGACGATGTTCCGCTGCCCCTCCCTGCCCTCACCCGTGCCGAAAAACTGCAAAAACGCGCCGCCCGTGTCGGTTTCGACTGGTCCAACCCCCTCGCCGTCCTCGACAAGGTTGAGGAGGAAATCGCCGAACTGCGTACCGAAATCGAGAACAACGACACCGAGCGCGCCGCCGGCGAACTCGGCGACCTGCTGTTCGCCCTGGTCAACCTCGGCCGCCACCTCGACGCTGACCCCGAGGCCGCCTTGCGCGCCACCAACGAGAAGTTCATCAGCCGATTTCGCTACATTGAACAGCACCTCGCCGCCGCCGGCCGTCCCCTCGGGGCCAACAACGAACGCCATCCGAACCTCGAGGAGCTTGAGCAGATTTGGCAAGAAGCCAAGTCAAAAGAAGCAGCAAAGTACTGATATAGAAGCAGAAACAAAAATGGGCGGTTGAACGAACCGCCGCACTGCCGAAAATTATTCAACGATGTCGTGATTGAGATTTGCGATTCAGCCGCGAATGTCACAAAATCGAAAAATACCAAAACACGTTGACGTTGCACGTGTCATTAAACGTTCACCGCCAATGCGGTAACCGTGCCCTTTCAGTGGCACGGACGTGTTCGTGGAACGACTAACTGCAGTCCAACTAACAAAGGGATCGGGAATGAGACTCACAACATTTGCCGCCGTCGGCGCACTTATAGCGTTTACCGGCGCCGCTCAGGCACAGGATCGCATCGAGCTCAATTGGTGGCACGCCATGGGCGGCGCCAATGGCGAGCGCATTGATGCCATTTCGGCCGCTTTCAACGCGTCACAGGACGCCTATCAGGTTGTCCCCCTCAACCGCGGAACATACGCCGAAACCATGAATGGCGCTGTCGCCGCGTTCCGTGCCGGCGAGCAGCCCCATATCGTTCAGGTCTTCGAGGTCGGCACCCTGACCATGATGTCCGCCGGTGGCGCCATTAAGCCGGTTCATGAGTTGATGTCAGAGAATGGCAAGGACTTCGATCCGGCCGACTTCCTCAGCGCCGTCACCGGTTACTACACCGACACCGACGGCAACATGCTGTCCTTCCCGTTCAACAGCTCCACCCCGGTGCTGTACTACAACAAGGACATCTTCCGCGCCGCCGGCCTGGACCCCGATACCCCGCCAACAACCTGGCCGGAAGTCGGTGAGATGATGACCCAGGTCATCGAGTCCGGCGCCGCGACCTGTGGCTTGACCACGGCGTGGCCATCATGGGTGCAGCTCGAGAACTTCTCGGCTCGCCATGACCAATCCTTCGCCACCAAGGACAATGGCTTCGGTGGTTTAGATACCGAGCTGGCGTTCAACGGTCCGGCTCAGGTCCAGCACGTCCAGCAGCTTGCCGATTGGCAGGAGAGCGGCGTCTTTAAGTACGGCGGTCGCCGTAACGTCTCGGCACCATTGTTCTCCGGCGGCGAATGCGCGTTGTTTACCGAGTCCTCCGCTGGCCTCGGCGGAGTCCGCGCCAACGCTGCCTTCGACTTCGGTGTTGCCCAGTTGCCTTACTGGCCGGACGTCATCGCTGATCCGAAGAACACCATCATCGGCGGCGCCAGCCTATGGGTGCTCGACGGTCATGATGAGGAGGAATACGCCGGTGTTGCGGATTTCATGCAGTTCCTGTCCTCTTCCGGTGTCCAAGCCGCGTGGCATCAGGCCTCGGGTTACTTGCCGATTACCCCGGCCGCTTTCGCCGTCTCCCAGATTTCCGGCTACTACGGCCGCAATCCGGGCGCTGACGTCTCCATCTTCCAGATGCTTTCCGGTGAACCGTCAGGCAACTCCAAAGGCTTGCGTCTCGGCAGCTTCGTACAGATCCGCGACGTGATCGAGGAAGAAC
>JAJFJD010000056.1 GCA_021774335.1 Alphaproteobacteria bacterium
AGGTTTGTGCCAAGAACCGAATAGAGGCCCGGCTCCTTATCCGGCAGAAATTCCAGCGCCCCGAAGTCTTCATCCACGTAGGAAATGCCATCAACATCCTGCGAGACATTCCCGATCGCCTCCACCATGCCGTAATGATGGATCGGTTTAACGCCAAAAGCCTTTTCGATCACCTCAACCTGATGATCCAGCACTTGCTCGGATCCCAGACTGATCCAACGCAAGGGATAGTCGAGTTGCCGGTTATGTTCCAACATCAGAATCGCCAAGGTGGTGATCGCGGACGGGTAGCCATGTAACCACCGTACACGGTGACGATTGAAGTCCGCGAGAATATGCGGCATCGATGCAGCGTGTATTTGATTGCCGTTTACATAAATCTGTCGTTCAGCATGGTTGTAGCGGCAATACGGCGGCCCATTCTGATCGGCAGGAAACAACGATAGACCCCGAAAGATCGCGCATGGTGTCCCTATCGTGATGCCATGACGTAAACGAAATCGCCACCATACTGCCCATTGCAGACGTAATGCCTGCATCGTTACGCAGAGCTTTAGACCAGCGCCGGTCGAACCGCTGGTCTCGACCTGAATTAGCCGCGATTTTGGAACGGCTTCGGAGACAAATTCCTGCATCCGCTCCTGGACCTGCTCTTTGCGCAAAATTGGTAGATGCGCCAGATCAGCAACGGTTCTTACATCCTCTGAAGAGACCCCAATCCGTTTGAACAGTGCGCGGTAATACGGCACCGTCGTTGCGGCGTGATGCACGAAGGACCGTACGGTGTCGTCGAGATACTGTTGCAGTCGATCCGCGGACCAATCGTCACGCGCCTGCATATCCCGGAGCGCTCGCGAGAAAGCGGCGTTATACCGTTTATTCGCAACGTAGTAACCGAATCCGCTTAGCGCCGCATTCTGCAGCCACAGTGGAAGCCTATGATAGGTCGCTTCAAGTCCATGGATACGATTCAACAGCATCGCGTTTTTACAATCTTGAATCCCAACTCGACCGTCCCTTGTCATGAATTGTGATCAACACAATCAAAACGAGATAATTTCACTAATAATTCAATATTAAAGGTTTCGCAGAAGGCCTAGTCCATGGGTATATCGAAGCAGTCAGAACGGGCGAGTGGTCCGCCTAAAGCAGTATCCACAAGAGACGCCCTTCAAGCCATCCGCATCGCCGCCATCGCCATCTTAGCTTGGATCACACCGCCGAGTGGTTGGCGGCGTTTATCCGTCGTCCTCGGCGCCATTGATCAACGGATCCGTCCCGACGAAATGGACCGCCAAGTCAAAGCTGTCGCCTCAAAACTCGGCGATAGGAGTCCCACCGCCGTATTAGAAATCGTTCGTGATAGCACGGCGGCAGTATACGAAGATCGGCTGCAGCTGCTCCGGGAGTATCGCCCCGGCGGATGGCAGCCCCACACGGACCTTGTCGGCGAAGAGCTTCTGTAGGCCGGATTAGCCCGGGGAAAAGGGAGTCATTCTGTGGATCAGTTACCTCGCCTACAGCTGCCACATCACGACGAAGTCGCTGAAGAATGCGCAGTACGACGTCACTCACCTAAGCCGCCCGGACCACGGGTTTTCGAGCACGAAACTCGGGATACAAATCCTCAATCCGATCCAGACCCGGATTGAGGAACGCTTTCTCCATGCGCGCGTTGTCATCGGCGAGGAAGGACGAGTTCCGGCCTTGATGAAGTTGCACGCATGTCTGCGCCGTAACGGTGTCGTTTCAATTACCGTGGGGAAAGATGCCAGCGCGTTTGTTTCCGCGCCGTTCCTGAACGGCAATATCCTTTTCCCGACGGGTCCGACCGACCTTGCCCGGTTAACCGATTCGATCCTATTGCCGGTCTATACGGTCCGTGACGGCTACTGGCGATACTCAACGCATATCGGTTCGCCCCTAATGTCCCAAAATGAAACCGCCGACGACGTGGCAAAGGCCTATGCCGCCTGGATCGAACCGGTTGTCCGGAAGCAACCAGCGCATTGGCGAAGCTGGGATTTGATGGAGCCAGGCGACACACCATCGTGATATAGCCGCCAGCCTATTAGCCTTAAGGTCGCCACCTCACAACCTGAGTTCGACAATCGCTACCTTACAACTGGCCTTCCGGTAGGTGGGATAGGACATGGCGCATCTTCCCGGACGGGCCGCGCTCGATCGTCTCGACATATTCGAAACGGATTCCAATTTCGCTACCCAAGCGGCGCCGGGCAATCTCTCGAATCCGCGCTTCATCTGCCTCCGAATAAGCCGCACCGCGGACGACCCTAATCGTAATCTCGCTCAGTCGATGCTGCACGATTTGCGCCTCGCGCACATTGGCGTTGCCCATAAACAGAAAATCCAGTCGTCCGATACGGGCGCCGTTGGACAGCACGACATAGTCGTCTCGCCGGCCATGGACACGAACGACGATGCGGCGCCCTCTCCCATCGCGCGCGCCGTCGAACTGCACCAAGTCGTCCATTTGATACCGGATCAGAGGAAAGGCCGAATTGGTAAGATTCGTTCCGATGATCGCGCAAAGTCCCGACTTTTCATCGGGCGCGAGTTCCAGCGCGCCGAAGTCTTCGTCCACATAGGACGCACCGTCCGGATCCTGCGAGATATTCCCGATCGCTTCGACCATGCCGTAATGATGGATCGGCGTGACGCCGAAGGCCGCTTCGATTGCCTCGATCTGATGATCGAGCACCTGTTCCGAACTCAAACTGATCCATCGAACCGGATAGTCGAGCCGCACGTCATACTCCAACATCAGAAGCGCCAAAGCCGTGATCGCGGAGGGATACCCGTGGAACCACGGGACGCGCCGCCGATTGAAGTCGGCCAAAATATGCGGCATCGATGCGGCATGAATTTGATTGCCATTCACGTAAACTTGCCGCTCGGCATGATTATAGCGGCAGTAGGGCGGTGCACTCTGATCGGGCGGAAACAGGGACATTCCCCGAAAGATTACGCAGGGCGTCCGGAACGCGATGCCATGCCGCAGCCGATGCCGCCACCACACCGCCCACTGAAGGCGCAAAGCCTGCATCGTTACAAAGACGGGCAGCCCCGCCCCGGTCGATCCACTGGTCTCGACATGGATGAGCTGTGATTTCGGCATCGCCTCCGATATGAAGTCCGTTACCCGATCCTGGACCTGCTGTTTCCGCAAAATGGGAAGCCGGGCAAGATCGGCGGCGGTAGACACGTCCGAGGGGGCGATCCCTTCCCGTTTGAAGAGCGCGCGATAGTACGGCACCGTCGTCGCCGCGTGGTGCACAAAGGATTGAACGGTCTCATCGAGATAGTCGTGCAACTGATCCGCCGACCATCTGTCACGCTCCTGCATGCCGCGAAGCGCATGGAAGAACGCACCATTATATCGTTTGAATTTTATATGGTACCCAAGACCGCTCAGGGCGACATTCTGTAGCCATACTGGCAGCCGATGATACGCAGTCTCGAGCTTATCAACGTGGTTCAGAAGCACTGTTGCTACGCACCTTACGGACCCGCCGTTTCACCGGCGCGGAATATGATTATAGAGACGCGGCACAACAATCGAAGACCGATATTAAAGGGTCCGTAAAAGGCATAGTCCATGGAAAATTCGGAACCAACCGGTGAGGCCTCCGACACCGCCGCCTTGATCACGGTGAACGACCTCGTCCAGACGCTGCGCCTTATCGTCGTCGGCGTGCTGTCCTGGATTACCCCGTCCGTTGTCTGGCCGAGATTGGCGGTCGCGCTGGCGGCAATCGATAGGCGCATACGGCCCGACGAAATCACGCGGCAAACCAATATGTTCGCCGCGCTGCTCGGCGATACGCCGCCACCGGCCGAAATCGTCCTGGCAAGCCTCGCCGCCAACTATGAGGACAGGCTTCAACTGTTTCGCGACTATCGCCCTGGCGGGTGGCAGCCGGAAACACAGCTCGTCGGCGAGCAATTTCTCCGCGACGCGCTCGCCCGGCGAAAGGGCGTGATCCTTTGGACAAGCCATTTTGTCTACAGTGGGCAAATGACGAAAATGTCGTTCGCGCGGCATCGATACAAGGTGACCCATCTCAGCCGCCCGACGCATGGGTTCTCGAACTCCCGCTTCGGGATGTCGGTCCTGAACCGTATTCAGACGCGGATCGAAGACCGCTATCTGCTGGACCGCATTCAAATTCACGGCAGCGAGACTCTCCCGGCACTGATGGCGATGCGCCGGCGGCTGCATAAGAACGGCATCGTATCGATCACGCTCGGGACGCAGGCAAGCCGTCTCATCGAAAGACCGTTTCTAAACGGCAGGATCCGCATCCCGACCGGTCCCGTCGAGCTTGCCGAACTGACCGATTCAGTCCTTCTGCCGGTCTACACGGTCCGCGACGGATACTGGCGATACTCGACGCATATCGGCGCGCCGATGACCTCGGCGAACGAAAGCCCCGAAGACGTTGCTGCGGCATTTGCTGCGTGGCTTGAGCCGGTGGTTCGCGCGCGGCCAGCGCATTGGCGGAGTTGGAGGATAGTGGAGGCAATCGATCCATCCTCCCGATCCCCCACGACGTAAGGCTGGCAAAACACCAGCCCTACGCGACAGTGTGGTTCTTGCGTTTGCCTTACTTGGGCAACACGACCGTATCGATGACATGAATGACGCCGTTCGACGCTTGGACGTCGGCGGTGGTCACCGTCGCGTTGTCGACCTTCACGCCCTTGGTGGCGTCAACCGAGAGCTTGCTGCCCTGCACGGTCTTGACCATTTGGCTCTTGCCCGCGATGTCGGCGGACATGATCTTGCCGGGAACCACATGATAGGTCAGCACGGCGACGAGCTTTTCCTTATTCTCGGGCTTCAGCAAATCTTCAACAGTGCCCTTCGGCAGTTTGGCGAAGGCGGCGTCGGTCGGCGCGAAAACCGTAAAGGGACCGGCGCCCTTCAGCGTATCGACAAGACCGGCAGCCTTCACCGCGGTAACCAGGGTGTTGAACTTACCGGCCGAAACGGCGGTATCGACGATGTCGGCAGCCTTGGCCGCCACTGCGCCAAATAGAATTGGCGTTGCCGCAACCGCGACCACAAGAAAACGACGAATTTTATCCACGATGTACCTCCAGAGGGGGTTTAAGTTCTGATTAACCACACCACCCTCTACGGCGGCCCTACTGGAGCAGATCAATCGATCAGGAGAGAACCTTCGATGCCACGACCGCACGCCGGAAATGCACACGCCCGTGCAACGGGTTACGTCATATCTATATTCTTTGTAAGGATCACAGCCCTTCTAATGATCCTATCGGCAGGGTCGCATACCGCATCCGCCGACGATGCCGCGCTTTGGCAGGCGCTTCGCTCGCCCGGGCATGCCGCCC
The DNA here is from genome assembly GCA_021774335.1 of Alphaproteobacteria bacterium. Lineage (GTDB taxonomy): Bacteria > Pseudomonadota > Alphaproteobacteria > UBA8366 > UBA8366 > JAJFJD01. The sequence continues at coordinate 5,383 of JAJFJD010000056.1, forward strand.
TCATCCGCCATGCGCTGGCGCCGGGAACCGGCGACCCTGGCGATTTCCAACTGCGAGACTGCAGCACCCAACGCAACCTGTCGGACGGTGGGCGCGACCAGGCCAAACGGATCGCCGCCCGCCTCCGCGCCAATGGCGTGTTGGCGGCACGGGTTCTATCCAGCCAATGGTGCCGTTGCCTCGAGACCGCAAGTTTGCTCGGCTTCGGCGACGTTACCGAGTTGCCCCTACTGAATTCCTTCTTCGAATCGATGCACCGGCGGAACGACCAGACGGCCGCGCTGCTGGAGTGGATCAAGGACCAGCCCCTCACCGCTCCGACCATCATGGTCACGCATCAGGTCAACATCTCGGCGCTGACCGGCATCTTTCCCGCGTCAGGCGAACTGGTGGTCCTACGGCGCACGACGGAGGGAGACCTCACCATCGTCGGTACGATCGAGACGGATTGATTGGATGCGCGGGAACTGTCAGGAACTAGTGGATTGGTGACCCCGACTGGCAATGGACCGCATGATTGAGGACCAGTTAGAACTCCTGGCTAACCCCAAGGCCAAGCAGCGTTTCCGCAGAGCAGAGCGACGGACTAAGAGAGAGTTCGGGCAACGATTTTGGTGGAGGAAAGGGCAAGCCCTTCCGTAAATCCGCTTGGTTCGAGAGTCCACGATTGGTGGCGGAGCGGACATAACGGCGCTGACTAGCCACGTCCGGTCTTCCAGCGAAAGCGGACATACATGCTGCCACGCTCGACTTCCGCTAATGACCCTAAGTGGACGCGGGCATCATCCACTTTATGACGCTACGGTATTCTGCCTTTGACCCCCCAAGCCCGAATTGCCAACAGAATTTCACCGTCTGGACCCGTGGGTAAACGGACTTGGAGTTTTTCGCGAAGCCGGGCTTGTGCATTTGGTGTGAGCGATGTGCAGTATTTCGGCGCTGACCCCGTTCCGCCAAGGAAGGGTGTCCAATAATCCTCAAAATTTTGGAACGCGGCAGGAATATCGAGTGCCTGCACCTGCACATCTTGCAGGCCGGCGTTTTCAAACAGGCCAATTAGCGGCTCTGGTCTGCAAATTGGGGCGTTTACGCCGTCATCGTATTTTACAGCGCCAGCATCCAATTCCTTCGCGACATCGAAAAAATATCGCATAATCTGCATATGTCCTGCGTAATCCCAAACGTACAGTCCGACATTTCCGCCGGGCTTTACGACGCGACACATTTCGGCGGCGGCTTTTTCTTTGTCGCCAACGAAGTTTAGAACGAGCCCTGAGACCGCGGCTGTGAATTCGTTATCATCGTACGGGAGCAATTCGCCGCCACCGTGCCGACATTGAAAGCGTGGATCAGTGATCCGTGCGCTCGCCGTCTTAACAAAGGCTTCTGATGGGTCCACTCCTTCGACGCGCCGCGGTGTGCATCGATTGAGAATATCAGAACTGAGGACACCGGTTCCGCAGCCGATATCGATCCACGTACCGTCCGGCGTTGGGTTCATCCAATCGAGAAACAGTGGCGAAATCTGGCGGCTCCATCGGCCCATATATTGTTCATAGGCATCGCTGCCGCTCCATAATTCGGCACTTACATTCTGCATTTTTCGCTCGAATAGAATTCGGTCAGTACAAGACCATAACCGTCGAATTTGAAACCTCCAAGGCAAAGGCACAGTGGCAAACCGCCCATATTGGGCGGTTTGCCGACTGAGAATTTTTGCAAGATTATGAGTGGAGCTTATTTACCTGCCGATCGGATCAATCTGTACATTGGCGCGAAACAGATTCGACGGATCCACTTTCATCTTGATTTCCCTGAGACGCGGCAAGTTTTCGCCGAATGGACCGACCGTGCGGCTTTCTCCCGGCTCGGGCACAAAGTTAATATAGACACTGCCGGAAGACATCGGCGCAGCCTTGTCGAAGAGCCCCCGAACCCAGCCGATGCAGAGATCGTCCTCCTTAGGGTCTTGCCAGCGTCCGTGGACATTCATCGTGTAACAAGTTGAGCGATGAGCATAGGCCATCGCGTCGCGCGAGATGCGCCCCGCAGCGCCACCAAGTTGTGCCGTGAAGATTTCACATTCATCGGTGGGCAGATTTTCCGCGGCACTAGTCATGAGATCGATAAGCTCGTCGGACAACGAGTCGTAGTCGTGAGACTTCCAGTAATTGCGTGCGCCGGGAGCGAGCAGTGGATCGAACGCTGCCTGCCATCCTTTGTACGGATGTGGCGAGACACCATCGCCGATGGGTGAGCCAATGGCGCGCAGCGGGGCCAGCGCTCGCTCGCCCTCCTCGGACGATCCGGCATAGGCCATGACAAGGATGAGCACGGGACGGCCATGATCCTTCGAGTCCAGAAACGGCAGCGGAGGCGCCTTTCGCAGCACAAACCAACAGGTAGCTTCGTCGGGCAGCGTAGCGGCGATCTCACGATAGGCGCGGAGCACGTCGCCCGCATCTTCAAGTGGATGTACCACCGGCCCAGTCATCAGCATCGGTCCCACCTTGTGAAGCTGGAATTCGAATTCGGTAACGATGCCGAAATTGCCGCCACCTCCCCGAATAGCCCAGAAGAGATCTGAATTGTTCTTTGCTGATACACGCACCGTCTGCCCATCCGCCGTAACGACATCGGCGGCGACGAGATTATCCACCGTATGGCCATATGCACGACTGAGCCAGCCGTACCCACCGCCAAGAGCAAGCCCCGCGATGCCCGTCGTCGAATTTATGCCCGTCGGAACGGCAAGGCCGAATGCCTGTGTCTCGTGATCGATATCGCCTAGAAGCGCTCCGCCCTGTACGCGCGCACGTCGCGCCTGCGGATCCACTCGCACACTCCGCATTCGGGAAAGGTCAATCGTAAGCCCGCCTTCGCACAACGCACTGCCGGCAATATTGTGCCCGCCACCGCGAACTGATGTCAGCAATCCGTTATCTGCCGCGAAACGCACTGCAGTCATTACGTCGGCGACCCCGACGCATTCCGCAATTAGCGCCGGGCGACGACTGATCATGCCGTTCCAGATTTGTCGGGCTTCGTCATAGTCCGCGTCCATGGAGCGAATAAGCCTGCCGCGCATCTCCGCGGTCAGTCGGTCTATTGTTTCTAGGTCGAGCGATCGGTCGCCGCCGTCCAGATCTCGAATCGTGAATTGCATTGGGTTGTCTCCTCCCGAGCATGTGCCAGAAGCAGCACAATCGGCGGGTTCGCATTTGCGGACTAGTCCAGGAATTGAACTGGTCCGATCAGCCGTCGTTGGCCTAGGCTGTGAGGTATTAGGATTACGGAGCAAATCTATGGTTTCGGTTTCAGCATACGGCCAATACTGCCCGCTCGCGATGGCCAGCGATATTCTCTGCAATCGCTGGACGCTCCTGGTCATACGCGAACTGCTCGACGGTTCGACAAGCTTTAATGAAATCGGGCGTGGCTTGCCGTTGATCTCCCGGTCGCTTCTATCAAGACGTCTGCGGGAACTGGATTCATCTGGAATTGTTACCCACCAGCCGGGAGCGCGGGGCTCGTCAGGCGCCTACCATCTCACTGCGGCGGGCCAAGCGTTGGAAAGCGTCGTGCGCGCGATGGCGATCTGGGGCCAGGAATGGATCGACGAGGAACCCTCGCTGGAGGACGTCGACGTGCGCTTCCTCATGTGGGACATCCGGCGAAATGTGAAGCCCATCGCCGAACTTCCGCCGCGGTTCACGGTACGCTTCGACTTTGAAGATGCACCCGATGGCCTGCGAGAGCATTGGCTAGTGTTCGAAGGTACCGAGGTTGACCTTTGTTATGTTGATCCCGGGCACGAGATCGATGTTCATCTCGAAACGGATCTGCGGACGATGACACGTGTTTGGATGGGCTGGGACGATCTAGATGCAGCCTTACGCGAGGAACGAATTCTTCTGACTGGGGCGCGGAAACCCATTGGGCTTGTACGGCAATGGTTGGGTCTTAGTAAGCTTGCGGAGATATCGAAACGGCCCCCGAAGGATCGAGTTCTTAGACCACGCGATGCAGTTGGAAATGTCTGATATTGGCTAGAAGCCGTAGTGTACATGGTTTTGGATCGAGTCCACTTTACCCCTAGGAGCAGACATAAAATGGCAGCGGCGGAGAGTTGGCTTCTGACCCTGGGCAGCGAATAACTTTCGAGGATGTCATTTTTTGTTGATGACGTCGGTCAATGCGAGTTTCAGTTCGCATAGCTAGTTGACGCTGGGATTTTCCTTGCTAACGCCATCAAGCTGAGAACGAGTGACGCTCGCTACTTTTGCATTGCTTGATGAATCAACAAGATCAAGATGTACCTCCATACGGTTAGTTGGATTCCAACGCCCGATTTTCTTGTACAGCCCATATTGGAAGTAGGTGAAACCAAATAAGCGTATGTACCAAAACCTATCAAATGTTGCCGGGCCTACTTTTTGGGATGCTCGGAAAAAATTCTTGTTCAATGCATTCGTAATGCCGACCGTACGTTTGTAGCCATTGCGCGCAAAATGCGACCAGGCGAATGTGTAAATTTGCGGGGCAATGTTTTGCCCACGAAATTCAGGCGCCACCCAACTTCCAGCGCCGAAAAAATCTCGCTTATTAAATTGGAAGATCAACCAATCATCTTGATCCCAAGAACTGACGACGTATTGACCATACGCGACGATACGGCCTTTTTCCTCGTATACGGCAACCTTGAGTCGTTTCGCTAAATTCTCTCTCAGCCTATCGGGCTTGACGCCGCATTCGATTAATTGAGGTATGTCTTTGCCGGTCGCCCATCGGATGGCAGATCTCTGTTCCACGACAGTGGCAAGATCCTGAATTTCACGTGTCCCGACAATCCAGAGATTGACGTCGAAATGTCGCGACGAAATGAGACGCCATTTTAGCGTTTGAAGTGCATAGAAAATCCCGACTTCCGCGACCTTTTCTCTAATTCGGTTCAGTAGGTTCAAAAATCTTCCTCTCGCCGTGAGAATTTTCCCTGAAAGCCCGGAATACTGTTAATCGTAATTCATCCAACATATTGCGATCTATCAGTTGATAGGAGTATCTCCTTAGGCGGGTTCTGCAGGCTTCGCGCATTGATTCTCACGTTTCAGTTAATGTCCGCTGATGGCTATTAGCGGACGTTCCATCGTTCCAGATTGGCGTCTGCTCTGGCCGCAGGAACGGACATTCCAGGTGCGTCCTCTGACTTCCGATTCCGGGGGGTTCACGCAAACCTGTGAGAGAGACCCGTGGAGACCCCCTCGGAAACCCTTGATTTTCCCAATGAAATTAGATTGGTGACCCCGGGAGGACTCGAACCTCCAACCTGCGGATTAGAAGTCCGCCGCTCTATCCGGTTGAGCTACGGGGCCCGCCGAAAACGGGGCTATCCATATCAGAATTCCCCGGCGCGGTCGCTAGACTTTCGCGTCTAAGCGACAGTCAGTGGGTCCAGGGCTGCAGGCGCGAATACGCGAAATTGTCGGCGTAGGCCTTGGGCTTGATGCGCCGCTGCTTCGGCTCGCTGACGGTGTAGGTGAAGCCGTTCTTGCGCGCATGGGCAATCGCGTCGTCCTTCGAGTCGAAGGTCAGCCGCACCTGCCGGCTGGTATCCGCCGACCCGTTCCATCCGATGATCGGGTCCGGCCGTGACGCACTGGACGGCTCGAAGACCATCACCCAGCCCTTGATTTTCGCCCGTCCGGACTGCATCGCGGTCTTCGCCGGTTGAAAAATTCGAACATGCTTGCTCATGCGTTAGCCCTGCTTTTTCGCCGTCTTGCCGCGGACTTCGACCCCGGCCCACTGCTCGATATGCTTGATCAGCGAGACCGATACTTCGTCGCCGGTGCCCTGGCTTACGGCATGGGTCAGGAACTGCCTGACCGTGTTGCCGATCCACATGGGAACACCCTGCGCAGCGGCTTCCTCCATACACAGCTTCACGTCCTTGTGCAACAAGCGCTGCTTGAAGCCCTTCGTGAAATCCCGCGGCAAAACATAGGTCGGGTAGCGGATTTCGCTGACATCACTGCGGCCGCTGCTGGCATTGATGACGTCCAGCATAACCTCCGGGTCGATCCCCGCCTTGACGCCCATGACCAGCGCCTCGGCGCAGGCGATGTTCGCCGTCGCCGACAGGTAGTTGTTCGCAACCTTCATGGTCTGGCCCAATCCAGGCGCGTCACCGAGATAGAAAGGATTTTCGCCGATCACGTCAAAGGCGGGTTTCAGGGCCGCCGCGGCCGACTTGTCACCGGACTGCATGAGCGACAGCGTCCCCGCTTCTGCGCCGGAAACGCCGCCGCTAACCGGACAGTCAAGACAGGCAATGCCCTTCTCAGACAATCCGGCGGCCACGGCGCGCGCCGTCACTGCCCCGGTCGTCGACAGGTCCACATAGCGCTTTATCTTCCCGCCCGCGATCAATCCGTCCTCGGCCAGGGCGACCTGGCGCACCACGTCCGGAATCGGCAGGCACACCATCACATCCTCGACCGCGTCGGCCACCGCTTTCGGGCTATCGGCGGCGACGGCGCCCTTGTCGACGAAAGGCTGCATCGCCTCCGCCCGGACATCGAACACGGTCAGTGGAAATCCCGCATCGACCAACCGCATGGCCATTGGACCGCCCATCATGCCGAGGCCGATAAATCCTATTGCCTGTTTGCCGCTCATTTCGAGCCCTCCGCCTGCTTGCCTTTTACTTCCACCCCGGCCCATTCCTCGATCATCTTGATCAGGCTGATCGACGGATCATCGCCGCGTCCCTGCCCGACCGCATGGGCCAGGAACTGCCGGACCGCGCTGGCGACCCAGGTCGGAACCCCCTGCTCCTCCGCTTCGTCGGTGAACAAGGTGACGTCCTTCAGGATCAACTCGGTGCGCATGCTACGGAAATCCCGCGGCATGACGAAGGTCGGATACTTGTCCTCCGTCGCGTTGTTGCGGCCGCTGCTGACGTTGATCACATCGAGCATGGTCTGCGGATCGAGCCCCGACTTCGTCCCCATGACCAACGCCTCGGCGGTCGACAGGTTGCTGGTCGCCGACAGGTAGTTATTGGCAACCTTTACCGTCTGCCCCATGCCCGCATCCGGACCGACGTAGAAGCTCTTCTTGCCGATCACTTCGAGTATCGGCTGCACCGCCGCGTAAGTGTCCTTTGATCCGGACACCATTAGCGACAACGTGCCCGCCGAAGCACCACGCTCACCGCCACTGACCGGGGCGTCCAGACACTGAACGCCCTTGTCGGCCAGCGCCGCGGCGACCTTGCGCGCGATCACCGGCCCGGTCGTCGAGAGGTCGACATAGGTTTTTATCGCCGTTCCCTCGATCAGGCCGCCGGCCCCGAGCGCAACCGTCTCCACCACCGGTGGGGTCGGCAGGCTGACCAGCACGGTCTCCGCCGCCGATGCGATTTCCGCCGGGCTAGCCATCGCCTCGCCACCGGCCTCCACGACCGGCGCCAAAGCTTCCGGGCGCGTATCGAGGACCAGCAACCGATACCCGGCGGCCAACAGGTTTCTCGCCATGGGGCCGCCCATCATGCCGAGGCCGATGAACCCCAGTGTCTTGTCCGTCATTCGATATCTTCCTCCTCTTTGCGGGCCTCCGCGTCTTCGTGCGCGTCGAAGAACTCTTTGGCCGTCCGAAAGCCCTGAAGTCCGACCGGGAACCCGGCATAGACCGTGGTGTGCAGCAGCACCTCCATGATCTCATCCTTGGTGACGCCGTTGTTGAGCGCGCCGAGGATGTGATGCTGTAGTTCGTCAGGCTTGCCGAGCGTCGCGAGCAACGCAATGCTCAACATGCTTCTGATATTACGCGGAAGACCCGGTCGCGCCCAAACCTTGCCCCAACCCACCTCGGTGGTGAGCTGTTGGATTGGCTTCATGAAGGGGTCTGCCGCGGCCCGGCTGAGCGATGCCTCCACATGCGCATCGCCCAAGACCTGCTTCCGCAGATCCACGCCGGCATCGAAGTCCTCATTCTGTTCGAACTTGCTCTCTGACATTCTCGGATCCTTTCGTCGTTAGGAATTTAGCAACCAAATCAACGACCAGAGCCTCAAATCTGAGGCGCGGGCGCTGAAACAAATGAAACAATTTACCCGGATTCGGGAAATACCCCAGAAACGGGACGCCCTTAGATTGGCTATCAACGGAATGACTAACGGCCACACGACGGCCCCAGACGCCAAGGAGTAAATGCGATGTTAAATGAAATTACCTACATGGGCCGCCGGTTCGTCAATCGCCTGACCGCGCGCCGCGCCTCCCACGTACTGCATGCATTGGACAGCCGCATGCTGAAGGACATCGGCCTTCATCGCTCGCACATCACGATGATCGCCAACGGCGTGGACCGCCCCTACCGCCGCGCCGCCTGAACTAAGACCACTGATTTACCCGGGGCTACGCAGCCCGCCGCATATCGATCTCCCCGATCGAACCAAGCAAACCTCCCAAGCAACCTTGAAAGCGCCCCGACCTCCCCGGGGCGCTTCTTTCTTGGAAAGACGAGATGGCGAAGGTCAGCCAAGCGCGACGTCGAAGAATCGGTCGATATCGGCTTCGTTGTTGTAGAAATGAAGCGACAGGCGCACATAGCCGTCCTTGAAGCTAACGATGACCTTCTTCTCCTGCAGCCGCGCGACCAGCGCTTCATGATCGACGCCAAGGTCCAGGCTGACGATGCCTGCCCGGTCCTTCCAGTCGCGCGGCGTACGGACGGTAATGCTGCGCGCATCGGCCTGTTCGATCACATAATCGGTCAAATGCCGAACCCTGGCCTCGATATTCTCCAGCCCGACGGACTCCACGAACTCGGCCGAGCGACGCTGTACCCAAACACCGAGGAAATTCGGATTACCGTATTCGAAACGATGGCCGTCCTCCGCAAGCGTCGGATCGTCCTGAAACCGGTCATTCGACGTGAAACTGAACTTGGCCGCATAGGGCGGTGATATCTCACGGATCAACGCCTTCCGCATATACATGAAGCCGGCGCCAGCCAGGCCGAACTGTGCCTTGTGGCCACCGGCGATCACGACATCTGCGCCGAGCGACGCGATCGGGTCCGCCAGGATGCCGACCGCCTGTATGCCGTCGACCACCAGCAGCGCATCGTGGGCATGGCAGAACTCGGCGAGCGCCGGAAGATCCTGCCTGAACCCATTGCCGTAGGAGACCCAGGCCGCGGCCACGACGCGCGTCTTCGCGTCCACATAAGTCTCATAGGCCGATACCGGCACGGTGCCATCGGCCGCCGGCGGGACCATACGGACCTCGACGCCGCGGCGCTCCAGATAACGCCAAGGAAAGGTATTGTTCTCGTGTTCGAACTCGCTGATCACCACGTTGTCGCCGGGCTCGAAACCGACGCCGTTGGCGACGATATTGATCCCTTCCGAGGTGTTCTTGATCAGCGACAGGCATTCCGCCGGCGCGCCGAACACGCGGGCGACGGTCTCCCGGGTCTCTTCGATCGGCGTCATCGAGAATGCGGTCTCGCCCGCATTCTGAAAGATATCGCCCAGCCATTCCTGCATCGCGGCTTCGACACGGCGCGGCAACAGCGCCTTGTTGGCCAAGGCCAGATAGGCATACCCTTCGGTCGTCGGAAACTCCTGGCGCAACGCCGCCCAATCCGGCTCGTTACCCGGTTGGCGATCCGTTTGACCGTTTTTTACTGTCTGCGTCACGATTGAATCTCCACCGCTTGATCCAACAATTGGGGTAACCTCCGTTAATCGCATACAAATTACAAGTCGGTCCGGCATGTACGATATCCGGCGCGACGGGATAATCAGCCAAAGAGCGCTTGCTAAACCAGTTGGGATTCCCTAGGTATCCGGGACTCGGGGAGTAGCTCAGCCTGGTAGAGTGCGTGCTTTGGGAGCACGATGTCGCTGGTTCGAATCCAGTCTCCCCGACCAGATTTTCCGCACATCCCGCCGATCGGAACCGCGTCACCATCCCCGCCGCGGGCTCCAATTCAGTCCCGACTCAATTTCTGACAAAGGCGGATCGACAATACCCCGTGTGCGCCCCGACCCGGCGCCGAGAACCGCATATTGCCCGGATATTTCTGCGCGCCCATGCGGACTCAATCGCCCTATTTATGTTCATTTTCATCACCATCGAGACCTGGAGGCCACCCCGGCAGTTCCAACTCGCTTGGGATCGAACCACACCCTGAGCGAGCAATGCAATTGCATCCAAAATTTATAGACGAGAAAGAAATCTTATAAATTCTACTTTGCGCTGCAGGAAAAATTGGTCACAATAGAGACTGATCGAAAGGATAGTTCTGCCTCTATAGATTATATGCGGTATTATTAATCTCTTAGGCGCAACGTCTATCTATATCGATAGCGGAATGAATGGGTAAATCGATAAAATCAGCTATAGGCATCGAATTGTCCGATTTCTATCTTAGTTGAAATGTTGCCTTACGGCATACGAGTGAAAGTAAGCAGAAGAAAAGCGCGAACCGACAGTGTGGCTGCAACATAGGGCATAGGAACGCGATGATTGGGAAACCGAAAGAGGCGCATCTTTCCATAAAGTCCGGTGATGACGAATGGTACTGCAATTCATATTCACCAGATTTGATCGCCAAACACGAGCGCAACGGCCCGACTGTTATTTACAAAGCATACCGACATTGGTGCGAACGGCGTCATGACGACATTCCGGCCGACGGACGCTTCGATCCGGACAGCTTTCTAAGTGGACGTGAGCAAGGCCAACTGCTTCAAGTCGAGACGACGCGGGCGAATCCGCAAAATTATCTAATCGTATCGCGTACCGTCGCGGCGCAAACAACGGTTCATTGCCCTTTACAGAACCTGCTAAACCCATTGCATAGGCGAATCTTGCAGTTCGACCTTCTCGAATGCAAAGAGACCCGTCGACCGTTGTATCAAGGAATAAATCAGCTCCTAGACGGTGTCGAAGCGACCTACCGGCGCATCCTTCTGCCGGTCAAGGACGTGGACGGCAAAGTCACGAGGGTTTACAGCGTCTATCATCTGATTGGATCTTATGACCGGATGCCGTTTGATTTGGAGTCGATTTAGATGGATCTGACGACCGAGGTTTGCGCTGAAGCAAGCCATACCCGCGAGCGCCTCGCAATCGACCGGCTCATGCGGACCGAGATCGCCTTCGAGGAAACCTCAGGCCAAACGTCGCCACTGAAGTCGCTCTATCTCGCGTGGCTCAGCAACCCAAAAGCCGATCCCGATACGCAGATCATCGAGCGTCCCTATCTCCATGCGAACGCGCGGGAGTCGCTCAGCTTTCCGTGGATCGACGTCTCCGACGAATGGCCGCTGGACTACGTTCTTCATGACCACAAAGGGATCACGTTCGGCGACCATTCGGGCCAGCGCGTAGCGGAATACCCTGTGTGGACACACGCGCGCTGGTGCGCAATCGAGTACGAACAATGCAAAATCGAGGAGGTCCCGGTCGCACATTACATCGACCAGACCATCCGGGGCGTTTATCGAGAATACTTGCGCTTGCTTGTTCCGGTCCTCAGCGAAACAACCGCCGTGCAGAAGATTTTCTATTCCTATCGTGTCCTCACGCCGCCTCAGGCTGCGCCCTGATTTCGTGAGATATCTGGCGCAAGATATCGGACCGGCTCATATACATTAACTGGATGTCTTCCCGCCGGCCGTATGGCGGGAAGTAGCCGTTCAGCAATGGAACTGAATTGGCAAACGCCGCCCCTAGTCGTCCGAATCGGGTGCGGCGATCGGTGTTCAGAAAAAACGCCACATACCATTCCAGCGAAAACTGACGGAGCGCGACCGCACGGCCGACCCGTGAAAAGATCTCCGTCAATCCCCTGCCGCGCCAGTCTTTGCGAATCCAGAACCCGCCGCCGATGCCGATGCGGCCCGAGATGAACAACTCCGCCGCTTCTGGATACAATTCGACGCGCTGATGATCCAGCGTCGGCGTCAGGTCCATAAAAACGCTGTGCGTCCGAACCAGCTCAATCAGATTCCGCGTTTCCACCCATCTCTGTGCGTGACAGGCGACAATCTCCGAGCCGTGCCACAATTGTAGCCAAAAGAAATTTCCCGGACGAACATCTGTATTTGCCGGATTATGAGTCGTCGGCACCCCATGCGTGTGCTCTTGCGCCTGGAGAAAATCGTGGAACGCCCATGGATCGGTATCGACCTCCATGCGTAGCCCCTTTAAATCGGCGCGGGCGCGCGTCATGTCGACGTAGTTTTGAATTGCGCCGAGATCCTTGTCGGTCAGCCAAGGCATTGCAAAGGCTCCCTCCTGGTTGACGTTTTTTAGGAGGATATTCTCGAAAAGCTTGTGCTATGTGGCCACAATTACTTCCGGTCATCGAACCTAACTCGCCCGGATCATACCTATACGATCGGTCGGGGAGGAATAGTATCCCAGTGGTTAAGCCGCACGCGCAGCGGCTTGCAGACACAATGATATTTAGAATTCAGAAATAATTCCCGCAATCTATGAAGGTGTTAGACATCTTTCGGGCTGACAGGATTTGGATTCAGTACGACTGATGCTACACTCCGCGCTGGGATAACCGGGATCCATCTGTGCATGATCGACTCATCGTCGCACTGATGGTTACCTTCAGAAAATCAGAATGCTCGTTAAACAGGGAGATGACATGGAACTCAGGAAATTAGCCCTAGCGTCAACGGCTGCGCTCGCAGCCTTCACCTTCGGTGCAGCAAATGCCGCCGATTTTCCCCGCAAACCCGTTACAGTGGTCGTCGGCTACGGTGCCGGCGGTGGCACGGACTCCTACGCCCGCGCGTTGGCGAGCGTGGCGCCGGAGTATCTCAATTATCAGCCGCTGGTCGTCGTCAATAAGCCCGGCGGATAGGGCGTTCCTGCCGCGAAATTCGTGGCCGACGCCAAGCCTGACGGACACACGATCCACTTGGCATCGAGCGGCGCGCTCTACTTCTCGACGCAGTTCCGCAAAGCGCCGGTCGATCCGTTCAAGGACTTCAAGATGATCTGCATGGTGGGCCGCTTGTTGCCTGCCGTTTTCGTCCATCAGGACAGTCACATCAAAACCGCCAAACAGTTGGTCGAGGAAGCTCAAAAGAATCCAGGCAAGATGCGCTTCGCCACGCCAGGCCGCACCAGCACCTGGGGTATTGCAGCACTTGCCTTCGCCAGCCGGAATAACATCAAGGCACAGGACGTTCCCGCAAAAGGTGGCGCGCCGGCACGTGGCCTCATCATCGGCAAGCAGGTCGATTATGGCGTCTTCGGTATTCATCTGCGGAGCGGATTCCAGGACCAGATTCGTCCGTTGGGCCTTCTCTTCCCCGAGCGCGATCCGAACAACAAGGACGTCGCCACGATGAAAGAGCTTGGCGTCAACTACACCCAGGTCTTCACGCCGATGATCTTGATGGCGCCGAAGGGTGTTTCCGACGAACGGATGGGCATCCTCGATGCGGCTTGCAAGAAGATGACGTCGCATAAGGCGTTCGTGCGCCTCATGGGCAAAGCCGGTTTGCCCGCGAAGTACAAGAGTGGCCCGGAGACTCTTAAATATTACAAAGAGCTGACCACCACCTGGCAGCCCATCGTCGATGAGCTGAAAAAAGCGATGAAGAAAAAGAAAAAATCCTAACAACACCGGCAAATGTGCGGGGCGGATGAAGTTCATCCTCCCCTCACATTTTTTATGGGATCAAGATGACGGCACGTAGAGACCTGACTGCAGCGATTGTGATGCTCATCACGACGCTGATATTTTTTTTGGCGGCGCAGGAAATTGAGGACGACCCGTTCGGTGTCGGAATGCAGCCTTACGTCTTCCCGTTGGCAATATTATACATCATGGGAGCCCTCACCCTGATCTCGCTTGCTGGGTCAGCAATGCGGTTCCGCAGTGAAACAGCGCCTTCGGAAAAATCAAACGAACTGCAGATTTTCGTGTTCTGGGTTTTACCGATGGCCGCTATTGCGTTCTTCTATCTAGGCCTCATCAACCTATTCCAGTATCTGCTGCCAACGATGCTTGCCTTGTCCGCGTCGTTGGCGATTTTCGGTAACCGGGGAATCAAGTGGCTGATCGTCATTCCGGTGATCGCCGCCATTTTCTACTATGTCATTTTCTTTGGCGTTTTCCGGCTGTTGGAGCCAACGGGCATGCTCCTCGAGTACGACAACTACGATCTCTTCGGCCCGATGCAAAAGTTCTTAAGGGTCTAGGGGGCGGCACGACATGGATCATCCGATTCTTGACGGAATTGTCACGCTGTTCAGCAGCGGCTGGGCCGTCTTCTACGCCATTCTCGGCACCACCATCGGGTTGCTCGCCGGCGCGACACCCGGGCTGACGGCATCTGCCGCCATCTCGATGATTATCCCGTTGTCGTTCTACCTGGAGCCGTTATCCGCTTTGGTGTTCGTCTATACGATCGGCAAGGCCGCCAGCTTCGGCGGATCGATCCCGGCCATCCTGTTCAACACGCCCGGAACGCCGCAAGCATCCGCCACGCAGATCGAAGGCTATCCCCTGACGCGACAGGGTAAGCAGGGCAAGGCGCTCAAGATGGCCGTCATTGCGTCCGCGGCGGGAGATTTCTTCTCTGAATGCCTGCTGATTTTCGGCGCTGCCTTTATCGCGATCTATACCGCGCGGATGGGCCCGCCGGAAATCTTCGCGGTCTATTGCACCGCCTTCGTGATCATCGGCAGCGTCATCGGCAACTCCGTGGTGCGGGGATTGATCAGTACGATGCTCGGAATCCTGCTGTCGATCATCGGACTCGATCCGATCAGTTCGATGCCCCGCCTCACGTTCGACGTGAACTATCTTGAAACAGGGATCGGTCTCGTACCGGTTCTACTGGGCGTGTTCGTCGTCTCCGAAATCTTCATTCAGATTGCCGACCGTGGCGCCCTCGGCGCGGAACGCATGCTGACGAAAAAGTCCACCGTCCCACAGGACAATTACGTCACCTGGAGCGATCTCAAACGCAGTGCACCGGTGATGGCGAAGTCGACGGCTATGGGCACCATCATCGGCATGTTGCCGGGCGTCGGCGCATCGGCAGCCTGTTTCGTGGCCTATGCCGAGGCAAAACGATCGCGCAAGCCTGAAGACAAATGGGGTGAAGGCGAAATCAAAGGCGTCGCCGCAGCCGAAGCGGCCAACAACTCCGTTTCCGGTGCCAATATCATTCCGCTTCTGACGCTCGGCATTCCGGGCAGCGTATCGGCCGCCCTGCTCGGCGGCGTCTTCCTGATCCACGGCATGAATATCGGGCCAAAAATCTTCGAGACCGACACCAACACGATCTACGGTCTGTTCGCGTCCGGCCTGCTCTGCATCGTCACGTATTTCATCATGGGGTATTGGGGCAGCGACATCATCGGCAAGATCATCGCCAAGGTGCCGATCCGGGTCATTTATCCCTTCATCTTCATAACGTCTATCATCGCGGTATACGCGCTCCGCAACACGCTGTTCGATGTCATGATGATGTGCCTCTTCGGCTTCGTCGGTTACTTCTTCAAGAAATTCGACTACAGCCTGCCGGCCTTTATCATCGCGTTCATTCTCGGACCGGGAGCCGAACGCGCCCTGCGCCAGGCGCTTTTGCTCTCGGAAAGCGGGCCAGGGATATTCTTGGAACGGCCGCTTGCAGTCGTCTTCATCTTGCTCGCCGTACTGGTGATCGGAGTCCGTATTTACCAAACCATCAGGGAGAAGCCCGGACGCGAGCCGGGCATTGCAGACTAAAACACGCGCGGTGCGCGCAACGCGCACCGCGCAATTTCCCAGTTTCTATATCGGATAAATAAGCGACGTATCGATGACGCTCGTGTCGAAGACACAGAGCTTCTCGGCGTATTTCAACCGTCCATCATCCGACACGACACGATCCAGATAGCGCCCGACGCTGAACACGCTGTTCGTCTCGTCCGCGGTATTCTCATAGACGACATAGTTCGACTGAATACGAACCGATCCGTCTGTCTCGATTCCCAGGACCCGCATGCCGCTGGTGATGTGGCGGAGCGCGCGCGGCTCGAACAGCAGAGTCTCGCGAATGGCGGTGACGCGGTCCATCAGCATACCCCGCCCCTCGCAGCTCAATACCGCCAGCGGCAGATCCATTTCGTAATTCTCGCGCGGAATAACCTTGTAGAGACAATCATCGACGAAGAAATCCGGCCATTGATCAAGCGCGTCCTCGTCCAAGACGCAAACATAGTCCGCCAAAAGCGCATCCAACGCCGCCCGGAGGTCGAGCGGCGCCATCAGTGAAAGGTCAGCCGGTACCATGACCGGTGTGATCTCTACCTTGTGGTCCCGATCGCTCACAGCGCCATTACCTTTCGGTAATATCCATAGAACCCACGGACCGCCCCTTCCGAGATCAGCGTTTCCGCTTCGCGAACCTCGGCGCCGCCGTCCATCTCAACGACCTGGCTGGCCTGGCCATAGAATTCGCTGCCCCGTTGGGCAAAAGCGACGACTTCACTGTCGTCGATCGACACGAGTCCGGACGGCCCCATCAGATTGGCCTGCAGGAGCCGCTTCTTGGTCATCGCCGGATCGTCGTCGGCATAGCCAAAGAATGTCCACGACAATTCATAACTTCCCGGTCCTCGCGGGATGATATGCCGGACCGCGAGCGTGTTCGATTGCTGTTGAATGATGACCGAAGGCCATATCGAGTTGATCACCACCGTATCCGGACCGGCGAATTCGCGCTCGGGCTGAAGCATTTGGGTCCCCTGGAGTGCAAGCGCCGCATCGTTATGCTTCATCTCGTCGGTGCCGGTGAAGTCGCCCTGATCTCCTTTCTGCGAGGTCAACGCGGAATGGCGGCCAGTCGAATCCATCTTTACGAAGGACGGCTCGGTCGCCCGGAACAGCCCGAAGCTGATCAGAAAATAATGCAGCAGCGTGGCGTGATAGGGATCTTTCTGGTTGTCGACATAGAGCTTCCAGTTGGCCGGAATGGACTGGCGCATATACCCCAACACCCGGAGCTCCCGGCCATCGAACACCCGGTCGAAGTATCCGAGCATCTGTTCGCCAAGATACTCCTCGAAGGTCTCGACCTTCGGATCAAAGGACGCAAAGATGGCGCCGTTCCGCTCCGTCACACGAAGGGTTTCGAGACCATGATCCTCGAGGCGGAAATCTGACGGCATGCCGCCTTGCTTGCGAAGGCCGCGCCGGAATGGAACACCGATCAGATCGCCCTTCAGGTTGAAGGTCCATTGATGATAGGGGCACATGAACTCGGGCGTGGTGCCGCGGTGCTGCCGGCAAAACCGGACGCCACGATGGGCGCACCGGTTGACGAAGACATTCGCGTTTCCATCCTCGTCCCGCGCGACGACAATCGGCATATCACCGACGGAGTTCCTTTTGAAATCACCGGAGTTGGGAATTTCGCAACTCAGCGCTACATAGTTCCAGCTCGGCCCTCTGAAAATGATGTCGCGTTCGCGGGCATAGACATCGGGATCGCTGAAAATCCATGCCGGCACGCGGGCAAGTCCCTCCTCCGGCCAACGATGGGGATGCTGTTCGATCTGCTCACCTCAATGCACTGCAATTCCATGGACCGACGGCTAAACCAGAGTGCCGCCGACACTTGTGCCGCCAAGTATGCGACGTGTGATAGGCTCAGACAAATTCCACCGCACACGCGTATTGCCGACCGCCACGACACCCGCGTCGCGGTCCGCAACAAGGGCATGTTCGGTGCGGTATGTAGAATAAAAAGAGGATACTCATGCGAATCGGCGTTGCCTTTCCCACTACGGAAATCGGGACCGACCCGGCCGTTATCCGTGATTTCGCCCAGGCGGTCGAGGACCTCGGTTTCGACCACATCACGGCGATCGACCACGTTCTACAAGCGGAAACCGCTGAGGCAGACGACTGGCGCAGTTACTACACGCGCGACAACACCTTCCACGAGCCATTCATCCTGTTCGGCTTCTTGGCCGCTGTAACGCGCACTCTGGAACTATCGACGGCAATTCTGATCCTGCCGCAACGTCCTGCAATCCTTGTCGCGAAACAGGCGGCCGAGTTGGATGTTTTGAGCGCGGGACGGCTGCGATTGGGCGTCGGGATCGGATGGAACGCGCTGGAGTTCGACGCGCTGGGGCAGAGTTTCCGGAACCGCGCGCGGCGCATCGAGGAACAGGTCGCCCTGATGCGCGCACTTTGGACCAATGAAATCATCACCTTCAACGGCGAATGGCACGCTGTCGAGAACGCGGGTCTGAACCCTTTGCCGGTGCAGCAACCGATACCGGTGTGGTTCGGCGCTTTCGAACCACCGGCCATCCAACGCGCCGGACGGCTTGGCGACGGCTGGTTTTTAAACCCCCGTATCGCCCCCAGCGATGACGCAGAAACCCAAATCGCGATCTTCCGAAACGCTGCTGAAGAATCCGGCCGTGACCCGTCCGAGCTCGGCATTGATGCGACGCTCCATATCGGAGACCGCGCCCCCGAGGATTGGGCCCAACAGGTCACCGATTGGCAGGCACACGGCGTTACACATGTGACGCTTCGGACCATGTATGCTGGGCTCGCCACGCCGGATGACCACATCGACGTACTCAAGAGGTTCAAAGCAGCCCATGGTTAGGCGACACCGTCGATGCGCGGGTGAAGGCTTTGTGAACACTTTGGGTATTCAGATACCCGGACCGGGGCAACGTAGTCTGATACGGTCCGGCGGTCATACAGCCCGAACTGTTGGTCCGGGTGTCAAACGGCGCGATTTTTCATGACAATCGGATTTCCTACGGGGGCTTAAATGGAGTTCAGGTATCTCCTTGTTGCCAGGTTCACGCTGTTCAATCTGATGTTCGCCAGCATCCTCTTGGCCGTCTATATCGAAGGATGGCTCGACGGGATGCTGGTTCCGAAGACGATCGAACTCGTCGGCGTCATCGTCGTCGTCTTCATCTACGGGCTGGCAATGTGCGGCGTTAAGATCTGGCAAACCAGCGTCGAACTGAATGACATCAAAACGGGTAAGCCGCCGGGCGGCTCGCGCGCTGCCAGATACATTCAGAGCATCTATGGCAACGACTCAGACGGCCGTGCGGTTTTGATGTCCGCGCTCCGCGCGAAGCTCATCAATCGGATTACGGTCATTCGGCATATCGCGAATTCCCTGGTGTTCCTGGGCCTGATCGGCACGGTCATCGGCTTCATCATTGCCCTGTCCGCGGTAGACCCGAACGCAACCGCCAGCGCCGACACGGTCGCGCCCGTGATCGGACGCCTGATCGGCGGCATGTCGATCGCGCTCTACACCACGTTGGTCGGCGCAATCCTGCACCTGTGGCTCATCGTCAATCATCGGATTCTCTCGACCGGAACCGTCAACTTGTACTCGGCCATCGTCGACCTCGGAGAAAACCGTGGACGAGATTGACGACTTTGAAGACGACACGTCAGGGACCGTCTTCCGAGACGTCATCCTGCTGGCTCTCATCGGGTTCGTCGCGATGGTCATCATGCTGCTGCCGCACATCAAGACCACGACCGAGGAAGCCCAAGATCACAAGGCGCCGGGTAACGTCATCGTCGAAATGCATTGGCCGACCGATCAGCCCTACGACGTGGATCTATGGGTCCAAGCACCGGGACAGCAACCGGTCGGATTCTGGAACCAGGGTGGCCGAGTTTTCAATCTTCTGCGGGACGATCTCGGCGGCGAAGGCGATGCGACAAAGGAAAATTACGAAATTTCCTACAGTCGCGGCATTTCCGCCGGCGTGTATGTGGTCAACGTCCACATGTATGGGCATTTGCCGTCGGGCATCACGATCCCGGTCACGATTGTGGTCAGCGTGCGGCAGAAATTCGATAGCACACGGCAAATCTTGAAAACCGTCGTGCAACTCTACAAGCGCAACCAAGAGGAGACAGCCTATAGTTTCCGTCTCAGCAAAGAAGGGGACCTGATCGACGGCAGCGTCAGTACCCTTCGACATCCACTCATAACGGGGCCAATCCGATGAATACGGTGCTCTATCTCTTCATTGTGACGATCAGTCTCGCCGCCGCATTGGCGACAATCGCGATTTGGGCGCCGCGGGCGCCGAAGACTCGATTCGTCGCTTTGCTTGCGACGACCCTGTTCATTCCCCTTGGATATCTGCAAATCGTTGAGCTGCTGAGCAAACCGAAGCCGATGAGCTTCGAGCTGTTCAAGCGCGACGTGCAACTCGCCCATATTCTCGGCGCGAGCATGGATGAAGGCAGAGCGATCTACCTATGGCTTCGACTGGAAGATGAAATAGAGCCACGATATTACAAGCTACCCTGGAAACGCGAGGTGGCGGAGAAACTCGAAGACGTCATCGACAATGCCATCCGGAAAAACGCGACCGCCGTCCTAAAGAATCCATTCTTTCGGAAATCGCTCGAAGAGCTGGGCGATTTGAATGCTTATGTGATACCGCCACCACTACCGCCGCAAAAACTTCCGCAACTGCCGCCGCAAATATTCAATCCACGCCGACAGGATATCTAAGCGATCTAGGATATTCTCAAATGCAATCATTAATTGCATATCTGCATTAGTCTTTCGTCTCGCATTCTGACGTCGTTCTGATTTCACCTATTCGACCGTTCGGACACCAGTGCATCCGGCTCAACCAATGGTGCGATGCGGTATCCGCAAATCCGTATAGCCTATTGTGGTAGAACGGGAATTCTGCGACTTTGAATGAGTTCTAGCGTGTGAATCGCGCTCCTGGCGGGAGCGTTTCCGGATCGAATAGACCGGAGTAGTCGAGCGCGCTGCAATTGACCGGCAAGAGCCGGTACGACGAACAGTTCTTAGTTACAACAACCTGTCTTCGTTGGAATGATCGTTCTCGAGCACGATGCGAAAGAGTTGTTGGCCGTCCAAGGCGTGCCTGTTCCCGGCGGGATTCAGCTTACCCAAGTCCCTAAATACGACCCGGAACAAGAGAATGAGAAAGCCGGGCCTTGGCTTCTCAAACCGCAAGTCGAGTCGCTGGACCGTATCCCTCTTGAAGACATTGCCGTCGCCGCGACTCGAAAAGAGGTCGCCGACGGATGCGCTAAGCTCTTGGGAACGCAGATTAAAGGACATCGCGTCAATTCGGTCCGTGTCGAACGCCAAATCCTGTCCGATACCGCCTGCTTCCTGAGCTTTTCCTGTGATCCCATCGTGCCTGGTGTCCGAGTAGCCGTTGCGATGGCCGGCGACGGGTACGGACCCGGCGAAGGCGCGCAAGACGTAGCGGCCCCCGACCCAAACGCTGTCGTAGCCTGTGTAAGCCGTCTGGCGATGGGCCTGCCCGAAAACCTACGTGATCCCATCGTTGAAGCCGCAACACAGCTCGCACCGCTCTATTTCGGGTATGAGGCACTGCAGATCGAAATCAGTCCGCTCGTTATTCTTCCAGACAACTCGTGGGTCGCGAGTGACGTGAAGATGATTATCGACGAATGCGCACTGTTTAGGCATCCCGAGCTGATCGCGATGATTGAACGGCGTGACTTCGCCTATGATGCCGTACGGCGTAAGCGGACATTCGGGCTCGACTACTTGGTCCTCGACACCGCGGGCGACATTGGAACATTCACCACTGGCCGAGGTCTCGGCGCGCTTCTCGTAGACGATATGAGGCAGAACGGTCTGAAACCGTACAACTATCTCGAAGCCGATACGGCCGCCTTAATCGATACCCCGGCATCGATCGTCGAGGCTTTTCGGCTGCTTTCCACTGCGGACTCCTTGAAGGCCATTCTCGTCACTGCCCTTGAGGATAATACCAATCTGACCGAGTTGGCCGCACTGCTCGCCCAATCCTTAGCGCAAGCGCCTGAATTGACCTGTCCGATCGTTCTGCGACTGACCGGTCCCAATGCCGAACCAGCGGCCGCGTTGCTGCGCGACATTCGCCCCAACATCGAACTGACGGCAACGACTGACAGCGCGTTCGAGCGACTGGCCGAACTCACTGGGCCAAGGGCTATTTCATGCTAGATCTCCGGCTGGCGTCGACGGCCCCCGTCCTTGTTCAAGGCATATCCCGGCAACAAGGGCGGCAGCAGGCGGAGACGATCCGGGCCTATGGAACGAATGTCGTCGGCGGCATTGCCACTGACGGTGCCCCGGATAACGGCAGCGACATCACCGTGTACCGAAGCTGTACCGAAGCCGTATCAGCGACCCATGCGACGGCCTGCGTGACCGTGGCGCCCCCGGAAACCACAGCAGACGCCGTATTGGAAGCGGCCGAAGCCGGCATACGTATTGTGGTATCGCTGGCCAAGGGCGTTCCCGCCCATGACACAATCCGGGTGCTGCGCCGAATCCGGGAACTCGGCACCATTTGGATCGGTTCGGCCAGTTCCGGATTTGCAATCCCTTCGGAACGCCTGAAACTCGGATGGATCCCCGATTATTGCCTCGGGCCCGGCAACTTCGCCTTGATTACCAAGAGCGACGCCCTTGCCTACGACGTCGGACAACAAATGATCGCGGCGGGGCTCGGGCAATCGATTTGGATCGATGTCGGAAACGAACCGGCGAAGGGAACGCGCCTATCCGATCTGGTTCCGTTCCTTCAACAGGATGACGCGACGGCCGGCGTCATCCTAGTTGGCGATGCCGGCGGTTTGGATGAAGAAGAATTCGCCCGGGCGATCAAATCCGAAGGCCTCACCAAGCCGGTGTTTGCGCTCGTACCAGGAATCTCCCTTCCTGATACGTTTGCGGCGACGCATGTGGAATCCCTCCCCGACGCAACCGAGATGTCGGCAGCCCGGAAACGGGCCGCGCTGGAAGCGTCCGGCGCTTCTGTATACAATTCGGTCGGTGCCCTCGTTAAGTCTCTCCAGGCCACCCCCTAGAAATTACGTTACGCGCAGGAGTGTTACGCATTGCTGGATTTCAGCTTGACCAGCGATCAACGGCAGATGCTTGAAACCGTTGAACGCATTAGAAAAGACGTTATCGAACCGAACGCCATGCGATGGATGGATGGCACTTTCCCTTACGACAACATGCATGTCTTGGCCGAGGCCGGGGTGCTGGGCATGGCGGTGCCCGAGGAATACGGCGGCATGGGCGCGTCGATCCTGGATACGGTCCTGGTACTCGAGGAAATCGCCAAGGGCTGCTACGTCACGGCAATGGCGGTCCTTGGTGAGGTCGGCGTCCAATGCCGCATCATCTCCACCTATGCACCCGACCCGTTCAAGGAGAAATGGCTGCCAAAAATCGCCAGCGGCGAATGCATCCTCTCCGTTTGCATGACGGAACCGAACGTCGGCACCGACCTGGGCAACATGACGACGAATGCTGTGCTGCATAACGACCGGGTCGTGATCAACGGCACCAAGACCTTGATCAGCCGCATCGAGGAAGCCGACGTCTATGTCGTCTTCACCCGCGTGAACGACATCCCGGGCAGCCAGGGAATCGGCTGCGTTCTGCTGGAAAAGGGCGAAGGTATTCCTGGAATTTCGACCACCGGGACCTATCACACCATGGGCGGCGAGCACCTGGCCGAGGTCCAGTTCGACAATGTCGAGGTAGCACCCGAGAACCTGATTCTCAAGGAAAACTCGCTGCGCACGCTGATGAGCGCCTTCAACACACAACGCTGCCTGAACCCGGCGATATGCCTCGGTATGGCGGAGTCGTCACTGGAGCATTCGATACGCTATCTGCGGGAACGCGACGCTTTCGGGCATCCCATCGGGGATTTCCAGGGAATGCGCTGGAAAGCGGCCGATATGGCGATCCAGATCGAGGCCGGGCGCGGCCTGCTTTACCGGGCCGCGGCGACCGCCGACCCCTTCCCCGACCCGACCCTGGCCGCGATGGCCAAGGTTTTCGTCAACGAGATGTCGATCGCGGTCTGCAGCGAAGCGGTGCAGGTGCACGGCGGCTACGGCTTCCTGGACGAGTTTCCGGTATCGCGCAACTATCGCGGCGTACGCTACGGCACGTTGGGCGGCGGGACGACGGAAACCCTCCGCAATCTGGTAGGCCGGACGCTGGTCGAGAAAATGGATCTGGAAAGCGGCATCGCCGGGCTAGATTTTTTCTAGCCCGGCCCGGTGCCGTCCCGGTCCGCCTATTTCGCCAGGCGGAGGTTGCTTAGCTGCGTGCCGATGGCAATAAATGCAGCAGTTAGTTGATCTTCTCCGGGAGAGTTAAAGTAATGCCCCGGAGACGTCGCGCAAGCCTCATAGGTATCGCGAACCGCTTGGTTCGATGACCCTTCGGTATCGAAGGTGATCGTGTAAATGATGACTCCTTCGTCCTTCACAAGGTCACAGGTATCGAGCATACGGTCGTTGATCTCGGCCTTAATGCCGCTGGTCGATGTGGTCCCAAGGCGACCCCAGGTCGGTACGCCATACGCAGAGTAGTGACCCGAGACGATGTTGTTCTGACCGTCCGTCATCATTACGACCGCCTTATCTGATAGCGGTTCGCTATTCGCCAGCAGATCCGCGATGTAATCCTTGGGCAGACTGGCCGGATCATCACCATCCCAAAGGCCGCGCCAACGGGGTGAAATTGTCCGCCAACCCCAGACAAGCCCAGCATTGCCCATCGTGCCGCCATGACGCCAATAGGTCATGGCGTTGAGAACAGTCTCAATATCCGCCTTGGCCTTGATCAGCGGCTGAATCGGATCGGCACAGTTCGTGTTTGGCCCGCGCGCGCCAGATCCGTTCGTTTCATTGACCCCCGGCCAAGTCAGAGTAGCTCCGGTTTTTGGCCAACGGGACGGATAAAATTTGGTAACCGACGGCGGATCATCGTTCCGGTCCTGGATCCCACTCTGGCGCGCCTCAACGCAGCCTTTCCATGTCGTCGGATAGAAGCTGTCCTGCCATTTCAAGTGATTGTAGCTTCCATCCATGAAGCCAATCGAAACGCCAGTCGGGTAAGGAGTATCATTGTCCTCGTGCTCCGGATTCCCAAATGAATCCAACTGCGGCACGAACGGCACCAGCCAACTTGCGTGCTGATTGCCGATATTCACGGCAGCGGTGTATGGAACAACCGACATATAAAAATCGTCGATTTCGTCCCGGCCCGCATAAAGGATATCGACTAACTGCAGCGACGCATCCTTCAGATCTTCCACCTTCGACTGGGACGAACCTGGCGCGGTATGGCGCATCGAACCGGTATTATCCAGCACCATGGCCAACTCCATACCCTTGACCTGACGCTGCACTTCTGCCGAGGCGGCGACATCAACGTCATCAACCCCCAGCACCTGCATCAAGGTGGTGCCGACATTTGCTGTCGCATCCAATTTGATGGTCTGGAGGGTCGTGTTAATCGTCGTCGTCGGGCCCGTCAGGGTCGCCCCCATATAGCCCGGCGGAAAATTCGCATCGAAAAAATCCTGGATCGCCGCATCGCGCTGAACCGCATCGAACATCACGCGCCCGCCCGCTAACGCGGCGGAATCGAGCGCATAGCTCAATCGCGTCTTGACGAGATATCCGCGTGCCGTATCGACGGCTAGACCCGTAAAGGCCACCAATGGCAATGCTGCGGCCGCAACGAAGGTCGCGAGACTGCCGCGCTTGTCGCGAATAAGATTTGAGAAAACATCCCGGGCAAATCCAATCATGCGCATCATTTCTGTTAGGCCCATGTTGTTGCAACCGAATTACTTGAGGCTGTACTTCCCTATAACAAGTAAAAATCTTCGTCTACTAAAATCAATACATATATCGCGTTAATTATTTCTTAATATTATTTTTGCAATATAGTTTCCCTCGCCACACAAAAAACAAAATTAAATAATTCCAAGTGAAAAATAAGTAAATATTGCATTAATTAAATTATTAATGAGTATTTAACCACTTTTATTATTACATCATTAACTATAGTGTTCTTTTTTATTTGACTTTCACTGTCGAATGATATTGAAGTACGCAGATCGGCTTATGCAATTTTGCGAATCACACGGGAGTATGTCGATGTTTGGCAATATTACGAAGGTTCTCAAGGACGAGTCAGGCGCGACCGCCATTGAATATGGCCTGATCGCGGCGCTCGTTTCGGTTGCGGCTATTGCCGCTCTTACGGCGATGGGTACGTCGCTGGAAACCATGTTCACTCGCGTTTCGAATGAGCTGGAAGGCGCGGTCAACGGTTCGACCGGTTAATCCGCTCTTAGCTATTGGCTCCGGTGCGTTCTGCCCACCCCAACCGGAGCCTTCTGTGACATCCCGGAGCGGCTTGTTCAAAAAGCCGCTCCGGAGTTGTCCATGGCTCGATCTTCATCGTCGAGACAACCTTATCGAGGCGATATGCCATGTCTGGCAATCTATGGATGGGTGGCCCTTCAGAATCGGCTCTTGTTGAGCCTGCCCTAGTTCCGACTACCACGGCCGTAATCGAAATTGCTGGCGTCGGGTTTTCCCTGACGGCCCAGGCGACGATCCTGTTGTTATTGGCGGGGATCGTGACCTGGGCCGCCATCAGCGATCTGCTGCGCGGAACCATTCCCAATGCAGCCAACACGGCGATGTTCGTCTTGTGGGTAGCGTGGGTCATCAGTGGCGCCGAAACATCCGTTGGGTACTCGTTCCTGATCGGAGCGGGCGTCTTCGCATTCGGCGCAGTTTTGTTTCAGTTCGGCCAAATGGGCGGTGGCGACGTAAAGATGCTCACCGCCCTCGCCATCTGGGCGGGTCCGCCCGAAATACTCGTTTTTCTTATTCAAGTCGCATTCGCCGGTGGCGTTCTCACCATGGCGTGGCTCACACACATGCGGTTCGTCGCCCCTGCGATGGGCCGAATGCCGGTAAACGACGCAGAACGATTTGTTCCCTATGGCGTCGCGATCGCAGCCGGTACGTATCTCATGATTGCCAGGTTATGGACTGGGTGATCCGGAGGGGGATCGAAAATGAATGTTCGAATGATACTGCTAGTCGGTTTTGCGCTGTTTTCCGCAGCCGCCACATTTTTCCTCGCGAAGACATGGATCGATTCGCAGCGCGACGCCATCCGGCGTCAAGCTGAGTCGTTGACGCCAACGACAACCGAATCCGTAAATGTTCTCGTCGCGAAGGCCGACTTGCCGTCAGGCTTGATCGTCAAGCGAGACCATATGGAATGGAAGCCGTGGCCTGAAAAGGGCGTCGGGAAAAATTTCCTGATGGAAGGCCGGGATAAGATTGAAGACGTCGTCGATTCCGTCGTCCGCGGTGGCATTGTAACTGGCGAGCCGATCGTCAAGGGCCGCGTGATCCAGCCGGGCGACCGTGGTTTCATGGCCGCGGTCCTTAAGCCCAACATGCGCGCCATTTCGGTCAAGGTAAAGGTCGACAGCAGCGTGTCCGGCTTTATCAAGCCTGGCGATCATATCGATCTTATCTTGGCGCACCGAGTAACTCCGTCAAGCACGGAACCGCCGACTCAGCATGAGATTGCAGAGACAATTCTCAGCGATTTGCGGGTTATCGCCGTCGACCAGACAAGTGACGATCAGAAGGGCCAAGCATCGGTCTCGAAGACGATTACAATGGAAGTCACGCAAAAGCAGGCCGAGATTATCACCGTCGCCAAGCGTGTAGGTGCCCTCTCCTTCGTCCTACGCAGCCTGCCCCGCCCCGATGCCAAGGCAAACCAAGTCGCCAAAAGGGTGAATCGGCGCAGCCGGACCTGGGATAGCGAAGCAAGCCGGGTGCTGCCGTCTGTCGGTGGCCCTAAGAACCAGATTGAAGTCATCCGTGGCGTCCAGCAACAGAGCATCTCGATCCCGCTCTTCGGTGGACAAAACGGCGGCGGACTTTCGATCATTCGCCAGGGACTCAGCACATCTACGACGGCCGGAACTAACGCCGGCGCAGCCGCCGCAGGAGCACTTGCACGATGAAACGCCTAATTAAAATCGCAGCATTCCTGCTCGCGCTGCAAATTCTGCCTGCCCATTCGGCAGAGCGGAACACCGCGCAGGTGTTGAGCCCGGCAAGAACTGTGCTGGATATTCAGACGAATAAGGGTCAGCTCATTCGCCTGTCCCGTGCTGCTTCCGCAGTGTTTGTCGCCGACACGCGAATCGCCGACGTCACAGTGCGGTCGCCTCGCCTAATCTACCTTTTTGCTAAGGAACCAGGCGAAACGACACTCTACGCCGTGGATGGTCGCGACCAGATAGTCGTCGCCCAACGTGTAGTGGTCTCACCCAATATTGATCGCATCAATGATTTGTTCCGAAAGCTGCGCCCAAATGCACCGGTAAGTGTAACCTCGGTTGGCAACCAACTAGTGTTATCCGGCACGGTCGACCATGTCGATATAGCCGAAGAGTTTACACGCGTCGCGGCAGCGGCGGTTGGTAATCCGGAGTTGGTTGTGAATCGGATCCGGGTCTCACAGCCGACCCAGGTGAATATCCGCGTGAAGATCGCTGAGGTCAGCCGCGACATCAATAAGAAGCTCGGTTTCAACTGGGAACTGATTGGGCAAGCAACCGGCAGTTTGGCGCTTGGCTTTGCTGTCGGGTCAGATATCGTCCGAAACGCCGGCACGTTCATCTTCCCCGCCGATCCGCAGGACCGCATCGTCTCGTCGTTCAGTAACAGAAGCTTGTCGGCGGACACGGTCATCGAACTGCTGGATGACGAAGGATTAATCACAGTCCTGGCGGAGCCTAACTTGACCGCCATGTCAGGTGAAACGGCAAGTTTCCTCGCCGGTGGTGAGTTTCCGGTTCCCATCGCACAGGATGGCGGTGTTACGACGATTCAGTTCCGCCAATTCGGTGTCGGGCTGTCCTTTACGCCGACGATCCTCGGTGAACAGCGCGTCAACCTGAGAGTCCGTCCCGAAGTTAGTCAGTTGAACGCCGCCGGCGCGATTCAAGCCAATGGCTTCAACATCCCGTCGCTGACGACACGGCGCGCGGAAACCACTGTCGAGCTCGCCAGCGGACAAAGTTTCGCGATCGCCGGTCTCTTGCAAAATACGACGAACCAGAGCTTGTCCGACGTTCCCGGCATCAAGGAAGTTCCGGTCCTTGGCGCGCTCTTCCGCTCCGACGCATTCCGCCGTCAGGAGAGCGAACTGATGATCGTCGTCACCCCTTACATCGTCCGACCCACGTCGGCGCGCCTGCCCTTGCCCACCGACAATTATGTGCCGCCAAAGGATTTGGAACGTTTCCTTCTCGGCCGTAACCACGTCGCCCAACCGGCAAGCAAGCCATCTGCACCGCTCGACCGGAACGGAAAACCCGGCCTGGCGGGACCCGCTGGCTTCGTCTTGCAGTAGGAGGAATTAGACATGCGAGGCACAATTCAAAAAATTTCAGTTCTGGCATCGGTTGCGTTGCTCACAGCGTGCAATTTCCAGCTCAATCAGCATGTGATGGAAGCCAAGAACAGTTACGAGTACCGGCAGGGAAATCGTGTCGATATGGTTCAGTACAGCCACGACGTGAATTTTCCAGGCGGCAAGAGCATCCCGACGGATCCGGAATTCGACCGGCTCGACGCCTTTGTACAGTCCATTCGAATGGGCTACGGAGATCAGATCACGTTGCGAGGCAGTGCGCCGGAACGACGTGAGGTGCTTGCGGCCTACATCCAACGTCTCGGCCTCCCCGTCGCCGTCAAGACGGTGCCGGGCAGCAAAACGGAGATGGCTGCAAACAAAGTCAGCATTCAGGTGGAACGACACGTTGTAACGCCGCCGTCATGCCCGAACTGGAGCAATTTCCACGGCAATGAACAGCGGAACACGCCTGGCTCCAACTATGGATGTGCGGTTGACTCCAGCCTTGGCTATACGATCGCAAATCCGCGGGACCTGATCGAGGGGCAAACACCCGGACCGGCGCTCAGCACGCCAATCATCGAAGCGCAACGTCGGTATCAGACAGGCAAAGTTATCCGGCCGGCTGCAACTAGTACGGGAGGCCTCTAATGTCAGGCGCAACAGCTAGGTCCAACGCACCGCTCCTAGGCGGTGGTAACGGCGAAGCCCTCGTCTTTACCGACAACCCGGAAATTTGCGACACAGTTGCACGCATTATTGATACCGGCGCCGTTCAACGCGTCACCGTGCTGGAAGGCGGAATCGCCGCGGCTCTGGAAGCACCAATTCCGGACGCGCCGGTCACAATCGTTGATATATCGTCGTCTCCCGATCCCGTAACCGACGTGGCAATGTTATCCGAGGTCGCGAAAGGCCGGATCGTCGGCATGGGCCCCGTCAACGATGTTTCGTTCTACCGGACGCTGATCGCCGCCGGCGCATCGGACTATCTGGTGATCCCGCCGACCGACGACATGTTGATCGACGCGCTGACCCCGCCCAAGGTGGAGGTCGAAGCTGAGGAAACCGAAGACTGCCGGATCATTTCGGTCGTCGGTGCCCGCGGTGGTGTCGGATCGACGACCGTCTCCGTCAACATGGCGTGGCATCTTGCCCATCACTTCGGGCAACGGACGGGATTGGTCGACCTGGACCTGCATTTCGGAACCTGCGCGTTATCGCTGGATCTGCTGCCCGGCCGCGGACTGCGTGACGCGCTGGATAATCCGGAACGGATCGACCCGCTCTTTATCGCAAGCGCCATGGTGAACGAGAGCGAGAACCTCTTTATCCTCGGCGGTGAAGAGCCGCTCGAAGCCAAATCTGAATTGAACGCCTACGCCATCGATCCGCTGATCTCCGCGTTGCGGGCGAACTTCTCGGCATTAGTCTTCGATATGCCGAAGTCAGTCGCGATTTCACATCCTGCGCTCATCCAGGAATCGATGGGTGTCCTGTTGGTCACGGATTTCTCTCTGGCCGGGATGCGCGACGTATTGCGCTTGAAATCTTTCGTCAAGGATTTCTGCCCCGACACAAAGACGGAAATCGCAGCAATCAGCGCGAAGGACAAGCGCGGATCGCTGACCCAGCGAGATTTCGAGAAAGGGATCGAAGGTAAGGTCGACTACGTCATTCCCTTCGATTCAAAACTCGCAACCGAAGCCGCAAACGGTGGGAAGGCGATCTCCGCCCTCGCCGGCGGCGGTAAGAGCATTGGCAAGGTCATCGCCTCGATTACGGATTCGCTCGGCGGAGAACTCGACAAGGTTGAAACTAAGAAGAAGGCCTGGTGGAAGAAATGAGTGAACAGCCGGTCCTAAAGTTTCCGGACGGAGAAGGATGGAAGGACGGCCTCGCCGTTTCGCTTGAACGATTGCGCCCAATCATCGAGACGCATATCGACAAGCAGATGGTCGCGAAGCTGTCGCGTGGCGCGTTGGCGCAACAGATCCGCATGATCGTGTCGAAGAACGCGCCCGGCGTCGGACTGGACCTCAATCTCCTGCAGGAACGAGACCTCGTTACGACCCTTGTCACTGCCCTCGCCGGTCCCGCCCCCGAAGCACAACGGCAACCGGTTCAAGCGCCCCCGCCACGCCCGAATGGGAACGGTGCCGCGCAACCTAACGGAACGCCAGCCGCGGCGCCGACGCCAGCAAATGGCGTAACGTCGCTCGAGCAGACCAGCGGCGTAAACGTCGTGGAAGAGAACCTGGACGACTCTGGCCTGCAAATCAGTGCCGCCAGTATGACAAGCGTACGCGAGGCTGCGGATGCTATCCGCCCGCTTATGATGGAGCGGATCGACGCCGCCGCCGCTGCAAGTCTGCCGCGCGACGAATTGATGTCGCAGATCAGTGGCCTGGTCGGTGAGCTCCTGCTTGAGAACAAAATCCGCCTCAATCAGATCGAACAGCGAAGCCTGGTCACCAATCTCGTCAACGACATGATGGGACTTGGGCCGCTCGAACCGTTGCTTGGCGACGTGGATATCACCGAAGTCATGGTGAACGGCCCGTCCCAGATCTACGTTGAGCGCGGCGGTAAGCTGGAGCTGACTGACGTCACCTTTCGCGATCATTCGCATCTTATGAATATCTGTACGCGGATTGTCAGTTGGATTGGCCGTCGGGTCGACGAATCCAGTCCAATGTGTGACGCCCGTCTCAAGGACGGCAGTCGTGTCAACATCATCATCCCACCACTCGCCCTCGACGGCGCGTCGATCTCCATTCGTAAATTTGCGGAAAAGAAGATCACGCTCGAGAAAATGGTCGATTTCGGCAGCATGTCGCCGCAGATGATGAAACTGCTTCAGATCGCTTCGCGCTGTAAATTGAATATCCTGATCTCGGGTGGTACCGGTTCCGGTAAAACGACCCTTCTAAACGCCCTGAGCCGCATGATCGACGGCGGCGAGCGGGTGGTGACCATTGAGGACGCCGCCGAGCTGCAATTGCAGCAACCGCACGTGGTCCGACTGGAAACCCGTCCCGCCAACCTGGAAGGGCAAGGCGAAGTCAACATCCGCGACCTGGTCAAGAACTCGCTGCGTATGCGTCCGGACCGCATCATCCTCGGTGAGTGTCGTGGCTCCGAAGCCATCGACATGCTCCAAGCCATGAACACCGGCCATGAAGGCTCGATGAGCACGGTCCATGCCAACAACCCGCGCGAAGCACTCACCCGTCTCGAGAACATGATCAGCATGGCCGGGTTCAACCTGCCGGCCAAAGCAATGCGCATGCAGGTCGCATCGGCCATCGACTTGATCTGCCAGGTATCGCGTATGCGAGATGGCGGGCGGCGAATCACGCATATCGCAGAAGTCGTCGGCGTCGAAGGCGACATCATCACGATGCAGGAATTGTATCTCTACAAGTACAAAGGCGAAGACGCCGGCGGAAAGTTGGTCGGCAGCTATGATTCGACGGGGCTGCGCCCAAAATTCATGGAGAAAGCCAGCTACTTCGGACTCGATAAGGCACTATTGGAGGTCATGTAATGGCCGAACTTTTCAGCGAATTTGGATTGCTTGAGGTCTCGATCTTCGTTGGTGCATTGCTATTGGCGGCAATTCTTGTCGGCATTGCCTTTGTCATCACCGATGGGCGTCATAGGCATGAGCAAAGGCGGCTGGAAAACACCCGCAATCGTGCGTTGGGTACCGGTGTCATCGAAAGTTCGAGCGAACAAGCCAGCGCCGTACGGCGGGAGACCGAAACCGGCCTCGACGTCTTCGCAAAGCGGTTTCTACCGAAACCGGATCAACTGCGCACTCGTCTTCGCCGGACCGGCCGCGACATCTCTATCGGCAAATTCGGCCTCGCAATTTTCATCATCGGTGTAGTCTTTGGACTTGGCTGTTGGGCCATCTTCGGATTTCAGCCGGCACTTTCGGTTCTCATTGGTGTCGGTATGGGAATATGGCTGCCGCATATGAGCATCGGGTTCATGATCTCGCGGCGCCAGGAGAAGTTCACGACTCGGTTTCCCGAAGGTCTCGACGTGATCGTTCGCGGACTTCGGGCGGGTCTTCCCATCGCAGAGTCGATCGTGAACGCACGATCCGAAGTCCCCGAGCCGGTTCGGACAATATTTTCGAACATCTCGGATTCGGTGAACCTGGGACAAAACCTGGAAGACGCAATCGCCGATTCTGCGAAAATCCTCGACACACCGGAGCTGAAGTTCTTTGCGGTGAGTTTGTCGGTTCAACGGGAAACCGGCGGTAATCTCGCCGAAACGCTTTCCAATCTCGCTGAAATCCTGCGACGGCGGCGGCAGATGAAGCTCAAGGTCAAGGCGATGTCGTCCGAGGCACGGGCGAGTGCTTACATCATCGGTTCCCTGCCCTTCATAATGTTCGCCCTGATCTTCTTTGTGAACACGAGCTACGCCATGGAGCTCTTCACCGATCCGCGCGGCATGGTCATGGTCGGCGTCGGTGGCTTCATGATGGCACTTGGTGTCTTCATCATGATCAAAATGGTGAATTTCGAGATATGAATTTGCAAGAATACATGCCGTTCGGACTGCAGGTCGAAGAGCTTATCGCC
This sequence comes from Alphaproteobacteria bacterium, assembly GCA_021774335.1. Taxonomy (GTDB): domain Bacteria; phylum Pseudomonadota; class Alphaproteobacteria; order UBA8366; family UBA8366; genus JAJFJD01. The sequence goes on from JAJFJD010000056.1 coordinate 39,331, forward strand.
TTCGGCGCTGCTGTATTTGTTGCAATCAGTGTTGTCACCGTATGGCGAACCCTACTTGAAAAAGCGCCTGCCCAGCGCCGCATCAAGGCGATCAGCGACCGTCGCGCTCAACTACGCCAAGACCTAGGCGCTGCCAAGCGGCGACCCAAGGTCGAGACGCTCAATGTCGCCCGCCGAACACTGCGCCATTTCAAGTTGATGACCGGTAAGCCGGTTGAAAATGCCAGCGCCAAATTGGTCCGGGCCGGGCTGCGATCACGCGACGCCGTGACATTGTTCCTATTCGCCAAACTATGCCTGCCGGCGGCGCTCGGTATCGGCGCCGTGGTCTCGATCTATGTACTCGAAATGTTCAAGCTAGGCCCGCAAGGCCGTTTGATTGCATCGGTCCTTACCGTCCTCATCGCGTTCTATATTCCGGATCTCATGGTCAAGAATCTGATCGACAAACGTATGCATCTGCTCACGCGTGCATTGCCGGACATGCTGGATCTTCTGGTCATTTGTGCCGAAGCAGGCTTGGCCTTGGACAACGCCCTCGTGCGGGTGTCGCGCGAAATTCGCATGAGCGGTCCGGAAATGGCCGATGAAATGGAACTGACATCCGCCGAGCTCGGTTTCATGTCCGAACGTCGGATTGCGCTCCAGAATCTGTATAAGCGCACCAATCTTCCCGCAATGCAGGCGTTGTCCAATACGCTAATTCAGAGTGAACGTTACGGTACCCCGCTCGCCCAATCGCTGCGCGTCCTGTCAAAGGAACTGCGCGACGAACGATTGATGAAAGCTGAAGAGAAGGCCGCCCGGCTGCCGGCAACGCTGACCGTGCCGATGATGATCTTCATCATGCCGACGCTATTCATCGTCCTAATCGGCCCGGGTATCCTCCGCGCGATCGACGGCCTTGGCAGTGTTCTGAAATGACGCTAGCGGGACCGCAACGCATAGCCGGCGCGCACGGAACGAACGCGCAACACTGGGTCGGACATCGACCGGAGTGCCGCGTAGTAGCTCATGTTGCGCTCGACGCCGCGGCTGTCCATGTCCATACGCGCGAAATTTTCTGCATTCGCGATGTCGCCGCCCAACCCATACGCCAATGCAAGATTTTGCCGATCTCGGGCGGTCGCGCCCGGGCGCAACGCCAATGGCCTGAGAATCTCAACCGCCCCCTTGTAATGTCCGGCAAATGCAAGCGAGAGTCCGAGGTTATTGCGCAGATTGACGTCGTCCGGCGCAATCTCAAGACCGGCATAGTAAAACTCTTGGGCCTTTGCATGATCAGCCATCGAATCATGCGCGACACCAAGTCCGCTATACGCACGGTAATCTTTCGGGTCGGCCGCGACCGCTTTTTGGAATTGCTCTACGGCAAGATCGAGTTGGTCTTGTGCGATCAGCGAGTTTCCCAGCCCGCGCAGAGCGCGCGCATTGTTGGGATCGATGACCAACGCTCTTCGAAACGCGTCAGCCGCGTCCTTGACCAGGCTGGCTGCGATAAGAGATTCGCCAAGGCCAACAAGCGGCTTGATTTGTTTTGGCTCAGCCTGATGCGCACGGCGGAAGAATTCAATAGCTGCACTGATGTCTCCACGCCGCCGGCTCGCCTCGCCTGCCCGCATCATCGCGCCGGCTACCGTTTTGCCCTTCGCCATATCTGCGGAAGCTTTTTTAGACGACGCTTCGTCATTGCCAGCGCAACCGGAGAGAAGCGCTGCAAACAAAGCCGCAATGATAATGCGGCGTTTATTTATAATAAATACAGTCATCATGCGGGAAATCTACAACATTAGGTAAGATTTGCCATGAAAAAAATGCGCCATATGAAGAATTTTTTCAGTAAAGTCCGTCGTAATGATGACGGATCCGCTGCAATAGAGTTCAGTTTCACTGCACCGTTGTTAATAGCTACCATGGTTGCGATCATGGAATTCTCCATGATTTTGTTTCTTAATGCGGTGCTAGAAGGCAGTCTTCGCGACGCGGCTCGGTTTGGCATCACAGGATTCACGCCGACCGGCTTGAATCGCGAGGATGTCATTGTGGACAAGGTCCAGACCGCAACGTTGGGTTTGGTGCCGATCACCGCAGCCAACATCACCACCCTCGCGTATTCGGACTTCAGTGAAGTCGGGCAGCCGGAACCCTATATCGACGACAACCCCGCCAATGGCCAATACGATTCCGGCGAAAGCTTCACCGACGTGAACGGCAACGGCCAATGGGACGCCGATATGGGCACACCCGGACTGGGCGGCGCTTGTGACGTTGTTGTTTACCGGGTCGAAACGCAATGGTCCCTGATGCTGGGTTTGTTGGCCTCCTCCGTCGGCCAGAACATCGCGCTAAAGGCAAGCACAGCGGTCCGCAATGAACCCTACGGCAACTCGCCCTGCTAATCGGCGCGTTCAGCAACGATACGTGGAGCCATATCATGCAATTCATACGCTCTCTTGGAATACCCGGCCGCCTGCTCCGCAGCGACCGTGGCGGCGTGATGATCGAGTTCGGGTTCGCCATGCCGGTTCTTATCCTTTTGATGCTGGGCGGTGTCGAAATTGGACGGTACGTTCTGCTCCATCAAAAGCTCGACCGGACGGCCATGACGGTGTCAGATCTTGTGGCACGCGTTCAAAACGTGACAATCGCCGAGGTAGATACGATCTTTACTGCCGCAAATCTTGTCATGGAACCCTTCACGTTTGCGAGCGAAGGTGCAGTTGTAATCTCTTCCGTAAAAAGGGATAGCGGATCGCCAAAAGTAATCTGGCAACGCACCGGCGCGGGGACACTATCCATTACAAGCGCTGTTGGAACGCCGGGTGGAAACGCGACAATCAGCGATAACGATCTAGTGGACGACGATCAGGCGATCATTATCGGCGAGACCTACTATCAATACACACCGTGGTTCATCGATCTGATCCCAACCACCACGCTACGGCATATTGCAGTCTTTCGGCCCCGTCTTTCTGGTGAAGTGACCTGCGACGATTGTCCTTAGAACGCGCCTGCCTCAATTAGAAGCGCAACGCCTGCCTAACCGGAATGACGCCTTTCAATCGAAAGGCGTCATTTCTTTGCGCCGATCGGCGCAACGTTCCGAACATCAGCGAAACACCGGAATCAATACATACTAAAATTCGCCAATAATTTTACTTAATGGACGCTTCAACCATTATCAATCCGTTAAGGAAATAGTGCCAGACTTTTGGGTAGTTCTATTATACAAAGAACGACCTCTTCATTTTACTTAGAGAATTTGCGGCAACAGCAGGTCCCGACAAAAATGCTTCGCAAATTGGCCGTTTTCACAGTGCTCCTCACTCTCGCGCTTCCCGCATCGCTCGGCGGCACGGAAAACGATGACGAGGCGAACTGTGGCGAACGGAAAATCGTTCTTAAATACCTGTCCAAGAAATATTCCGAGCAACCCATCGCGATGGGGCTTGCGGCGAACGGTGGACTGATCGAAGTCCTGACGTCCCGCAAGGGCCTTACTTTCACGATCATCGTCACCATGCCCGAAGGCGATACCTGCATGGTCGCGGCCGGCGAAGGCTGGGAAAACCTTCCCGACTTTCTGGCGCAGCCGCAAATCTGATCAGCGAAATACTCGGTGGATGACGCGGTCGCCCGGCTTGATCCCAAGCCGGCTGGCGGTTCCGCCATTGAGTTCCAGTACCGCCCGGACCGGCCCGTTCGAGCCGATCAGTTCTGTCGATTGCGGCACCGTCCGTTCCGCAATATGCGTGATACGCCCATCCGAGCCAATGAAAAACATGTCGAGCGGAATGAACGTATTCTTCATCCACATGGATACCGGCGCATCGCTGGGATACACGAACAGCATGCCCGCGTCAGATGCCATTTTACGGCGATGCATCAAGCCCGTCGCTTGTTGATCGTTCGTCGTCGCGAGTTCGATGCGAAATTCATGGGCACCAGCCGAAGTCCGGATCGTTAACGGCTCGTGCTGGCGGTCCGCGCCGCTCCAGCCGTGCACCGGCGCAAGCATCACGCCCGCGAACAACAATACGATAAGGGACCGCCAAACCATGGTCCGGTTTATAGTGATTTTCACCACGTTAAACGAGCATTCATTGCTTCACCGCCTGTTCTGCCACCGACTTTACCGCATCCCGGACCGGGCCGTGGTTCGGCGAATCTCGGAGGGTGTTGAACCAATGATCCGGCGGATTTCGGGCAAGCCGATGCCGCCATTCGACATCTTGCAAAAGCGTAGTGGCCGCTTCCGGTATTACGGTCGGGATCTCCCGGCCGTTCAAGACCGCCCAGACGCCAGCCCAACACCGCGCCAACGACCAGGGGTTATACCCCCCTCCTCCAAGCACGAGCAGTGGCACAGGCCACCGATGGAGTTTCTCAACGACATCCCATAGGGCGTTATTCGATAAACCCAACCTACTCAGGGGATCATCCGACAATGCGTCCGCACCGCACTGCAAGACGAGAACCGACGGATTGAAGGCATCCAGTACCGGCAGGATCGCGCGGTCCAGCAGGTACGCCATCTCATCATCATTGAATGCTGCCGGCACCGGCAGGTTCCGCGCGACGCCATCCGCGCGATCCTCGACAAGTCCGGTTCCCGGCCAGCGTCCTGCTTCGTGAACGGAAACCGTCAACACCCGGTCGTCGTCGTGAAATGCATCCTGTACGCCGTCGCCATGATGGGCATCCACATCGACATATCCGACACGCTCATGCCCGTCGTCCAACAGGGCGTAGATCGCCAAGACAGGATCGTTGAAGTAGCAGAAACCGCTCGCGGCATTCGCCCGGCCATGATGTGTCCCGCCCGCGGGGCTGTAGACTGCCTTGGTGCAACGCAGCAGCGCGGCCGCATGGATCGACCCGCCACTCGCCGTTGCAGGTCTCCGGAACATTTCGGGAAAAATCGGATTGCCGTTGATGCCGATATTGTATCGGCGGCGGATGTCGTCATCGATGACTTGCGTCCGCTCGGCCTCGACGACTGCGGCGATGTAGTCGGCATCATGAAACCGGGCGAGCTGTTTCGCTGTGGCCCGCGGGCTGTCGACATACTGCGCCGGCGGCAACCATTCCAGAGCGCGCAACAAGTCCGTCGTCAGCGAAACTCTCGGAATGCGAAGCGGGTGCCACAATCCATAGCTCGAATTGCGGTAAATTTCGGACCCGATATAGAGCGGCGCCGGCATTGCAACCCTAGACAACCGGCGCCACGGACGGCGCCCACTGATGCATCCCCGCCGGCATCACCTACGAATCCCCAGTTTTTGCCGCACCGGACGTGGCGCGGCGTTGTTTCTCCCAAAGAGCGGCGTATTCACCGGCCAACGCCTGTAGCTCGTCATGCGTGCCGCGTTCGGCAATTCGTCCATCCTGCAACACAATGATTTCGTCCGCATGAACGACAGTCGACAGGCGATGGGCAATGACCAGTGTCGTTCTCTCGGCGGAGACTTCGTCGAGGCTTTCCTGTATTTCCTGCTCCGTATGGCTGTCCAACGCGGATGTCGCCTCGTCAAACAAAAGGATCCGGGGCTGTTTCAAGATCGCCCTTGCGATCGCCACCCGCTGTTTCTCACCGCCAGACAATTTCAAACCCCGCTCTCCAACCATCGATTGATAGCCGTCGGGCAGCGCAACAATGAAGTCGTGAATGCGAGCCATTTTGGCAGCTTCTTCGACCTCCGAAGGTGATGCGCCAGGACGGCCATATGCGATGTTGTAGTAGACCGTATCGTTGAACAACACGGTGTCCTGCGGCACGATGCCGATGGTCGCGCGCAAGCTGTCTTGGGTGACCTCACGGATGTTCTGGCCATCGACCAGAACCCGTCCCTCCCCCACATCATAGAAGCGGTACAATATTCGGCTGATTGTCGATTTCCCGGCACCGCTGGGGCCAACGATGGCAACGGTCTTGCCGGGCGGAACCGCGAAACTAACATCCTTGAGGATCGGACGGCGCGGGTCATAGCCGAAGTTCACGTTCTCGAACCGGACCTCGCCGCCGGCAACCTCAATATCCGGCGCGTCCGGATCATCAACGACCTCCTGTTCGACATCGAGGAGCTTGAACATGTCGTCCATATCGATCAAGGATTGCCGGATATTGCGATAGACGAAACCCAGGAAGTTCAACGGCAGATACAACTGGATCAGATAGGTGTTCACGAGAACGAAATCACCGATCGTCATCGATCGGTCCACGACCCCGTTCCCTGCCATGACCATCACGAGGACAAGGCCACCTGAGATGATGAACCCTTGCCCAACATTCAGCGCTGACAAGCTTACGGTGTTCTGGACGGCCGCGCGCTCATAGGCCTGCATCGCCTCGTCATAACGACGCGCTTCGTGCGCTTCATTGCCGAAATATTTGACCGTCTCATAGTTGAGCAGACTATCGATCGCCCTCGAATTCGCTTCGGTATCGCGATCGTTCATTTGCCGGCGATATTTGATACGCCATTCCGTCACGAGCAGCGTGAAAACGATATAGGTCACGATCGTGACAAACGTGACCAGGGCGAACCAGATATCGAAGAGACCCCAAAGAACACCGCAAACGAGCAATATTTCCAACAAAGTGGGCAATATATTGAACAGCATGAACGCGAGCAGGAACTCGATGCCCTTGATGCCGCGTTCGATAATCCGCGACAGCCCGCCTGTCCGGCGTTCCAGATGGTAACGCAGGCTCAACGCATGAATATGGCGGAACGTCAGAAGCGCCGCTCGCCGCATGGCTCGCTGGGCTACCTTCGCAAACAATGCCTCGCGCAGTTCCGAAAAGGCCACGGACAGCACCCGGATCGCGCCATACCCCACCAACAACGCCAGCGGAAGCACAATGATGTCATCCACTCCTTGGCGCGTCAGGGCGTCGATTGCATCGCGATACAGCAGCGGTACATACACCGTCGCCGCCTTCGCACAGGCAAGCGCGAAGAGCGCCCCAAGCACGCGGAGGCGCATCTCCACCTGGCACGGCGGCCACAGATAAGGCAGCAGCGTCTTAACACCGTGCTTCCGGGGCCGGCCAGATGCTTCTTCAGGCCTAGTAGGTGTGGTAGCGGTCACTGATCTGTTCAACTATTCTGTGGTTGGCTCATCAATAAAACTACTGAGACATCAATATATTCGTCGAAATCCAATCCGCTGGTTTAGGATACGTTAACCAGTCGCGAATTACTTTAGGCAACGCGTGAAACAGCCCTGCGACGGTATCTCCCACCGCGCGCCGGATAGGGTAGCATTCGACGGTTTCGGTTAGATCTGATGGATGAAAGTAGACGCCTGCGCCAACGCGTCAAGGAGCTTGAGGAACAGGTCGCCGACCTTACCGAAGCTCGATCAGACGCGTTACGAGACTTGGCGCTCTATCAAAAAGCCGTAGAGACGAGCCGCGACGGCATCGTCCTATACGACGCTGACGCATGCCTCGTATTCTGCAACGAACGGTACAGGCAACTGTTCAGCGAGAGTGTCGACTTCCTCGCGCCGGGAACGCATATGGACGACGTGTCCCGAGCCATCGCTGCAAGCGGTCAGGTCATCGATGCCAAAGGACGGCCCGAAGAATGGGCTTCCGGACGTCTTAAACTCCATCAAGATGCAAGTGACGAACCGCTGCACATGCAGCTATCGGACGGCACCTGGCTTCGCGGCCGAAACTACCGTACGGCAGACGGCGGAATGTTGGGAATCCGCACCGACGTCACCGACTTGATGCAGCGTGAGAGCGAATTGCGCGCCGCAAACGATGAATCGCAAAGCCGACTTCAGGCTTTCTTCGATAACTCACCCATTGCGCTCTACATCAAGGACACGGACGCGCGCTACTTGGCCGCCAATAAGGCGTTCGAATCGATCTATGGCATCGGAGCGTCGGAACTAATCGGTCGTCGCACCGAAGAAGTGATGCCCTGGTTCTCAACCCTGGTTGAGGAAAAACTGGATCCCAAGGTCCTCAAGGACGGCGCCCTTCAGTCGCAGGAGCATGGCATCCCTGGTCCGGACGGCCCGGTTGGCACAGCCTTCACCACGAAATTTCCCATCCGTGACACAGAAGGCGAGATTTCCGCGATCGGATGTGTCGGCATAGACATCACCAATTTCAAAGCAATCGAAGAGGCGCTCGAAGACAAGTCGCGTGTCCTTGAAATGACGTTGCGCGCGATCGATCAGGGCTTCGCCATGTTCGACGAAGATATGCGAATCATCACATGCAATCAGCGGTTTTTCGATCTGCATTACTATCCGGGGCAGTTGCCGAAGGACGGCATACCGATGCGGGAGGTGATGCTCGAATACGCCAAGACGGGCATCTACGGCACCGAAGACCCGGAACGCCGGATCGACGAGCGGATCGCGTTTCTCTCCAGCCCGGACAGGCCGGAGCGTGGAGAGCGCCTTCAGCCGGACGGACGCATCATCGACGTTCGGCGCAATTCCGTACCGTCCGGCGGATACGTCGTGACGTATACCGATATCACCGACATCAAACAGGCGGAAAAGAAGTCTGAGTCATCCCGTCAATTGCTGCACGAATCGCTGAATTCACTGCCCGCCAGCGTCGCGTTTTACGACAGCGACGAAAGATTGGTCTTTTGTAATCAAGCGACCTTGAATCTCTATCCGTGGCAGACGACCCTTCACGCACCGGGGCACACCTTTGAGGAACAAATCCGCGAATCCGTCGCGAGTGGAATGGTTCCCGAGGCGGTCAATCAGGAAGATGCTTGGATCGAAGAGCGTATTCACCAATATCGCCATTCCGCGCAGAACGTCGAGACGCACCACTCGGGCAATCGTTGGATCCTCTCGTCCTACCGCAAGGTAACCGGCGGCGGAACCGTTGCGATCCGGCACGATATCAGCAAGCGCAAGGAAGCCGAGCGCGCGCTGCGCGAAAGCGAAGAAAACTACCGGAGCCTGATTGAGAATTCGATCGTCGGCATCAACATCACGCGCTACGGGCAATTGTTATTCATCAATCAGGCGCTAGCGGAGATTTTCGGCTATGACAGCGCCGACGACTTGATGAAGATCGGCAGCGTTGTCCATCTTGTCGCGCCGCACGAACGGGAACGGATCGCTCAGTACGGCCGCGACCGAATGGCCGGCCGCCCTGCCCCATCGCTGTTCGAATACGAAGCGCGCCGCAAGGACGGCAGCCCAATCTGGCTGCAACGGTCGGCGCGCGTAGTGAACTGGCGTGGTGTCCGGGCGGTGCAAGGCACACTGGTCGACGTCACGGAGCGCAAGAACGCGGAAGAACGCCTGCGTAACGCGGTGACCGTCGCCGAGGCGGCCAACCGGGCCAAGTCGGAATTCCTCGCGAAAATGAGCCATGAATTGCGGACACCATTGAACGCGATCATCGGATTTTCAGAAGTGCTGTCGCGTGAGACCTTCGGTCCGCTAGGGCATGACAAATACATCAACTACGTCGGCGATATTACGACGAGTGGCCGCCACCTCCTGGATATGATCACCGACATTCTGGACATGTCCAAGATCGAGGCCGGTCGACAAGACATCCAGCCGGAAGACGCGGACCTCAGCAAGGTCGTCCATGAAGCCGCGCAGGTCGTACGCGGCCAACTTGAGCGCCAGCGGTTGACGCTCTCGATCGATATTGCGCCCGATATACCCTCGATCTATGCCGATCCACGCGCCCTGCGTCAGGTCCTGCTGAACCTGTTGTCGAATGCGATCAAGTTTACCGAACCGATGGGCCAAATCACGGTGTCGGCGCGCATGGGCGACAGCGGCAATGTGCTGCTATCCGTGTCCGACACCGGAATTGGGATCAAGGAAAAGGACTTGGAAAAGGTCCTGCAGCCCTTCGGCCAGGTTGGCAGCGCGCAAACGTCAGCGCAGGCGGGAACCGGGCTCGGACTACCGATCGTCAAATCCCTCATCGAATTGCATGGGGGCTGGTTCGACCTGACCAGCCAACAGGGCAAGGGAACGACTGCAACGGTCTCCTTCCCCGGCCGTGACGCCGGCAAAATGACGGTCAAGACCGCCTAAACGAAATATACGATCAGAAATCCGCCGAGCAGGACTAGCACCCAGAGTGCAGCGCCACCAATCGGCCACGTCCGGGCCAATACACCATCCGGTCCGTGATAATGAAAGACCACCACCAGCAGATGGTTGAGCGCCCGGGCCGCCCCCCTCACAAAGCGCCCCTGTAGCACTGACACGCCGCCCCAAACCGCCCGAACGACCTTCGGCGCCAGTCGACGGTAGAACCAATCGGTATCCAAATTCACTGATTTCAACTCAGGCGGATAAATGCCGAAGCGCATCAACACCGCAAACGCCAGTGCCGAGAACATCAGCAGTTGAAGCTGCGTAATGACATGGGTCACCGTGTAAGGCACGAAGTCCACGGGGAACGGGAGAATGGCGTAGAGCGGTCCCGGGAACACCCCGATCCCGATGCAAAGGAAGGCTGCGATCGCCATCGCCAGCAGCATATTGAACGGCGCTTCTTTGACCCGGATGCCGCTGTCATGTGCGAAGAAAGCGAAATACGGGATCTTGATCCCCGAATGATGGAATACACCCGCGGACGCGAACAGCAACACGCCCCAAACGAACCAATGCCCACCATCCGCAGACGCGGTGATGATCATCGATTTACTGATGAAGCCGCTAAACAATGGAAAAGCGGAAATCGACGCCGCACCGACGATACAGAATCCGGTCGTCCAGGGCATCGATTTGTAGAGCCCTCCAAGTTCGGACCCCTTTACCGTCCCCGTACGCAGCAGCACAGCGCCCATCGACATAAACAGCAGCGCTTTATAGAGGATGTGGCAGAAAGCATGGGCCGCCGTCCCGTTCAGCGACAGCTCCGTGCCGATGCCGATGCCGACGACCATGAAGCCAAGCTGGTTGTTCAGACTGTAGGCAAGAACGCGCCGCAGATCGTTCTCGATCACCGCGTAGAATATCGGGAAAGCGGTCATCGTCGCGCCGATCCAGATCAGCATTTCCGTGCCGGCGAAACTCCGCGCCAAGGCATATACAGCAAGTTTGGTCGTAAAGGCGCTGAGGAAGACCGTCCCCGTTACCGTCGCTTCCGGATAGGAATCCTGCAGCCAGTTATGCAGCAGCGGAAACGCGCATTTCACGCCAAACGCGAGGAATATAAGCGTCGGTCCCAATTCGCCAAGCGTGAGCTTGGAAAACTCGATACTGCCGCTCTGCTGCTGATGGATGACGATACCGGCCAGCAGGACGACACCGGAGCCGACCTGGATGATCAAATACCGAAGGCCCGTCGAATACGAATTTTCCTCGCGGCGCGCCCAGATCAGAAATACCGAGGTGACCGCGGTCAGCTCCCAATAGACGAATAACGTGATCAGGTCGCCGGCGAAGACCGCGCCAATCGCCGCACCGGCATAGGCCATTCCCGCCACGTGCTGCACCGTGTCACGCACATGAAGGGCGTAGATGGCCGATAGGAAGGCGGCGATGTGGAAGATATAGCCGAACACGAGGCTCAACGAATCGACCCGCAGAGTCGTCAGTGTTACGCCGAACATGTCGATCGTGCCGTAGGTGCCGGGCTCCAACATCAATGTCTGCCAGAATCCGACCACCGGCAGCAGCAGCATGAACCCACGCTGCCAATACCCGCGTAACAGCGGCAGCAGCGCCGCCCCCGCGATCATTATCAATCCCGGCGAGAGGACGTCAGTCATCATAATAGTCTTCCGCCCGGATCAGGAATTTGCGCAGCACCTTCGCCGCCAGGACGAGACCGACACAGGCGACGAACCCGAAGAAACCGTAGAAGCCGAACCATCCTTCGGCGTCAAAATGGACATGCTTGTGATAGAAGGCGTCGGCCACGAACACTGCCGCGCACAGTAGGCACACCGCCCAGAAGATTTTCTTGACGTTATTCGGCTCGTCCAACCAGTATTTCTTCTCGTCATCCATTATCCGGGCCCTCCTCCGATCGGCGCCAGCAACGTGTAAAGATCATCGGCAAAGAAGAACAAGAGCAGGCAACCAAAGGCGGTCAAACACAGCGGCACGACACAAAATATCGGCGCTTCCCGTATTCCACCGCCGTCATCGCTTCCCGCAAAAAAGCCGCGCGCAACGATCGGCATCAGATACGCGACATTCAGCAGCGATGAGATCATGAAGACGGCGACGAAAACCACATGTCCTGCGTCCATCGCCCCGAGCGCCAGGAAATATTTGCTCCACGCGCCGCCGAAGGGCGGCAGGCCAATGACACTCAGACTCCCGATGCAAAATGCCGCCAACGTGACCGGCATGCGCCGGCCGATGCCATCCATATCACTGACTTCAGTCTTACCGCTGGCTACGTAGATCGCACCGGCGCAGAAGAATAGGGTGATCTTGCCGAACGCGTGCATTGCGATATGCATGGCGCCGCCCACGATGCTCAACGGCATGAGCAGCGCCGCACCGAGTACGACATACGCCAGTTGACTGACTGTTGAATAGGCCAACCGCGCCTTCAGATTATCCTTGGTCAATGCGACAACGGACGCCAGGAGCAACGAAGCCGCAGCGACATACATCAGCCAGTCGGCATAACCGCTCTCGCGCAGGAAGTCCGCGCCGAAGATATAGACGATCACCTTGAGCACGGTGAAGACGCCGGCCTTCACGACCGCCACCGCGTGTAGCAGCGCGCTCACTGGCGTTGGTGCAACCATCGCGGCCGGCAACCATCGGTGTATCGGCATCAACGCGGCCTTGCCGATCCCGTACATGTAGAGGAACAGCATTAAGCCTATCAGCGGCCCCTCGATCTTGCCGTTCAGGATGCCGCCTTCGGTGAAGTCCAGGGTGCCGGCCACCGACCAAGTCCAAATGATGGCGCCAAGCTGGAAGAAAATCGACGTGCCGAGCAGAATGCCGAGATACGTCCGGCCCGACCGAACCGCTTGCTCGTCGCCGTGGTGCGTGACCAGCGGATAGGTGGACAACGTCAGGATTTCATAGAACAGGAACAGCGTCAGCATGTTGCCGGCCATCGCCGCCCCCATGGCGCTGGCGATGGCGATCGCAAAACAGGCATAGAACCGGGTCTGATGCCCTTCCTTCTTGGCCCGCATATAGCCGATCGAATAGATCGAATTCACAATCCATAAACCGGACGCTACGCAGGCGAACATCATGCCAAGCGGTTCGAGCGTCAGCCGAATTTCTAGGCCCGGCAACATCGTGAACAGGCTGACATCCGGCCGCCCGCCGGCATACACGGTGGGTACCAGGGACGCGATGACCGCAAACAAACTCACGGCGGTCAACAGGGTCACGGTCTCGCGCTGATTGGGCCGGCCTTCCGACATCAAAATGAGCACCGCCCCGATCGACGGTATCGCAAGCGCCCAGATCATCAGTTCGGGAGCACTCATGAGCCGCCTCCCATCAAACTCTGGGCGGCGTGCTCGGCGATCCCGACACTCACCCGCGTATCCAAGCCGAAATACACGTTCGCAATGGTCAACACCCACATGGGAACCAGCATCAACAACGGCGCTTCCTTTGCCGCAGCAACGGCGTCCGTCGGGGGACGAAAATACGCAACCTCAATGACACGCCATATATAAATAATTGCCAACAAGGACGACAACAGGATCAGGACTGCGGCCCACCACCAATCCCGCTCGAGCGCCGCCAGGATGAGATACCATTTCGAGACGAACCCGGCGGTCGCCGGCACGCCGATGAGGCTCAGTCCCCCCACGACAAAGGCGCCCATCGTCCACGGCATCGTCTTGCCGATCCCATGCATCGCCTCCAAGCGGACCGACCCCAACCGGAGGAAGACGCACCCCATCGCCATGAACAACGCGCCCTTCATCAGCGCATGGTTGAACAGATGCAGGATACCGGCGGTCAGTCCAACCGTGGTGGCAATCCCGATCCCAAGGACCATGTAGCCAATCTGCGCGACGCTGGAATAGGCCAGCATCCGTTTGATATCCGGCTGGAAGATCGCCACTCCCGATCCTACGAACATCGCAAGTATCGCCAACGGTAGGAGCGCATCCCCCAACCCCAACGTCTGAATCGAAAAGGACGTGCCAAAGATCGTGAAATAGACGCGCAAGAGTAAATAGATCGACACTTTCGTCGCCGTCGCAGCCAGGAAAGCGGTCACCACCGACGGCGCATAAGCATAGGCATTGGGCAGCCAGATATGCAGCGGGAACAGCGCCGCCTTCATCCCAATTCCAACGACCATGAAGGCGAAGGCGACCCGGACGGTCCGGCTATCGGTCACCATCGAAACTCGTTCGGCAAGGTCCGCCATGTTCAGCGTACCGGTCGCCTGGTACAGCAACCCGACGCCGATCAAGTAAAAGGTCGCCCCGATCGTCCCGAAAATCAGATAGCGATAGGCCGCCGTCAGGGCTTTCCGGTCCCGGCCGAGGCTGATCAGTACATAGGAGGAAAGCGAGGAGATTTCGAGGAAGACGAAGACATTGAACGCGTCGCCGGTAATCGTGACGCCCAGCAACCCGGAGAGACACAACAGATAGGCCGTATAAAACAGGTATCGGCGCTCGGGATCGATCTCATAGGCGACACTCGGCCGGGCGTAGGTGATCACCACTGCGCCAATCGCGGCGACGATCAGCAGAACGTAGGCATTGACGCTATCGACCCGGTATTCGATGCCCCAAGGCGGCTCCCAGCCGCCGAGTGCGAAGGATATCGGTCCGCTCTCGATCACCATCATCAGCAACAAGACCGACATCGCGAACGAGGCCCAGGATGCGACCAACGCGATGCCGTAGCTGACGTCTTCGCGCCGCAACAGGACGCAAAGTGGCCCGGCTAGAAGCGGCACGACAATCTGGAGTACAGGCAGGTTCGAAATCGTCACGGTCGCACTTCCCGCTCGGCTTGTTCGTCTTTTTCGTCCAGCTCGTCTTCCTCGATCGAGCCGTAAGCCTCTTGGATGCGGACGACCAGGGCTAGACCCAACGCCGTCGTCGCGACCCCGACGACGATCGCGGTGAGGATCAAGACATGTGGCAGCGGGTTCGAGTAGGTGGTGAACCCTTCGGCGAGGATCGGCGCGGTCCCTCCGTCGACCTTGCCCATGGTGATGTAGAGCAGGAAGACCGAGGCCTGAAATACGTTCAACCCAACAATCTTTTTCACCAAGTTGCCGCGCGCGATGACCACATACAGCCCCGCCATCATTAAAAACACGACGATCCAGTAATTATAGAGGCCGGGTTCGATCATCGTCGGCCCTACTCCGCGTCCAGTTCATCGTCGCCGCGGCGGCCGGCGAAAAGATTGAACAACGTGACCATGACCGACGCCACAGTAATGCCGACGCCGAGTTCGACGACGAAAATTCCGATATGCTGGCCGCCGGCCGGCGTGGACGCCAAAGGCGTGTAATCCAGATAGTTGAAACCCAGCAGCATCGATGCCACGCCGGTGCCGCCAAAGATCAGGACGCCCAGCGCGATACCGACCCGCAACACGTCGTCCGGCAGAATCTCGCGGGACTTTTCGACGCCGTAAATCAAGCCATACAGGACAAAGGCCGAGGCGAAGATAACACCCGCCTGGAACCCGCCCCCAGGGCCAAAATCCCCATGGAACTGCACATAAAGACCGAACAGAAGGATGAACGGGATAAACAGCTTGCCGACGACGCGGATGACGAAATGATGGCTCATTCGCTGCCCTCCGAGCGCCGACGGCGGCGGCGTCTGCCGCCCAGCAGCAGCATGACCCCCACGCCCGCCGTGAAGATCACGGCCACCTCGCCCAGCGTGTCGTATCCCCGATAGCTTGCCAGCACCGCCGTCACCACGTTGGGCACGGTCGTTTTCGTCTGCGCCTCAGCAAGATAGGTCGGCGCGACATGCTGTTGGATCGGCGCGTTCGGGTCGCCGTAATGCGGCATGTCCAATGTGCCGTAGACCAGCGCAGCGCCGGTAATCAGGACCACCAGCAGCGGCAGGATCCCGTGTCGGCTCGCGACTTTCTCTTCCGATTTGGTCAGTGACAGGGCCGCCAGCATCAACACCGTCGAGATTCCCGCCCCGACCGCAGCTTCGGTGAACGCCACGTCGACCGCATCGAGCACAACGAACATCGATGCCGCCATGAGACTGTAGATCCCGCCCAACATGACCACGGCGAACAGATTATGCAGCCGGACAATCATGAAGATCGTGACGGTCATGAACCCGAGCAGCAGAATATTGACTAGGGCTTCGATGGCGAGTCCTCCTCATCCACCAAAGCGGGCTTGATGCCCTGTGAATACATCGCGTTTGCCAGCGCGTTGGTCGCCGTCGGGCTGGTGAAGAAGATGAAAACCAGAATCAGCAGCAGTTTGACAGTCACCAGCGAGAACCCGGCGTAGAAGGAGAACCCGACCAACAGGAAAAACGATGCAACGGTGTCGACAACGCCCGCGCTGTGAATGCGCGTATACACATCCGGCAGCCGCAAGAGCCCCAAGGCGCCGACAATGGCGAAGAAGCATCCGGTCAGGATGAACAGCCAGCCGAAGATATCGATGGCCAACTCCATTACCGCGGCTCCTCACCCGTGCTCGAAGTACCGCTCGCCTGCCCCATGTCGGCGTAGCGAATGAATTTCAGCACGGCAATCGTGCCGATGAAGTTGATCAGTGCATAAAGCAACGCGATATCGAGGAATTCGGGACGGCCCGCGAGAAAGCCCAGAACCGCGATCAGAAGCACGGTTTTCGTCCCGACGCTATTCACTGCAAGTACCCGGTCATACACGGTCGGGCCAAGGAAGGCGCGCACCAAGGCAAGCGCCATGGCAACGACGACGGCGACAGTCGCAACGGCAAAGATCACGCCGGCCCCTCCATCTTCGTCACGCGCCGATCCATATCGCCGGTCGCGAGGCCATCGACCCCTTCCTGCGTCAAGGCATGCACCAAGAGCTGATCGTCAAACACGCGAATGGTGAACGTACCCGGCGTCAGGGTGATCGAATTGGCATAGATGACCTGGCCCAGCTCAGATTTTTGCGTCGACGTAAGTTGAACCATGCGGGGGCTGATCGGCAGTTTTGGCGACAGAATCACCTTGGTCACGTCGATCGCGGCGATCCAGATTTCCTTGAACAGCCATAGCCAATACGGCACCACGCTCCATGTCAGATGCACCGGAAGCGCCTCCCGGTCCAACACGTCCATGCGGACGGCGATAAAGACGATCACGAGACAGGACAAGACGCCTAGTATCAGTATGAAGGCTTGGTAGTGGCCCGAGAGCAGCAACCATGTGACGAAGAGAATGACCAAAAGCGACAGCGCGCGACCGACATGATCGACCCGTCTCGGCGCTTGCCGTTTGTCTTGCTCCCCTTGCGCCGCCGCATTGGGTTGCGAGGAAGTCTCAGCCATCCTCTTTCCCTGCCCCTATCTTTGTACCCCGCCACCGATCCGACACGGCTGCAGTTTTGCCGCAGTATGCCGAACAGATACCGAGCCGCCAAGTCTCATCCCGACACTTTATGATGACCGAATTGGATGGGTAGGCGGCCTCCCCGTCCGGGCCGAAACCAACTACTGCGGACGCCGGCGGACCGAGCGGGTCGGAATCCATTTCTCGACCGTGCGTCCGTCGGCCGTCCGAACCGTCGTTTCGGCTTTTTCCTTTTCCTTGATCTTGAATGTCTCTTGCATCGTGGCGAACGGAATCTCTTCGCCTTCACCAGCCAAGACCGCGGTCTTATAGGCGGGCTGTTCCAGAATCATCGCGTTTAGACGGTCGACCCCATGACCGCTGAAGCGGCGCCAAATCCGCTCCAGGAAATCATCGACCTCCGGCGGCGGAGCGACGAAGACGATCGACGGCCGGCCTTCCTCGAAAAGGCGAAAGACATTCGGCTCGATGGGTCCAAGATCATGGACCACGAACGTCGCCGGCATCAGCTTCCGGCCATAATGCTCTTGCGCGTAGTATCCCTGCGCCAAGTAAAGCAAGCGCTGCAGCTTGTGC
The DNA here is from genome assembly GCA_021774335.1 of Alphaproteobacteria bacterium. GTDB lineage: Bacteria > Pseudomonadota > Alphaproteobacteria > UBA8366 > UBA8366 > JAJFJD01. The sequence continues at coordinate 57,378 of JAJFJD010000056.1, forward strand.
GGCTGCAGGTACGAGTCCTCGGCGCTGGCCCGATTGAGAAACCAAAAAGCGATGTCGATCGTTGATTCGACGGCACTCGATGCCATATTACCCCCCACGTCCAACCCGACATACTATACAGCAACACATAAGACGCGACACCGGCCTGTGTCGTCGAGCCGCGTGTTCGGAACAGCGGTACATCGCTAATTGCCAGTCAGTGGACGTCGAATTATGGTCGGTGCCGTTCGGGCGTCGCCCACTCCAAGCAAGCAACAAGGAAGTCACGACAATGGAAATGACCGGGGAGTACCGAATTCCGGCATCTATCGACGCGGTGTGGCAAGCGTTGAACGACCCGGACGTCCTGAAACAATGCATTCCGGGCTGCGATGAAATTGAAAAATCCTCGGATACGGAGTTCTCGGCCAAGGTGACGGCCAAGGTCGGACCGGTGAAGGCCAAATTCAGCGGCGCCGTAACGCTGTCGGACATCGATCCACCGAACGGCTACACGATTTCCGGCGAAGGCACCGGCGGTGCCGCCGGCTTCGCGAAGGGTGGCGCGAAAGTCGCTTTGGCGGAAGACGGTAACGAGACGATCCTCACCTATGACGTCAACGCCACTGTCGGCGGAAAACTCGCCCAAATCGGCAGCCGCCTGATCGACTCGACCTCCAAGAAGATGGCCAACGAATTTTTCGGCAAATTCGCCGAAATCGTGGGCGAACAGTCGGCAAATGACGCGCCTGCACCCGCCGAAGAGCCCGTTGTAGAAGCAGCCGCAAACGCCATCCCCGCCGCGCCGAATGCCCCGGCCCCAGCCGACAGACCCGACATGGGCGACAAGAAAGGTCTGCCGCCGATGGTATGGGTCGGTGGGGTCATCGTCCTCGTATTGATCGCCCTATGGGCGTTTCAGCAATAGCTCGGGTCCGCTACGCCTTGACCAAAAGGCTGACGGACTCCACACTCTCACGTAACGCTAAGGAACAACGCCCGCCGCAACCGGCGGGCGAGGATGGCGGGCAAGACGCCCGCACCCTCGGAGGCTAGGGAGTTACCAAATATGTCTTACACCGTTTCAATGACGGTGAACGGCAAGGCTGTCAGCGGCGATGTGGAAGGCCGCACCTTGCTTGTTCAGTTTCTCCGCGAGGAATTGCGGCTTACCGGTACGCATGTCGGATGCGATACTAGCCAGTGCGGCGCGTGCTGCGTCCATGTGAACGGCACGTCGGTCAAAAGCTGCACAATGCTTGCCGTGCAGGCGGACGGTGCCGAGGTCACGACGATCGAAGGTCTCGCAAACGGCGATGAGCTTCATCCGATGCAGGCAGCCTTTCGTGAAAATCACGGTCTGCAATGCGGCTTCTGCACCCCGGGCATGGTCATGAGCGCGATCGATCTGGTTCAGGAAAACTCTGACCCCTCGGAAAAAGAGATTCGCGAATGGCTGGAAGGCAACCTTTGCCGATGCACCGGCTACCACAACATCGTGAAATCGATCGAAGCTGGCGCAAAAGCGATGCGCGGCGGCTGATAACAGCCGCCGGCGGGAGGGAGCACCTATGACCGCCACTGGTATTGGCGCCTCGGTAAAGCGGGTCGAGGATTTCCGCTTTCTGACGGGGCAAGGCAACTACACGGACGACATCAATCGTCCGAACCAAACCTACGCCTGGATACTGCGCAGCCCACACGCCCACGCGAAGATCACATCACTGGATGTGAGCGCGGCGGAAAACGCGCCCGGTGTGGTCGCCATCTTTACCGGCAAGGACATGGAAGCCGACGGCGTCGGCAGCCTACCCTGCGGCTGGCAGGTCAATAACAAGGACGACTCGCCGATGGCCGAGCCGGCGCATCCGCCGCTGGTGATCGATCGCGTGCGCCATGTCGGCGACCAGGTCGCGGCTGTCATCGCCGAAACCAAGGACCAAGCGCGACAGGCGGCCGAAATGATAGCGGTCGAGTATGAAGTCCTTCCCGTGGTGACCAATATGGCCACCGCGATCCAGGGCGGGCCGCAGGTCCATGACGATGCCCCCAACAATCTTTGCTATGACTGGCATATCGGCGACAAAGACGCGACCGCCGCCGCCTTCGCCAAAGCCGCACATGTCGCCTCCATCGATATCGTCAACAACCGTTTGATCCCGAACGCCATGGAGCCGCGCGCCGCGATCGGTGACTACGACACGGCGACCGGCGATCACACGCTTTTCACGACGAGCCAGAACCCGCACGTCATCCGGCTGCTGATGGGCGCGTTTGTCCTGAATATCCCGGAGCACAAGCTGCGCGTGGTCGCGCCGGACGTCGGTGGCGGGTTTGGATCGAAGATCTATCACTACGCCGAAGAAGCGATCGTCACCTGGGCCGCAAAGAAGATCCGCCGGCCGATCAAATGGACCGCCGAACGCTCAGAATCCTTTATCACAGATTGCCACGGCCGTGATCACGTCACCAAGGCCGAGTTGGCCTTGGACAAGGACGGCAAATTCCTCGCCCTCCGCGTCGACACGCTGGCCAACATGGGCGCGTATCTGTCCACCTTCGCGCCCTGCGTCCCGACCTATCTGTACGCCACGCTGCTGGCGGGCGTTTACACGACGCCACAGGTCTATTGTGAGGTAAAAGCGGTCTTTACCAATACCGTGCCGGTCGATGCCTACCGCGGCGCGGGCCGTCCGGAGGCATCCTTCCTGTTGGAGCGGATCGTTGACCGCGCTGCCCGCGAAACCGGGCTGAGCCAAGTCGAAATCCGGCAGCGCAATTTCATTCCGAACGACGCCTTCCCTTACCAGACACCGGTCGCGCTGGAATATGACAGCGGCGACTACGGCAGCACGCTCGACCAAGCCCTCACGGCCGCCGAAGTTGACGGTTTCGAAGCGCGCAAGGCGGATGCGGCTAAGCAGGGCAAGCGGCGCGGCATCGGCTATTCGACCTATATCGAAGCCTGCGGCATCGCACCGTCCGCGGTCGTCGGATCGCTCGGCGCGCGCGCCGGCCTGTTCGAATCGGCGGAAGTACGCGTCCATCCGACCGGCTCGGTCACCGTCTTCACCGGCTCGCATAGCCATGGTCAAGGCCACGAAACGACGTTTTCTCAGCTCATCTCCGACACGCTGGGCATTCCGATGGAGAATGTCGAGATCGTTCACGGCGATACCGGCAAGGTTGCCTTCGGCATGGGCACATACGGCTCACGCTCCCTTGCCGTCGGCGGCGAAGCGATCATGCGGGCGACCAACCGCATCATCGACAAGGCGACCAAGATCGCGGCCCACATCATGGAGGCGCCGGAAGCCGATATCGAGTTCAAGGACGGGAAGTTCACCGTCTCGGGCACGGACAAGGAAATGGCCTTCGCCGAAATCTCGCTGGCCGCCTATGTCCCGCACAACTTCCCGCATGAGACGCTGGAACCCGGATTGGACGAGACGGCCTTTTACGATCCGGCCAACTTCACCTACCCGGGTGGCTGTCATATTTGCGAAGTCGAGATCGACCCAGAAACCGGCGTGGTTGATGTGATCAACTTCTCGGCGGTCGACGACGTCGGGCGGGTGATCAACCCGATGATCGTCGAGGGTCAGGTTCACGGTGGCGTTGCCCAGGGGATTGGACAGGCGTTGCTGGAAGGATGCCGGTACGACGAGAACGGCCAGCTCATCACCGGGTCTTACATGGATTACACGATGCCGCGGGCGGGCGACCTGCCCTCCTTCAAGGTCGGCACGCATGCCACGCTGTGCACGCATAACTCACTCGGCGTTAAGGGCTGCGGCGAGGTTGGCGCAATAGGGTCGCCACCGGCCGTTATCAACGCCATCGTAGACGCATTGTGGGATCTCGGCGTGAAAGACATGTCAATGCCCGCGACGCCGGAAAAGGTCTGGCAAGCCATTCAGAACGCTCAATAGACGTTCGTCGAGGATTGGGAGAACACGAGAATGTACGATTTCACTTATCATCGCGCCGAATCGGTCGCGGACGCCGCGGAAAAAATCAAGTCTGCGGAAGACGGCAAGCTGGTCGCCGGCGGGATGACTTTGATCCCGACGCTCAAGCAGCGACTTGCAAGTCCCTCCGATCTTATCGACCTTTCGGGCGCGGGCGATCTGGTCGGCATTTCGGTGGATGGCAATACCGTCACCATCGGCGCCATGACTACCCATGGGGCGGTCGCGGCATCGGACGACGTCAAGAAGGCCATTCCCGCCCTAGCTGCGCTGGCGGACAACATCGGCGATGCCCAGGTCCGGCATCGCGGCACGATCGGCGGCTCGGTCGCCAATAACGATCCCGCGGCCGACTATCCGGCGGGCTGCATCGCACTCGGCGCGACGATCGTCACCAATACGCGGGAAATCGCCGCCGACGATTTCTTCGTCGGTCTGTTCGAGACACCGTTGGAAGAAGACGAAGTCATCACCGCCGTGCGCTTTCCCGTGGCGAAACGGGCCGCCTACATGAAATTCCCGAACCCGGCATCGCGCTACGCGCTGGTCGGCGTTTTCGTCGCCGATACGGATAGCGGCGTGCGGGTCGCGGTCACCGGCGCCGGACAGGACGGCGTCTTCCGCGTCGCCGACATGGAATCGGCGCTTTCCAGCAACTTCACCGCGGACGCAATCGACGGTATTTCCGTCGCGGACGATGACTTGAACACCGATATTCATGCGAGCGCGGAGTATCGCGCCCATCTCATCACGGTCATGGCAAAAAGGGCCGTCGCCGCAGCCGGATGAACCGGAATTTGACCGGGTTGGCAGGGGGCCGGGGCCGTTATAGGCTCCGGCCCCCTTACTTGATGAAACAGAGATGACGGAACCGGAAAAGCAACCCGCGGCTCTCCCGACGAAAAGCCGTTGGAAAAGGTGGTTGGCTTTTTCCTCGGCCGGTGTCGGCCTATTCATCATCCTGTCCATCGTGGGCGTTGCGCTCGCTTGGGCCTACCGGACGGATGTGGCCGAATGGGCCATCGCCATCTATCTCAAAGACCAGAAGACCAAGTCGGTTTCCGTAACCGTCGAGAGCCTCGAACCCGATCACATCCGCATTAAGGATTTTCGGATGGAGGCGGATCAAACCGTCTCCATTTCGTCGATCCGCGCCACCTATGCGGTCGACGACTGGATCGACGGCATCGTCGACTCGATCACCATCGCCGGCCTCGCGGTGGAAACCAAAGGTGACACGGTCGAGATCGACCGGATCGAGGGATCAGGCTCCTTTTCAGCATCACTCAAGGGTTTAAAATCACTTCAAGCGGGCTTCGATCTCGTTCGCATCCAGACCAGCGACCAGACATTTGAGCCGAGCCGCGTCGATATTGGATACGAAAACGGAATCCTGTCGCTCGATTCCGCGATAGCCGCGCCGCATGGATTCGTCACCTTGATCGGCAGTGGCCCACTCGACCCGGATGGCGATCCGTTTGAGCTTCACATTGCGGGGAGCGTGGACGCCGGCTTCACCTCGAACCTAGTCGCCAGGAAACGCATCCGGACCGCCGGCTACCTCTCGTTCGCCGTTAACGCGGAGGTCCAGGATCCTCTCTTTTTCATGGACAAACACCCGTCGGGACGGCTGACAATCCCGCCCGACCTCACGGTCAACGGCCAAGCACGGCTGGGCCTCGACCGACTCTCGATCGATGGCACGGTTATTCCGATGGCCGAGCCGGATGTCCTGAATTTCAATTTCGCCGACCTCGTGACAACCACCGACGGATCCAACGGATCGTTCAAACTATCGCTCGACGCGGCGAAGCGAAAAACACCAGGGATTGGCTTCACCAAGGCAAATGTCACGCTCAACGGAGCCTACGTTCTGGCTAAGGATAAGTTGTCGCTCACGATCGGCGCCGGCCCTGTAGCGCAGGTTCGGGACGTGCGGCTATCGAAGGGACTGCCGGTTGCGGGTGACTTGAACCTCGAGTTCATCGACGACACGAATACATTTGTCTTCGATCTTGGCAAAGGCGCAGAGCGGCACAGCATCAACGCAAAACTGGCGTGGCGCGACGGCACAATCTCGATGCAGTCCGAAGGACATCCGAGCGACCGGGCAGATCCGGTGATCTTCACGCTTCGCGGCGCGTTCGATGCGACCCCATTGCTCACCTCAATCCAGGACGCCAAAGGCATCAAGGGGAATGCGAATATCTTCTTGGCGGGCCGGATCACCCAGCCGCTGCTGATCATTGACGCAATGGCTGATGGGGCCGCTCCTTGGCCCGGTGACGTTCGGCTCGACGGCGCGGCCAAGCTGAACACCACGGGGCTGGCGATCCCAGGAGCCGACGCTGCCAAGTCGGCGAAAGACAGCATCGAGATTACGCTAAAAGGATTCAACGGCAGCAGCGGGCACCAACGTGGAAAGGTTACTATTGCGGCCAAATTGGACAAGCGGTCGTTCGGCGGCACCATGTTCGATGAGGCGCTCTTATCCCTGGATGGACGGTTGACCTCCAGTGCGCGGGGGTATCAGTTCATCCCCAGCTTCGACAGCACGCTCTTCCTGAAAAACATTCGAACGGAGAGCGGTTTGGTCGTGCCAACCGGGCTAACGCTGCAACTCACCGGCGACAAGAACCATCTCACCGTGCCGAACGATCTGTCCGGAGCCTTTCACGCCCTGACCTTTGCGCATCTGGACGCTGACGGATACATCCGCTCGAAAGGCGAGAAACAACCCATCCGCTTGACCATCCCGCAGTTGATCAGCCGCCAAGAAGAGAACGCGCAATATCAGCTTTACGCCACCGGTGCCGTGGTCGAACTGCCGAAGTCCAAACTATCGGCGCATGGCATCAACGCTTCCGTCGAAACCAGCGCTACTGGAATAAAGTTCGGGCTTGAGGCGGGCGACATCCGTCACGCGGCACAGCCTCCCCTGACCACTCCCCTGTCCTTCTCAGCCAAGGGGCAAGTCAGGAAGCAGACTCTCAATATGACCCTTCAGGCCCGACAACGATACAGTCCACTCCAGGCGCGCGCCACGGTGCGGCACAACCTGAAGACCAATACCGGCCGTGTCGATTTTCGCGTGCCCCGATTCGAGCTGAAATCGAAGAAGTATACGATTGCCGATCTTTTCCCGCCGGCCGCTCAGATGTTCGATGAAGCGAAGGGCGCCAGTTCGTTGAAAGGCCATTTGTTGTGGGATAAGGATGTGGTGTCCGGGCAGATGGCCCTTCAGTTGGACAAACTGAGCCTGCATACGCCGGACATGAAGCTCGACGATCTTGAAGGGACCGTCAACTTCATCGAACTCGTCCCGCTGTCGATGCCGCCGCGCCAGCGCATCAAGGGATCCGTCACCGTCGGCGATCTCGGCCCGTTGCCGGTCCAGCTTGAATTCCAACTCCGGGAAGATGGCGCTATCGCCGTTCAGGATTTTGACGTCGGTTTCGCCGGCGGACGCATGCGGACCCGTGGCCTGGTTAAGCCGGGCGACGAGTTGGACGCGGACGGCATGATCTACGTGCAATCGGTCGATCTTGCACAACTATTTCAGCTTATCGGTCTGGAGGGACTGGAGGGCACAGGCCGAATCACCGGCAAGGTGCCGGTGCGGCTGCGCGGCGAAAACCTCACCATCGGCAAAGGGACGCTGAATGCGGAAGGCCCTGGAAAACTGAAATACTCGGGCACGGCCCTGCAGCAACAACTATCGAACCGCGAAGATACGGTCGGTACCGTCGCACAGGTTCTGTCTGACTTCCGATACAAGAAATTGAGCATGGAACTGACCAAGGAGCCGAGCGGTACCGGTACGATCATGCTGCGCATGGACGGGGCGAACCCGGCGGTCTATGACGGCCATCCCTTTGCCTTCAATATCCGGATCGAGAGCGATTTCCACAAGCTGGGCCGCATCGCGCTCGGCGGCGTGGAGGCGGTAACCGACATTATCCGGCGTCCCGAGCGTCCAGCGGGGCAAGAATAACCATGTCCACCCGCTGGCGAAATCAGCCGTCTCGCGGTATGTTAATCGTCTTGCGGCGTGCAGAGATGCGGGCCGCGCTACCGGTCAGCGAGGCTCCGGCATTATGAAGCACGTTTGTTGGGCGGCCGGCCTTCTTATCGTGATGGTGGCGTGTACACCGAAGGTCGCGGTAGAAGCGCCAAAGGAACCCATCACCATCAATCTCAACATTAAGCTCGATGCCGACGTGCGCCTGCGCGTCGAGGAGAAAGCCAAAGACGATGTCAAAAGCAACCCAATCTTTTGATCGCAGGCCGCTGATTGCGGCGCTATTTCTCGCGCTCGCCGCGCTGCTTTTCACCTTGCCGCCGGTAACGGCCCAGGCCCGGCCGCTGGACGCGCCGCGCGCATCGGGTCAAGTCGGCGAGCGGTTCGACGGCTATGCGATGGTCCGCAGCGGCAGCGCGCCTGCCTCGGTCAAGAAACTCGTCACGCAGACGAACGCTCAACGCCGCGCCGTCTATCAAAAGCGTGCAAAGGAAACCGGGGCGCCGGTGGCGGATATCGGCAAGATCTATGCGAAGCAGATCATGGAATCCGCACCGAAAGGCACCTGGTTTCTGACCCAGGGCGGGAAATGGATCAAACGCTAGCGCATTAGCCGCGCGTCCAACACCATCGGAGAGCATTTCCGTCGAGACTCCGCGATGGCTAGGTCATATGCCGCCTGGTCCTTGGGCTGCCGATTTGTGCTAAAATAGGCGGATAAGCCACAATCCACGCGCAGCGGCGCCAACCCGCCGCAGTGCCCTGATTTCCTGATACTTGGACGATTGCGATATATGAAAAAGCCGATCCCTGACACCGTCGATGCGGCGCTGGAATTGCTTTCCGACGGCGCCTATGTCGCGGACCGGAGCCTGGCCACCGCTCTCTTTCTATCACTCAAGCTGAACCGGCCGCTGTTCCTTGAAGGCGAAGCCGGGGTCGGCAAGACCGAAATCGCCCGCGTTCTGTCCGAGACGCTGGGACGCCGCCTGATCCGCCTGCAATGCTACGAAGGGCTGGACGTGTCCTCGGCAGTCTACGAGTGGAACTACGCCCGGCAGATGGTCGAAATCCGTCTGTCGGAAGCCCTGGGCGACCGGGACCGCGACCGCCTGGAAGCCGACATCTTCGACGAGCGCTTCCTGATCCATCGGCCCTTGCTGCAAGCATTGGAACCAAACCCGGACGGCGCGCCGGTCCTGCTGATCGACGAACTGGACCGCACCGACGAGCCGTTCGAGGCGTTCCTGCTCGAAGTGTTGGCCGACTTCCAGATCACTATTCCCGAAATCGGCACGGTGAAGGCGGAGGAGCCGCCACTCGTCATCATTACCTCGAACCGGACACGCGAAATCCATGATGCGATCAAACGCCGGTGCTTCTACTACTGGGTCGATTATCCCGACGCCGCACGCGAACTTGAGATCCTGCGGATCAAGGCACCCAATGCATCGGCCGACCTGTCAGCGCAGATCGTGGCCTTCATCCAAAAACTGCGCGGCGAGGACCTGTTCAAGCTGCCGGGCGTCGCGGAAACAATCGACTGGGCGCATGCGCTCACCCAACTCGACTGCATGACCCTGGACCCGGACACGATCAACAACACCCTCGGCACGCTGCTCAAATACCAGGACGACATCGCCAAGATTCAGGGCAGCGAAGCCAGCCGTCTCCTGAGTGAGGTCCAGACCGAACTCGCCATCGCCGGGGCCGCCGAATGACGGCATCGTTGCCGGACGATACAGCCATTGCCGCATCGGGCGGACGGATTCCCGACAACATCATGCATTTCGCCCGGACGCTGCGGGCCGCGGGCCTGCCGGTCGGACCCGGCACGGTGCTGGAGGCAATCCGGGCGGTCTCGGCCCTCGGCATGAGCAGCCGCACGGATTTCTATTGGGCCTTGCACGCCGTTTTCGTCAACCGGCGCGACCAGCGCGATCTCTTCGATCAGGCCTTCCACATCTTCTGGCGCAATCCGAAGATCCTGGAACGGATGATGGCGTTGATGCTGCCGCAGATGGACATGGAATCCGACCCGAACATGGGCGAAACGCTCGCACCACGGATCGCCGAAGCACTCGCGCAGGGCAGCGAAAAACGGTCGAAGCCCCGCGAAGAGGAAGAATTAGAATTCGACGCGGCGATGACCTGGAGCCAGCAAGAGGTCCTGCGGACCAAAGACTTCGAGAAGATGACCAATGATGAGGTGGCACTGGCGCGCGCCGCTATTCGGCGTCTGCGGTTGCCGATCATGGAAGTGCCGACGCGGCGTTTCCGGCCCAATCCCACCGGTGCACGCGCGGACATGCGGGCGACCTTACGCGCGGCCCTGCGGTCCGGCGGCGACACCATTCCGCTCAAATACAAGCAACGCCAGATGCGGCGGCCGCCGTTGATTGTACTGTGCGACATATCCGGCTCGATGGAGCGGTATTCCCGCATGCTCCTGCATTTTCTGCATGCGATCACCAACGACCGGGACCGCGTCCATACCTTCCTGTTCGGGACACGCCTGAACAACGTCACGCGCTATCTTCGCTACAAGGATATCGACGTGGCGCTGGCCAAGATCGCGGAAGGTGTGGAGGATTGGTCCGGCGGCACCCGCATCGGCCATTGCCTGCGCGATTTCAATCAGAATTGGTCGCGGCGGGTGCTTGGCCAGGGTGCCGTAGTCCTGTTGATCACCGACGGCCTCGATCGCGATGCCGGGGTTGGCCTGACGGCGGAAGTCGATCGGCTGCACCGCTCCTGCCGGCGGCTCGTTTGGACCAATCCGTTACTCAGATATGACGGATTCGAGCCCAAATCTCTGGGAATTCGGGCAATTTTGCCGCATGTCGACGACTTTCGCCCGGTCCACAACCTTGAAAGCCTGGTACAGTTGGCCGACATTCTTAGTGAACCGGCAAGCCGCCGGCACCCCGGCGTTTCGAAATGGCTGGAGACAGCAGCATGACATCAGAAATTCCAACGGACGACGCAATTCTCCGTCAGGCGGTGGACTGGCGCGGGTCCGGCAAATCGGTCGCCATTGCGACCGTCGTGAACACTTGGGGATCATCCCCTCGCCCAATCGGCAGCCAACTGGTGGTCAACCAGGACCGGGACTTCATCGGCTCCGTGTCCGGCGGCTGCATCGAGGGTGCGGTGATCGAGGAAGCCTTCAAGGTCATGGAGTCCGGTGCGCCGTCGCTGCTGGAGTTCGGCGTCACCGACGAAATGGCCTGGGAAGTCGGCCTCGCCTGCGGCGGCACGGTCGAAGTCTTCGTGGAGCGGCTGGATCAATGAAAACGCAAATCCTTGACGCCATGCTGCACGCACAGGCCGACAAGAAGGCGGTCGTGCTGGTGACGAAGATATCGTCCGGCGACCAAGCGCTGCTGATCAACGGGGAGCCATCCGGCGCCTTGACGTTGGACAGCACACTGGAAGCTGCCGTAGAGAAAGCACAATCCGACGACCGCAGCCTGACCGTTGAGTCAAAAGGCGAACGGTATTTCGTTCATGTCTTCAATCCGCCCCGCCGGTTGATCGCCGTCGGCGCGGTCCACATTGCGCAATCGCTGGTTCCGATGGCCGCGATTGCCGGTTATGCGGTAACCGTGGTCGATCCACGCGGCGCCTTCGCCACCGGCTTGCGCTTTCCCGGCGTGACCTTGCTGACGGAATGGCCCGACGACGCCCTAACGGAACTCGCCCCGGACCGCCGAACGGCGGTGGTCACGCTGACCCACGACCCCAAGCTGGACGATCCCGCCCTCGCCATCGCATTGCGGTCTGATGCCTTCTATATCGGCTCGCTCGGCAGCCGGCGCACGCATGCGCGCCGCCTCGACCGGCTTCGCGAGCTTGGTTTCACCGACGCGGATTTCCGCCGCATTCACGGCCCGATCGGGCTCGATATCGGCGCGGTTTCCCCGGCGGAAATCGCGGTCTCGATCCTGGGCGAGATCACGCAGATCCTGCATCGGCCCGTGGCCGACAAGGCGGCATGAGGTTTGGCGACACGCCCCTAAGCGACGCCGATGGCGCTGTGCTCGCGCATAGCGTCCGGACGAAGGGCATTGCCTTCAAAAAGGGCCGCCGACTGACGGCGGACGATGTCACCGCATTGGGCAAGGCCGGCATTACGTCCGTCATCGCGGCCCGCTTGGACCCGGACGACGTCTCCGAAGACGACGCGGCGACACGCATAGCCGCGGCGCTGCAAGGCGATCATCTGGCCGCCAGTGCCGCCTTCACCGGCCGGGTAAATCTCATTGCCACCCATCGCGGCCTTGCCGTGATCGATGATGTCATCAATGCCCTCAACCGGATCGATGAAGCCATTACCGTCGCAACCGTCCCGGCATGGGACCTCGTTGCACCGCGTCAGATCGTTGCAACGATCAAGATAATTCCCTTCGCGGTCGCCGAACCCTTTGTCGCGCAGTGCGAAACGCTCGCCCGCCAGGTACAGCAAGCGGTCCGGGTAGCGCCCCTAATGGCGAAGTCCATCGGCCTCGTTCAAACCCAATTGCCCGGCACCAAGGCTTCCGTCCTGGATAAGACGACCGCCGTCCTGGCAGCCCGTCTCGAACGGCTCGACAGTACACTGGCCAATGAGTTGCGATGCGATCATGACGCCGCGCCTTTACAGACAGCCATCGAAACGCAACTTTCGAACGGCTGCGACATGGTACTGGTCGCCGGCGCATCCGCCATCACCGACCGCCGCGACGTCATTCCAAGCGCGATCGAAGGCGCTGGCGGCACGATCGAGCATTTCGGCATGCCCGTCGATCCCGGAAATCTCCTGATGCTTGGGCGGATTGGCGACACACCGGTGGTCGGCCTGCCGGGGTGCGCGCGATCGCCGAAGTTCAACGGCATCGACTGGGTGCTGCAGCGTCTCTGCGCGGATGTCCCGCTTGCCCCGGCGGACATCATGGCAATGGGAATCGGCGGACTGTTGAAAGAGATGCCGGGACGGCCCCAGCCCAGAACCGGGGAGACAAGCGATCAATCGGCCCCACATGCTCCCCGCATCGCCAGCATCATACTGGCTGCAGGCCAATCCCGACGGATGGGCGACACCAACAAGCTGTTGGCCACCGTTGACGGCAAGCCGATGGTCCGCTGGGCGGTCGAGGCCGCCCTCGCCTCCGCCGCGACGCCGGTCTATGTCGTACTCGGCCATCAAGCGGACGTGGTGCGCGACGCGCTCTCGGGCGTGGATGTGACCTTTGTCGACAATCCTGAATTCGCCGACGGCATCAGCGCATCGGTCAGGCGTGGCGTCGCCGCACTGCCGCCCGATGTCGATGGCGCCGTGGTCATCTTGGGCGATATGCCGAAAGTAGGCAGTGCGCTGATCGACCGACTTGTCGCGGCGTATAATCCGATCGAAGGCCGTGCGCTTTGCATCCCCACCTGGCGGGGCAAGCGCGGCAATCCGGTTCTGATCGGAAAACAGTTCTTCGCCGAAATGCAGGACCTCGCCGGGGATGTCGGCGCACGCCCGCTGATCAGCCAGTATCCGGAGTTGATTTGCGAAGTCGAAATGGACGATGACGCGGCCCTGGTCGACATCGACACACCGGAAGCGCTGGGCGCGCTGGGCGCGCTGGGCGACTAGCCTCGCGTTATCCGGCGAAACGGCGATTCAGGAATTCCAAAATTACCCGGTCGATCCCGAAGTCGTATAGGTCGGCATGTGCGCCGCCCGGCACGAAATGCGCTTCCTTGGGCTCAACGGCGGCGCCGAAGAGTTGGCGCGCCAGACGCACGGGGATCATAGCGTCGGCATCGCCGTGCAGTATAAGAAGCGGCGCATCGAGCTTCGCGATGCGACTCATGGAATCGAACCGGTCCAACAAGATATATTTGGCCGGTGTGTACCAATAATGAATTTGGGCAACATCGGTGATCCGGCTATACGGCGATTCGAGCACCACCGCGCCCACCGGGTTCTCGGAGGCAATCTTCGTGACGACGCCGGAGCCGAGGGACTCACCATACATAACGATTCGATCGGCGCTGATGCCTTGCGCTATCGCATACCCATAGCCGGCGCGGCCGTCTGCGTAGACGCCGTCTTCGCTGGGTTTACCGCCCGTCCCGGCGTTGTACCGGTAGCTGACCAGCAAGACGCCATACCCGGCATCCAGGAAATGGCGCGCCTTGAAAGCCCGATCGCCGATATGACCGGCGTTACCATGCATGTAGACGATGGTTGGCCGGTCGTCTTGGGCCGGCGCACGCCACCATCCGTGTAACGCAAGCCCGTCGCCGGTGGGAATCTTTACCGTCTGCATTTCCGGAACACCGAATTTAGCCGGGTCCGGGATCTCCTTGGTCGGGTGATACATCAGGGACCGCTGAGCGGCGAACAGCAACAGCAAGATGCCGATATAACCGCCGACGATCCAACCGATAATTCCGGGCATTCTGGACAACCCTCGCCTCAATCACATATCTCCCCCTCACTGCCGGGTGGAGCCGGGTAAATTCTTCGAAATGACTATTCAAACAATCAATGATCCGAGCCGGTTACGTCACTAAACTGTAATATTATGAAGGTGTTAAAGAATCGTGTCCGCAGCGAGCCGTATAATGGCCCAAATAATTTCATGTTCAAGACTTCCTTATGTCCCGTCGGTCTACTAATACCGGGTGCAAGCCAAGCGCAGGGCGGACGTCGCCTCATCCAACCATGGATACCGCATGTATCGACTGACCCGAATCGTCCCGTTATCCGCGGTTCTGCTGGCAATTTTCACGCCGCTGAAGGCGGAATTGCCAACCACGACCACAGTCACCGCCATAAGGCTTGATCCGGATGACCTACATCGGTCGCGTGTCGGCGAATTGATCTGGCGCGGCGGGGTCGATGTTCAACATAGCGACCCGCGATTCGGCGGCCTATCCGGGTTGCATATCAGTCAGGACGGGAAACGCCTGATCGCGGTCAGCGACCGCGGCTACCGGGTCACCGCTAGACTGGGATACGCCATGGGCGCATTGACGAATGTGACCGACATTCACATCGCCCGCCTGCGCCGATCCAATGGCACCCCCGCAAAGGGCGGCTGGCATGACGCAGAGAGTCTATCACCCGACGGAAACGGTGGTTTCCTCGTCAGTTTCGAGCGGCGCCACCGCATCGTGAATTACGCGACAATAAACGGCACCCCCCTCGCCGATAGGCCAAGCCGACTTACCCTGCCGCAGGACGCGGCGACCCAACCCTTCAATGGCGGAATCGAGGCCCTGACCCGTCTTTGCGACGGCAGATTCATCGCTATATCCGAAAAAGCAAAATCCGAGGGCAATGAAAACACGCGCGGCATGTGGATCGGCCAAGGCGACATCTGGCGCAGCACCGCATATCCGGCCTTTCAGGCGTTTTCACCCACCGGCGCTGCGACCTTACCAGACTGTAGCGTTCTGGTGGTCGAACGCAGCTTCAATATCGTGGAAGGTGTCCGAGCACGGATCGTCCGGCTGCCCGCCACAGCATTCGATCGGGGAAACACGGTCGCGACACAGGAACTCGCCTATCTCGCGCCACCGATGTCGGTGGACAACATGGAAGGAATCGCGGTGCGCAAGGGCGACTCCGGCGAGATGCTGGTTTACCTGGTGTCGGACAATAATTTCTCGGGATATCAGCGGACATTGCTGATGATGTTCGAACTGGCGCCGAGCGCCAAGCCTTCGGTTAAGAGCCGCTCAACCCCAAAGTCTTCTGATTGAGCAGGCCGGTCGCGAAGATCACGCGATAGGTAGCCAATCGGGCGTCGTAATCCGCCCCGATCAAATTGATCTGCGCGTTAAACACTTCACCCTCGGCATCCAGCACGTTCAGCGCCGTTTCCTTGCCTGCCTCGCGCAGGCGGCGGCGGGCACGCAGTACCTCATCGGCGATCGTCACCGCATTCTCCAGAAGACCGACGCGTTCCTGTTGCGTCTGTAAGTTCTCCCAGGCGATGCGCACTTCTTCGTCCACCTTCCGCAAGGTGAACCGCTGCGTGCTCTTGCTGGCCTCGTAGGTCCGCTTCGCCGCATCGACGCGGGCACGCGACTTGAAGCCGGAAAAGAACTCCCATCGGCTGCGGACGAACAACGAAAGGATTTCGCGGCTGCCTTCCGTGCCACTGGTATTGTCTTCGTATTCGGCGGACCCCACCAGATCGAGTGACGGATAAAATCCCGATTTTTCAACATCCCGGCGCGCGTTATTCGCGCGCGCGGTGAACTCACTGATCTTGGCGTTCGGATTACTCGCCCGGCCGGCGGCCAACGAGTCATTCAGACTGGAAGGAACCAAGGATTGGGGCGGCTTCACATCTTCCATTGCCCCGATATCCGGCGCTTGGTCGAACACCTGCTGATAGGTTGCCGCTGCCGCGCGCAAACGGCCTTCGAAAGCGACACGGCGTTCCCGTGCGATCTGCAAGCGCGACTTCGCTTGAAGCACGTCGACGGTGATCCCCGCACCGCGTTTGACGCGCTCGTCCTCAAGGCGCAACTGATTCTGAATGTTCCGCTCATTCAACTGCGCAACCTCGATCAGCCGCTTCTCGCGGAAGACATTGATATACGCGTTGATCCCTTCGAGCAGGACCGCCTGGGTCGTCGCATCGAGCGTTGCGGTCAAGATCCGCGTGTTCTGCTTAGCGGCCTTAACGCGCGCGCTGTCGCCGAAACCGTTGAAGAGGTTCTGGGTGACCGACAGCTTTACCTTATCGCGGCGCTCATCAAGATTGTCCCCGTTGGCGCGCGGTTTGTTGTTGTCGACATGTTCGGGACCGGTCTCGCCGAGGAATTCGGCGCGCGGCAGAAAATCCGAAAAGGCTTCGGTCTCGCGTTCCTTACCGGCCTGTTCCAATTTTTGCGCGGCTTCGATTTGGGGATGTGTCGTGAGCAGGCGCGACAATTCGGACGTCAAGGATTCCGCATAGGCCGCCTGACCGCCCCAACCGGTAACGATCAATGCGCCACTCCACAGCATGGCTGTGGCAATTCGTGCTCCGCTCGAAAGTGTGGTTCTTATGACACCCTCCTCCCCAAAAGGTTAACAACACTCATAAAGGCGTTTTCGGGAGGGGTCAATTTTTCTTAGCGCAATACCGTGCGCGAAGACGGCCTCAGCGTTCGCGAAACGCTTCGTGTCGCAATTTGAGCACAGGTTTGATCAGGTAATTCATCACCGATCGCGTACCCGTATGGATATCGACAATGGCCTGCATGCCGGGTGTGATGGGAAACTCGCCCAGGGTCGAACCCAGATAGGTTTTGTCGGTGCGGATCACCACCTCATAGAAGGGCTGTCCGCTGTTAGGATCGGCGTTGGTGTCGGCAGCGATTCGTTCGACCACGCCGTCCAACGATCCGTAGCGTACGAAGTCATAAGTTGAAATCTTGACGACGGCCTTCTGCCCTTCCTGGACATAGCCGCGGTCGACCGGGCTGAGCCGCGCCTGGACAACCAATTTGTCGCCGACCGGCACGATCTCCATGATCGGCTCACCGGGCCGGACGACACCGCCGATCGTATTGAACCGCAGGTTCTTGATGATGCCGTCGATCGGGCTGCGGATTTCTGTCCGCCGCACGCGATCCGACGCCTCATCCAGACCTTCGCGGCTACGGGCGATCTGCAGCTCGACGCGGTTCAATTCCTCGATGGCGCGCCGACGAAAGGCCTCGGTCTCCTCGGTCACGCGCGCGGCCGACTCTGCCAATGCAGATTTGGAACGCGGGATGGCCTGTCCCAGCACCTTCGCCTCGCCATTCAAATTTTCAATCTCGCGCCGGATCTCGAGATGCTCCATGCGCGGTGTCAGGCCTCTTTCCAGCAGCTGGTTCGACAGCTTCATCCGCTCGCGCTCCAGCTTGAGATTCGCCAGGACGGCCCTGCGGCGCGCCTGCAACTCCTTGACCTCGAGTTCCCGCTGCCGACTCTGTTGGAGGATGACGCCAAGTTTGCTTTTCAGGCCCAGCTTGCGCGCCTCGAATGTATCGCGCTCGGCGGCTACCAGGTCCGGCCGGCGTTTGGCGATGTCAGCGGGAAATTTAAGCGTCTCCTCGGCGCTTTCCGCCTTCAGGCGCGCCCGCGACAACGATAAGGAATCAAGCTGTACCTGAAGCCCTTCTCGGGTGGACCCTGCGCCGCCCACGTTGAGTTGGACCAGAACCTGATCCTTCGTGACCCGCGTACCTTCGACTATATCGAGGCGTTGGATAATGCCGCCTTCCAGATGCTGCACGACCTTGATCTTGGCGATTGGGATGACTTCGCCAGACGCCACTGCGACTTCGTCGAGCTGGGCAAAGGCGGCCCATCCGAAGAACCCCGCAATCAACGCAATCACGGCCCAGGCAAGACTGCGAAAAGCTGGCCTACGGTTGCCCTGCTGCAGCCGATCCAGCGGCTTCACCGGATCCGGCGCGGTGCTGCTTTCGTCCGCCGATTGTTTCTGATCGCTCATGCGCGCTGCCCCGAACGAACTTCGGTCGGCCGCGGTTGCAGCCGTTGCAGGACTTCGCGGGCCGGCCCCGCCATCGCGACCCGGCCACCGTCAAGAACCAGAATAGTATCGCAGGCGTTCAGCAAAGCCGGACTATGCGTCGCAACAACCACCGTGCTTTCGCGCGATGTCTCACGCAGGACAGTCGCGAGGTGGCGTTCAGCATCGTTATCCAGGTCGCTCGTCGGCTCGTCGAGCAGAAGGACCGTTGGATTACCCAGGAACGCACGCGCAAGTGCGAGCCTCTGACGCTGTCCGCCGGATAGACGCGCACCCGCTTCGCCGATGTCGGTCGCATAGCCGTCCGGCAGGTCGATGATGAATTCATGCACCAGAGCCTGCTCCGCCGCCGCCACGATCGCCTCGTCGGTAGCGTCCGGATGGGCGATGCAGATGTTGTCGCGGATCGTTCCGCTGAACAGAGTGCAATCCTGCGGCAGGTAAGCGACCCAGCGCGACAGTTCGCTGCGGCTGAACTGCAGAATGTCGGCACCGTCCAAGAGCACCCGGCCCTCCTGCGGCGTATATAGGCCGGCGATGAGCTTCAGGAAGGTGCTCTTGCCGCAACCGTTGCGCCCAATAACACCATGCATGCCCGCGGGGCCGATCTTGCCGTCGAGACCGTCGATCACAACAGGACCGCCGGGATCATAAGCAAATCGCGCTTCTTCCAGCCGCAACACGCCTTCCGGACGTTTTAGGGCGACGGCTGCCTCGACGCGCTCACCCTCCATCGCGAATACGCCGTCGAGGCGTGCAATGGCCTGACGAAGCTGCGTCAGCATGCGCCACTGCCCGACCAACTGGCTCAGCGGGGCGACGGCCCGGCCGCCCAGCATGTTCGCGGCAATCAGTGCGCCAATCGTCATTTTTTGGTCGAGGATCGCCAAGGCGCCAACGGAGGTGATCGCCACCGTCGTCATCAGCGTCATCACATGCCCCAGGACCTGATGACCATCGGTCGTCTTACCGCGCTCCTTCGCATGCACGATGCTGGCCGCGTGTTTGGTTTCCCATTTCGGCTGCATCGCATCGGCCAGCGCCAGCGACTTCACGGTGGCGCGCGACGTAATCAATTCATTCAGGAGTTCGTCCCGCGACAGCGACGCGTCGCGTTCTCGCTTTGTGGTCTGCCGCGCAACCTTTCCCGACCTCCACGCCAGCAACAAAAATGCCGGAATGAACAAGCCGATCACCCAGGCGACCGGAGGGGCAAGAATAAAGATCAGGATCAGGAACAAAACGGCGAAGGGCACGTCGATCGCCAGCGCCGCTGACGGTCCCGCCAGCGCGTTTCGCACGACTTCGACATCGCGGAACAACGCCTGCCAATACGCCCCCGGCCGCCCCTCGAGCGCCCGAAGCGGCAATCCCAGAATCTTGTCAAACAGTGCCCGGCCGACTGATATATCGATGTTGACGGCGATCGACTGGAAAATCCGGCTCCGCGCCTGCCGCAGGATGTAGTCGAACAACATCACCACGGCCATGCCCAGGACAAGCCCCTGCAACGTCGTCAGGCCAGCATGGAACACCACACGGTCGTAGACCTGGAGCACGAAGATCGGCGCCGCCAGGGCGAGCAGATTGACGAAGAAGGAGACGAACAGAATGTCGCGCAGCGCGCCGCGGGCGTCCCGCAGCGAGTTCCATAACCAGCGATGTTTCGAGCCGTCCTCGACGGCCGGTTTCGTGGCAGGCATATGAGCAGCCAACAATCCTTTTGGCGAAATCAGCCGATATCGTAGCGGTGCTTTGGTTTACAGCACCTTAATACTTTATTCAGCACGTTTGGGAGAGATTGCCCCAGGAACCGCCGGAATGCCAGCAAACTCAACGGTTGCACACGGCGGGAGATATCGGCCAAGCTGCGCCGTCCCCCAGCCAATTACGGGTAGGATGGCGCGGGTTGAGTGGCCATGAGCAAGGAACGCTTCGAGTGACGGAGTCCACGACGGACGGAAACCAGTCATCACGGAAAGCATGGTGGCGGCGGTTAGCGCCCACGGCCGGCACCATGGTGGCATTGTCGCTGCTGCTGGCCGCCACGACGATCCGCATTGCCGATCCAGGTTGGTTGCAAACCGCCCGCGTCCTGACCTTCGACCTGTATCAGCGGCTCTCGCCACGGCCAATTACGGAAAGCCCGGTCATCGTCGTCGACATCGACGAAAAGAGTCTCGCGGCACTCGGCCAGTGGCCCTGGCCGCGGTCGCTGATCGGCGCACTGATCGACAAACTCGGCGCGAACGGAGTGAAAGTCGTCGGTTTCGACTCCTTCTTCCCGGAATACGACCGCATGTCCCCGGCCATCGTCGCAGAGACCTTCGAGAGCCTCGACGCGGAAGCCCGGAAGTCGCTGCAGGCGCTGCCCAGCAACGAATCGATCATGGCGGAGGCCATGCGCAAGACCAAGACGGTGGTCGGTCAGGTCGCGCTGCACACGCCGCTGCCGGAAAACCGGCAGGCCACGAAAATTCACAGCCCCTTTCGTGCCGAAAGGGGCGGCGATCCAAGGCCCTTCCTCGCGCGCTACCGAAGTCTCGTCGCCAATGTACCCGAACTCGAAGAGGCCGCCGCCGGGCACGGGTTCTTCTCGATCGGCGCGGAGTCGGACGGCAAGGTGCGACGGGTTCCCCTGCTCGCCATCGCCGGCAAGGATATCCGTCCCGCGCTGACGGTGGAAATGCTGCGCGCGGTGTTCGGCAACAACACGCTGATCAGCCGGCGCAACGCCGCCGGCATGACCGCCGTGCAAATACAGATTCGCCGGGAATTCGGCGGCGGCAGTTTCATCCTGCCGACTGACGCGCAGGGCCGCATCTGGGTGCATTTCGCCAAACCCGATGTCTACAACACCGCCGGCAACACCGGCCGGCTCTATATCTCGGCGTCGGACATCCTGACCGGGCAGGTCCCGAAATCACGGCTCGACGGTAAGTTCGCCATCGTCGGCGCGTCGGCAGCGGGACTCGTCGATATCCGGGAAACGCCGGTCGCGAACCGGATGCCGGGTGTCGAGGTGCACGCGAACCTGCTGGAATCGATTTTCACCGCCGAGACCGCCTATACCCTGGCGGTTCAACAACGAGTGAAGGAGCTGTCGGGAGACGGCGTCGACGGGCGCACGGCGATGCGCCAGGCCATTGCCGACATCGACAAGGCCAGCTTTTTTCTGCGCTACCCGAACTACGCAAACAGCGCGGAGATGTTCATGGCGATCGTCGCCGGGATTATCCTGATGATCCTGGTGCCGCGTCTTGGACCGCTCTGGACACTCGTTGGGTTGATGATCGCGGGCGGCACCCTTGCCGGGATTTCCTGGTATCTCTACAAATCGCATCTTCTTTTGTTCGACGTGACCTATCCAGGTGCGACCGTCGTCGCGCTCTACGCCGTCCTTACGTTCAGCAACTACGCGCGCGAGACGGCGGAAAAGCGCCGCGTGCGCAGCGCCTTCGGCCAATACCTCTCGCCCGCCCTGGTCGAACAGCTTGCCGAACATCCGGAGCAATTGACTCTTGGCGGCGAGACCAAGTCCATGACGATCCTATTCTGCGACGTACAGGGCTTTACCTCGATTTCCGAAACCTACAAGGCGGATCCACAAGGCCTCACCGTGTTGATCAACCGGCTCTTGACCCCACTCAGCGATGCGATCCTGTCGCGCAATGGAACGATCGACAAATACATGGGCGATTGCATCATGGCGTTCTGGAACGCGCCGATGTCGGTCCCGGACCACGAAATCCAAGCATGTAACTCGGCGCTCGCGATGCTGACTGAACTCGACACCTTGAACGTAGCCCGCAAGGCCGAGGCCGAAGAGGCCGGCGTCGCCTACCAGCCGCTCGCGGTCGGCATCGGGTTGAATACCGGCGACTGCGTGGTCGGCAATATGGGCTCGGCGCAGCGCTTCGATTACTCGGTACTCGGCGATGCGGTAAATCTGTCCGCCCGCCTTGAGGGACAGTCGCGCGAATACGGCATGTCCATCATCATCGGCGAGGAAACCGCCGCCAAGACCGCCAACGACTTCGCCCTCCTGGAGCTGGACCGGATTGCGGTCAAGGGCAAGACCGAGGCGGTAACGATCTATGGCCTATTGGGCGACAAGGCCTATCGGAATTCGGAAGAGTTCCACGCACTTGCCCGTGAAAATTCTGCGATGCTCGACGCCTACCGGGCCCAGGATTGGGATATTGCCGACCGACTGGCTGATGAATGCGTCGCGCTGGACAATGCGACATCCGATTTCTATGCGCTCTATAAATCGCGCATCGCGGCGTTTCGCCAAGTACCGCCAGCGGCGGATTGGGATGGCGTGTTTATCGCAACGACGAAATAACCGCCGCAGCGCTACAGCGGGCGGTGTTCGGTCCCCTCACCCCACGTGATGAACATCAAACGTCCCGGCTCGACAACGATTGCCCGGTGCCACGCCCCGGCAGGAATGACCACGCCCGACCCTACCGCCCGCAATGGGACGCGTTGTTCCCGACCTGCCTGTTCGATCAGGATGTCAAGCTTGCCCGACAGCAGGTATAGAACTTCGTCGCCGTTCGGATGCATCTCCAAGTGCGGCATGTCGTTGCGGATGTCTGACACGGTGATCAGATATCCATCCAAGCGCCGAGCCCCCTCGCGGAGTTCAGTCCAGAAGTCTTCAGTAACCTCTACCCGCTCGGCCGTACCATTGGCGCCGAGGTTTACATAGGTCTTTCGAGGGTCGAACGTCGTCACGTCCGTCATTCCATTGCACCTTTCCAAATGGCTGGTACCCGCCCCTACGGTAGCCACCGAAGGGTATGGAAATCTACCGCCGATTTGACGACACGGCAGCGGCACGGTTTAGTCGGCATCAAGATAATAAGCGGCTCGAATCGCCGCGAAACCCAGCCCCCTCGCGGACTGCGCCAATCATTCGGCACGACCGCATCGGCTAAAATTTCGTTGGAGGAATCGTGACGGCAAAATTACCGCTAGACGGCATTCGCGTGGTCGAATTAGGCACCAGCGTCGCAGCCCCCTATGGCACTTGGGTGTTGGGTATGCTCGGCGCGGAGGTCATCAAGGTTGAACGGCCGGAAGTCGGCGACGATTGCCGCCAATGGGGTCCGCCCTCCGTCCAAGACGGCATGCGATCGTTTTTCCTGGTTCTGAACACCAACAAGAAATCCGTCGTCGTCGATTTCAAGAACAAGGCCGAGGTCGACCGCCTGCGCGACTACATCGCCGAGAATGCGGATGTCGTGGTTCAGAACCTGCGGCCCGGCCTGGTCGAGAAGCTGGGCCTGTCCGCCGACGACTTGATGCCCCTTAACCCACGCCTGATCTATTGCCACAGCGGCGCCTTCGGCAACGCGGGTCCGTACAAGGATCGCCCCGGCTACGATCCCCTGATGCAGGCCTGTGGCGGCATTATGAGCGTCAACGGCGAAGAAGGCCGTCCGCCGGCGCGGGTCGGCACCTCGATCATCGACATGGGCACCGGAATGTGGTCCGTCATCGGCGTCCTGACCGCGCTCAACCAGCGCCATGAAACCGGCAAGGGCTGCCGCGTCGACGCGTCGCTGTATGAGACGGCACTCGGCTGGATGAACTATCATGCCGCCGGCTATTACGGCACCGGCAAACCGGCCAAGCGGGTCGGCTCGAAAGCGCCCGGCATCGCGCCTTATCAGGCCTACGAATGCGCCGACGGCTATCTGGTGATTGCAGGGGCCAACGACCGCCTTTTCGCCAAGATGTCCGGTGCGCTCGGCCACCCCGAATGGGTCGACGATCCACGGTTCGAGTCCAACCTGACGCGCTGGGACAACCTCGACGCCCTGAACCCGATGATGGAAGCGGTCCTTAAGGCCGAGCCGCGGAAGGTCTGGCAGGAGAAACTCGACGCGGTTGGTGTGCCCAACGCGCCGACGCAAAGCATCGACGAAGTTCTGGTCGATCCGCAGACACTTGCGCTCGGTATCCTGCAGGAGACGGACGACAAAGTATTCAAGCTGCTCGGACTGCCGTTGCAGTTCGACAACGAACGGCCCCCGCAACCGAACGGCGCGCCAACGCTCGGCCAACACACAAAAGAAATTTTCGGAGACTGACGCACCATGCGCACCGATTACGAAACGCTTAAGCTCGACCGGGTCGAGGACCATATCCTCGTCGTTACGCTCAACCGCCCCGAACGGGCCAACGCCATGAACACACAGATGGGGCTCGACCTGCGCGAGCTGTGGCGTGATCTGTATGTGGACCAGGAAGACGTGCGCTGCGTCATCATGACCGGCTCCGGGGAGAAAGCCTTCTGTGCCGGCGGCGATCTGAAGGACCGCGACGGCATGACCGACGAACAATGGCAGCATCAGCACGCCATCTTCGAGCAGGCCGTGCTGACCATGATGGACGTTCCGCCGCCGATCATCGGTGCAATCAACGGCGTCGCTTATGGCGGCGGTACGGAGTTCGTGCTGCTCTGCGATTTCGCCTATGGCGCCAGCCATGCGCGGTTCGCCCTTACCGAAGTGACGCTGGGCATCATGCCCGGCGCTGCTGCCACGCAGATGTTGCCGCGCGCGGTCGGCATCCGCCGGGCGAAGGAATTCCTGATGTGCGGCGCGCCCTGCTCCGCCGAAGAAGCGCTGGAATGGGGCATCCTCAACAAGGTCTGCGAACCGGACCAGCTTATGGAAGAGGCCCTGACGACCGCACGACGCATCGCGGCCAACGCCCCGATCTCGATTCGGCAGGCGAAAAAGTCGCTCAACATGTCGATGCAGACCGACGCCCGGAACGGCTACATGTTCGAGCTAGAGGCCTACAATCGCATGGTGCCGACCGAGGACCGCCTGGAAGGCATCCGCGCCTTCAACGAGAAGCGGAAGCCGATCTACCGCGGGAAGTAAGCGCCGGGCTAGCGGCTACGCTTACTCTATCGCGCGAAGGAACGGCGCATCCGCCTCGGAATCGAGGAAGTCCCGCAGCTCGGGCGATACCGGCGCGCCCGCCGCTACCAATAGGCGAGCGACATCCGGTTGTGTCCGGGGAACCCCCTTTTTGTTTTCCTTCCACCCATGCACCGCCCAGCCGAGCGGCGACCCGTCATGCTCGGTGTCATGCAATTGGATTTCGGCACCGGCCTTGATCAAGGCCTCGGCAAGTCGCGTCAATCCGTGCATCGACGTCCAATGCAGCGCCGTCGCGCCAAACAAACCCCGCGCGGTCACGTCAGCGCCTGCATCGACTAGCCGCAAGCCAACATCCTCGACCAGCAGGCTTGCCGCGCCGATCAACGGGGTGTCGCCATGGTATTCATGTGGCGTATCGATTGCGGCACCCGCCGCCAACAGAGCCTCTGCCATCGGCAACGCAACCGCCGCGTCAACCACGCCGTTGAATACCATGTCACAGACATACTGCAGCGGGACCGAAGGGTTATTGCCATTTGGTCCCCAGCGGATGATCGCATTGGCGAGTGCCGGGTCCGCATCGAGCCGCGCCCGCAGGTCTCCAAGATCACCCTGTTCGATGGCGCGCTGAACCGGTGTCGTCATGGCAAGGTTTCCTCCATTTGGCCGTGGCGCATCCTACCATGCCGATGTTTCAATTCCTCGCGATTGCGACTGCCTGTATTGCGCGTTGGCGTCATCAGCACTTGCAGGATGGGCCTTGCTGGAACATTATATTTGTCCGGACAAATTGGCTAACCCGACGCATGCGCGACGGTAATACGAGGCGATCGCACGAATGAAAACACGGCCCTTGGAAAATTTCGGTGTCGAAGTGTCAGACATCGACCTGGCACGCGACCACGACCCTGCGACAGTGGATGCACTGCGTTGGCTATGGGCCGAACACGGCCTGTTGCTGTTCCGCGACCAAACGCTCGAAGAGAAAGACATCGTCGACTTCAGCGCCCTATTCGGCGCGCTGGAAATCCACGTTCGCGAGGAATACCTGGCGCCGGATCATCCGGAGCTCCTCATCGTCTCGAACCTGAAGAAAAACGGCGAACCAATTGGAATCCTGTCCGATCACGAGGTGGGCTGGCACCACGATCAAATCTACCGAAAGCACCCGGCGGTCGGCTCTCTGCTCTATAGCGTCAAGATTCCGCCGAGCGGCGGCAACACTGGATTCTGCGATTTAGCCGCCGCCTACGCCGCCCTGCCCGACAACCGAAAGGCATCGCTCGAAGGTCTGCGCGCGATGCACTCCTATGCCTATTTCAACAAACGGTGGAGCGAGCCGACCAACGACCAACAGACCGCGATGACGCCGGACATTACGCACCCGTTGATCCGCACCCACCCAATCAGCAGCAAAAAGGCAATCTATGCCGATCCGGGCATGACCGCCGGCATCGAGGGCATGCCGGAGGATGAGTCCGCGGAATTGTTGCAAGGCCTATACGAATGGTGCCTGCAGCCACGTTTCATGTACGACCACGAATGGCAGCTCGGCGACGCACTGATGTGGGATAACGCCTCCACGATGCACCGCCGCGGCGAATTCGATCCAACGGCTGAACGCTTGATGAAACGGACGACGATCCTGCCCCGGGCGGATTTGGCGGTTCCGTTCTAGCGGAGGCGTTGCGACTATGGAATCCCGCTTTCGCGGGAAACCGTTTGCTTCACCCCTAGGGCCACGCTAAGCACGGATCGTTGGCCCTTGCTCCCCGCATCGAAACAGTCGAACCAAATCGTCAATTGCGCGACCTCCTGACTCCCACCGTGCTGATCCCCCTGCTCGCGATGCTGGCGATCCAGTCGCTGATGTCGATGGCGGATTTCGCGGTGCCGGTGCTTGCACCGGAAGCAGCCGTGGACATCGGCGTCGCGGCGACGCTGATCGGCACGTGGGTCGCCGGGCTATACGGTGCTGCCATGGTGAGCGGGCTGGCCGCCGGCCCCTGGGTGCAGCGCTACGGCGCGATCCGGGTGAGCCAGGCGGCATTGGTCCTGTCCGCTGCCGGTCTCGGCCTGTTCGTCCTGGCGCACCCCGCCACGGCCATGCTGAGTGCGATTTGCCTTGGCGTCGCCTACGGCACCGCCAATCCGGCAAGTTCGGGCGTGCTCGCGCGGCATACGCCGGCCCGGTGGCGCGCTTTTGTCTTCTCTGTCAAACAATCCGGTGTGACCCTGGGCGGCGCGCTCGCCGGTGCCATTACCCCGGTCCTGGCGGCCTGGTATGGCTGGCAGGCCGCCACGTTGATCCTGGCCGCTGTTTTGGTTCTCTTGGCCCTGCTCGTTCAACCGACGCGAACACGGATCGACATCCCGAGCGATCCCGGCACGCCCCGGTCCAAAGTATCGATCATGGCGCCCATTCGGCTAATCCTGGCGCACCGTCTGTTACGTTGGCTAACCGTCGCCGCGGTGCTGTACTCCGGCGTCCAGGTTTGCCTGTTTTCGTTTCTGGTCGTGTATTTGACCGGCGCGGTGGGCATGCCGCTGACCATCGCCGGCTTTGCTTACGCCGCCTTTCAGAGCGGTGGAATCGCCGGCCGCATCTTCTGGGGCGGCATCGCGGGGGGCGTCGTATCCGCCCGCGCGCTTCTGATCCTACTCGGCCTCACCACGGCTTGTCTCCTGATCGTAATCGCGCTCTTCGCCCAACTTTGGCCGATTGCCATCGTGTTCGTTCTCTCGGTGGTCCTCGGCGGCTGCGCACTCGGCTGGAACGGGCTTTATATGTCGGAAGTCGCCCGTTTGGCGCCGGACGGCCGCATCGGCGAGGCCACCGGCGGGGCGCAGTTCTTTTTCTTTGCCGGGGCGATGGTGGTGCCGCCCGCCTTCGGTTTGCTGGTCGATCTGTCGGGCGGCTACGATATCCCCTTCACCGTGATCGCCGTGATGTCCGTTTGCGCCAGCACCGCCGTGGCACTCGCCAACGATCCGGCCCCCGAACCCCAGGAAGGATGATGCGGGACCTCCTTCGCAGCGACGCAAAGATCGCGCTGCCGACCATGTTCGCGGCGCAGTCGATCATGACCATGGCGGCCTATGCAATCCCGGTCGTGGCCCCGGCAGCGGCACCGGACATCGGCATTCCCACGGTCTATGTCGGCGGTTTCACATCCCTCGTCTATCTGATCGCCATGATCGGCGGATTGTTTGCGGGCCCATTGGTGATCCGCTTCGGCACGGTTCGCGTCATGCAGACCCTGCTGCTTTTTACCGCGATCGGAACCGCCGCCTTCAATCTCGGCACAATCGCCACGGCAGTGTTTTGCGCTATCGCCATCGGGATGGCGAACGGGCCGATGAATCCCGCCGGATCACACGTGCTCGCCCGTACCACACCGCCGCGCTGGCGCGCCTTCGTCTTCTCGGCGAAGCAATGCGCGACCCCGATGGGTGGCGTCCTGGCCGGTGTGGTGGTGCCCGCCCTCTTGCTCGCTTACGACTGGAAAGTGGCCATCGGCTCAGTCGCAGTCGCGTCGGTCGCGGTGATGATGCTCATCCAGCCGACGCGGACCCGGTTGGACGTCGACCGTGACCGGACACACCCAATCGGCACCGGAAGCTTCGTGAAGCCGCTGCGCATCGCGGTGAGCCGCCCCGATCTGCGCGCGCTCGCCGTCATGGGATTTATCTACGCGGGGGCACAGGTGACCTTCGCATCCTATTTCGTGGTCTTCTTGACCGA
This sequence comes from Alphaproteobacteria bacterium, assembly GCA_021774335.1. GTDB lineage: Bacteria > Pseudomonadota > Alphaproteobacteria > UBA8366 > UBA8366 > JAJFJD01. The sequence continues at coordinate 86,522 of JAJFJD010000056.1, forward strand.
GCGGGTCGCCCTGTCGATCGCCAGCGCCGGGCTCCTCTATGCCATCTTCAGCGGCTGCGGCATTCCGATACGCCTGTTCTGGGGCATCATCGCCGAACGCGTGCTGAGTTCACGAACGATCCTGATCTTGACCGGCGTCTGCATGGCCATTGGGTTCGCGCTGACAGCACAATTCGAGTCCGCATGGCCTTTCGCGGCTTTGAGCGCGGTTACCGCCCTGCTGGGATTGAGCGCCAACGGCTGGGTCGGGCTGTTCTTTTCCGAGATCGTCCGCCTCGTCCCCGATGACCAGGCCGGCGAGGCAAGCGGCGGCGGTCAGTTCTTCACCTATGGCGGCATCATGACCATGCCGCTCATCTTCGGCGGCATCGTCGCGGGCACCGGAGAATACTATTGGGCATTCTATCTGCTGGCCGTGCTCTGCTTTGTCGGCGCGCTCCAGCTCCTTCTCACGCGTCCGCAGCCAGCGCCCACCTAAATGCTAAGTCCCGACGCGCAGGGTGCTGGTCAATCCGCGCAACGTCGCAATGACGCTCAACGGTGTCAGCAGGCCGGTTGCCGGATTGTCGGGCGTCGGGATGCCCTCGATCACCATGGTGAAACGGGTCGAGGTCGCATCCACCGTGATCGTGTGCTTGTTACGCGGCTGGTCGGGGTCGGCCCAAATCTCGATCGTCGTTTCATCGGGCCCGATACCGGCCATACTGAGCGCCGCGGCGACATTGACGTTGGCCGGGAACCCCACGGCCGCGTCGCGTGCCGATCCTTTGAAAATCTGCAGCGGCTCCGTCAGGTTGCTGACGTCGATGCCGTGCTCCGCGAGATAGGGCGCATCCTTGACGCTTTTCGGCGGCTTTTCCGTTTTCATGGTGACCGAGTTGATGCCGCCTTCCGCCGCACCACGGACCGCGTCGAATCCGACCAGCGCACCGGTCGGCACGATGATGCGGGCGCCGGTCTCCGCCGCGCGCTTTTCGAGATGTGGACGCGACAACAGGGCGGCACAGGACAGCGGCATGAAAATCTTGCCGGCTTCGATCGCCGACTCCGCGATGGCATCGAATACCGCCGCCGGTGCACATTCAATGACCACGTCGGCGAGGCCCGCCAAGTCGCCCAGGCCCACTACCGGCGGCGGCGTTTTGAAGTCCGCCACACGCTCGGCCGCCGCCTCGCGGTTGTTGGCGGAAACGGCGGTCAGGGTCAGGCCGGGAATGCCATCGTCCAGCGCGCGGGCAACCTTTAATCCAATCGCGCCCAAGCCGCCGAGTGCCACGCGATAACCCGCTCCGTTGGCGTTCATGCCATTCTCCTGATTGATTTACAGTATATGATACCGATATGAGGGTGATAACATTACCCGCGAAAAGGCTGATATTCCATGCTAACGCCGATCCGCAATTCCTGTCTTGCCGCCGCGCTGTTTGCGGTTGTCGCGTTGCCCGCCAACGCCGCCGACAAAAAAGACGATCCGTCGCGTCTTGCCGCCGAGGGATTGGACAAGATGGTGCGTGCGCTTGAATCCTTGATGCGATCGATCCCGCAATACGAAACACCCGAGATCACCGAGGACGGAGACATCATCATCCGCCGCAAAAAGGGAACTGGGCCGCATCGGATGCCCAAGCCCGGCACTGACGAGCCGCCGCGCGGCAAGACGATCTAATTCGAAGGTTGTAGACCGATATGGCAGCACGCGCTTGGCAGCGGATGTTGAGCGGGCGTCGGCTCGATCTGCTCGATCCTTCCCCGCTCGATGTCGAGATCGAAGATATCGCGCATGGCCTGGCGCGGGTCGCGCGGTGGAACGGACAGACCGCCGGGCGGTCGGCTTTCTCGGTCGCCCAGCATTCCCTCCTCGTAGACGAACTCTGCGGCTTCATCGATCCCAAGCTCGCCCCGGAGTGGCGGCTGGCGGCGCTGCTGCATGACGCGCCGGAATATGTGATCGGCGATCTGATCTCACCGTTCAAGGCGGCGGTTGGGCTCGACTACAAGTCGCTCGAGAACAAACTCCTGGCGGCCATCCACATTCGCTTCGGGCTGCCGGCAACGCTGCCGGCGAAAGTGTCCAAGCTGATCAAGCGTGCCGACCGCATGTCGGCCTTCCTCGAAGCTGTACAGCTTGCCGGATTCACCGAAGCCGAGGCGCGGCGCTTTTTCGGCCGGTATCAACGTCTCCCCAAGATCCTACTGACGCCCGTCCCCGCAGTAACCGTGAAAGCGCGGTTCGTACACCGGTTCAAAAGCCTGTCGCCGGGTAAGACCTAAAACAGTCCCTTCCGGATCAGGTTCAATCCGATCACGACGAGGGCGACCATGAGAATGCGCTCGAAGCTATCCTGCGAGATGCGGTCGCGAATCCATTTGCCGAATACCATTCCCGCCAAGACCGGCACCAGACCCAACGCCGAAAAGCCAACTTCACGCCACCCAAGGACATCATTGAGGATCAGACTGGCATAGAGCGGTGTCGTCCCACACAGGGCGATCAACGCAAGCAGACTGATCAGCAAATCCTTTGGGAGACGCAACGCGGCCGAATACACAATCGTCAACGCCAACATCCCCGCGACACCGCCGAAGATACCGCACACGGCACCGGCAACGGGGTTGAGCCAGTGCTGGGTCTTCACTGGGATCATAATGCGCCCCACGAGAAGCTGCACCGCGCAGATCACGATAACGACGATCCCCATTACCAGAGACATCGCCCGAGGATCGGCGTTGGCGAGTACCTGTGCGCCGCCGAACACGAAAATGCACAAGCAAAAGAGAAATGGCCAAAACCGCCGGAACGCGTCGCGATAAAGACCGCCCTGAAAACCCTGCCAGACGTTCGAGACAACGACCGGCACGATCAGGATCGCCACCGCGAGCGCAGGATCGAGCACCATCGCAACGGTCGGTACCGCTACCATCGGCAACCCCGCGCCGATCACGCCCTTGACGGTACCGGCCACCAGAAAGGCACAAAAGATTGCCGCCAACGCGAAAGTGGAAAGTCCAAGATCGATCATGGCATCATCCGGAGTGCATACCGCCTCACACCATGAATCCTTTTCGGATCATGTTCGCGCCGATTAGAATCAGCATGATCAACACGGCTTTGCGGAAGAGTTCCGGCGATACTTTCTTGCGAACCCATTGTCCCCCGACGACGCCGAACAGGATCATAACGGATGCCGCAGTCGAGCCGATCAACTCCTCGACGCCAAGTTCGCCGCTCACCGCCAGCCCGCCGAAGAATGGAATGCCGGCGATCAGATAGAACAAGGCGATCGCGCCGACAAACTGATCCTTGGAAACCCGCAGCGCCACCAGATAGATCACCATGAAAGGACCTAGGAAGCTCGAAATGCCGCCAAGCATGCCGGAACACAGCCCCACGATTGGCGTGACCCAAGGTTCGAAGCCGTGTGGCACGGATAGCCGCAACGGAAAGAGCTGGCTGACCGACACGAAAATGACCAGCACCCCGACCATCGCGGTTAATGTTGCCGCATCCATCCTTGTCAAGAACGACACGCCGATAGCGACACCAAGAATTGCCAGCGGATAGGCGGTCCAGAACCGCTTGAACGCCCCCATCAAGTATCCGCTTTGGATCACCTGCCACAGGTTCACGGCAAAGGTCGGGACGACCATATAGGCCATCGCCGTGACTGGCCCCATCGTTCCCGCGAGTAATGGAATGCTGACCAGGGGCAATCCGATGCCCAGCACGCCCTTCACGCCGCCGCTCAATACATACACAAGCGCCACATAGAGCAGCGTCTCAAAGGTCGGCTCAAAGCTCATTCGGGATTGGATCGATGTGTTGTCGACGGAATGGCCCTACCGCGGCAGCGGCGGAACGCCAAATTACACTGGAGACGCTAATCCGGGAACTCTATATATAAATTCAGTTTTTGGCTTACAGCGGTTCCGGTCTTCGGGGCCTTTCAATTAGGGGACGGAAAAGAACCATGACAGAGGCAACCTGGCACTCCGTTGCAGCAAAAGACGACGTCGCACCCGACGAGCCCATCAAGGTTGAGGTCGGCGACACGGAAATCGCGCTGTTCAACGTCGACGGCGAGATATTCGCGACCAGCAACATCTGCACCCACGCATTCGCGTCGATGGTGCATGGATTTCAGGAAGGCGACGAGATCGAATGCCCCCTGCATGAAGGCCGCTTCAGCATCAAGACCGGCGAGGCTTTGTGCCCGCCCGTATCCGAAGGCCTTCGCACCTTCGAGGTGAAGATCGAGGACGGCAAGGTTCTGGTCAAAGCCTAGCCCATAACGACGGCACTACCGCCGGAGATCCTGCACCATGTCCGAATCAGAATTCTATGTCGTGGTCGGCGCCGGCCATGCCGGTGGCCGTGCCGTCGAAGCCATGCGCGGCGCAGGGTTTGCCGGTAGAATCATCCTGATCGGCGATGAACCGCACCTGCCCTATGAGCGGCCACCGCTGTCCAAGGAGCTGCTCCAAGGGCGGCCCGAGGCGCACACGCCGGTGCGAGACGATGCTTTCTATGCCGAGAACGATATCGATTGCCGGCTCGGCCAGCGGGCGACTACGCTCGATCTTGATGGAAAAATCGTCATGCTCGACGATGGCAGTAGTGTTTCCTACGACAAACTTCTGCTCGCCACCGGCGGCGCGGTTCGGCGGCTGGCCCTTCCCGGTGCCGACCTCGCGAATATTCACTATCTCCGCACCTTGGACGACAGCCGGGCCATTCAGGGCGGCCTGGGCGACGGCAAGCGTGTCGTTGTAGTCGGCGGCGGCTTCATCGGCCTGGAAGTCGCGGCTAGCGTCCGGCAACAAGGATGCGCCGTCACCGTGCTGGAAATGGCCGACCGGTTGATGGGCCGTGCGGTCCTGCCGGAAATATCGGCAGCGTTTCTCAGCCTCCACACCGACCAGGGCGTCAATATCCGATTGAACACCGGGATCGCTTCTTTCGAGGGCGATGGATCGGTTAGTCATGCCATCACCGCCGACGGCGAAAAAATTCCGGCGGACATGGCCGTGGTCGGGGTCGGCATCATCCCCGAGACCGCCCTCGCGGCAGATGCCGGCCTCGCGGTCGACAACGGCATCGTGGTCGATGAATTCGGCCGAACCTCCGCCCCCGACGTCTACGCCGCGGGCGACGTCACCAACCATCTCAATCCCCTCTATGGCCGTCACATCCGGCTGGAATCCTGGCAAAACGCCCAGAACCAAGCGATAGCCGCCGCCAAGACCATGTGCGGCGACACACAAGCCTATAGTGAAGTGCCGTGGATGTGGTCGGATCAGTTCGACGCGAACCTGCAGGTAGCCGGGATGCCGGAAAGCTGGGATCGCGTCGTTTTCCGCGGCAATCCAAGGTCCACCGATTTCATCGGCTTTCAGATGGCCGGCGACCGACTCGTCGGCGCCATGAGCGTCAACCGCCCCCGCGACATGCGCGTCGCCCGCCGTCTGATCGGCGGCGACAAGCCGCTCGACGATGCCGCCCTGGCGGACGAGAGCGTCTCAATGCGCGACCTGATGCGGTAGATCCCCGCTCCCCGGTACCGAATGAAGAATTCCGAGTCACACACGACCCATTGATTAAACCAATAAATACCATCTTTATTTTCTATTGGCCCAATAGTTGGGTTCGTAGGAACATTGCCCCATGCAGAATCGTGAAATGAATGGCGGAAGATTCAGGTTTGAATTTTTCGAAATTCGCTGAAGGAGCGTGATTGCATTAAACTGCAACAATAAAACTATAAAACTGTGAGGCTTAACACTCATATACAGGGAGAGGATACGTCATGAACCCGAAATCCTTATTCACACGACGGTTTGTCATCGCAGGTGCCGGCGGCACAGCTGTCGCCTTGACCCTTGGAGATCTCATTTTCCCGGGCACAAGCATCGCGGCGGAAAAACCAAAAAAGGGCGGAAAACTGGTTTATGCGGTCCTGGGGCACAATTCGAAACACAAGAGCATAAAAAAGGCGAAGCATCCCTACGCCGGCATCGAGATTCGCACCAAGAACGTCTACAACGCGCTGACCTGGGTCGATCAAGACTTGAGTGTCCACCCGGAAGTGGCGACCAAGTGGGAAGCCGTAAGCGACGATCAAACGGTCTGGGAAGTCGATATCCGCGAGGGCATCAAATTCCACGATGGCCGTGATCTGACCGTCGAAGACGTGATCGCCTCATACGATTTTCACCGCAATAAAAAGCTCGGCACCTCCTTCGCCAAGAAGATGTTGGCAAAGGTCGAAAAGGCCGGTCCCAACAAGGTGCGGTTCCACCTGCAGTCGCCCAACGCCGAATTCGCATGGTGGGCGGCCGAATACCGCCAGGTAATCATGCCGGCAGCGCCGCTCGATAAGATCGGGATGGACGGCATCGGCAGCGGCCCGTTCAAATTCGCCAAGATCGACCCCCAGCGGCGGGTCATTTACGAGGCGAACGACAAATATTGGGGCGACGGGCCCCATCTCGACTCACTGGAAGTCGTGGTGCAACCGATGTCCGCCGCTATGAACGGCTACCGGTCGAAGCAATTCGATATGGTGCTCGCCATTGATCCGGCGATGGTGCCGCAGTTCGAGAAACTGCCCGATACAGTTGTCGATATCGCCAAGGCGGGATCGCAAATGCTGACCGTGCTTCCGAAATATGAAGGCTCGCCCTTCAACGACAAGCGTATCCGCCAAGCGCTGACATTGGCCATTGATCGCCAGAAGATCGTCGACATCGTCTACGGCGGCAAGTCGGCGTGGATCACCAACGACACGCATATGGCCAATTTCAACGCGGACTTTTTGGCGAAGAGCGTCGTCCGTGATGTGAAAAAGGCGAAGAAGCTGTTGGCCGATGCCGGACATCCCAACGGTATCACTCTGCCGACGCTCTATTATTCGAGCTACTATCCGGAAATCGACCGCGTATTCCAGGTCCTGTCGGAATCGGTGAAAGACGCAGGGATCACCCTGCCGATCGAAGCACGCCAGAAGAGCGGCTATCGCAAGTGGCGTGTCGAAGACAAGAAGAAGACCCGCAAGCACCGTTTCGCTATGGGCCCGGTCGGCCCCCGGAACCCGGCCGCGAATCTCTTCCGCATGGCGCGGCCGACATACAACGAAAGCGGCTACTGGCATCCCAGCGCAAAGGGCGACGAATATATCGCGCTGTATAAGAAGGCGATGGCAACCGGCGACGCAAAGGAACGGCGTGCGGTCTATCACGAGATGCAGCGTATCCTCCACGAGGAAGTGCCGACCCTGTTTGTCATCGGGCGACGCTCGATCGACGTTCATCGCTCCAACGTGAAGGGCTGGACGGCACATTCCCAGAGTTGGTCCGGGAAGTTCGACGCCGTCTGGAAATCGTAACTCTTAGAAGCGAGAGACGGGATGACAGCGAGCGGTATCGCCAATCATCCCGTCGCCTCTTCACCCCGGTTGCCCACCGCTAAGGGTTTCACGCTCCGGCGCCGCCGATAGCGTAATTTTTGAGAGTGACCCAATGCTCACCGCAATGATCCGACGGACCGCGCTGTCCGTTCTCGTCATATTTCTAGTTGCGGTATTTGTCTTTCTGGCAACCGAGGTCTTGCCGGGAGATGCGCTCGACGTCTATCTGACCGAGGACGACGTCAGCGTCATGACGCAGGCCGAGATCGAGGAAATGCGGCACGACCTGGGTCTGGACATACCTGCGCCGATCCGCTTCTTCACGTGGCTCGCCGGCGCTGTGGTTGGGGATTTCGGCGTGACGACGGTCGACAAAATTCCGATCGGCGAAATCATTTTCAATCCGCTTCTGAATTCTCTTCAACTCGGCGCCGTCATTACATTGATAACCATGCCGGTCGCCTTCGCGATTGGCGCCACGACAGGATACTGGCGTGGCCGACGCACCGACGCGGTCGTCTCGACCACATCCATCATTGGGTATTCGATCCCCGACTTTGTCATCGGAACGGTGTTGATCATCATTTTTGCCGTCTGGATACCCTTGTTTCCAGCGGTCATCACCGTCTTCAACGACGCACCCCCGCTCCAATTGCTCGCGGTCTCCCTGCTGCCGGCGATTACCGTCATTATCGGACATGTCGCCCATTTGAGCCGGTTGTTGCGGGTTGGATTCGCGGAGACGATGAACAGCGACTTCGTTGAACGCGCCCGCCTTTCCGGCGTTCCGGAACATCGCATCGTATTCCGGCATGTTCTCCCGGCCTCCGTAATTCCTACGCTGAATGCGACGGCTCTCTACGTGGCCGGCGTGTTGTCCGGTCTCATCGTCGTCGAAAAGGTCTTCGGCTACCCGGGTTTGGGAATCGAACTGATCGAGGCGGTCGATACGCGCGAAGTTCATGTCGTCCAGGCAATCGCGTTCCTGGGCGCGCTCTTGGTGGTGCTCATGAACCTGTTGGCGGACTTCGCCATCATTGTCCTCGATCCCAGAGTGCGAAGCCATGTTAGCGAACGATAAATCCCTAGGGTCGATCCTGACCCATAGCCCCGGCACCACGATCGGTGTGGCGCTGGTGACGCTTCATCTCTTCTGCGCTTTGTTCGCACCGCTGCTGATCCCGTACGGACCGACCCAACTGGTCGGGACTCCGATGGTATCGCCGGGTCACGCCGACTTTGTACTGGGCACCGACGTTATCGGTCGGGATTATTTGTCGCGATTAATGATGGGCGGCCGCACATCGATCACCGTCGCCATGGTCGGCGTTCTTGGTGCCGTGCTGATCGGAACTTTCTTCGCCGTGTCATCTGCCTATATCGGCGGCCTCTACGATGACGTCATCATGCGCATCGTCGACACCAAACTTTCCATTCCGGGCATCTTATTCGTCGCCTTGTTCGTGGTTGGGTTTGGCCGCTCTGTCGCCGTTCTGACGGTTGTCGTCGGTCTCAGCTATTTCCCAGGTGCGGTCCGAACCATCCGGGCCCAAGCGTTGACCCAGGTGCCGCTGGCTTATGTAAAGGCCGCCCGCCTGCGGGGTGAATCGGTGTTGTCCGTAATCTTGCGGGAACTCACCCCGAACGTCATAGAAGTGGTCGTCGTTGAATTCGCGATACGCACGTCATCGGCCATCTTGATCGTCAGTGCCTTGTCGTTTCTCGGTCTCGGTATTTCGCCGCCAACGCCGGATTGGGGATTGATGGTCTCAGAAGGCGTCGGCCAGATTTATTCGGCGCCTTGGCTCATCCTTCTGCCCGCGTTCTTCATCAGCACTCTCGTCATTGGGCTGAATTTCGCGAGTGACGGACTTGCAAATGCGCTAGGCCTTGATGCCGCCCGCGGTCTGAGCTGAGGCTGGCGATGACGCTTCTCGAAGTCAAAGACCTCCAAGTTGCCTACGGCAACCCGGCATCAGACGACCTCACGATGGCCGTCGACGGCGTCAGCTTCACGGTCAACAAGGGCGAAACGCTCGGCATCGTTGGAGAGAGCGGTTGTGGCAAATCCACCGTTGCCCGCGCGCTGATGGCTTACACCCGGCCGGGAGGCACGATCGTCGGCGGCGAAGTTCGGTTCAACGGCGAAGACATTCTGCAATTCGACGATGAGAAGATCCGCGAAATGCGGGGCAGCCGCATCGCCATGGTTCCGCAGGATCCCCTGACATCGTTGACCTACCATATGAAAGTCGGCGACCAGATCGACGAAATCCTACGCATCCACCAGAAACTCGATGCCGCGCAGGCGCGCGTTCATACCCTCAAACTGTTCGAGGGCACCAATCTTCCGACACCGGAGAAAATTTACGGCCGTTTCCCGCATGAGAACTCCGGCGGGCAACGCCAGCGCATCGTGATCGCCGGCGCATTGGCCTGCGAACCGGATCTATTGATTCTGGACGAACCGACCACCGCGCTCGATACCACGACCGAGATGCAGGTTCTCAAGCTGGTCAAGGAATTGCGCGACCGGTTGGGCACCGCCCTCGTCTACATCACCCACGACCTGACGCTGACCGACTACATGTGCGAGAAGGTTCTGGTCATGCTCGACGGTAAGGTGGTGGAACGTGGCGAGGCGTCGCGTGTGTTTTCGGCGCCGCAGACCGACTACGGAAAGATGCTTGCGGCGGCAATTCCCCGCGTGGATGCGAAGGTTGCCGCGCCCGCCCCCAAAAGCGCGACGGCCAAACCGCTGCTGACGGCGAAAGACCTCTCGTTCCGGTATGCGCAGAGATGGTCGGTCGACGCGTTGTTTAACCCGCAGCAGGAAGCCCTTGCCGTTGATGACGTGACCTTTCAGGTAAATCATGGCGACGCGCTCGGCCTTGTCGGGGAGTCGGGAAGCGGAAAGTCGACCATAGCGAATATCGTAGCCGGTCTGCTCGCACCGACCTCCGGCTCGGTCACGTTCGACGGCAATCCGATCAACATGATCGATAAGCACCGTTCGGCGGACCTGCGGCGTCGAATTCAGCTTGTGTTCCAGGATCCGCTTTCATCCCTGAATCCTCGGCGCCGGGTTGAATCCATCCTGACCCGCCCACAGGAAATATTTTTCGGTGTAAAAGGAAAGCCCGCTCGGGATAAAGCGGTCGAGCTCCTGGAAGACATGGAGCTGTCGGCCGACCTTTTGAGGCGCTTTCCGCGTCAATTGTCCGGCGGACAGCAGCAGCGCGTTGCCATCGCCCGTGCCTTCGCCGCCGAACCTGACCTTCTTCTCTGCGATGAGATTACGTCGGCGTTGGACGTATCCGTACAAGCCCATGTCCTGAAGCTTCTCCAGGGCATACAGAAAAAATCCGGAGCGGCATGCCTGTTCATCAGTCACGATCTCGGCGTCATCAAGCAGATCGCGGACGAGACGGTGGTTATGAAGGACGGAAAGGTTGTGGAAACCGGCCCGACCCACAGAATATTCGACAACCCGTCACACGATTATACCCGCCTGCTGTTGGCCGCCGCATCGCGCCGTGAAGATTACGCAGAGTTAACGGGATCACATTCGTCACCGGGGGCGCCATGAAGTTCATCCATTTTACCGATACTCACCTCGTGCCGCGCGGCGAGATGCTGCATGGCTTGAACCCCTGCGAGCGTCTCGAAGCCTGCATCGACGACATCAACCGCAACCATGCCGATGCCGAGCTATGCGTCCTCACCGGTGATCTTGCGCATGTCGCACAGCCGAAAGCGTATGAGGACCTGAAATACTGTCTCGCGAAATTGCGCGTTCCGATCCATTTGCTGGTGGGCAACCATGACCATCGTGACCGCCTGTTGACGGAGTTTCCGGATTTGCCGCTGGATTCGAACGGCTTTCTGCAGACAGGGGTCGATACCAGCGCCGGTCACTTCCTATTGCTGGATACCGTCGAACAGGGAAAGGGTTGGGGTAGTTATTGCGACGATCGACTCGCCTGGTTGCGGCAGGCACTAGACGGCTCTCGGGACAAGCCGGTTTACTTGTTCATGCACCATCCGCCCTTCGACATCGGTATCCCGTCCATCGACCGTATCGGACTTGGTGGCGACGGAAACCGGATCGGCGATGTCGTTTCGGAGTACGACAACATTCGTCATCTCTTTTTCGGCCATGTGCATCGGCCGATCGCCGGCAGTTGGTTGGGAATTCCGTTCACGACGTTGCGGGCTACCAATCACCAAACCCCGTTGGATTTTGATTCCGTCGAGGTGGTGCCGAAGAGTCATGAACAGCCCGCCTATGCCGTGGTGTTCCTGGACCAGCAGCAAACCACCGTGCATTTCCATGATTTCCTGGATACCTATCGAGTGCCATACGACAAGAAGAGCGAGGGTCGGCCGGACTGGAATCCCGCCTGAACGCCGCCCAAGATTACTCCTGCCCCGTTGCGGCCGAAGACTTCGGTTAACGCGCCCGGTCGGCAATCGTGAAAAACGCGGCGACGAGATGCTCGTTCCTGCGCTCCTTTAGACACGCAAGGTAACGGTTGAGACGGACGTTCACGTCCGTGAAGGGAAGAACTTTGAGGCGTGGGTCGGCCGGCAGCGAGCGCTCGCCATAGACGCCGATCCCATGCCCCTCGGCAACGGCTTCACGGATCGCCTCTCCACTTTCAATTTCGAGCCCCATGGTTGGAGAAATGCCGGCATCGACGGCTGCGGCTTCGAAGGCGCGGCGTGTGTTCGATCCGACCTCCCGGAGCACCATGGGCTGACCGTCCAGTTCACTCAGACTAATTCCCGTACGCTGTGCCCACGGGTGACGCTTACTGACAAATGCCACGAGGGCGTGGCTGTCATGGATGTGAGTGAAAAGACGATGATCCGGTTCATGATCCGACAAAATCCCGACATCCGATTCATAGCCCAGGAGGCTTTTCAGCGTCGTCACCGAGTTACCTGCCGCGACCGATACTTTGACTTGCGGGTATTGTTTCCGAAAGGCAGTCAGAATCTCGACGATGAAGAACGGCAACACGGACGACACCCGGAGGTGTCCGGCCCCGTAGTCCGCCGCGGCGCGTAAAAACTTATCCGTTTCATCGGCAATGCCAAAGAAGCGTTGCGTAATCTCATACAGCGATCTTCCGACGGTCGTGAGCCTGACTTGGCGCTGCGATCGATTGAATAATTCGATTGCGTAGGTCGCTTCCAAATCGCGAACCTGTTCGGTCACGGTCGGCTGGGACACATTCAGGTACCTGGCCGCACTCGTGAAGCTTCCTGCCTGAGCCACCGCGTGGAACGAGCGCAGTTGTGTATATTTCATCGTATTTTCCTATGAAAGATATAGAAAAAATATATTTTTCCTATAATGCATTTTAAACCAACATGGAATCAACGGCCTCGTTAGAAGGTCCAGGGGGTATAATTTGGGAGGCGACGTTCTGTGTCGCTCGACGGCGTTAAAAACGACCGATCATCGATCCCCGGCAGCACGGGGCAGCAATCGATTCCCGAACCACCCTCCCCAATCGAACTGGAAACGCCCACTCATCGCGGCGATGTCATTGCGGCGGCGCTCTGCCTGAGCGCGGGTTTGCTGGGGTACTTCGTCGTCGTTCCCAATGCCGTGTATGTGCCATTAAAATTCGCGGGCACCGTCAACTCGCCGGCATTTCTGCCGAACGCCTTATTCATTTTGCTAGCGGGACTGGGCGCCCTCTATCTGGCGCAAAGTCTTATCGCCTATTTACGCGAAGAGCGTCAGGGTCGGGCCCGGTTTTCCGACTGGACATTGGCCGGCGGGACGGCGCTGATTTGCGTCGGGTATATCGGCGCGATCTATCTTGTTGGTTTGACCCTGGGGTCGGCGCTGTGCGTCGCCGTGACAATCTACTATTTCGGCGAGCGCCGTCTGTGGGTGATCGGCGGCATCGCCGTCGTTCTCCCGGCACTGCTGCTGTATTTTTTCGTCAAGATCGCCAACATCCTGCTTCCGACCAACGCACTTGGAATTTTGGATTGGATTGAGTCGTCGCGCACGCCCGACGGCGTAGTGGATGTGGCGCTGCTCGCAGCACCGCTAGTCGGATGGGGGGTCGCATGATCGACTTCGACGCCCTCGTTCAAAGCTTTTTGTTGATCCTGCGTTGGGACGTCATCGCATCGTGTTTTGCTGGTGTCGTCTGGGGAATGTTCGTCGGCGTGACGCCCGGACTGACCGGAATCATGGCGGTCGTCATTGCGCTGCCGCTGACGTTCTTCATGGACCCGCAAACCGCTATCGCCCTATTGCTCGGGATTTATGTCACGGCCATTTACGGCGGCTCCGTGACAGCGATCATGATCGCCACCCCGGGCACACCCAACGCCGCCGCGACCGTGCTCGACGGATACCCTTTGGCGAAAAAAGGCAAAGCCCGGCTCGCGCTTGAGATGGCGCTCTACGCATCCTTCACGGCTGGCATTCTGTCCACCGTCGTGGCCTTAGTGATTTTCCCGATCGTCGCAACCTTCGCCCTCGAATTTGGGGCTCCCGAGGTCTTTGCGGTGATTCTCTTCTCGATAACCATCATCGCGGGCGTGTCCGGGGAATCGCTGTTGAAAGGATTGATCGCCGCGATTTTCGGCTTTCTGGTCGCGACGATTGGCCAGGATCCGATCCACGGTTCCAGCCGTTTCACGTTCGGCGTCCACGACTTTCAGGCGGGAATGCATATCCTCACCTTGCTGGTGGGCCTGTTCACGATTCCCGAAATCATTGTTCGCGGTGTAGAAGCCTATAAGTCTCGGGAGACGGTCTCGGTCGGCGAGATGGGGCCGAGCATGAGCTTCCGCCAATATCTCAGTTACTGGCCGACCTACCTCAGATCCAGCGCCGGCGGGTCCCTCCTCGGCGCCCTTCCCGGCCTCGGCGGAAGCCCCGCGGCTTTCCTCGGATACTTTTTGGCGCAACGATTCTCGAAAACCCCGGAAGAATTCGGCAACGGCTCGCTTGAGGGGGTTGCCGGAGCCGAAGCCGGCAACAATGCCGTCTGCGGGCCCGCCCTGGTGCCGATGATGAGTCTTGGTATTCCCGGCGACACCACAACAGCCGTATTGATGGGCGCGCTTGTCATCCACGGCCTGAACCCCGGGCCGCTATTGTTCGAATCGGCGCCCGACTTTGTCTACAGCGTGTTCTTATTGCTCTTCGTCAGCCTGGTTTTTCTCCTCTTCGTTGGATCCGGCGTTATCCGCATGGCCAAGTGGGTGGTTCGTATGCCCACTCAAATCTTGTTCCCTGTGGTGTTGATCCTGGCCACCTACGGCACCTACGCGGTGCGCGGCACGATGGTTGACGTAGTATCGATGTTTGGCGTGGGCTTCCTGGGCTTCTTACTACGAATTCAAAAAATCCCAGCCGCCCCTTTCGCCATCGCCTTCATTCTCGGGCCGTTATTCGAGAATGAGCTTCGCAAGGCGCTGATAATTTCCGGCGGATCCTTAGACATATTCGTCAGCAGTACGATTTCCGTCAGCTTCCTCGCTCTCGCCGTCTTGAGTGCGGGCGCCTCAATTTTTGTTCACTGGCGGCTCAAGGGGACGAAGGCCGCAAAGATCATCACCGACTAAAAGGTAAAGACACCATTCGTCCCAAAAAATCGAAACCCGCAAAATTCGATAACGGAGGAGACCATGAAAAACCAACGACCAAGAGGACTTTTAACCGCCGCCGTTTTGGCCGCCAGCGCATTCGCGTTTGCCCCGGCGATGGCCGGAGAATATCCCGACAAGCCGATCAAGCTGGTCGTCGCCTCAGGGGCCGGCGGCTCGACAGACACCGCGGCCCGGATCATGGCGATCAATATCCAAGATCATCTCGGGCAACCCATCATCGTCGTCAACAAGAAGGGCGCATCGGGCGGCATCGGCATCAACTTCGCATTAAAGGCGAAGCCGGACGGCTATATACTGATGGAAGGCATGATCGGCGGTCACGTCCTGCATCCGGCGATGAACACCTCGACCGGGTATACGCCGGCGGACTACACGCCAATCGCGATGACGCAGATGAATCCCAATGTGCTGGTCGTCAAAGCGGACTCTCCCTACAAGAGCCTCAAAGACTTGCTTGGCGCCATCAAAGCCAAGCCGGGCAAACTGAAATTCTCCCATGCCGGCGCCGGCAGCATCCACTTTTTCGGCATTCATCTTTTACTGCAAAAGGCAAAGCTGGGTAACGATTCCGCCGTGGCCGTTCCCTATAAAGGCGGAAAGAGATCCATGGCTGCGCTCCTTCGCGGGGAGGCCGATTTCCATCAAACCAACCTTGTCTCCGCGATCGATTTCATCAAGGCCGGTAAGGTACGGGCCCTGGCGGTAACCACGAAAAAACGCCTCAAAGGGTTCCCCAACGTCCCCACCTACGCCGAGCAAGGATATCCGGAAGTGGATATTTTCGGCTGGCGCGGCGTGATCGGACCAAAAAATCTGCCGAAACCGATCGTCGATAAATGGGCCAAGGCGGTCCAGGACACCATGAAGCGCAAGGGCTGGAAGAAAATGGTCAAGGCCGTCGGTGACGTGCCGCGCTACATGGGACCGGAAGAATTCACAAAGCACATCGATAGCGACTTCAAGCGGTATCGCAAGATGGCCACGGATCTAGGAATCCTGGTCAAATAGCGGCGATTCCCCGGCGGGCGCCCCGGTGGGGTGCCCGGTTATCTGACACTATCCGACGGCCTTCGGGCCGGTCGGGTGGTGCCGGGCCGTTTGTCGATCTTCACGCCTGTTTGAACTATGCAGAATTGCGCCAACCCGAGCGGAACCGAGCACCATGGGTAAAATCACCGAACGAAACACCGATGAAACGACTGCAAAATCGTGGGGCTCAGTGGCCATATCGCCGACCACCGATGTCGTTGTGGGAAGTTTTTCGACCTGGACCCTCACCTTCACGGTCGGTGCCTATGCCATGGATGTGGGCGGCGGCCTGAAGATCGGGACGCGCCGACAGGCCGATTTCGGGCAACCACAATTCGACGATCCTGCGGCGGACAATTTTGCGTCCGTTACGTGCTCCCGCGAGGGCGCGCATTTCGAGACCTTTTTCGATCATCGCGGCCACAAGCGGCCCTTCAATGCGGTTGCGGTTGTCAGGCTCGCCGGTGGCCCGCTCTATCCAGGAGACACCATCACGGTCGTCCTCGGCGATACGTCCGGCGGTTCGCGGGGGCTCGCGGTCCAGTCTTTCCCGGAGAGCGCCAGCGACTTCGCCGTGTTCATGGACCCTCTTAGTTCGGGCGAATACAAACGCGTTTACTGTTCGACACCCAACTTTCGAATTCTCAGCGGTCCGTCGGAGTATTTTACCGTCGTAACGCCAACGATCGTCGAAGATGGCGTACCGTTTCGGGTTCAGGTTCGCGGCAACGACAAATTCGGTAACCCGACGCCGATCGGCGCGCCAGGCCTTACCCTTGATGCCGATCCGCCTGTCGATCTGTCCCTTTCAGTGAAGGATGGGCGGGCTTCGTGGATCGAAGGCGTTGTCCTAACCGGCACAGACGTGCGGCGGCTCAAACTCATGGACGGCGACACGACCGTCGCTGTATCCAATCCGATCGTCGTTCGCGACCGGGTAGACGAGATTATTTGTTGGGGCGACACCCAGGCGCAAACGGCGTCGACGGTCGGGGTTGGGACGCCCGATGAGTATTTCGCCTATGCGCGCGATCTGGCTGCGATCGATTTCACGACGCATCAGGGCAATGACTTCATCCTCTCGGACGCCGACTTGGAGGAAGTTCGCCAGGCCGCCAAGAAGCACAATGAGCCAGGCCGGTTCGCGGCCTTCTTCGGTTGGGAATGGTCCGGCCCGACCGGAACCGGCGGCGACCGTAATGTGCTGTTCCTGGATGACGAAGGCCCCATTTACAGAAGCAGCCATTGGCAGTTATGGCCCGAGGAAATCGGCGAGAATGCATCCGGTACGGAATGCGTTCACGCCAACGACCTGCAGGCGAAAATCCGAGAGTACATCGCGGAAACCGGCCGCAAGGTGATCATGGTTCCGCATATCGGCGGCCGGCGCTCGGATTTCGAGGCCCAGGACCCTGAACTCGAGCCGATCTTCGAGATTTGTTCCAATCACGGCGTATTCGAATGGCGGCTGCACGAGTTTTTGGCGGCGGGCGTGCGGGTCGGTATCGTCGGCGCCAGTGACGACC
The DNA here is from genome assembly GCA_021774335.1 of Alphaproteobacteria bacterium. Classification (GTDB taxonomy): domain Bacteria; phylum Pseudomonadota; class Alphaproteobacteria; order UBA8366; family UBA8366; genus JAJFJD01. The sequence continues at coordinate 104,130 of JAJFJD010000056.1, forward strand.
ATACCTGCCGGCCGGGCTTGGCCTATCCATCGACGCCGGAAATGACGGTTCTGGGTGGGTTGGGCGCCATCTATTGTCGCGCTCTCAGCCGCGAGGGAATTTACGATGGGATGATGGCGCGGCACTGCTACGGCACGACAGGCGCGCGCATGTATCTCAACGTCACGGCGGACGACCATGTCATGGGCGATGTCGGCGCGGCAACCGGGCCGGTACGGATCGCCGGCGTGGTTCACGGGACCGCGCCGATCGACTCAATCAGCCTGTTCAATCGTAGCGTCGAAGTGAAGCGCTTCCAGCCCAATGCGGCGGCACGCAATCCGAACCGGATCAAGATCATCTGGTCCGGCGCAACCCATCAGGACCGTGGAAGGTTCATGAAATGGGACGGTGGGCTGCAGTTCGCGAACGGCCGCATCGAGGCCGCGTCGCCGCTGAATATCTACACGGCGAAATACGGTATCGACGACTGGGGAGAGGATCACGTGCGATGGCGCTCGGTCACGTCCGGGCAGGAGGAAGGCGTCCTGATCGATGTCGATGCCCCCGATGATGCGGTTGTTACGTTCAAGGCGGGTCCTGCGGACCTGACCTTTACCGTAGGCGACGTCCGGTCCCGCGACCTTCGTTGGGATTTGGGCGGCCTGGACCAATGCGTCACGGCCTCCACGCTGCACACGGAAGAAGGAACCTACGACGCCGAATTCGAATTCACCGATGATGATATTGGCGATGGCGAAGGCGCCTACTGGGTCCGCGTCGTGCAGACGGATTTCCATCGCGCCTGGAGCAGCCCGATTTACATAGAACCCAAATGACAGGATTTTCACGATGAGCCGCCCCAAACCGAATCTGTTGTTCATCTTCGCAGATCAGCTACGCGCTTCGTCGGTCGGATATGCTGGCGAGGAAGCCGTCCGAACGCCGAATATCGACGCGTTCGCCGAGAGCGGCACGATCTACACCAACGCGGTTTCCATGCTGCCGGTTTGCGGGCCGTACCGCGGCTCATTGATCACCGGCAGAACGCCCCTTTCGACCGGCCTGGTCATCAACGACGTGGCCTTGAAAACCACGGAAACAAGCATCGGGCATTGCTTCAAGCAAGCCGGCTATGACACGGCCTATATCGGAAAATGGCATCTCGATGGCCCGGACCGCCCTGCTCTGGTGCCACCGGGGCCCCGACGCCAAGGCTTTGACTATTGGATGGGGGCCAACTTCGAACACAACTATGACCGCTCCTACTACACCGACAACGCGGGCGACCGGCAGCTATGGGAGGGTTGGGATGCGGTGGCGCAGACCGACGACACCATCCGGTATCTACAGAACCGCGACGGCGACAATCCTTTCTGCCTTTTCCTGTCATGGGGGCCACCGCATCATCCGTACCGCCTGGCGCCCGAGGAATATCTTGAAATGTACGACGCCGACGCCATCGAAGGCCGGCCCAATTGTCCCGACGTCCCGCGCCAGGACCTCTGGGGGTACTACGCTCAGACAACATTTTTGGACGATCAATTCCAGCGTCTCCTCGACACCATCGCCGAACTCGGCCTGGCGGACGACACGATCATCGTGTTCTCGTCGGATCACGGCGACATGCACGGGTCGCACGGTCTCTACAAGAAACAGTGGCCGTGGAACGAGGCGATCAAGGTGCCGTTTGTCATCCGCTATCCGGGGTCCGTACCGGAGGGTGCCAGGATCGAGGCACCAATCAACGTCATCGACGTCATGCCCACACTGCTCGGATTAGCCGGCCTTCCGGTTCCTGAACCGGTCGAAGGGGTCGATCTGTCGCCGTTCCTGACGGGCGAACAGCAGGACCCGCCGGAGTCGGTGCTGATCATGAACCCCTGTCCATTTTCCATCGGCGATTCCAGGGGCGATGATCAATACCCGGACTTCAGGGGCATGCGGTTTGAATACCGGGGTGTCATCACGGACCGATACACCTATGTCCGCACCATCGATGGCCCCTGGATGCTGTACGACAATCGGGAAGACCCCTACCAGTTGGTCAACCTGATCGACGATGCGGAACATGCCGAGACCCGGGACCGGCTCGACGGCCTCATGCGCGCGCACATGGCGTCAATCGATGACGAATTCCTGACACGGGAAGAATATTACGAACGCCTCGGAATCGAATTCGATGATCGGGGGAAAGTGGTCGACCTCGTCGAAAACATGTACGACCGTAAAGGATGAGCGCCGGCGCGGCAGCGGAGGACTAACAGCAGGATTTTTCTTCGTACTCCTGCCTAAGTTGCTCAAACCGCTGCCGTCTTCCGCAGTTCTCCCATTCGTCGAAGCGACACTGTGTCTTGCGGCAATCAAACTCACAAAGCGCAATGTCGTTCGGCACCGCCTCGACAAGGCGGTCCTTGGTTTGAGTAATGGAGTTCCTGAACCAAGACCTCAGACGGCCGAGTTTTGATACTCTTTTTCCGGCATTGGACACTTCACAGCCTCCTCCGCCTCAAACGCTATCAAGACCGACGCCAGACAGGATTGATCCAAATCAAAGGCTGTCCGCGCGGCGCTCCTTGTCGGGTTACGGGCGCACACCGGATTTCATCTTCGGGCCAAGCCCTTGTTCGAGGCGTTCCTGCATCGCGTCGACGAATTGGCAGAGATAGGCGCGCGTTTCGCGCGGATCGATGATGTCCTCGACACCGAAGGCTTCCGCCGTGAGGAAGGGCGATGAGTAACTGCGCATTTCATCCTCGAGTTCACGCGTGCGCGCCGCCGGGTCGGGCGCGTTGGCGATTTCCCGGCGGAATGCAGCGGCGACGCCGCCCTCGACCGGCAGCGATCCCCACTCCGCCGACGGCCAGGCAATCTTGAAGTCCAACCCGTTGTAGTCCGTCATGGCGGCACCGGCCATGCCGAAGCAGCGGCGGATGATGACCGACGTGATCGGCACCGTCGCCTGCATCTGCGCGTATTGCAGGCGCATCCCCTCCACCAGCACCGCATCGGATTCCGCGGCCGTTCCGATTGCGAATCCCGGCACATCGGCGAAGAAAAAGATCGGGATATGGAAGACATCGCACATGTCGACGAAATGGGTCTGCTTGCGTGACGCCTTGGCGTCGACGGCACCGCCGAGCATGGGGTTGTTCGCGATGATCCCCACGACACGCCCGTTCAGGCGGGCCAAGACCGTGATCGCGGCGCGCCCGTAGGTCGGCTGGATTTCGAAGACGGAGTCCCGGTCGACGACAAGGGAAATCAGCTTCCGCATGTCATACGGTTTACGCCGGTCGCGGGGCACGATATTGAGTAGCGCCTCCTCGATGCGATCCACCGGATCGTCGCACGCGCCCGTCGGCGGCAATTTCCAAACATTCGACGGCATGTAGCTGAGGAACCGGCGAATTGTCTGGAAAGCCTCCTCTTCACTGTCCACCGCGTTGTGGACGGTGCCCGCGCGATCGACCGCGATCTTGTAACCGCCAAGTTCTTCTTTCGTGGCCGTTTCGCCCAAGCCCCGTTCGACCACCGCCGGGCCGGACGCGAAGATCTGGCTTTTGTCTTTCACCATGACGGAAAAGTGCGACATCACCGCGCGTCCCGCCGGGCCGCCGGCGGCAACGCCGAGCACCGCGCCGACAACCGGCACTTGACCCAGCAATTCCACGAAAATCTGTTTCGGGTTCAGGCTGTGTCCGGGAAGGACAGAGTAGCCTTTGCTTTTTGCCGTACCGGCGCTACCGCCGAAGCCTTCGATGAGCCGAACCAAGGGGATCTTGTAATCGAGCGCCAGATCGTCGACGAACCCGCCCTGGCCGCCCTTGCGCCGCATACCGCCTTGATACGTGCCGCCGCCGACCGTCGTGTCCTCCCCGCCGATCGCCACGGGCCTGCCGTCGACCTTCGCGATGCCCATCACGTAGGGCCCCGGTTTGACGCCGGAAACGACGCCGTCCTTGTAAGTGCCGCTGCCCGCGAGTTTGCCGACCTCGCGAAATGAGCCGGGATCGGCCACACCGGCGATACGCTCGCGTACGGTCAGGAGGCCGCGTTCCCGATGCCGCGCGAGACGATCCTCGCCGCCCAGCTCGTCCGCCCATTTACGGCGTTGGTTGATTTCATCGACTTCCCGCTGCCACGACATTGCTCAAATTTCCTGTAGAATTTCAATCATCTTGATCATCATAGGTATTGTGGGCCCCTCGCGAAACTTGTCCTCGGACCGGGACCGAATTGTTTCTGATCGGACATCGTCGAATTCGATTAACCGGCCGATTTGAATGACCTCCTTCACGATGGTCATGCCGGTGAACGCTGCTTTACACATCCTTCGCGAGCGTGCGAATTTGCAGCCATTATGATCGCGCTAGGGAGTTCTGAATTTGACTGAAATCGTCACATATTCGCTGGCCAACGACATCGCGACGCTGACAATGGACGACGGCAAGGCCAACGCGATGGCGCCAGCCATGAGCGCCGCGCTCAACGCTGGCCTCGACCGGGCCGCAAGCGAAGCCAAGGCGGTGGTGATCCGCGGCCGGGACGGCGTGTTTTGCGGAGGATTCGACCTCAAGATCATCCGAGGAGAAGACGAACCCCTGAAAGCGCAAATGCGCGAAGCCGGCATGACGTTGCTGAAGCGGCTTTATCTGTCGCCGCAACCCATCATCGTCGCCGTTACCGGTCACGCAATTGCCATGGGTGCCCTGCTGCTCCTGGCGGGCGACGCCCGCATTGGCGTCGCTGGCGATTTCCGCATCGGGTTGAACGAGACGGCAATCGGTCTCGCGCTGCCGTCCTCCGGCGTAGAGATCGCACGCGACCGGTTGGCGCCGACGGTCTTCCAGCGGGCCGTGATAAACGCCGAACTATTTTCGCCTGATGGCGCAGCATCGGCCGGATATCTCGACCGGGTGGTTTCTGCGGCAGATTTTGACTCTGCGGTCGCGGAGTCGTCGAGATCGTTAGCCGACTTGGACTCCGACACCTTTGCGGAGATCAAGCGGCGCGTGCGTCAATCGACGATCGACCGTATTGGTGTATTAGAGAGCTAGCTTCCATAGCATTCGGGGAAAGCTTCTTCCGAAATTCGAATACAGTCACATTTGCGCCACTCATATGTGGCCAACTGGTCAATAGCGAAAAATATGGAGTGTGTTTTTATGTTTCGACATCATTTGATCACGAAAATCTTTGCCATTGCGCTGTTCACGACCGCGGCGGCCCCGGCGATGGCCACGAACGCACCCAACGAGATTTCCGGCTTCAACAAGATCAAGGTGGAATTCTCCAAGAACGCGACGAAATGCGGGTTCGAGAGCCTGGAGCCGTTCGAGCGGCATCTTCGAAAGAGTCTCGCAGAGGTCGGCGTCCTGCCGAACAGCAACAGCATCATCGAGATCAGTCTGGAAGTCGGTGGTATCAACTACGGTGCATTCGAATCGCAATGTGCCATCGACGTGAACCTTGATTTCAGGACAACGTTGAGAGCCGTCAACATCAACACGGACAACACGTCCGTCCGCAGAGCCGTCGACCGGTTGGGAACCTTTCCCGTAAGCCTGTACAAGGTCGGGGCCTTCGCCGTCAGTACGACGCTCTACACCGTCTATGACGGCCGCAACATCACGAAGGCCGAAGCCGAGGTCATTAAAATCATCCATCGGCTGGTCAAACGCTTCGCGGACGCGCGGAAGAAGTAGACGCGGTTGGCGAGTAACGCGGAAGGGGCGGCAACCGTCTGTAGCGACGGGTGCAATCAGGGCCGAAATCACCAATCAGTAAATCCCCTTTCCGATCCGCCGCAACCCGGGCACAATTCGGCGCCCTTCCTCAACCGACGAGCGCATCATGTCCCAGCCCACTGTCACGCATCTCTTCACCACGCCCGCCATGTCGCAGCCGATGATCGGGCATGACAGCATTTCGACCCTCACTGGCGAAGGCATCGAGGGTGACCGCTACATGCTGAAGACCGGCACTTATTCGAAAAAACCGGAACCGGGCCGCCACATCACCCTGACCCAGGGCGAAATCCTCGATCAGCTGAAGGCGGAACACGGCCTGACCGTGACGCCCGAGCAGTGCCGGCGCAATGTGGTCACGCGCGGGATCGAACTGGTGCCGCTGGTCGGAAGGCAGATCACCGTCGGGCCGGTTCGGCTGCAGGTGCACCGCATCAACCAGCCCTGCCGCTACCTCGAGAAGCTGCTGAACCAGCCGGGCCTCTACGACGCCTGGTGGGACAAGGGCGGCATCAACTGCGAAATCCTGGACGGTGGCACCATTTCGGTCGGCGACGCCATCATCGACCTGGGCGCCGCCGAGGCGGCGGACTGACCGCCCCGGCTTTGCACTCCGCGATCTAAGCCGCGTCCGACAATTCGCCCGGCAAGGGCGGTTTGGTCGCCGCGAAACTTGGCCGGGTGCTGACCGCCTGCCACCATCGACCGAGATTTTCCAGCCCGTCGAAGAACACCAAGCCATTCGGCGTGTTACCGAGATAGGTCAGGATCGGTGTCAGCAGGAAATCGGCGATGGAGATGTCTTCTCCCGCAAGAAATGCATGGTCGCCGAGCGCGCGGTCGACGATCTCCACATCCTGGCGAACAATGGGTTTCGCCTCCTCGATCCGCGCCATGTCGGGCGCACCGTCCGGTCCACTCGGGAAGGCGAACTGAACGACATAGTTCCAAACGATGTCTTTCACGAGGTAATCACAGGTCGCGCTGATCCACTGGTTCATCCGCGCCCGGCTTTGCAGATCTTCCGGCTGCAGTGCGGGCCCGTCGAAGGCCTCGTCGACATAGCGGCAAATCGCGGAGGACTCATACAGGACGAAGTCGCCATGCCGCATGACCGGAATGCGTCCGAACGGATGCAGCTTGAGGTGATCGGGAGTCTTGAGGTCGTCCCGCGTGTTGGTGCCCACTGCTTCGAGCGTATGGGGCACGCCCTTCTCTTCGCAGGCCAGCCGCGCCGTCCAGACGAAGTTGCTTCTCGGCGAGCCGAGAATGACGATATCGGACATATCGTGTCTCCTTCGGAATTCATTGTGAATGGGGAGTGACCGAATGCTGTTACGTGCTGTGCAAGGCGACCCGGTTTCCTTCCGTATCGGCAAAATGCGCCATATAGCCATAGGGGCCGATTGCCGTATTCGGCACGATGACCTTGCCGCCCGCAGCCTCGACCCGCTTCAGCGTGCCGTCGATATCGCCGTCGGCGTCGAAGTAGAGCATCGCGCCGTTGCTCGATGGCGAATTGCCGTCGCAGGGTGAGAGCGCGCCGACCGGCACTTCATCGTTCTGGAAGGCCATGATCTTGCCGCCGGGCGTCTCCATGGGAACCAGTTCGGTCGCGAAGACCGAACTGTAGAATTTCGCCGCCCGATCCAAGTTCTCGACCGGGATTTCGAACCAATTGATGGCAATCTTGGTGTTCGCCATATGCCGTGCTCCTCTAGCTGATGTGACGCGGCCTCAAAATCGGCCGTCACAAGCAAGACGCGCGGCTGGACCCGAATGGGACAGAAAATTTGCAGGACGGTTAGCCGATCGAACACGCGCTGATCTGATCGGCAAGGAAGGCGCGGACCGGGCTGTTCTCGCTCTTGTCCAGGGCGGCCCGGTAATGCCTCTCCGCCAAATCGGGACGGCCGGCCCGCGCCTCAAAATCACCCTGGAGCGCCGGCAACAGATAACTGTCCTTCAAGGCTGGAGCGTCTTCCAACGTCTGGAGGACAGTCAATCCCGCCGCTGGACCGTCCGTCATCATGACCGCCACCGACCGATTGAGCTCGACCACCGGCGACGGCACCAGCGCCATCAGGTCGTCGTAGAAACTGCGAATTCGCTGCCAATCGGTGTCGTCATAGGTTTCCGCGGCAGCGTGACAGGCGGCAATCGCGGCTTCCAGGTGATACCGGGACCGTTCCGACGATGACATCGACTGATCGAGCAGATCGAACCCGAGGGCGATCTGGCGACGGTCCCAGCGCGACCGGTCCTGCTCCTGCAAGCGGAGCAACCGGCCCTCACCGTCCACACGGGCCGGCAGACGCGACGCCTGGAAGGCCATCAAGGCAGCCAGCGCCCAGACACCGCCCTTCTCCGCCATTTGGCTCCGCAGCAACAGGTCCGCCAGACGCTGCGCCTCGGCACAGAGGTCGTTGCGAGTCAGGTCGTCGCCGGTCCGCGCCGCATACCCCTCATTGAACAGCAGATAGATAATCTGGAGTACTCGGTCGAGACGCGCCGCTTGCTCGTCCGGTTCCGGCAACTCGAAGGGAAACCGCCGCCGGCGGATTTTGTCTTTGGTCCGGTACAAGAGCTTGCGGATCGCTTCGTCGCTGATCAACAGCGCACCCGCTATGTCCTGCGTACCGAGGCCGCATATCAGGCGCAGCGTGATCGCGATGCTCTCCCGCGCCGTCAGCCGTGGATGACAGCACACCAGGATCATGCGCAGCGTGTCGTCCTCCAGCGGGCCGGCCCAATCCGACATGTCACTGTGTTCGGGATAGAGGCTGTCGGTGACCGTGGGAACGCTGTCGGCGGCGCGCTTCAACTTCCGAAGACGATCCAGCATATGGTTCTTCGCGACGGTGAAGATCCATCCGCCCGGATTTTCCGGTATCCCGGCAAGCGGCCAGGTATCGAGCGCCCGGACCATTGCGGTCTGCACCGCATTCTCGATGTCGTCGAGATGCTGCGGGCCGAAACGCCGCGTCAGCACAACGATGATGTCGCGCCATTTCTCGCGAAAGAACGCATCGACGAACAGTTTTACCGACGCTTCATCCGGCATATCGGATCGAGGCTAGTCGGCCCCGGTGCAGTGGCCGAGTTCACGGACCTCGACCGACCCGCCATAGGTCAGGATCGGGCATCCTCTGGCGAGGCGCTCGGCCTCTTCGATCGATTCGGCGCGGACCGCGAAATAGCCGGCGATTGCTTCCTTCGCTTCCGAGAACGGCCCGTCGACCACGAGGTCGCCGTCCCGGCTGCGCACGGTCGTTCCCAGATTGCTGGTCAACTTACCGGCGCCGATAAACCGGCCGTCGTCGCTGAGCGACTTGTTCCACGCCACGAATTTTTCGATGGTCTGCTGCATTTGGTCCGGTGAGAACCGCTCCCAGCGTTCCTCATGGTCGCGCAGAATCAATAGGTAATTCTTCATCCTTCGGCCTCCGTCTGAACGAATTTGCGCCAATCGATCTTACCCAGTCTCTCATTCAGCGACCGGCGCTTCCATCCTACAGACGAGCATATCGCCGGGAATGGGACAGAAATCTGTATCCCGCTACCGTCAACCTGCCGCTTTCGTAGCCTGCCAAGCATCGAGCACAGACCGCGCCTCGGAATCAGGTGCCGCGCCATCGCGCTCGGCATCCGATTTCTTGGCTGTCAGCTCAACGACATAGCCGTTGGGATCGCGGAAATAGATTGAGCGGATGAAACCATGATCGGCGATACCGCGCGTCTCGATTCCCGCTTCCTTGCCCCGCTCGAACATCCGTTCCAGGGATTCATTGTCGACCTCAAGCGCAATATGCAGATCGAAGTCGTGCTGTTCCTTGAAGTCGAAATCCTGGCCCGGCGCTTCGAAGAACGCCATGAAAGACCCGTCGTCCATGCGGAAGAAGCTGTGTAGTACCCCGGCCTCCCGGCCGGTCATGGTTTGCTTGATCTCGAACGCGTTGGCGAGCGGTAGCCCGAGGAAATCCTCATAAAAAACCCGCGTTTCCTCGGAATCGCGGCAGCGGTAGGCGGCGTGGTGCAGGCCTTTGATCATCGGCGGTCTCCCGACAGAAGAGGTTGAGCGGCTCCCCTAATGTGGCGTTCCGATACGCTATTTCCAGGTGCAGGATAACCCTGTCGGGACGGGACCGCCCCTACGACCGGGCGTCGTAGCGCTTCTCGATGTAGTCGGCGACAATCTGCTGAAATTCCTCGGCGATATTCGCGCCGCGCAGGGTCCTCGCCTTTTCCCCATCGATAAAGACGGGGGCCGTCGGCTGTTCGCCGGTACCGGGCAGGCTGATGCCGATATCCGCGTGCTTGCTCTCGCCCGGGCCGTTCACGATGCAGCCCATAACGGCGAGGTTCAAGTCCTCGACACCGACGTATTTCTCACGCCATTCCGGCATCTGGGCGCGGACATAGCCTTGAATCTTCTCCGCCAGTTCCTGAAACACGGTGCTGGTCGTGCGGCCGCAGCCTGGACAGGCGGTGACCAGCGGCGTGAAGGAGCGGATTCCCATGGTCTGCAGGACTTCCTGCGCCACGATGACCTCTTTGGTGCGGTCACCGCCGGGTTCCGGTGTCAGCGAAACGCGGATCGTATCGCCGATCCCCTGCTGCAACAGAATCGCGAGCGCGGCGGTGGAGGCGACGATGCCCTTCGATCCCATGCCCGCCTCGGTCAGACCGAGATGCAAAGCGTAGTCACAGCGCGCCGCGAGATTCTGATACGCCGATACCATCGCCTGCACGTCGCTGACCTTGCAGGATAGGATGATCTTGTCCCGACTCATGCCGAGTTCTTCGGCCCGTTCGGCATTGGTCAGCGCGGACTGAACCAGCGCTTCCTCCAACACCTCGGACGCCGGCTTCGGTGCCGCCGCCTTGCCGTTCTCGTCCATCATGTGGGCCAGCAGTTCCTGATCGAGGCTGCCCCAATTGACGCCGATGCGCACCGGCTTGTCGTATTGCAGCGCCGTCTCGATCATGGTCGAGAACTGTCCGTCCTTCTTCTCGCGAAACCCGACATTGCCGGGATTGATGCGGTACTTGTCGAGCGCCTCCGCGCAGCCGGGATTCTCGCTCAGCAGTTTGTGGCCGATGTAGTGGAAGTCGCCGACGATGGGCACATCGCAGCCGCGCTGGTCCAGCAGTTCGCGAATCTTCGGCACCGCCTGGGCGGCTTCCTGCCGGTCGACCGTGATCCGGACGACCTCCGATCCGGCATCCGCGAGCGCTTCGATCTGATCGGCCGTGCCCTGCGGGTCCGCCGTATCCGTGTTGGTCATGGATTGCACCATCACCGGCGCGCCGCCGCCAACGGCGATACCCTTGATTTTGACCTGGACACTCTTCCGGCGGGTTGCCGGATCGTTGAAATTCAACATCGAAAGACGTCCCTTGCTGGCGCTGAGCGTGCTGTTAATTTGGGCCTGGACCGCCCGGAATTCAACGGTGGCCTAACCTAGCTGCACAATCGCTGTAAAGGGAAATTTTCATGACCGCACCGGTTTGCCATCCTATCGATACTGGCATCACGACCGACGCTGTGGCAGAGAGTACAGATCGGTCCGGATAGTGGCATCGGGCCAGAAACGGAAAGCGTTAACCCACCCATGACGGTCAACACGGCGGAAACGGCATCCGGCAAAGGCGCAAGCGACGAGAATTTCCCCGTCGGCTCCTTTCTGTTGCCAAAGCGTCTGCGCCCGCACGTCGCAATCTTTTATGCCTATGCCCGTGCGATCGACGATGTCGCCGACAACCCGGACCTCGCGCCCGAAGAAAAGGTGCGCCGGCTGGACGGATTCGACGCCGCCCTGCTAGGACAGAACGAGCATCCGGATTTCATCAAGGCACACGAAGTCCGCGACAGCCTCGCCGAAGTGAATGTCCCCGTTCAGCATTGCCGCGACCTGATCTCGGCGTTCAAGCAGGATGCAACGAAGCTGCGCTACCGCGATTGGGACGACCTGATCGAATATTGCAATCGGTCAGCAGCACCGGTGGGGCGCTACCTGCTCGACCTGCACGGCGAATCGCGCGATGGATATCCGGCGAACGACGCGCTCTGTAATGCCCTGCAGGTGATCAACCATCTACAGGACTGTCAGGACGACTACCACGAACTGGACCGGGTCTACCTGCCTCAGGATTGGATGAGCGAAGCCGGGGCCACGGTGGAAGACCTCGACGCAACCGCGGCGTCGCCCGGCCTCCGCCAGGTTCTGGACCGCTGCCTCGATGGGACCGAGGTGCTGATGGACCAAGCCCGCACCCTGCCCGGCCGCTTAAAGAGCCGTCACCTGGCGATGGAATCCGCCGCCATCGTCCGCATCGCCGACCTGCTGGTGAAGCATCTGCGCAACCGTGACCCGATCGCGACACGCGTCGAACTGACCAAGCCGGAGTTCGCGTGGTGTTTCATCCGCGGCGCGGCACGGCATTTAATTTAACCCGCATATCCCATTTGAAATCGGCTTTTAGCAGACTTCGGTGCGTGATTCTCTCGTCAGAAGAATGAGTTAACCGAGTTGGAATAAGGATTCGGCGGCGAACGCGACGGATGAAGCTCAATCAGGCCCCCTACAGCCTCAATTCGACCGCTCCGTAAAGTTCACATTCCGAGGCTCGTCGATCAGTTCGGACAGCGGCCTACCGCTACACCGGGAACTCTTCGACGCCCTCAGCGACCGTCGGTGTGCTTTCCGGCTCCGGCACTTATCTTCTTCCCACCCAGCCATATCTTGAAGCTGTGTCTAATCGGCGAACACCGCTGAGACCTTCGCCATTGCGGAAAGGGTGCGATTGCCATGACGGAACGTCAAAACATTATCGCTCGACTTGCCTGGTTGGCGCTCGGGCTCGCCTTGATCGCCGCTGTTGCCGAGGCGTTCGCCGGCTTCGGCACGAAATGGGCCTTATGGGATATTCGTACCGGGTTCACTATTCTGCGCTGGAGCGCTTGGAGCGGCCTGGTCATAGCGGGTATCGCCCTGATCCTCGCGGGCATCACCCTCCGAGGCACGGCCCGACGCGGCTTTACCGTGGCGTTGGCCGCTTTGTTCGTTGGCGGCATCGCCTTCGCGGTGCCATGGCTTAACCAGCGACAGGCACGCAGCGTGCCGCCGATCCACGATATCACGACGGATACGGAGAATCCGCCGATGTTCCAGGATGCACTGCCGTTGCGCAAGGATGCGCGCAACCCGCCGGAATATGCCGGCGTGGCCGTGGCCAAACAGCAGAAAGAAGCCTATCCGGATATCGCGCCGCTGCTTATCAAGGAGCCCCCGAACGCGGCATATAGCGCCGCGCTGAGCACCGCTGTCGAGCGCGGCTGGAGGATTAGCGGCAAATCCGGGCCGGAGGGCCGAATAGAGGCTGTCGAAACCACCTTCTGGTTCGGTTTCAAGGACGACATCGTCATCCGCATTGCACCTGCCGACGGGGGCGGCAGCCGTATCGACGTCCGCTCCAAGTCGCGTGTCGGACGCTCCGACGTCGGCGCCAACGCGGCGCGTATTCGTGCCTACATAATTGCGCTGAAGAAAAACCTGGCGGCGTCCTAGGCTAGAACAACGCGATGGCCGCTCGGAGCAGTAAGCGGCGCTCCGATCACACGAACACCCGCACTGGCAGAATGGCACCCACAGCGATCAGAACCACGAGGACTCATTGCTGGGCCCGCTCCGGATCGGCGCGGCCGAACGAATGTGCGTTTAAAGATTACTCTGCACTTGCGGTTTTCCGGCCATCGACTATGTACATCCAAAATAGGCACCCTGCTGCGACCGTGCGTCCCTTGCATGAGAAAATCAACGACGGCAGATCTTCCGTCCCCTCAATGAGCATGGGCTAGATTAAGTGAAGGATACTTCCGTGATCGACCGAGTACGTCAGTTGACCGACCAACATCTGTCGGATTTCGCCCGCGACGGCTTTGTCGTTGTGCGCGGCATGTTCTCGGCGGACGAAATGGCTGAAATCGCGCGTTGGACGGATGAGGTAGAGGCTTATCCCGAGATCCCCGGCAAGTACATGAAGTATTTCGAGAAGAGCCTTAAAGGGGCCAGTGACCGTCTTCTAAATCGACTGGAAAACTTTTACCCCTATCACGATAGCTTTCGGAAACTCTTCGATTGCGATGCCTTGCGCGGGGCAACGTCCGAATTGCTCGGCGAGCAGGCAGTTCTGTTCAAGGACAAGATCAATTTCAAAATGCCCGGCGGCGACGGCTTCAAACCGCACCAGGACCAGCAGGCGGGATGGAGCACCTACGCCGATTTCTTTGTCACCGCGCTTGTATCGATCGACGTCGCGACGAAAGAGAACGGCTGCCTCGAAATGGTTGCCGGGTATCACCAGAAAGGCCTGGTCGGCGACGAATGGGAACCGCTGACCGATGAGCAGGTGGCGGCGATGAATCCCGTCGCCTGCCCGACCGAACCAGGTGACGTGGTGTTCTTCGATTCATATGCGCCGCACGGATCGGGACCCAACCTCTCCGACAGCAAGCGCCGCGTGCTGTATGTGACCTACAACCGCTTGTCGGATGGAAATCACCGCGACCAATATTATGCGGACAAACGAAAAAGTTACCCGCCCGATGTGGAGCGCGACCCAGGCAAGCAGTATCAGTATCGGGTATAGCAGATCCTACGGGAATCTATTCCCTTAGCTAAGGGTCTGTTGCGCCGACACGCCCGGAAAACAAGGGTGGCGCGAGAGCAACATGTTGCATTTTTTTCTACCACCCCCGAGCAATTCGGCGTAGGTGTAGTAAGTTGAGACTCGAGGTATTGCGAGTTTGTCCTGGCCGTGACGGCGCAATTTTTGCGCTGAAGCGTTGGTATTGCGTCATTTATGTTATATGACGCTCGCCTGCGCGACCGGGGCGCGTGTTGAAGGAGGCAATTGTGGCACCGAAAACGCCGTTATTGGACCAGATTCGCACACCTGCGGATCTTCGCAAATTTCCGGAGAGCGACCTCCGGCAGATTGCGGATGAATTAAGAGCCGAAACCATCGATGCCGTGTCGGTCACCGGCGGGCATCTTGGCGCGGGGCTCGGCGTTGTCGAGTTGACCGCAGCCATCCACTACGTCTTCAACACACCCGACGACATCCTGATTTGGGATGTCGGCCACCAGTGCTATCCGCACAAGATTCTGACGGATCGCCGCGACCGCATCCGCACGCTGCGCCAGAAAGACGGCCTGAGCGGGTTCACCAAGCGCGCCGAAAGCAAATACGACCCCTTCGGCGCCGCGCATTCGTCCACTTCGATTTCGTCCGGCCTCGGTTTCGCCGTCGGCCGCGACCTTAAGGGCAAAGACAACGACGTGATCTGCGTCATCGGCGACGGTGCGATGACCGCCGGTATGGCTTATGAGGCGATGAATAACGCCGGCTGGCTGGGCAACCGATTGATCGTCGTGCTGAACGACAATGAAATGTCGATCGCACCGCCAGTCGGGGCGCTGAGCAACTATCTCACACGCCTGCTGTCTTCAAAGGAATACCGGAACCTGCGGCGGCTGGGCCAGGAAGTGGCCGAGAAACTGCCGCATCCGATCGAAGTCGCGGCCAAGCGCGCCGAGGAATATGCCCGCGGCATGTTCACCGGCGGCACGTTGTTCGAAGAGTTGGGCTTCTATTATGTCGGCCCGATCGACGGCCACAACATGGACCAGCTCGTCCCGGTCCTGAAGAACCTTCGGGATACCGACCTTCCGGGCCCTGTGCTGCTACACGCCGTGACGGTCAAGGGCAAGGGCTACGACCCTGCGGAGAAGTCCGACGACAAGTATCATGGTGTCGGAACTTTCAACGTCGTGACCGGCGCGCAGGACAAAGGCAAGTCGAACGCCCCCTCCTACACCAAGGTCTATGCGGAATCGCTGATCAAGGAAGCCCGGGAAGACGAAACGATCGTCGCCATCACGGCCGCGATGCCGGACGGAACCGGCCTGGATGTCTTCGGCAAGGAATTCCCGGACCGGACGTTCGACGTTGGCCTTGCCGAGCAACACGCGGTGACGTTCAGCGCCGGCTTAGCGGCCGAAGGGCTGAAGCCGTTCACATCGATCTACTCGACCTTCCTGCAACGCGCGTTCGATCAGATCGTGCATGATGTCGCCATTCAGAAACTGCCGGTCCGTTTCGCCATCGACCGCGCCGGACTTGTCGGTGCGGATGGCCAAACCCATGCTGGCGCCTTTGACGTAACCTATCTCAGCTGTCTGCCGGGCATGGTCGTGATGGCCTGCGGCGACGAGGCGGATCTCCGCCATATGGTCGCCACCGCGGTGGCCTATGACGAAGGGCCGATCGCCTTCCGTTTCCCGCGCGGCGAAGCAGTAGGCGTCGACATGCCGGAACGCGGCGAGGTCCTGGAGATCGGCAAAGGCCGCATCCTTCAGGAAGGCAACAAGGTCGCGCTTCTCAACTTCGGCGGACGGTTGGCCGAGTGCATGAAAGCCGCCGACGCGTTGGCGGCCCGCGGGTTGCCGACCACGATTGCCGACGCGCGTTTCTCGAAACCGCTTGATACCAAGCTGGTCGAGACCTTGGCGCGCGAGCACGAGGTTCTCATCACCATCGAGGAAGCCTCGATCGGCGGGTTCGCGACACAAGTTCTGAATCATCTCGTCAAGAACGACCTTATTACCGACGGCCTCAAGATCCGTCCGATGTTCCTGCCGGATCGGTTCCAGGAGCAAGCCAAGCCGGTCGAGATGTACGAAGACGCTGGCCTGAATGCGCATCAAATCACCGAAATGGCGTTGAGCGCACTCGGCGAACAGACTTTGGACCAACCGGCACGGGCGTAACGTGACAACGCTGGAAGGCGCGCAAACGGGCAAGGCCGCCCGAGAGGACAGCGCTCCGACAGCGCATGATCACGCTGCTTCACAACAGGACTGCCGCGCCACCGCCGACGATTTGGCGCATGTGGAAGCGGTGGTGCAAGGGTCCGGTTCTTCCTTCTATGGCGCAATGCGGACGCTTCCCAAGGATCAACGGGACGCGATGTTCGCCGTCTACGCATTTTGCCGTGAAATCGACGACATTGCGGACGATCCGCTCCCACCACAGGAGAAGGTGGACGGCCTCGCACTGTGGCGCACCGAGATCGATCGCCTGTTCGCCGGCATGCCCCAGAAACCGACCGGCCGTGCCCTGCTCGTCCCGGTCGAGAGATACGGCCTTCGCAAGGAAGACTTCGTCGCCCTGATCGACGGCATGGAAATGGATGCCAGCGAATCGCTCCAAGGGCCGAGTATGGAAACCCTGCAGCTCTATTGCGAACGTGTTGCCGGTGCCGTCGGCCTGTTGTCTATCCGTGTATTCGGAGATTCCGGTGACCGCGCAACGGACGTAGCTTGGTCACTCGGTCAAGCACTGCAATTGACCAACATCCTACGCGATGTGCGGGAGGACGCGGACCGCGGCCGGCTCTACCTGCCTTCAGAGCTGCTCGATACGCATGGGATCGCAAGCCGGGATCCGGAAACCGTTCTTGCGCATCCCGCGTTGCCCAAGGTCTGCGCCGAGCTCGCGATCCTCGCCGACACTCGGTTCAAAGAGGCAATTGCCGCAATGGCCGATTGCGACCGCCGGCAAATGCGGCCCGCGGTCGTCATGATGCATGTCTATCATCGCGTCCTGGAGAAACTCATGCAGCGAGGATGGACCCGCATCGACGAGCCAGTTCGGGTATCCAAGCTCGCAAAAATCTGGATCGCGGTCCGGTACGGACTGCTGTAGCGGCAATGCCAACGGTCCACATCGTCGGAGCGGGTATGGCCGGGTTGGCCGCCGCGCTCGAGGTTTCAAGCCGCGGATTGCCGGTCGTGCTGCACGAAGCCGCCGGTCACGCCGGCGGACGCTGCCGTTCCTTTTTCGACAAGACACTCGGTTGCGAAATCGACAACGGCAACCATCTTGTCTTGTCGGGCAATTCCGGTGTCGCCGCCTTCGTCGACCAAGTCGGATCAGCAGAATCGTTCCTCGACCTGCCGGACGCCTGCTTTCCATTTGTCGACCTGGAAACCGATGAACGTTGGGTTATTCATCCCAACCGCGGCCGCCTCCCTTGGTGGGTGTTTAAATCCGACCGGCGCATTCCCGGCAGCCGGGCCTCTGACTATCTCGTTGCACTCCGCTTACTGGCCGCGGACAAGAATGCGACCGTGGATGAGATATTTGGAGAGAACGCCAATGTCTATCGACGATTTTGGGAACCCCTCGCCGTTGCAATCCTGAACACACCGCCGACGGAAGCCTGCGCGCGCCTGCTTTGGCCGGTCTTCGCCGAGACCTTCGCCCTCGGGGCAGATGCCTGCCGTCCCCTCATCGCACGCCAAGGACTAACCGATAGTTTCATCGACCCGGCCCTGGCGACATTGCGCGAGCGCGGCGCCGACATTCGGTTCGGGCACGGGCTCCGAAGCCTATCGAAGAGCGAATCGGCGGTCACCGAACTTCATTTTGGAGACGAAACTATAAATGTCGCTGCGGACGACTCGATCGTCCTGGCCCTGCCGGCAGCGGTATTGGGATCAATTCTGCCCGAATCAGCACCGCCGGAAACGTTTCACCCCATCGTCAACGTCCATTTCAAGCATGATGCTTCGACCGTTTCCAACCCTCTTCCCCCGATTCTCGGCGTGATCGGCGGCACCGCGGATTGGATATTCTGCCGGGGCGATATCCTATCGGTCACGGTAAGCGCCGCGGTCGACCTGGCCAACGCCGCTGCCGACGACATAGCGGACGCCACGTGGCGCGACATCGACCGGGTTCTGGCCTTGAACACCCCGCTACGGCCGGCAACCCGCGTCGTGAAGGAGAAACGAGCGACCTTCGCGCAAACGCCGGAAAACGAGCGCCGCCGGGCCAACACCCGAACGAATCATAAGAATCTGTTCCTTGCAGGGGATTGGACGAATACCGGCTTGCCGGCCACTATCGAGGGCGCCGTCCGATCAGGCTTTAACGCGGCAAAATTGATAAAAAAATCGCACTAAACCGGAAATTGTGCCGCTTTGCCAAAGTGTTGCTCCTTTGCCACAGGCCTCGGACGTTACGAAACTGTTACTGCCCTCACCTTGACTTTGGACGCTACCTGAACGACGTTAGCTAACGTATGAGTGTGTCGCAAATCGCATAAAAACATAGATTTCCGGAATGAACGCTGCTGTTGAAGCCATTGTTGGCGATCTAAACGCCAGTAACGATTCTGTACGTCTGGATGAACCAGACCCGCAACTTTTGGACCGCGTGATTGCTGAATGCGTCGCCGGGCTCAAGACGCTTCAGCGGGAAGACGGTCACTGGGTGTTTGAACTCGAAGCTGACGCGACGATTCCTGCCGAATACGTCCTGCTCAAGCATTTCCTTGGCGAGCCCGCTCCGGAAATTGAGCGGAAGATCGGCGTTTATCTTCGCGACCTCCAGGCGGATCATGGCGGCTGGCCGCTGTTCTACGAAGGCGCGTTCGATATTAGTGCCAGCGTTAAGGCCTATTTCGCGCTGAAGTTGATCGGCGACGATATCGATGCCCCACATATGAAGCGCGCCCGCGACGCTATTCTCGAACATGGCGGCGCAGCGAATTGCAACGTCTTCACGCGGATTGCCCTCGCGTTGTTCGGCCAGGTGCCATGGCGCGCCGTACCGGTGATGCCGGTGGAGATTTTTCATCTGCCGCGATGGTTCCCGTTCCACTTGTCGAAGGTGTCATATTGGTCGCGCACGGTCATCGCACCGTTGCTGATCCTCATGACGCTGAAACCGGTGGCGAAGAATCAGACGGGCACGGACATCCGCGAACTGTTCGAAGTACCGCCGGAAGACGTTCCCAAGTATTTGCGGAATCCGACGGGCTCCCGTTGGGGCGACACGCTCCTGTGGCTCGACGGCTTTCTCAGGCTTGCCGAACCCTTCTTCCCTCGCAAACCGCGGCAGCGCGCGTTGGACAAGGCGTTGTCCTTCGTGACCGAGCGGCTCAACGGCGACGACGGACTCGGGGGTATTTTCCCCGCCATGGCCAACACCGTGATGGCAATGACCGCGCTTGGCTATCCGGACGATCATCCGGATCTGGTCACGGCGAAGAATGCCATCGAGAAACTGCTGGTCGTGAACGGCGAAAGCGCCTACGTCCAGCCCTGCCTGTCGCCGATCTGGGACACCGCCCTGGCTGCCCAGGCATTGATGGAAGCCGGCACGGACGGCGATGACCCTGTCGTTCAGAAAGCGATGGACTGGCTCGCGGGCAAGCAGATCATGGACGTCTACGGCGATTGGGCGGACGCACGCCCCAACGTCCGGCCGGGCGGCTGGCCATTCCAGTACGGTAACGATCACTATCCCGACGTCGACGACACGGCAGTGGTCGCGATTGCGATGCATCGCGCCAACAACGCCAAATACGCCGAAAATCTATCGCGCGCGGAAGAATGGGTGGTACCCATGCGCAGCGAGAACGGCGGCTGGGGCGCCTTCGACGCGGACAACACGCATTTCCATTTGAACCATATTCCGTTCGCCGATCATGGCGCCTTGCTCGATCCGCCGACATCCGACGTCACCGCGCGCTGCATCGGCATGCTCGCGCAGTTCGGTTACGACCGGGAGCATCCGGTGGTGACATCCGGCGTCGAGTTCCTGCGCCGCGAACAGGAAGAAGATGGCTCCTGGTTCGGCCGCTGGGGCACCAACTATGTGTACGGCACATGGTCGGTCCTATGCGCCCTGAACGCCGCAGGCGAGGATATGTCGCAACCCTATATCCGCAAGGCCGTGAAATGGCTCGAAGACGAACAGCGTCCAGACGGTGGCTGGGGTGAAGACGGCGCCTGCTACTGGGACGAGACCCGCGACGTGGTCATAGACAGCACCGCGTCGCAAACCGCTTGGGCCTTGTTGGGCCTGATGGCGGTCGGCGAGGTCGAAAGTGCAGCGGTTCGCAGAGGCATCGACTACTTGCTGAAATCGCCGCGTGAAGGCACGCAATGGGACGAAAAATGGTATACCGCCGTTGGTTTCCCGCGGGTCTTTTACCTAAAATATCACGGCTACAGCGCTTTCTTCCCGGCTTGGGCACTTGCCCGGTACCGCAGTCTCAAGAAGGGTAATTCCAAGAAAGTGCCGTTCGGCATGTGACCGGAACTGGCTTCGTCACAGGATTTCTCGCCGAGCAACGCTGCCTGGAAGCCGCGTTCAAACAGCATACATCCACGCCCATGCCGCGCTACTACTGCGCCGGGGCAAGCCTTGAGCGCGCGTACACCGGCGCGCAACGGCTCGTCGAGGACGGTGCGGATGCGTTGGTCAGCTTCGGCATCGCGGGCGGCTTAGATGCGACCCTAACACCGGGCACTACTGTTATCGCAACCACGGTGATAGACACCGAAGGCAGCCGTTGGGAAACCTCCACATCCTGGCAGGCCGCCGCCGCGGCCGTCATTCCGAACACCACGACTGGCACACTGGTCAGCACCGCCACGGCGGCCACCACGCCCGACGAGAAGGCTCGGCTCAACCGGGATCATCAGGCGCTGGCGGTGGATATGGAGAGCGCGGGCGTCGCCCGGGCGGCAGCAGAAGCCAAATGCCCCTTCCTCGTGGTCCGGGTCATCGCCGACCCGGCGGGTCGTAGCCTACCGTCCTCAGCCCTGCATGGAATTGACGCGGAAGGGCGGCAAAGGCCCCTCCGCGTCGTATCGAAACTAATTGTGCGGCCCTGGGAACTTTCGGGCCTGATCCGGCTGTCGAACGACAGCCGGACGGCTCTCAAGCAGCTAGGCCGCGTTGCTGCGCTCGGACATGGGCTTCTCAGACGTCCGCCCCTTTGACCCGTCGCCCGCGGGGGCCTGCGTCTCGTCCATGAAGTCTTTGACCTGGTTGTCGAAGACATACTCGGCCGGACGCTGCTTCGACATATCGATTTCAGCCGCCATCGGGCCCTCGGTCCGAACACCACGCAGCGACGTCATCAGCGTCTTGATCGGATGCGCAAGCGCGTCTGCGGCCGCCGTCGGCTCGTAGCCGCAATGCGCCATACAGTTGGCGCATTTTTCATAGTTGCCGGTGCCGTACTTTTCCCATTCGGTCTCTTCCATCAGCGCCTTGAAGCTCGGCGCGAAACCCTCGCCCAGCAAGTAACAAGGCCGCTGCCACCCGAATATATTACGCGTCGGCATACCCCACGGCGTGCACTGATAGGTCTGGTTGCCTGCCAGGAAGTCGAGGAACAGCGTGGAATGGCTGATCGGCCACTTCCGGTTCTTGCCCCGCTTGAAGATCTCGCGGAACAGGTTCTTCGTCTTCTGCCGGCCCAGGAAATGCTGTTGGTCCGGCGCGCGCTCATAGGCGTAGCCCGGCGAGATACTGACGCCGTTGATGCCGCTGTCTTCGCAGAAATCAAGGAAATCCGCGACACGTTCCGCAGGCATACCATCGAAGATCGTCGCATTGACGTTGACCATATGGCCAGCTTCCTGCGCCGCCTTAATCGCTTTGACCGCGCGGTCGAAGACACCGTCCTGACACACCGATTTGTCGTGATCTTCCTTCAATCCATCAAGATGGACCGAGAAGAAGAGATACGGCGACGGCTCGAACAGGTGCAGCTTCTTTTCGAGGAGCAACGCGTTCGTGCACAGCGACACGTATTTCTTACGTGCCACGATACCTTTGACGATCTCGCCGATTTCCTTGTGCAGCAGCGGTTCACCACCGGGAATCGCGACCATCGGTGCGCCGCATTCGTCAACCGCCGCAAGGCAGTCTTCGAGGCTCAACCGTTTGTTCAGAATGGGATCCGGATAGTCGATCTTGCCGCACCCCGCGCAGGCAAGATTGCACCGGAACAACGGTTCCAGCATTAAGACGAGCGGATACCGGCTATTACCGGCCAACCGCTGTTTCATCATGTAAAGTCCGACGTGAAGACTCTGCCGAAGTGGAACAGCCACGTGTGCCCCCTCTCCTGTAATTGATCCTGGCGCATGCCACCCCGCCGGCGGCTCGCCGTTAGTATTCTCTAAATCCGTTCCCTAGGCCGCGAAGTCCCGCAACTCGTCCGGCAGTTTGAACTGCACGTTTTCGCTAATCCCATCCAGATGCTCGACCTCGATCTCATCAAGCTCGCTCAACCGCGCGATCAGCTCCTGTACCAACGCTTCCGGCGCAGACGCGCCGGCCGAAATTCCTACCGTTCCTGCCCCCTTAAGCCACTCGGGATTTAGGGCGCTGGCGTCATCGATAAGATAACTCGGTATTTCCATCTCCTCGCCGATCTCGCGCAGCCGGTTCGAGTTCGAACTGTTCTGAGCGCCCACGACGAGAAGTACATCAACTTTCTGGGCAAGTTCCCGCACCGCGGTTTGGCGGTTCTGGGTCGCGTAACAGATATCCTTTACATCCGGCCCCACGACTTGGGGGAACCGCTGGCGTATTGCCTCAATGACGTCGCGCGTGTCGTCCACGCTGAGCGTTGTCTGTGTCACATACGCAAGTTTCGTCTCATTCTCCACATCCAGCGTCGCGACATCTTCCGCCGTCGATACCAAATGGACCTTGCCAGGAATGCGCCCCATGGTTCCGACCACCTCGGGATGGCCTTCATGGCCGATCAGGATGACCTCATAGTCGGACTTGGCGTAGCGCTGCCCTTCTTTATGAACCTTGGCGACGAGCGGGCATGTCGCATCGATCACCGGTAGATTCCGGTTGTTGGCCGTGTCGGCAACATTCTGGGAGACACCGTGGGCGCTGAACACCGTATGCGCCCCATCGGGCACCTCGTCCAATTCTTCCACGAAGACCGCTCCTTTGGCCTTCAGGTCTTCCACCACTCGGCGATTGTGGACAATCTCGTGGCGCACATAGACGGGCGGGCCATATTTCTTGAGCGCAAGCTCGACAATGTCGATCGCACGTACAACACCGGCGCAAAAGCCCCTCGGTTCCGCTAGGATAACCCGCATCCCTCTCGTCTCCCTGCTGCGGCGATTCGGTACGCATCGCCAAACCGCGCCGATCCGACCGAAACTGTAGAATAAGCAGTCATATCAGTCGGTCTGAGCCAAGTAAATAGCAGCAAAAACAACCATTCCAGGCTGTGATAAATCGACAACGCTCGGTAACACCGGATGACGCCACTCGGTCTTTACGACGCTCAAAAATGTATGCTGCAGTGCGAAATTTCAAGGCGCTGTGACGTCTTGTTCGCAAAAATTTGATCTATTCTGGAATCCAACGACGTCTCGGCCATTCACTGCGGCGGATTTCTGTGCGGAACCGTACCGGCAATGGGATAGATCAGGGAGCCGATCGTTCCGATTCCATATTTCAGGAAAAGAATCTCAATGCCCTGGATTCATGGACGCGTTGCTAGAACACGCCCTACAGGTATCCGTTTTCCCGGAACCAGTCGACAGCATCCTGCAGCGCGGCGCTCGCCGGACGCGGAGTATAGCCCAACTCGGCCTGTGCCTTGGCAGTCGAGAAATACATGTGCTTCTTCGCCATGCGCAGACCGTCGACGGTAAATAGCGGCTCCCGGTCGAACAGCCGGCCGAACGCTTCGGCGCAATGGGCAAAGGGCATCAGCACGTCATGTGGGATTCGGACACTCGGCGGCCGCTTGCCGGCGTAACGCGCCACCGCGCCGAGGATATCCCGCAGCGACATATCTTCGCCGCCAAGAATATAGCGCTCACCGACGATACCCTTCTCCATCGCCAGCAGGTGACCTTGAGCCACGTCGTCCACATGCGCCACATTGAGCCCGTTATCCACATAGGCCGGCATCTTGCCCGCCGCCGCGTCCAGGATCATCTTTCCCGTCGGCGTGGGTTTGATATCGCGGGGACCGATCGGGGCCGACGGGTTCACGATGACGATCGGCAGGTAGTCCTTTTCGACCAGCTCCCGCACCGCTTCTTCGGCCAGGAACTTGGACCGTTTGTATTCTCCGACCATATCCGCCAGCGTTGACGGCGTTTCCTCGGTCGCCGGCGTCCGATCGGGATTGATGCCGAGCGTGGCGACACTGCTGGTATAGACCATGCGCGACACACTGGCGTCCGCCGCGGCCCGAAACAAGGCGACGCTACCGTCGATGTTGACCCGGTTCAACGCCTCTGGATCCGGCACCCACAGCCGGTAGTCAGCCGCGACGTGATAGACGGTTTCGCACCCCTCCACCGCCGCGCGCAATGATGTCGGATCGGTCAGATCGCCGACGACGATCTCGCATTTGACGCCATCAAGGTTGCTGCGGTCGCTGCTCGACCGGACAAGCACGCGGGCGGTCTGTCCCGCATCGACCAGGCACCGCAATACCGCTGATCCGACGAACCCGGTTGCCCCTGTAACAAGTGCTGTCATTACTGTCCCGCGTCAGTAGACCGCGAGCGGCGATACACACCCAACGCTTGCCATGAAACGCAAAGCAGGAAGATCGGTGCGCCGACGCCAGCGGCGATGATGAAATACTTCAATACACCGAACCACGTTACCGGCGCGAGCACGTAAAGCGTATCTTCTATTTCGAAGCCGCAATGCACGCCCTGACGGACCGAGGCGTGACCGTCGCTGATTTCTATATACATACGCACCGTCATGATGGCCGCCACGGATGCCCCGGCGACAATCCCGAGAATAAGCCCCCACTCGCCAAGTGTGCCTTTGCCAAGGCCGATACCCGCGCCGACGAATCCCGCGACATAGTTCGTCATGGCGGCCGCATGGTCGAAGTAATGGCCAAAAGTGCTGGTTTGGCCTGTCAGCCGCGCCACTTCGCCGTCCAGGTGGTCCATCCAGACCGCGACGGCAAAAATCGCCGCCCCGACATGGATCAGCCAATCGCCTTGTGCGAGCAGCCAACCGGCGCTCAGCCCAATAGGAATACTGATGCCGGTGACCACATTGGGATGAATCGACAGGCGCGCCAGCGGCCGCGCCGCCCATTTTGCTATTCGTTGATCGATCGCGACGGATGCCGCACTCGAATCGGAGTTCATTCCGGCATGGCCTCAAGCTGCGGAAGAACGTCCGCCTCCGCCTTCGCTACATCTTCCATGAAGTCGATTTCGATCCACGGCAGCCCGGTCACGTCCTCGATACCGAAGGCGCCTGTTTTATCCGCCAACAACAGATCGCGAATTGCGACTTCGTACAGAACACTCTCCGCCTCATTCTCAAAATAGGGCCAGGTCGCATCGGGCACCTGCGCCGCCATCTCGGCGGATAACTTCAGAAAACCGATCCATTCGCCATAGTAGTCGTGCGCTTCGGTCGGTTGTTTATGGAAATCGACCAGTTGATCGCCCCGCAAACAAAGCTTGACCGGCTCGTCCCCTGGCTCGACATCCTGGTCCATCAGGAAACAGTTTTGCGCCGTCGCATCGATCAAGCGTGGCATCATGCGATGGTCGTACAATACGTCCGCATCCATCAGGATGAGCGGCTCACCGGCGGTCATTTCATCACGGACCGACCATAAGGTCGTAATCGGACCCCGTTTATAATATGGGTTTAGGATCGTCCGGACGAAGTCTCCCACGCCTAAGTCCTCGATCGCCTGATCGATCATTTCCGCTTGATGCCCGACCGCAATGACGAGTTCACGAACACCGGCATGCCGGAGAAGTTCAACATGGCGTTGTAGCAGCGTCTGTCCGCCGAATTGCAACAACACCTTCGGGATATAGTCTTCGCCCTGCCCCAAACGGGCGCCGACACCCGCGGCCAGCATAATAGCTTTCATCGCATTCGTCCTTCAGGCGACGTGCAACCCGCCGTATTGGAGAAAAATTGAATTTGCGCGGCTCCGGTAGGTAATCGCCGGCGCGCGTGACAATAAGACAATTCTATTACATTGGAAATAGGATCGGATTGATACCGCAAATTCCTACCCCTTAGGCATTGACCAATTTATTGTGAACACCATCTATTGGCCCAGCCGTTATTCGCTGCGGTACTATAGCCGAGTAAGAAGGGTTCCGCGCCCAGATCATTAGGACAATATGTTGATTAATATTGATTTTCGTTGTTTTCGCCGCACCGTTTCAGGACTCCTGGCGGCGCTGCTCGTCTTCGCTGCTGCGCCGGTTTCAGCGGGTTCCGCGACCGCCGTCATCAGCGATTTCAACAAGAACCTGCTAACAGTGATGCAGTCGGCCAAGAAGCTGGGATATGACGGCCGGTACGCCAAGCTGAAGCCCTCGGTCAAATCGACCTTCGATCTCAACTTCATGACCCGATACTCCGCCGGACGCCATTGGAAGAGTCTATCGAAGGAACAGAAATCTGAGCTGGTTAATGCATTCTCGCGATTGACGATCGCGACCTATGCGGACCGCTTCAAGGGCTATTCCGGCGAGAAATTCCAAATCATTAAGGAAGAAATCCCGCGCAAAGGAACGCGGCTGGTCCGGACTGAACTGGTAAAATCGGATGGCGAGCGGATCAAAATCAACTACCTGTTGCGTTCGCCTAAGAAAGACGACTGGAAAATCATCGATATATTCGTGAAGGGCACAATCAGCGAACTCTCAACCAAGCGGTCGGAATACAGTTCCACCCTCAAGAACAAGGGATTGAAGGGTTTGCTTGCGATTCTGGAGAAGAAGATTTCGGTGCTCGGCGCCGAATCAAGCTGATTCCGGTCGCGGAACGGCCGCATTCCGCGATAGACTTTCCCTTATGCGAACAATCCGCATCACCGTCGGTTCAATCATCATCGACGTCGCGCTCTTGGAAACGCCGACCGCCGATGCGGTCCATGCCGCCTTACCGATAAAGGCCGCCGCTATGACCTGGGGTGATGAGGTTTACTTCGCTACCCCGGTCAGCGTAGACCGTGAACCCGACGCCCGCGACATTGTCGAGGCCGGGGAGATCGCTTTTTGGCCGGACGGCAACGCCATTGCGATCGGTTTCGGCCCCACCCCGATTTCCCAGGGTGATGAAATTCGCTTGGCCAGTCCGTGCAATATTTTCGGCAAGGCGCTAGGCGATGTCCGCGACCTCGCCGCCGCGCATGGCGGCGAGACCGTTACCGTCGAAGCCGTGGATCAACCCTAGTACTTACTGATGACACCCCGGATGAGCTCGAACATGCGGTCGAGATCGGCTTCCGTGGACACAAACGGCGGTGCGATCAGCAAGGTGTCGCCGGTCATCTTGGTCATCACCCCGGCTTCGTAGAAATCGCGAACCGCCTGGTATCCCCGGGCGCCCGGATTACCATCCGGCGCCAGGTCGACACCCGCCAGCAGGCCGATCCCCCGAATATCGGTAACAACGCTCAAATCCTGCAGCGCATAGAGCCGTTCCAGGAACGGCTTCTCGAGCTGCTTCGCCCGATCGAACAAGCCCTCTTCCTCATAGATCGTAAGCGCCGCGATTCCCGCCGCACAGGCAGCCGGATGCGCGCTGTAGGTATATCCATGGAAGAAGTCGACGCCTTTTTCCGGCGCGGCGTCGGTAATCGTCTTGTAGATCTTGTCGCTGACCGTGACCGCCGCCATCGGGATCGAGCCGTTGGTCAGCGCCTTCGCCATGGTGATGATGTCCGGCTGCACGTCGAAGCGTGTCGCGCCGAAGTTGCTGCCGAGACGGCCAAACCCGCAGATCACCTCGTCCATGATCAGCAGAATGCCGTGGGTGTCGCAAATCTCGCGCAACCGCTCCAGATAGCCCTTCGGCGGGATCAGACATCCGGTCGACCCCGCGACTGGCTCGACGATGCAGGCGGCAATCGTATCGCCCCCGTGCAGGTCGCAGAACCGCTGCAGGTCGTCCGCCAACTCCGCGCCGTTTTCCGGCTGGCCCTTGCTGAACCGCTGCTCTTCCGTCCAAGTATGGCGCATATGCAGGACGCCCGGCACGCCGAGACCATACATCTCGCGGTTCTTCACCATGCCGCCGACGGAGAACCCGGCGAAATTCACACCATGATAACCGCGCTCGCGCCCGACGAGCCGCATCCGCTGCCCCTCGCCGCGCACGCGGTGATACAGCAACGCCATCTTCAGCGCCGTCTCCACCGCTTCCGACCCGGAATTCGCGAAGAAGGTATAATCAAGATCGCCCGGCGCCAGCGCCTTGACCCGACGCGCCAATTCAAATGACGCGGGATGAGCATGCTGGAACGGCGGCATATAGGACATTTCTTTGAGCTGCTCGTAGACCGCTTCCGCGATTTCCGGGCGGCTATGGCCGGCCGGCGAACAGAACAGGCCCGAGACGGCATCGATGAGCTCTTTGCCATGATGCGAGGTGAAATGTACGCCCTTGCCTTCGACAATCAGACGCGGCTCTTTCTTGAAATCTTTGTTCGACGAGAACGGCATCCAGTGATGTTCGAGATCGTTCGTCGGGTACCGCATGTCACACACTCCTGATGATGGCCTAATGGTCGGCGATCGCCGCAAATCCAAGGCGTTATTCTACATCCAACGCTCGACTATTGGACCCCAATTCGCAAGCGAAACTTCTCCAAAAGCACTTTTTTTGAGCACATTCGGCGTTATTGAAATGCGGTATACAACACCCGGAGCAGCAGCGTGGCGCCCATCACGATCAGCACGACCAGCGCCCAGCGCCGGGCGCGTTCGGGGTCCGCCTTGCCGAAGGCGTTTGAGCCGAGATAGGTCCCGACCAGGACAATCGGTAACAGCAGCAGCGCTCGAACCACAGCGACCTCATCCAGCATTCCCCGCATCGCTGCGAAGACACAGCCGAGAATGCCGGCGCCCAGGATGTAGGCCATGATCGATGCCCGCGCGACGCGGATATCCAGCGGGGTCGACAGGTAGTACAGGAAAACCGGCGGCCCCGGAATCCCAACCGCGCCGGTGAGAAACCCGGCCGCCGCCCCGACACCGGCGGTCGCAGGTGTGGAAAATGTTCCGCTCAACCGGGTACCCCGCCACAAGATAATCGCCGCGACGATCACCGTGAGTGCGACCGCGGCCCTGGTGATATCCTCTGGCACGCTCGCGATCAGGGACAGACCAATCGGCACTCCCACCAGCGCGCCGAGCCAAATCCGCCGCAGTGACGGCCAATCGGCTTCCTTTCGGATCGTCGGCGCCAATTGCAGGCTGATCAGAACCTCAAGCAGGAAGGTGATCGGCACCACGGCGACCGGCGGCAGAACCAGTGACAAACTGGGCACCCACATGAGCGAGGAGCCAAAACCGGTAAATCCGCGGATGAAGGCTGCGATGAACATGGCAACAAGGCAAAATGCCAGGACACTCGGGCTCAGTCCCTCGACGGCGGAGACGATCAGATCCACGGCAACGTACACGGATCATGCATGAGGTATTCCCAGCGCGGCGAAATGAGATACGGACCTGTCCCCTTTGGCGAAAAAGACCCGTCACGAAATCGCGCCGACCGTATCGCCGTTGCAACAATTCGGCAAGGCATCGCACCGTCTAATTCCGCCGTTCAACCCTATCCAGACCGTTGAAACGCCAGGTTCCCTATTGCCGTCGAAATGCTATGAATCGTCACTGCAGTACCCGCGACAACCGTCAATGAGCAATCCGAATGCCCCCCAAACTCGTGATTTTCGACTGCGACGGTGTGTTGGTGGATACCGAAGCGATCGCAAACGAGCAATTGGCCAAATTCCTTTCGGAATTGGGGCTCGAATTAACCCGCGATGAATGCCGACAGCAATTCCAAGGCAAAATGATCGAGGATGTGTGCCGCCACGTCGCCGAGTTACTCGACGAGCCCTTCGATCCATCGATGCCGCCGCTCGTCCGCCGCACGATTGAGGACGCCGTCGCCGTCGACGTGAAACCGGTCCCCGGCGCCATCGACCTCGTTCAACACGTGGCGGCGAGTGATCTTTCCTTCTGTGTCGCATCGTCGGGATCGATCCCGAAGATGCACAGCACCCTTGGCCCGGTAGGACTGCTACCGTTGATGCGGGACGTGCTGTTCAGCGCCCAGGACATCGGGCGCGGAAAGCCGCATCCGGACATTTTCCTGACCGCGGCAGCCGCAATGGGTCATCGCTGCGAGGACGCCGTCGTTATCGAAGACTCGTTGAGCGGCGTCCAGGCCGGCGTCGCCGCCGGCGCGCGGGTCCTAGGCTATGCCGGCGATCCCTTCACGGATGCCGGCGCCCTCCGGAATGCAGGCGCAGAAATCATCCACCGCATGGAAGAAGTCTGCGCGTTGATCGGATTGGAGTAAGCCAGCGACGCGCGCGCCTATGCCCTTGAACGGCATTTGGTCGAATCGCACGGGCCAACGCACTATCCGTGCGTGCCCCTTATGCTCAGGCCGCGAAACACAATCATCGTTTGTATTTAGACGACCAACAATTTTTCCAATAGTACGAATTGCGACGAAAATCGGCGCAAATCTGTTGTATTGAAATGAATTAACTAATTTTTAAAATGGATAATTGATACAGTAATTACAATTTTAGGTGTAATATTTTCTGGATGGTTTCATGCAACTTTTACGAAATCTCATAGTGGGACTGGTGGCCATTGGATTGGGGGCCTGCGCGTCTCCGATTTTCAACGGAGGTGAAAAGGCCCAAATCATAGAGGTCAAAGTCACGAAAGCATCGCCTCGGATTGGCTCGGCAAATCTTGAGGAGGCGGTTCGCTACAAGACCCAAAATGCGGCCTACAAATACTCTGAGGAAGGCCCCGAACATACGTTGAATCTGAAGATTACAAATCTTCAGATTACCGACCCCATCACGGCATTTTTGCTTTCGGGCAATAGTTCGATATATGCCGAAGCGACGTTGACGAACACGACGACAGGAAAGTCACATGAACCTTTCTTTGTCGCTGCGGTAATCCCCAGTCTCGGGGGTGTCGCTGGCGCGGCAATGTCGATTGGTGTGGATCGGTTCGAATACGAGCAGCGGCTGTCCGGCATGCTAGCCGAACAGACAATGGAACGAATTTATGGCAGCGATCACTCCGAACGCGTCGCCAACCGAAAGCCAACGAAAGAGGTTTCGCCGCAGTACCCATTCAGCTACGCGGAAGCCCGAAAGGAATACGAATGCCGCCGAATTATCCAAAATAACAAGGAAGTTCGGCAGGATGCGGAACATCTTAACACTGAGCCTGACACGTCACTCTTGATCGACCTACCGGCTAATTGCAGCGCCGGTGATATATCCAAGTAAAGGCGACGCGCCCATAAAATGCTCCGTCGAAACCATCAGACCGTCGTCTTATTCTGCATCCTTCTGATTTCAGGGTGCATGTCCCGGGGACTGTACGGTGAGACAGATTTTCATTGGCGCAAGCCGTCACTCACCAAGCACCAAGCCTTCCACGACGTTTCGCTATGTATCGACAAAGCCGATGCATTGGGGAACAAAACCGTTCATCAAATGACGATGGAAAACATGTTCGTCCAGAACGCCCGCCTACTCTATGACGTCTGCATGCGCAGCCGCGGCTATTTATCTTGGGAATTGTCGGCCACGCAAAGGGAACGCCTTACCAGTGTCAAATCAAACGGCGAGCGTGCCGAAATCTTGGCAGAATTTGCATCTTCGCCGCCCTCCAAAGGCACAAAGCAGTTTTCCCGCAGCAATTAGCTAAATGAAGCGTCAATCGGGCACCAGCACAGCAAAAAACCGCGGTACCCCGAAGGTTACCGCGACAATACCCAGACCGAGAATACTACCGGGGTTTAGTCCTGCTCGCCGACTGGTTGCGCCGCCGCAATAGGATCGGCGGCCGGGTCTTCGGCCCCTTCAACAACCGGCGCTTCGCCTTCCGGGGCTTTTTTCCGGTCCTCACGCGCCTGTTTGCGATCGGCCTTTTTCTTGGCCTTCGCGCGGTCGCGCTCCATTCGTTCGAATTTGTAGTTGGGCTTCCGGGGCAAACGGCACACTCACTCAATAATCGAACAGCGGGTGGAAACAGAACAAAGGAGGGGACGGTCTAGGACCGCCCCGCAGCCTAATTAGTCTGCGAGAGCGATATTCTCGGCAGCCATTTTACCGTCCCGACCAGGAACCAACTCAAAAGTGACCCGCTGACCTTCGGTCAACGTGGACAGGCCGGACCGTTCTACGGCACTGATGTGCACGAACGCATCTTTAGAGCCGTCTTCGGGCTCAATGAAGCCAAAACCCTTGGTAGGGTTAAACCATTTGACAACACCGTTCGCCATGATTTTTTCCTTTCACGACAATCTAGTATGGAACGCCGCCCAACGCGGCTTTCCTGGTATCACGTTCAAAATGCCGCAGAAGTAACCTGGCTAACCGCCGAAACGGGTAATCATGAGATCAACAACGACGTAATAACGCAGACTGACCATACACCGCGCAGAGTAATACTCAAGATATTTATACGATTTTTCGACCCGATCCGCGCTTCAATCTACCCGACGAAAAGGTGGTAAATACCCTGAATTTTAATAAAAAACGGGCGCCGGATCGCTCCGACGCCCGCTTTCGTCGCGGTTGGGTGTCTTATCGCGAAACGGTCAGGCTCTTGTACCGGTCTAGTATGCAGGACTGGTCCTGCATGGCGTCGCGGCGGAACGGCGCGCCCAGCTCCTGGTTCACCACCACTTCGATCAGCGTGGTCGTGCCCTTCTTCTGGGCCGCGCAGGCTTCGGAGACGGCCGAGCTCAGTTCACCCATGGTCTCGACGCGGAGGCCGCTCACCCCGAAAGCCTTCGCAACATCGGCGAAACTGAAATCGTCGCCCAGCTCCGTGCCGACAAAACGTTCGTCGAACCACAGGATGTCGTTCTTCTTCTCCGCACCCCATTGCCCGTTGCGGAAGACAACGACCGTGACTGGAATCTGCATGCGGACGCAGGTCGGCAGTTCGTTCAGGCTGATCCCGAACGCGCCGTCGCCGACCAGCGCCACCGCCGGCCGGTCCGGACGCGCCATCTTGGCCCCCATGATCGAGGGGAACGCGTAACCACAGTTACCGAACATGCCCGGCGCCATGAAGCTACGCGGCTCTTCGAACGGCAAGTAGCTGTTCGCCATCGCACAGATGTTGCCGATGTCCGTGGACACCATGGCGTCCTTCGGCAACCCGTCCTGGATCGCGCGAAGTACCTGACGCGGTGCCATTTTATCGGGCTCGCGCTCGCGTGCCCGTGCGTTCCACGTGCTGCCGGCATCGTCCTCTTCGTGATCCCAGCCGGCGAGTTTCTGCAGCCAGGCGGATTTGGCGGTCGCCGCGTCGGACTTGCGCTTTTCGCCCGCCGAGCCGCTGGAATGGCCATCCAACGCCCGCACGAGCTGCTGCGCCACTGCTTTGGCGTCGCCGCAGATGCCCACGTCGATCGGCTTGGCCAGGCCCAGCATATCCGGGTTGGAATCAACCTGAATGATCTTCGCCTGCCCGGTCCAATATTCAATGCTGTGTTGCGGCAGGGTGCTGAACGGGTTCAACCGCGTGCCGAGCGCCAGGATCACGTCGGCCTGCTTGATCAGCGTCATCGCCGATTCCCAGCCCTGATAGCCGAGCGGCCCGACAGCCAACGGATGGCTCGCGGGAAAACTGTCGTTGTGCAGATAGCTGTTGGCGACCGGCGCACCCAGGCACTCGGCCAAGGTCTTGCACTCGTCAACGGCGTCGGCAAGGCCGACACCGGCGCCCGCGACGATCATCGGGAACTTCGCCCCCGCCAGCATATCGGCTGCCGACTGGACCAACTCCTCGTCGCCCATCAGGCGGCCCGGCATGATCGGCTCCGGAATTTCCAAATCGACGATCTGGCAGAACATGTCGCGCGGAATATTGAACTGGACCGGTGCGGAATGCTGACGCGCGCGCTGGAAGCAGCGGGTCAGCGCTTCGACGATCCGGTTGTGATGCGACAAGGTTTCCTGATGACAGGTGATTTCCTCGAAATACGGAAGCTGGCGGGTTTCCTGGAAGCCGCCGAGGCCCTGGGTCATCACGCCGGTTTCCGGTGTGATCACGACCATTGGCGTGTGGTTCCAATAGGCCGCCGCGACCGCGGTCACAAAATTGGTGATGCCCGGGCCGTTCTGCGCGATGCAGACCGCGACCTCGCCGCTCGCACGCGTATAACCGTCCGCCATATGAGCGGCGCCCTGTTCATGCGCGACATCGACAAAGCGAATCCCCGCCGCTTCGAATACGTCCAAACCGGGCATAAAGGCCGATCCGACGATACCGTAGGCAACCTTCACGCCTTGCACGCGAAGCGTTTCGACGAACGCCTCTTGCGAAGTCATTTTCATGGTGTTTCCTTTCTCTTTCGATTCCTGCCCGGACCAGCGGCCCTAGAGCGTCGATCAGCCCATACGGTCTTGACTGCTCAGAGGTTCAGGAATGACATCCGTGCCCGCACGCTCCCGGCGTCCCTCGCCCGGCCCGCACGCCTTATATGGAACAACGCATCCGCCTCAATTGAGACCATCGCGTTGTGGCACTCATCCTCCCCCGTTTGCTTATGCAAAACTGTCTTTATTTCATTTAACGATACAATTCGTCTCAAAAAAAGCGTTGCTTGTCGACTCAAATTGTCATCTGATGAAAAAAAAGTTGTGGATAGTTCAACCCGCAGCCGCCCCTCAGCGTGCTAAACAGAGTGTCGGCGGCTGCCCGAACCCGCCATGACCACGCAACGAGGACACCAATGGCCGAAGCCGACCGCACCGAAACGACGCGCCCAACCGGCGGCCGCGGCGAGCGCAGCTCGGCGGTGCAGCGAACCTTCGCCCTGCTGGAAATGATCGTATCGCAGACGCGGCCAATGAGCCTCGCCCAGATGGCGGACCGCCTCGATCTGCCAAAGCCGACAGTGCATCGTCTCGCCAGCCGGCTCGAGACCGAAGGCCTGTTGGCCCGCGAACCGTCGGGCAAGCAGTTCACAATCGGGCCACGGCTCAATACGCTCGCCATCGATACGCTGACGGCGTCGGCCCAGCGCGCACCCCGCCACGCCGTCTTGCAGGCACTGGCCGAGGAAACCGGCGAGACTTGCAATCTCGGTATTCTGGACGGCAACCAGGTGGTCTATCTCGACCGGGTCGAGACCCACTGGCCGCTGCGCCTGCAACTTTCCGTCGGGAGTCATGTGCCGCTCCACTGCTCTGCGATGGGCAAACTATTCCTCAGCCAGATGACCAAACGCGCCCGCGAGAAGATCTATGCGGCGGGTCCTCTGCAACGCTTCACCGAGCAAACCTTGACCGATCCTCATGTGTTGGAGAAAGAGCTGCAGCAAATTCGCGCCGAAGGCGTGGCCGTGAACGACCAGGAATACATGGTGGGTCTGGTCGGTCTTGCGGTGCCGGTTCCAGATCCCGAACGCGAGGGCCGGTTCGCAGCAGCCCTTGCGATCCACGCGCCACAGCCGCGCCTGGATGCCGAAAAAATATTAGGCTGTGTGCCCGTCCTCCGCAGCGCCGCCGAGCGACTGAGCCAAGTCCTCGGCGCGCCCGCCTGACGATGCTGAGCAGCCGTCCTTTCCAATGCCCACCTGCCCTGCTGGCGCGCGCCCAGTCCGCACCGCCGGTGCGCACGGCAATTGCCAGCGCCGGGGCCGATCTGCCCCTGGAAAGCGCCCGCCTCGCCGTGGCGGCAGGGGTGATGGACCCCGTGCTGGTTGGGGACCGGAACGCCATCACCGCCGCGGCCGATCGGATTGACTGGGACATCGGCGGTTTCGAGATTATCGATGCAGCCGACGAAGCGACCGCCGGCATGGCGGCCGCGAAGCTCTGCGGCGACGGCGCGGCCGATGCCCTGATGAAGGGGCATATTCACACCGACGCCTTCGTGCGCGGCATCCTGAGCCGGGATTCCGGCCTGCGGACAGGCCGCCGCCTCACCCATGTCTTCCACATGACGGTGCCCGACGACGACAAGGTGCTGCTGATCACCGACGCCGCGATCAACGTGGCCCCCGATATCGAGACCCGACTGCAAGCGGCAGCCAACGCCGTGGACCTCGCCATCGCGCTCGGAATCGAATCCCCGAAGGTCGCCGTTCTGTCCGCCAGCGAGGAAGCCACCGAGGCGATGCCCTCGACACTGGATGCGGCGGAGATCACGGCGCGTGCTGTCTCCGAAATCCCGAACGCATCGGTCTACGGCCCGCTCGCCTTCGACAATGCAGTCTCGCCGGAGGCCGCCGCGATCAAGGGGATCGACCATCCCGTCGCGGGCTACGCGGATATCCTGCTGGTGCCGACCATCGAGACCGGCAACGCGCTGTTCAAGATCATGGTCTACTTCATGAGCGCCTGCGCTGCCGGCATCGTGATGGGCGCCAAGGTACCGGCGATTCTGACCAGCCGCGCCGACCCGCCGGAAGCCCGGCTCGCATCCGCCGCCATCGCATCGATTCTTGCGCAACAGCGCTGATTTCTCCTATTGCTCCCCTGCGCGGAAGGTTTAAAACCGGCGTCACAAAATAATCGGGGAATGCGAGCGCGTGCCGTATCTAGTCCTTTTTATTGCGACCATCTTTCTGGCCAACTGGTCGATCGAAACCTATGGCCTGGTGCCAGTCGGGCCCGACCTGATCGCACCGGCGGGCGTGTATTTCGCCGGACTGGCCTTCACCTTCCGCGATCTCGCGCAGGAACGCCTGGGCCGGGGCTGGATCGTCGGCGCCATCGTCGTGGGCGCGGTGATTTCCGGCCTCGTTTCGACCAAATTCGCGGTCGCCAGCGGCGTCGCCTTCCTGATCTCTGAACTTCTCGATTTCGCGGTCTATACGCCGCTGCGCAAGCGTAATTGGATCGGCGCAGTCATCGCATCGAATATGGTGGGCTTGGTGGCCGATAGCATCATATTCCTGACGCTTGCCTTCGGCAGTCTCAAGTACCTGCCGGGTCAAGTGGTCGGCAAGGTCTGGATGACGCTGCTCGCAGTCGGCATTCTGTGGTTCCTGCGCCGGCGGTTCGCGCCGGGTCCAAACCGCTGAGGATGGTCCGCTGAGGACGTATCAGTGACCCGTCGCATCGGGCAGATCCTGCTTTCGGGCGGCCTGGATTCCACGACATTGGCCTGCGTCGCCCAGCGCGAATGTTATGATCTGGCGGCATTGAGCCTCGACTACGGTCAACGGCACCGGCAGGAACTCGATGCCGCCGCCCTGGTCGCCGCCCATCTGGCGCTTGACCATCAGGTCGCGGATGTCCGGTTCTACGGAACGCTCGCCTCTCACTCGGCACTGACCGATGCGGACCAGTTCGACCTTCCGGAGAACCGCGACACCGATGCGATGAGTGGCGACATTCCCATCACCTATGTGCCGCTGCGCAACACCTTCTTTCTGACGCTGGCCGCGGCACAATTGGAAAGCATCGTGCTGCGCCGGATCGAGAACGATGGCGTGCCGCCGGAAGACATCACGCCCGTGCTCTATATCGCGGCGAATGCGCTGGACTACAGCGGCTATCCCGATTGCCGGCCCGATTTTTACGCGACCGCGGCGGAAACACTGCGCCTCGGCAGCAAGATCGGCACGCATTACGGCCTGCCGATCCAAATCGAAACGCCGCTGATCGATAAGACCAAAGCGGATATTGTGCGGCTGGCCGCCGAGTTGGACGCGCCACTGCACTTGACTTGGAGCTGTTACAATGCCGGGTCGCGACCGTGTGGAACCTGCGATAGTTGCCAATTAAGACAAAAGGGATTTGCCGAAGCCGGGCTCGATGACCCGGCGTTATAATTTAGGGAGGGAATAGACCATGCAACTTGGTGTCTTCATTTTTTCGACGGACTACTCCATCGACATTTCCGAACTGGCGGTGGCGTTGGAAGACCGCGGCTTCGGCTCCCTGTTCGTCCCTGAACACACGCATATACCGACAAGCCGCAAGACGCCGTTCCGGCGCGACCGCGAGCTGCCCAAAGAATACAAACACACCTACGATCCCTTCGTGGCGCTGTCCTTCGCCGCAGCGGCAACCAAGACCCTGCAGGTGGGCACCGGCATCTGCCTCGTGCCGCAGCGTGACCCCATCGTGACGGCGAAATGCGTCGCCAGCCTCGACCGGCTTTCCGACGGCCGCTTCGTCTTCGGCATCGGCGGCGGATGGAACGTGGACGAGATGGAGAACCACGGCGCACAGTACAAGACGCGGTTCAAGCTGCTGCGTGAGCACGTGCTCGCGATGAAGGCGCTCTGGACCGAAGAAGAAGCCGCCTTTCATGGCGAAATGGTCGACTTCGACCCCGTCTGGTCCTACCCGAAACCGGTGCAGGTGCCGCACCCACCGGTCATCCTCGGCGGCGAGACCGACTACACACTGAACCGCGTCATCGAGTTCTGCGACGGCTGGTTCCCGCGTGCCAGCCACGGATTCGACCCGGCAGAATGCATGACGCGTCTGCGCAATGCCGCCGACGCCGTTGGGCGGGACATGTCGACACTGTCGGTCACCGTATTCCGTGCCCCCGCCGACAAGGCGGTCTTGGACAGCTACGCCGAAGCGGGAATCACGCGCGGTTTGTTGGAACTACCCTCCGCCGGACGCGATGAGGTGCTGCGCCTGCTCGACGACTACGCGCCGCTGCTGTCCTAACACCGCCGGTCTGATCCGCACATCAAGGTCTTGTCACTGCCGCCGATTCGCGGAACACTCTCTCCATGAGCAAATCATCCCTTCCGAATACGCAGTTCTTCCAAAATTGGAACATTCGCAAACCGGTCGCCACCGGCGACGCCGGCGTCGTCTCCAGCCAGCATCGCGCTGCGGCCGAGGTCGGCGCCGAGGTGCTGCGCGCAGGCGGTAACGCCATCGACGCCGCGGTCGCCACATCCTTCGCAATTTCCGTCGTCGAGCCTTGGATGAGCGGTATGGGCGGCGGCGGTTACATGCAGCTCGGCCTCGCCGCCGAAAGCAAGTTCCGATGCTTCAACATGGGGATGGTTGCGCCTCTCGGCCTGAAGGTCGAGGACTACCCGTTGGATGACCAGGGCGGCACCAGCGGCGACTTGTTCGCCTGGCCTAATGTCATCGAGAACCGCAATATCGTCGGCTATCACTCGATCGCCGTGCCCGGCCTAGTCGCGGGTTTGAGTTTGGCCTGGGAACGCTACGGTACAATGCCGTGGAAGGATTTGCTGCAGCCAGCCATTGCAATGGCCAAACAGGGATTGCCGATCACCTGGTACATGTCGCTGCGGACTCTGGGCGCGGCCAAGGATCTTTCACAATTCCTGGCAAGCAGCGAGGTTTACCTGCCGGACGGCTTCCCGCCCATGGCGGAACAAGGCAAACCCATCGGATACCGTCCGCTCGGCCATCTGGCGGATACCTTGCAACGGCTCGCCGATGCCGGCGCCTCCGATTTCTATACCGGCGACGTCGCCGACCAGATCGTGCGCGACGCCCGCGCCGGCGGCAGCGCGCTGTCGCTCGAAGATCTGGAGAGTTACGAAGCAACCGAAGTCACTCCGCTGGAAGGCAAGTTCGGCCCCGGAACGCTTCATGCCGCGCCGGGCCTGACCGCAGGTCCGACCATGCTGCGCGTGATCGAACTCTGCGAGGGCAAGACCCAAGGCGAAGGCGCACCGGACACCGATACCTATAGCACTTGGGCACAGGCCTTCGCGGAAGCCTATGACGAACGTTTCCGCACCATGGGTGACGTGGACGACAGCAAAGACCCCGCCAGCACGACGAACTTCACCATCGCCGACAAGGACGGCAACATGGTGTGCATGACCCAGACGCTGTTGTCGGTGTTCGGCAGTAAGGTCGTCTTCCCCGGCACCGGGATACTGATGAACAACGGCATCATGTGGTTCGACCCACGGCCCGGCGGCCCCAACTCGCTGGCGCCCGGTAAGAAACCACTGTGCAACATGTGTCCTGTCATCGTCTCGCGCGACGGCAAACCCTGGTTCGCCATCGGCGCATCCGGCGGCCGACGCATCATGCCGGCGGTGTATCAGGTAGCCGCGATGCTTGTGGAACGCGGCATGTCGCTCGACGACGCGGCACACCAACCGCGGATCGACGTCAGCGGCGAAGGCCGGTGCACCGTCGATCCCGAACTGGACGCCTCCGTGTTCAAGGCCATCGAGAAGCATATGCCGGTGATACCCGGGGAACACGCGGTGTTCCCGCATCACTTCGCGTGCCCGAATGTCGCGTTGCGCGATCCGGATAGCGGTAAATTCAGCGGCGTCACCCATGTCATGACCCCGCCCTCGGGGGCGGTTGCGGTGTAGCTGAAAGTCCTAGGACTCAGGCACGACCCCAGACAACGACCCATCGGCCAATCCGCACAGCCGATCATATTCGTCTGAATCCATTGGAATGCCCTCGACCCTGTTGCGCGCCATCCGTTCCGCTGCGGCTTCGCCCGGCAAACGCCCCGGCTGTGCCGGATCGACAGCCGGTTGCCCATGTATCCAATCGGCAAAGTCCAAGATGTTCTGCTGAAAGGCGTCTCGCCCGACCGTCGCGGCCGGGTCGATCATCAGGAAAAACTGCGAGACATTGGATGGTTGGTCGGGTTGCTTGAACTGATGGCGGATGCCCGTCCCGATGCCGCCGCCGCCGAGCACGGCGGAGAGAAGGTCGATCGCCGTTGCCAGCCCATATCCCTTGTGGCCACCGATTGGCAGGACGAAACCGTCCAGCGCAGCACCCGCATCCGTGGTCGGAAGGCCATCCTTATCCAGCGCGACGCCTTCAGCAATTGGAAGCCCTTTGTCCCGCAACGCCCGCAGCTTCCCGCGGGATGCGATGCTGAGCGCCATATCCAGGATAAAATGCCGTCCGTTCGGACCTGGTGCAGCGTAACCGATCGGATTATTGCCGATCGCCGGCGTCTTGCCGCCAGGTGCGGCAATCGTCGGGGTTCCGTTGCTGCCCGAAATGCAGACCAGCCCCGCTTCGCTGGCTTGCCAGCCATAGCTGGCATTGCCGCCGAAATGATTGCTGTTGATGCAGCTTACATAGGCGATGCCGTTCTCTTTCGCCCGCCGGATACCTTCCTGCACCCCGCGCGACGCAATCACCGTTCCGAGACCGCCATCGCCGTTCAGCACGGCGACCGCGGGTAGCCGTGACGAGACGCGAATATCGGGTTTCGGATTGATGCCGCCGACTTCGATCCGACCGATATAGTTACTCAGCCGCCGCAGGCCGTGTGTCGGGATCCCCAGCAGATCGCAGAGGATGAACTGCTCCGCGGCAAGCGCCGCATCTTGCGCCGGCACGCCATGCCGTTGATACGCCGTGATGCAAAGCTCCCGCGCCTTTTCGACATCGACACGATTTTGATCGGGCATCGGTCAGCCGCCGGATTTCTGCTTCAGTGCGTCCTGAAGATACGAGTAGTGGACCTGCCGGCCAATACCGCGGCGGAACCCTTCGAGGCGCAGCACCTGTTCCGG
This sequence comes from Alphaproteobacteria bacterium, assembly GCA_021774335.1. Lineage (GTDB taxonomy): Bacteria > Pseudomonadota > Alphaproteobacteria > UBA8366 > UBA8366 > JAJFJD01. Next base: position 146,264 of record JAJFJD010000056.1, read on the forward strand.
CGCCACATTGCACAGGCTGACATCGGTGCCGAATTCCTGGATCAACTGAACATGCTGGTCGGGGAACCGGAACGGGTCCGGCTCGATCACGATATGCGGGTACCAGCGCTGTTTCGGCAGCGCTTGGTAGTCTGCCGGCGCCTGGTCGGCCAGCATGTCGAGTTCGCTCTGCTCGACGATCACATGATCGCAGCCGAGTTCCATCATTTCCTCGACGACCGACCCCATGTAATCCAGCGTGATCGGTTCGGTCGGCTCTTTTCGTCCGAACTCATACACCACGTCGAAGCCAGCCTTCTGGAAGCGGTCAATCTCGCGGCGGCGCTCGTCCGGCAGCAGTTCGAGATAGTTCTCGGAAATTTCCAGCGATGTCGCATCGATGCGTTTCAGATGGGTGATCAGTTCGTCCACCGCATTCTGCTGAAACGCGGTCTCGAACAGGATGCCGCCGCAGAAGGGTTTGACGTCATAGTCCCGGTACAACGCGGTGATCTTCTTGATCAGTTCCGGCGGATACATCAACCCGTTGATCGCGAAGATCTTGGCGTAGTCGATGAATTCGCAGCCGTATTCCAGAAGATCCCGCAGCCCGCTCGGACCGGTCCAGCCGAAATCGGTCGGCCCCATGTCGATCATGACGGTCAAGCCGGTCTTGCGCGGCTTGCCGGGCCGCGACGGGGCCGCCAGACGTTCGTATTCGGGAATGCTCCGGTCGGAAATCTTCATACCGCCCTCTTCTCGGTGTCGTTGAAGGGTATCATCGATGGGTCACGGGAACCGCGCGCGGCGCCGCCGGGCCGATTATAACCGACCCTGTCACCGACACCGAATACGGTCGTTTCCGGAGGGTATGATATCACCGTCCAAGACCTTAACGGTTTGAGCCGGTTTTGGATGAATTTTATGCTGTTCTTACCCTAACAGCGGGCATTCCAGCGGCCACACCGGATTTCCGCTCATGACCCGGAGCAGATATCAGCCGTCGTCCTGCCTTGCGGAAGCAGCACTCATGCCTCACACAGCTTCCCGATGATCTGTTCCACTGTCCTGCTGGGCGAGGTTGAACACCGCTTGGGAAAAAGAAAAAGCCGCCCCGTGCGGTTTACAGGGGGCGGTTCGTGCTTTGGGCCGGTGCGGGCGGCCTATTCGAGCTTGAGGCTCTTAAAGAGCATGTTGGCACATGCCTCCGCCACCATGCTGTCTGGCTCCGCGCCGCCAGGGAACGTCGCCCACCCACTTTTCATCAGATAGGTATCCCGTTCCCAGTTGCTGACCGCCTTGAGCTTGACGATCATGCCGTTGTCGCCCGTAGCCGCTTTCGCGAACTTGTCGGCGCAGATGGGTGCCAGAGCCGCGACCGTAGCGTTATTGCTCGCAGTATCCACCATTTTCTCGACAGTGCTGCCGAGATGCCATCCACCCCAAGCAAAGCCGATAACCACAGTGCTAACCACACCTAACGCCAAGCCTTGGAATAGGCGTTTCGGCGAATCTCCGTCCAAAAATGAAGGAGTTTCCATAGGGCTTCCCTTCCCATATCGAGGATTGCTGATCATATAAAAATGGTGTTAACCTAAGTAATTTACAATAGTATATAGAATATATTTTTATTTTTATTTTCATCAAGTATATAATTTTATGACAAAGTATAAGTTTTTATTTTTGTATGCTTTAACATTAAAGATTTTTTATTTATAGTGCAGCCTAAAGATTTGCAAGGGTCTATGTTTTGTTGCCCTGCTGCACATATGAATAGAACCATGATGAGGCAGAATAGGATGTCAGCGGAACGGATCCGGTCTGGGCGCGTGTGAGCGGCCTCGAATCGCCTCCCCTTAAAGGGCTTCATCACAAACCAAGATCAGTCATTTAGGCTAGAAAGAAGCCACAGCTTTCTTGCGCCGCACAAATGTATTCTAAGATCACTCCCCACCACATTTAAGGAAGCCACTATGCGGACCAGCACAAAGAGAACCAGAAATACTGGTCGACCCAACAAGGATGGCCGATCTTTTTCGGACCAGGATAAGCGATCGCCATCGAAATCGACCCGACAGCAAACCAAAACCAACAGCATCGAAAATGCCCAAAGAAACCATGAACGCTATATGATGCTTGCCCGTTCCGCCGAAACGACGGGTGATGCAACCGAAATCGAGAATCTGTACCAGCGTGCGGAGCATTACCTCAAACTAATGAAGGAGCAGGCGATCTAAGGTAAGGTGGTCTATTCCGGTCGCAGTGCTGGGCGAATGCCCGCTGAAGCTGGCCGAAAAGTCCAGCTCTCCACTGCTTAGCAGGCATCACTCGGGCCGTGTCTGCTTCCCATCCAACGAGTTCGGCTGAACGGTATTCCCCTCATAGCCGTAGAGGCGAATAACGCCTCTCAGCTACCCGTCGAACCACCATCCTCCCTTTGGTATAAGCACCCTATGCATCTCAGAAACTGGCAACAGAAAATCATCGACAAGTATCCGTCGATCATACGCCAACACCGCCGATTTATCCTGAAAGCGCCCACCGGCGCCGGCAAGACCGTGCTCGCGAGCGAGATCGTCGAACGGTTCTACCAGGGCAAGAAGATTATTGTGCTTTGCCACAGGCTAGTGCTGCTGGAACAGCTCGAAAAAGCTCTTGGCGAGAAACACAAGGTTCGCAAGTTAGCGGTTTCCGACACTGGACCCGCTTTCGAGGATTACGACATTTTGCTCTCGACCAATATGCGGGCAAAAGATGTTTTGGCGGATGCCGTACCGAAGGCAGACCTCATCATCGTGGACGAGGCGCATCGCGTATCGCCGAACGGAACCGGCTATAAGCGGATTATCGACGATTTCAACCAGCGTGGAAAAACCGAGGCGCGGTTCCTGGGCCTGACGGCCTCACCCGAACGCCGGACCGGCGATCAACGTGACCAACTCAGTCTTGCGTTCGAAGCAATTATTGATTGCGCGAATATCGAAGACCTTATCGAAGAAGGCGTTTTGGTGCAGCCGGTCTATCGTCCCCATTTTGTGCATGATCTGGATTTGGGCAACATCGATATCAGTTCGGGCGACTTCCCAGTCGCAAAACTGGCCCCGGCCATCATTAAATCATCGATGATCGACTATGCGATCTGGAGCTATTGCGAGGAGCGTCTAAAGCTTTCAACGAAACCTATCTCCGCCTGGTTCTGCGCCGATATCAGCGTCGCCAATGCGACGCTGGAGAGCATTCGCCAGTTCGGTATCAACGCTGCCATCGTTACCGCCCGCACACCAATTCGAGAGCGGATGAAACTACTGGCACGGCACGAGAGCGGTGAAATCGAGGCGATGGTGTCAGTGGGTGTACTCGCCGAGGGCTGGGACAATCCGCATTGCAACATCATCGTTCATCTCAGGCCTACGTTGTCGAAAGTGCTGTGGGGTCAATCGGTGGGCCGCGGGTTGCGATCGGCGCCAGGTAAGGACAAATGCATCGTCATTGATGTGAGTTCCAATTGGAGCACGTTCGGTCCAGTGGAAAAACTGGAATGGAGCCTATGGAGTCATCGACGTTCGTATATGCAGTACATGAACCGATTCAATTGGATAGGACAACAGCACACCGGCGAGAGCGGTAGTGCTGTCTATTTGCTGTGCAAAACCGAATTGCCGAATAGATTGCGATGTTCTCACATCTACATGAAAGACGCCTATGAGGACGACACCTGTCCTGTCTGTGGCTCCTATGCCGCTGTCGACATTTACAAGGAACAGAAGCTCGATATCGGTCTGAACGAACACGGACTGCACGAACTGTTCTTTGACCGTGTACCAAAGGTTTATGAAGAGATGGACCGGTCAGTCTGGAGCAGTCTTGGGCGCACTGCGTGGAATTCGGCGAATGGGAAAGAGCAGGTATTTCTCGCTTTCTGCATGGCTTTCCAGGAGGTTTCCAGCGAAACCACGCAAACTGAATCCGAATATTGGGATGTAGCCTTGGCGGCCGAAGCGCGCATTCGTCAGTATCTGGTTGAAAACAAAATCCAGATCGTGAAACAGAGCGATTTCAACCTCTCCTACCTCGCCGACGGGATGCTCGTCGGCAAAGAAATTCGTACGTTACAGGCGCATTATGGAATTTCGCTCTGCGGCACGGTGTTTCACACGCACACGAAGGACGAAAACGAACGCAAATACCAGAAGGCGCTCAGAATCGCGGAAAGGCTCGCGCTGATAGGCTGCTCATCACAAGACGATCTGCCCTATTTCAACGCTGCCGATCATTTGGCAGCCTGACAGCCGCAAGTTCTGAGTAGCCTTGCGGTCTTGGCGCTTCGTGGCGGAATGCAGCGGCGGGAGATATTGATTTGATTGCTGTCGCGGGC
>JAJFJD010000057.1 GCA_021774335.1 Alphaproteobacteria bacterium
CCGTCCATCATGTCGGACGGTGCGACGGTGTCGCAGCCGGCCTCGGCCTGGACTATCGCCTGGCGAACGAGAATCTCGACTGACTCGTCGTTTAGGATCGTTTCGCCATCCATCACTCCGTCATGCCCATGTGTCGTATAGGGATCGAGGGCGACGTCGCAGACGACCATGACCTCGGGCACCGCGTCCTTGATGGCGCGGATGCCCCGGCATACCAGATTCTCCGGGTTGTAGCATTCGCGCCCATCGTCGGATTTCAGCGCCGGGTCGGTATAGGGGAAGAGAGCGACCGCAGGGATTCCCGCTTCGGCGGCTTGCTCCGCCGCCTTTGGCAGCAGGTCGACCGAAAGCCGTTCGACGCCCGGCATCGAGTCAACCGGTCTGCGCTCATTGTCACCGTCGATGATGAACAGCGGCAGGATGAAGTCGTCGGGCGTCAGTTTGTTCTCGGCGACGAGACGCCGGGTGGCGTCCCCGCTTCGGTTTCGGCGCATGCGGACAGTCGGATACAGGCCGGCGCCGCCCTCCACCATGGGTTTGGCGGTCGGTTTCTTGGCGCCTGGAAACGGCGTCAGTTTGGCTTTTGACATTGGCAACCTCCCGAGGTCACACCGATCTTACGCGGCGTTGTGCGCCGGTAAAAGCGCCGTAATCACCTATCTGAATAACTAAGGTTTAGAGTGATGCCCGTTACAGAATATTTAAAGCGAATGTATTTTAGTAGCGGTTCCTCAAGATTAGGTGGCCTATGGAGCTGCAGATTAACGATATGCAATTCGATCCGAATTCCATTCAACTGCCCAGTTGGGTCGATTTCGAGGATTGCCATGAGAAAATCCGCGACATGGTCGCGTACTGGCACGCTATTCACCCGGCGGACGGTTTGCCGGGCCGCCAGCATTTCGATCCCGTCGATATTCCGCGCCTGTTGCCGAATCTTCGCCTCGTCGATGTTGAAGGGCGGCCGCCGCGCTTCAAGACCCGCGTGATGGGGACGGTTCTGCTCGATTTCTTCGGGGCGGAACAAACCGGTCACTATTTCGACGATCTGTATCCGAAGTTCGAACAATCGAAGACCTATCAGGATCTGTTCGATTCGGTTGCCACTCGGCGTCCTAACTGGCGCCGGGGAATGCCCGGATTGGTCTACGGGAAAGATTTCGTCACGGTCGAGCGTGTCTACCTGCCGTTGGCCGAAGATGGCAGCACGGTGGATATGATCGTCACCTGCATCCTATTCGGCGACAAGGACGGCAACTTCTACTGACGCAAATCCGCGTGCCGTAAGAATTGCCGCCCTAATGCCTAAATCTGCTAAGCGGCGTCCTTGGCAGCTCCGGCCGCTTCAAGGGCTTGGTCGAGGTCCTGGAGAATATCGTCGATATGCTCGATGCCGATGGACAGCCGGACATAACCCTCGCTGACGCCGGTGGCGAGCTGCTCTTCCGGTGAGAGCTGGGAATGCGTGGTGGTCGCCGGATGAATGGCGAGCGACCGCGCATCGCCGATATTGGCGACGTGATAGAACATCTCCAGCGCGTCGATGAAGGCGCGCCCAGCCGCCAAGCCACCCTTGAGTTCGAAGCCGACGAGCCCGCCGTAGCCGCCGGAGAGATAGGCGTCGGCGCGGCGTTTTTGTTCGGCGTCCTCATGCGCGCCGGCGAAGCTGACCTTCGTCACCGCGGGATGACCCTTCAGGAATTCCGCAACCGCTTGGGCATTACGACAATGCTCACGCATACGCAGTGGCAACGTCTCCAAGCCTTGAATGAACTGAAAAGCGTTGGCCGGGCTCATCGCCGATCCCAAATCGCGCAATAGCGTCACGCGTGCCTTGATGATGTAGGCGACCGGCCCCAATGGCTTGACCGCCTCGGTCCAGACCGCACCGTGATAGGACGGATCAGGCTGGTTCAGCATGGGGAAGCGGTCGGCATGCTTCTCCCAGTCGAAGTTGCCGCCGTCGACGATCAGGCCGCCGATCGAAGTGCCATGTCCGCCGATATACTTCGTGGTCGAGTAGACGATAATTGCCGCGCCGTGATCGAACGGCCGGCATAGGATCGGCGCCGCCGTGTTGTCCATGATCAGCGGCACGCCGAGCTCGCGGCCGATGTCGGCCACTTCCTTGATCGGGAAGACGGTGAGTTTTGGATTGGGTAGCGTCTCCGCGTAATAGGCGCGTGTCTTGTCGTCGGTGGCGCGGCGGAAATTCTCCGGATCGGCGGGATCGACGAAACGGACCTCGATGCCCATCAACTTGAAGGTGTTTTTGAACAGGTTCCACGTGCCGCCATACAGGTCTGTGGCGCTGACGATATTGTCGCCGGCCGACGCGATGTTCTGTACGGAGATAGCCGATGCGGCCTGGCCCGAGCTGACGGCGAGGGCGGCGGCACCGCCCTCAAGGGCGGTCACGCGCTGTTCCAGTACGTCGCAGGTCGGATTCATTATCCGCGTGTAGATATTCCCGAATTCCTTGAGCGCGAACAGATTGGAGGCGTGCTCCGTGTCGCGGAACTGGAAGGACGTGGTCTGATAGATCGGGACCGCGACCGCACCCGTGGTTTCGTCGGCGCGATAGCCTGCGTGCAAGGCGATGGTTTCGGGGTTCTTGCTGTTTCCAGCCATTGTCTATGCCCTCCTGTTGACCCAAGGGCGGGCATAAAAATACCCGCCGGGACCAAAGCCGCGGCGGGATACTCAGCGCCGCTCGCTTTAGCCGATTTTTTTACGGCGCCGGCAAGCTGAGCTTCAAGTGCGCGCCATTAAGGGAAATAACATAGCGTTCTTTGTAGGGCTGGCGCCAGTCTGGCGTATAAAAAGCGATGTTCGTGCTTTTATAAGGGCCTCGGCGGGCAGATTAATTTCGCCATATCAGTGTATTGCGTGAATAAATCTAACTTTAAGGTGTATGTATTAAGTTTCTCGGACCATGCCATAAGACTGGGTGAAGACCATGAAGCCCGAGCATTTTATCGGCGGACAGATTCCGAACATTACGTTTGGCCTCCTTAAGGATGGCGAAATACAAGCGGTCGATGCCCAGATGGTCTTTTCGCATCGCAAGGTCGTGGCCATCGGCGTCCCCGGCGCGTATACGCCGGTCTGCACCGAGCAGCATATCCCCGATTTCGTGCGGAACGCCACGAAGCTCAAGCGGAGCGGCTATGACAAGCTGATTTGCATCGCGCCGAATGATCCGTTCGTACTTGAGCGATGGGCGCGCGAGCTTGATCCTTCCGGAAAAATCCTATTTTTGTCGGATGGAAATCTTGAGTTTGCGCGTGCGCTGGGTCTGACCGCAGAGCTGCCGTCGTTGTTCCTCGGCGAGCGGTGCGAACGGTTCATGATGATTACCGTGAATGGCAAAATCCAAAATCTAAGAGTGGAACCGAACGTCCTCACTTATTCCTGCACACGGTCCGAAGATGCGCTGGCGGCTGACGACGAGGTCTGCCTCATCTGACCGGCCCGTGGCCGAGCCCGCCATAGACGACCATCGCTCACACGTCCGTTGCAACTCGCAAAAGTTCTTCTGCTGAGCGCATCCAGTCGTCGGCGAGGCGTTGGCGCGGCTGGAACATGAGATGCTGCACGCCGAGATCGCGGTAGGCAGCGATCTGGCGCTTTATCTCGTCCGCGTCATCCTCAAGGGCGTCGTAGTGCACACGCAGCGATATCGCGAAATCCTGCTCCGGACGGGCAGCGCGAATACGCTTCAATGTCGGACCGAGACCCTCCGGTGTTTGCCGCGACCCGTGCCAGCCGTCCCCCAGCGTGACCGCCCGATCGATTGCCGCGTCCGAATTGCCGCCGACCCAGATCGGTATCGCGCGATTGGGTTGGGGCAGAGTTCGCATTCCATTGAGCTTTGCGGCGATTTTGTCGCCGTCCTGCCGAACCGGGTCCTCGGTCCAGCATGCGCGCAGCAGGCGGATGGTTTCGTTCGCCCGGGCGCCGCGTTCGCGGAAGGGCACACCGAGGGCGTCGAATTCCGCTTCGAGCCAACCCGCGGCTGCCCCGACGATGAGACGGCCTTCGCTCATCAGGTCGAGCGACGCGAGCATTTTCGCCAGCACCAGCGGATGACGCATCGGCAGAACCAAAATCGATGTGCCGAGACCGACCCGTGACGTCGCGGCGGCGGCCCAAGTCAGCGTGACGATGGGTTCCTGGATGTAAGCGGTCGGCGGGTAGGGGGCGTCGACGGGGATCGCGAGATGATCGCTGACCCATATGTCGTCATACCCGACGTCCTCGGCCTGGACCGCGGCCCGGCGCACCGACTCCGGCGTTCCCGCACGGCCGAATTGCGGCAGGTGTATTCCGAATTTCATCGCTCTCCGACGCCTCCGTTTCGGTGGTTCAATGGCTGATGATAGAGGGACTTCGCGCCCTGCGGAAATTGGCTGTCCGCCAGCGTGCAGCACTTGGTGTCCAGGCTATGCATTCGCGCGCCGCCTGCCGAGGTCTATGTCTGTCCTAGCTAGGCAGGCCAGTTCTGTTCGCTCTGCGAAGCCAGCCCGGTTCCCCGGACCACGCCACCGTGTTAGGGTCTTCGGCAAAATAAGAACCAGAATTACCGAAAAACAGGGGTTTTATGTCCATTAAGTTAGCGGAGACCGCCGAGGATGTGTCGCGCGTGGCGTTTGGGTTTATGGCGTCAAAAGCGTTGTTTGCCGGACTGCATGTCGATGTATTCACGCTGTTGGCGGAAGGGCCGAAAACCGCGGCGGAAATTGCTAAGAAGACCGACGTCCCGGTCAATCGTATTACGACGCTGGTTACAGCCCTCACTGGTATCGGGCTGGTCGGCTGCGAGGGCGAGACCTATGCGAACTCGCCGGGTGCGGATGCCTTCTTAGCGCAAGGCGCGAAATACGATTTCGGGGACTATCTGCGCTATCAGATCGACCAACAGATGTATCCGTTCCTTGGTCAGTTGAATGAGGTCATAGATGGCTCGCTCGACTCGGAGGCCGTTGATTCTTACCAACATTGGATGGCGGATCCCGATCAGGCTTTGCTGTACAGCGAAGCCCAGCATGCGGGGTCCCTGGGACCCGGGCGGACGCTGTCCCGGCTTGTCGATCTGACCGGCGCAAAGACGTTGCTGGACATAGGCGGTGGGACGGGCGCGATGTCAATCCGCCTGCTAGAGGCCTATCCGACGTTGGCGTCGACGATCATCGATTTCCCCAACGTCGCCGAGGCGGGCTGGCGTTTCATTACCGAGGCCGGCATGGTCGACCGCATTCGCTATATTCCGTGCAATGCTCTGGAAGTCGCCTGGCCGACCGGACAGGACGCGATCCTGATGTCGTATCTCTTCAGCGGTGTCCCGGGAAGCGAGATTCCCCGCCTGGTGAAGGATACGTTCGACTGCCTATCGCCCGGCGGTCATTACATGGTCCACGATTTCATGGTTGAAGACGACCGATCGGGTCCGCCGATGGCGGCCTTATGGCAACTTCAGCATATGGCGTTTACGCCCGACGCCAGATCGGTCACGCCGGGCTGGCTCGAATCCCATATGCAGGACTCGGGTTTCATCGACATCCAAGAACACGAAATGGTTCCCGGCCTTACGCGCTTGATCTACGCCCGAAAGCCAAGTTGATCGATGGCCCGTTCGGACTTTCGTTTCGCCTGGCCGTTTCGTGTGCGCTATTCCGAGATCGACGGGCAGAAGATCGTTTTCAATGCCCACTACCTGACGTATTTCGACACGGCGATCCACGAGTATTTTCGGGCGCTCGACTACGACTATGTGGAAGAGGCAGACCGCGCCGGGGAGGACTTTCATACGGTTCGCGCGGTGGTCGAATACAGCAAGCCGATCGCCTTCGATGAGGACATCGAGGTGCATGTACGCACGGCGCGGCTAGGGCGGTCGTCGATTACCTTCAATCTGGAAATACACCCGGCAGGGTCGGAAGATCTCAGGGCGACCGGTGAGATCGTCTGGGTGAACGCCAGCCAGAAAACGCATCGTTCGGTTCCGATACCGGAAATCCTCGCTACTCGGCTCGCGGAATTCGAAGGCGACACGCTGGAACGTTGACGGACTGCTGACGAAGAATCATTTCGGACGTGCCGCGGCTTGGCGTTTTTCTGTTGCCAGACAGCATTTCTCCCGCTTCTGCTTGGAAGACGTGTTGTCGCGTCGCTATACTATTAGAAGTCGACGAATTCTGGTTTTAAATCAATCTGAGGATTGATCAAAGGCCGCGACCTGTACAGGCGTTGGCGCAACCCGCGAGGCTATGTGGGATAGGGTGCTGGGCGAGGGGCTTTGGGGATTACAGAGCCCTCGGGGGAGGTTTCAATGTCCGATAGCAGTAAGCGCGTTAGCTACAATCCGGACGTTTTCGAAGTCACTACCATCGACGAAGCAAAGCGGATCGTCCTGACCGCCGAGGATGCGACGACGGAGGACCGGTGGCGCGTCGAAACCCCGTATCTCGCCGATGGGATTGGGGCCTATCTGGAACCGGATGCTTCGTCCCTGATCATCGACTATGGCTGCGGGATCGGGCGCATGGCCAAGGAACTGATCGCTCGGCATGGCTGTTCGGTGGTTGGTGTCGATATCAGTACGTCGATGCGGCAACTGGCGCCGGGTTATGTCGGTAATGCGCGCTTTGCGGCTTGTTCCTGGAACGTGGTCGATGCTCAGATCGACCATGGTTTGCAGGTCGACGGCGTGATCGCAATCTGGTCCCTGCAGCACAGCCCAAAGGTCGATGAAGACATTGCCCGCATCGCGCGGATGTTGAAGCCTGGCGGGGGACTCTATGTCTGCAACTTGGTGCGCGCGGCGGTCCCGACCAACCAAGGTTGGGTCGATACCGGGTTTGCCATTCAGACGCTGCTTGCGGAGGCCTTCGAGGAAGTTGCGATCGAGCCGTTGTCGGCCGAGCATACGAGCGACGGTATCGCCAGCGTCGCGTTCATCGGAAAGTACCGTAAGCGGCCCGATTGACGGGGACCTGTAGGCCGCTAGACTGCTTGCTGGCGCAGGCCGCCGGAGGCTACGGGCACACCCGACGATGGATTTCAATCTCAGCGACGATCAGATCGCATTTCAAGACATGGCGCGCGGCTTCGCCGACGCGGAGATGAAGCCGTATGCGGGCGATTGGGACGACGGGTCGGTCTTTCCGGTCGACGCGTTGCGCAAGGGTGCTGTGCTGGGGTTTGCGGGCATCTATGTCCAGGAGAAGCATGGCGGCACCGACCTGAGCCGGCATGACGCGGCGATCATCTTCGAGGAGTTGTCCTCGGCCTGTCCATCCACCGCCGCCTATATCTCGATCCACAACATGGCGAGTTGGATGATCGACAGTTTCGGCGACGCGCAGCAGCGTGCCCGTTGGCTGCCCAAGCTGATGACGATGGAACATTTCGCAAGCTACTGCCTGACCGAACCGGGATCCGGGTCGGACGCCGCGTCGCTGCGGACCAAGGCGGTACGCGACGGCGACGACTATGTGCTTAACGGCTCCAAGGCGTTCATTTCCGGCGGGTCGACCAGCGACGTCTATGTCTGCATGGTGCGCACCGGGGATGACGGGCCGGGCGGCATCTCCTGTCTCGTCGTCGAGAAGGACACGCCGGGCCTCAGCTTCGGCAAACGCGAGAAGAAGATGGGCTGGAACAGCCAGCCGACCACAGCGGTGATCTTCGAGGATTGCCGGGTGCCGGTTGCGAACCGGGTCGGCGCGGAAGGCGAAGGCTTCAAGATTGCGATGGCGGGGCTCGACGGCGGCCGCCTGAACATTGCCGCATGTTCAGTCGGCGGGGCACGCGCCTGCCTCGAAGCGGCACGCGCGCATATGCTGGAACGCAAACAGTTCGGGCAGCGGTTAGCCGATTTTCAGGCCTTGCAATTCAGGCTTGCGGATATGGCGACGGAACTGGAAGCGGCGCGGCTGATGGTCCATCGCGCCGCCTGCAAGCTGGACGCGGGCGAGGCGGATGCGACCGTTTTCTGCGCCATGGCGAAGCGGTTTGCCACGGATGCCGGGTTCCAGGTGGCGAATGAGGCGTTGCAGCTTCATGGCGGCTACGGCTATATCCGGGAGTACCCGATCGAGCGCATCGTGCGCGACCTGCGGGTGCATCAAATCCTCGAAGGCACGAACGAAGTTATGCGGGTCATTATCTCACGGGCACTCCTCAAGGAATGACGGTCGACGCGGAAATCCTGTTCGCGGTCGAGGATGGTATTGCGACCGTGACCTTGAGCCGGCCTGCTGCGCTGAATGCGCTGACCCTCGGCATGGTGCGAGCCTTCCATCCAAAACTGATTGCATGGGCTTCCGATGAGGCGGTGACGGCGGTGGTCGTTCGCGGCGCCGGAGGCAAGGCGTTTTGCGCCGGCGGCGACATTCGCGCCTTGTACGACAATCGTGGCACGGCCTTCACCGTGGACTTCTTCCGCGAGGAATACCGGCTCAATCGGGCGATCCATCGTTATCCGAAACCCTATGTTGCGTTGATGGACGGCATCACCATGGGCGGTGGCGTCGGCGTTTCGGTGCATGCGCGCCACCGGGTGGCGAGCGAAGCGACGATGCTCGCCATGCCGGAAACCGGGATCGGGTTGTTTCCTGATGTCGGCGGATCGTATTTCCTGCCGCGCATGCCGGGTGCGACCGGGATGTATATCGCGCTTACCGGCGACCGGCTGCGGCCGGCGGATTGCGTCTATGCCGGCATCGCGGATGCCTTCATTCCGCGCTTGGAGCATGACGCGTTAATCGCTGCGTTGCGCACCGAACCGGCCGATACGGTTCTGGCGCGTATGGCGACGGATGCGGGGCCGGCGTCGCTCGAAGAAAACCGCGAGGCCATCGACCGTTGTTTCTCGGGGAATTCAGTGGCGGAGATCGAGGCGGCACTCGCGGTCGAGGACAGTCCGTGGGCGAGCAAGGTTCGGGCGATGATGCGCGGCAAGTCGCCGTTGAGCCAAAAAGTCACCTTTCGCCAGATCCAGGAGGGCGCGGCGCTCGGCTTCGATGACTGCATGAGGATGGAGTACCGCCTGAGCCAGCATTTCATGGCCGGGCAGGAGTTTTTCGAGGGCGTGCGGGCGCTGGTCGTCGACAAGGATCAAAAGCCGGTCTGGCAACACGCGAAACTCGACGAGGTAAGCGACGCCGAGGTCGACGAATATTTTGCGCCGCTCGGCGACGCCGAGTTAACGTTTGGGGGCTGACTGCCAGCGTCTACCAGGGAGAGATATCATGAGCACCATCGGATTCATCGGCCTCGGCAACATGGGCGGGCCCATGGCGCGTAATCTCGTCAAGGCGGGGCATACGCTCAAGGTCTTCGATCTGGTTCAGGCCTCGGTCGATGACCTGGTCGACGCGGGTGCGACCGCTGTCGGCTCGACGGCGGAGGCGGCCACCGATGTGGAGGTGGTGATCACGATGCTGCCGGCGGGGCCGCATGTGCGCTCGGTCTATATGGAAGACGGCAAAGTCATCGAAAGCGCCGCCAAGGGCACCTTGATGATTGATTGCACCACAGCGGATGTGGAAACCAGCCGTGCCGTCAACGCGGCGGCGCTGGCGGCGGGGCACGAGATGATCGACGGGCCGGTTTCCGGCGGTGTCGGCGGCGCGGAGGCCGGGACGCTTACGATCATGGTCGGCGGCAGCGACGACGCCTACGGTCGGGCGAAGCCCATCCTCGACGCCATGGGCAAGAATGTCATCCATGCCGGCGGTGCCGGTAACGGACAGGCCGCCAAGATGTGCAACAACATGATGCTGGGCATCCAAATGGTGTCGGTTTGCGAGGCGTTCCTTCTGGCGGAGAAATTGGGCCTCGATGCGCAGAAGCTTTTCGACATCTCAAGCACAGCATCTGGCCAATGCTGGTCGCTGACGACCTATTGCCCGGTTCCGGGCCCGGTTCCGACATCGCCTGCGAATAACGATTATCAGGCCGGTTTCACGGCCGCGATGATGGTTAAGGATTTAAAATTAAGTCAGGGTGCGGCCCATAATACCGGTGTCTCGACCCCCCTGGGAGCTGCTGCTGCGGCGCTGTATGCCTTGTATTGCCGGTCTGGTGGGGAAGACAAGGATTTCTCCGGTATCGTTAATATGCTGCGGGGAAGCGACTGATATAGAAGTCTAATTTTAAGAGTTTGTTAGTAATATTTGATTAGAACCGGTTCTAGTTTCGCGCACTTCGGATTTATTGAGTGTGATGTTCGTAAGTGGGCGAGGCTGTGGTGCAAATTTTCCGCGAGACCGGACGTGTTCAACGACTATCTCAATTCGATACATCTAATTGAACGGCTCCATCGGCAGTTCCTTGAAGTCGTCAAGGGCGAGCTCGATCGCCTTGGCGTTCAGGACATCAACAATATCCAGGCCCTGATCCTCTACAATATCGGCCAGGACGAGTTGACCGTCGGTGAGCTCACGAACCGGGGCTATTATCTCGGCTCGAATGTTTCCTATAACGTCCGCAAGATGGTCGAGAACGACTATCTGGTGCAGGAGCGGTCGACCCATGACAAGCGGTCGGTGCGCGTTCGTGCCTCGGACAAGGGCCTGGGCCTTTGGAACAATCTCGACGAGATGTTCAAACGGCATGCGGACCGGATGGGAACGGACACGTTGAACAGCGAGGATTTGCAGACCGCAATTGCTGTCCTGCAGCGTCTGGAGCGCTTCTGGGGCAGCCCGGGCGCCCATAGTGGCCCTGCGATACCGATTCCGGACGCCATGACAGGCACCGGCGACTAGCCAAACCTTTCCAATTTAGATCACAGCCGCCGCGGCGAACCATCGTGGCGGCTTTTGATTGCCTGGGTTATGCCGGAGCCGATAGGGTCGCGGCATGCGTATTCTCGTATTCCAGCATGTCGCCGTGGAACATCCGGGCATCTTTCGCGATTTCCTTGCCGCCGACGGAATCCCGTGGGACGCCGTCGAATTGGACGCCGGCGAGCCGGTACCGTCGTTTGCCGATTACGATGCCCTCTGGGTCATGGGCGGGCCGATGGATGTCTGGCAGGAAGACCAATTTCCCTGGCTGATTCATGAAAAGCAGGCGATCCGCTCCTGGGTCGAAACCGGCAAGCCGTTTCTGGGCGTCTGCCTGGGCCATCAGCTCCTGGCGGACGCGATGGGCGGATCGGTTGCCGCCGGCGAGGCGCCCGAGGTTGGCGTGCTTCCCGTAGCCCTCACGGCCGCCGGACAGCGCGATCCGCTTTTCGACGGTCTACCGGCGCAGGGGGCCTGCTTTCAGTGGCATGGCGCGGCTGTCCAACGGCTGCCGAACGGCGGCGTCACGTTGGCGGAGTCCGAGATCTGTCCTATCCAGTCGATCAAGGTCGGCACACGGGCCTATGGCCTGCAGTTTCATGTCGAGATTACCGGCGCGACGGTTCAGGAATGGGGATGTATCCCGGAGTATGCCAGCGCGCTCGACGATGTTATGGGGGAGGGTGCGTTGGATCGCCTCGGCGAGGATACGGCGCGCCATCTTCCCGATCTGAATGTAGCAGCGCGAACCCTCTACGATAACTTCATGAGGATCGCCCAATCGGCTTGAGCATGATCGTGGCCAGTGCGCCCGTGATCAGGACCAGCGCCACCAATTCGGCGATGCCGACGCTTTCGCCAAGGATAAGCGCGCTGGACGTGACGCCGACAAGCGGAACCGTCAGCACGGCGATGGACGCTACTGAGGTGGGCACCAGTTTGACCACATTGAACCAGGCCCAATAGCCGAACAGGCACGCGATAAGCACGATGTGGGACACGGCCAAGACGCCGCGCAGGGTGAGGTCCGCAAACGGTGCGGTATCATAAACAACGGCAAGGATCGCCAAAGGGATCGTGCCGAACACCAGTTGCCAGCCAATCAAGGTCAGGATCGGCGTTTTCCAGTTCCGTTTCTGGATGACGGTGCCGATCGCCCAACTGACGGCGGCGCCCAATACGGCCAGGGCCCCGATGGGAGCTTCCCCGAATTTCAGGATGTCTTCGCCGACCAGCGTCGCGACGGCGCCCATGCCGAGAAGCAGGCCCAGCACTTTGCGGGCTGTGATGGGATCGCCTACCAGGATCCGGGCGGCAATGACGGCCCAGATCGGCATGGTGTAGGCCAACACCGCGCTGCGGCCCGCCGGCAACAGCGTCAGGCCGACGGCGGTGAAATAGAACCAGCCGGTGATGTTGAAGAGGCCGGCGATCGCTGCCGGCTTCCAATCTTCCCGCGGCAACTTGAGCGAATGGCCAAGCGCCGCGGATAGCAGAAGAACGCAGATTGCCGCCAAGGCCCCGGTGAGCGTCCGGAAGGTATAGATCGGCAGCTCAGTCAGGGCGAATTTCATAATCGGCCAACTGCCGCCCCAAGCCAAAGTAAGCCCCGAGAGCCAAAGGATCGCGGCGGGCGGGACGTGGGATCGATCCATCTGCGTTGGGTTCCGGTGCAGCCGCACGGTCAGCGGAGAATAGGCGAGGACGGCATGTATATCCTTGCACCGCGCATCGGGACAGGAAAGATCGGCAATACTCCTGACACCTAATGGCCATTATCCTTGGCGGCTCCGACGGTTCGCTTTACCCTCGCGATGGAGTCAGGTTCAGGGGGGTACCGATGCCGTCGCGCGATGAGGGCGTAATTATCGAGATGATCGCGATCGGCCGTTACGTGAAGGTGACGGCGGTCGATGTGGGCACCGGGCGCGAAGTGTCGATCGTTGGTGACCCGCGACGGGGCGAAAAGGCATTGCGCGATACAGCCGTCCGCAAGCTGCAATACGTCATGAACAAGTCCGACACCGCGTCGTAAGGCTGACGGCGGACAAAAAAACAGGCCGGCTCAAAAGAGCCGGCCAGTTTTGTGCCAACATGCCGCTATTTTTACGCGGCGTTTTTTCGTCTGCTCCTACCGGAAGAGCGGCCTAGCCCGATCTTTTTTGCGAACGCCGAGCGTTGCCGCGAGTAGTTTGGCGCTACCATCGGATAGTCCGAGGGGAGGCCCCACTTGGCACGGTATTCTTCAGGACTCATGCCGTAGACGGTGCGAAGGTGCCGTTTCAGCATCTTCAGTTTCTTGCCGTCTTCCAGGCATACGATGTAGTCGGGCGTCACCGACTTGCGGATCGGCACCGGCGCTTTCGGCGGGCGGGCG
The DNA here is from genome assembly GCA_021774335.1 of Alphaproteobacteria bacterium. Lineage (GTDB taxonomy): Bacteria > Pseudomonadota > Alphaproteobacteria > UBA8366 > UBA8366 > JAJFJD01. The sequence goes on from JAJFJD010000057.1 coordinate 13,174, forward strand.
CGGCCGTTTGCGGCGCTTCCGTCCAGCTTACGCAACGATCCATAAACAGTATTGATGACGTCCGGAATTTGTCCGGCCGGCATCGTGTTATTACCCAGGTATGCCGCAACGACTTCCGTGGTCATGCGCAGGATCTCATCGGAAGAGGGCGTCGTTTCCCCTGTGCTCTTCGTCATGTATCGCCAGCCTTTGTGTGGATCAAGTAGTGAATGGTTACTACATAATACTCATATAATTGTCAAATTCCATTTGGAAATAGTTAATATAAAGAATCTTCAGGACTAACCAATCAGAATAAAAGTTAATCTTCTTTATAAGAGTTAACACCAAACCTGCCTATTTTAATCTTTGTTAACACAAGATGCCGCGCAGAAAGCGTTAGCGTTAGCCGGAATCCTTGATTCTTTGCTTTCTTTTTATTTCGATCTTTTGCGAAGACTTGGATTAGGCGGGAGAGCGAATTGGGCATTCGTTAACGGTCCGATACCTTGTGTCAGGGTGGTGCGGCAGGCCGACATATGGTATTCGATGACCCGTTCGGCCGTTGTGGCCGTCCCTTTAGGATTCGACATTTCCGGGAGTTTTCGCGCCATGGCGCCCGAGCGAATTGCTGTCGCCGCCGATCATGCCGGCGTCGAGCTGAAAGCGACCCTGAAAGAGACGCTCGGTGACCTGGGCTATGAGGTCGTCGACCTCGGCACCGACGGCCCGGACTCCGTCGACTATCCCGATTTTGCAGACAAACTGGCCGCTGCGCTGGCGGACGGTACTGCGGCGCGCGGCGTCTTGGTGTGTGGCACCGGAATCGGTATCTCGATTGCCGCCAACCGCCATCCACACGTACGCGCGGCCCTGTGCCACGATGCCACGGACGCGAGGCTTGCGCGCCAGCATAACGATGCCAATGTGCTCGCCGTCGGCGCCCGGACGATGGGGCAGGAAAAAGCGATTGATTGTCTCAAGACATTCCTGGAAACGGAGTTCGAGGGTGGCCGGCATCAACGTCGCGTCGACAAGATGTCGTAGCCGGCCCACAGCGAAACCACTGAAATAGAGAATAGCAGAACATGTCGCAGCAGAGCGCCTCGGGCGTCGAGGGATTTGAAGATTTCTTCACCGCGGACTTGCAGCAAGCCGATCCGGATTTGTTCGGCGCGCTGACAGGCGAGCTTGGCCGCCAGCAAGACCAGATCGAACTCATCGCGTCCGAGAATATCGTCAGCAAGGCGGTCCTGCAGGCGATGGGGTCGGTCCTCACCAACAAATACGCAGAGGGATATCCCGGTCGCCGCTATTACGGCGGCTGCGAATTCGCCGATGTTGCCGAGCAACTGGCGATCGACCGGGCCAAGGAACTGTTCGGCTGCGAGTTTGTGAACGTGCAGCCCCATGCCGGCGCGCAGGCCAATGGAGCCGTCTATATGGCGCTCATCAAACCCGGCGATACGCTGATGGGGATGTCTTTGGCGGCGGGCGGTCATCTGACCCACGGAGCGCCGCCCAACCAGTCCGGTAAATGGTTTAATGCGGTCCAGTACGGTGTGCGCCGCCAAGATGCGCTGATCGATTTCGACGAGGTCGAGAGCCTGGCGCAGGAGCATAAGCCGAAGATCATTGTCGCCGGCGGGTCGGCCTATCCGCGGATCATCGATTTCGCCCGCTTTCGCGAGATTGCGGACTCGGTCGGTGCTTATTTCATGGTCGACATGGCCCATTTCGCGGGTCTGGTCGCCGCTGGTGTCCACCCGAGCCCGGTGCCGCATGCGCATGTCGTGACGACAACGACCCACAAGACGTTGCGCGGGGCGCGGGGCGGTATGATCCTGTCCAATGACCCGGATCTCGGTAAGAAGATCAACTCGGCAATTTTCCCGGGCACGCAGGGCGGACCGCTGATGCATATGATTGCCGGCAAGGCGGTTGCCTTTGGCGAGGCCTTGCGGCCCGAGTTCAAGATCTACGCCCAAGCCGTTGTGGATAATGCAAAGATGCTGGCCGCGACGCTGTCGGAAGGCGGGCTCGATATCGTATCGGGCGGCACCGACACGCATATCGTATTGGTCGACCTGCGGCCGAAGGGGCTCACCGGCAATATTGCCGAACAAAGCCTCGAGCGCGCGGGCCTGACCTGTAACAAGAACGGCATTCCGTTCGATCCGGAAAAACCGACGGTGACGTCCGGTGTCCGTCTCGGCACGCCGGCCGGCACCACGCGCGGATTCGGCCAAGCCGAATTCCAGTCCGTCGGTTCGATGATCGTGGAAGTGCTGAATGGCCTGGCTGCCAATGGCGAAGATAATAGTGTGGTTGAAGCGTCGGTCCGGGCACAGGTCGCAGACCTGTGCAATCGGTTCCCGGTCTATCCCGGGGGTGTCTGAAACCCTTGAATCGGGGAGGTAACACAGAGAATGCGTTGTCCGTTTTGCGGTCATAATGACACGCAGGTAAAAGATTCCCGGCCCACCGAAGACAATTCGGCGATCCGCCGCCGGCGGTTCTGCCCGAATTGTGGTGCGCGGTTCACGACCTTCGAGCGCGTGCAGCTTCGCGAATTGACGGTCATGAAGCGGACCGGCCAGCGCGAACCGTTCGATCGCGACAAGCTTGTGCGGTCGATGATGATCGCGTTGCGCAAACGGCCGGTCGAGCCCGACCGCCTGGAGCAGGTGGTCAACAGCATCGTCCGCCGCCTTGAAAGCATGGGCGAGACCGAAGTGAAGGTCGAAGCCGTGGGTAAGCTCGTGATGGAAGCGCTGCATTCGCTGGATCAGGTCGCCTATGTCCGGTTTGCCTCGGTCTACCGGAATTTCCGTGAGGCCAAGGACTTCGAAGAGTTCATCACCGACGAACTGGGTGTCGAAGAAGATCAGTAAGGCGCAAGACCAACGGTATATGCGGATCGCCCTCGGCCTCGCGCGCCGGGGTCTGGGCACGGTTTGGCCCAACCCTGCCGTTGGGTGCGTTCTGGTGCAGCAAGAGAATGGGGCAGGACGGGTCGTCGGCCGGGGATGGACGCAGCCCAGCGGCCGTCCGCATGCCGAGACGGAGGCGCTGCGGCGTGCTGGGGCGGCTGCCAAGGGCGCCACGGCCTATGTCACGCTGGAGCCCTGCTGCCATCATGGTAAGACGCCCCCCTGCACTGATGCCTTGATCGCCGCCGGGGTGAGCCGGGTCGTTGCCGCCACGGAGGATCCCGACCCGCGGGTTGCTGGGGCGGGGCTACGCCAGATCGCCGATGCCGGTATCACTGCCGACTGCGGCGTGTGTCGCCTGGAAGCGGAAGCGTTGAACGCCGGGTTCCTGACCCGATTACGGGATGGCCGTCCGTTGGTATGCCTGAAGACCGCGACCACGTTGGATGGCCGTATCGCGACGCATACCGGCAACAGCAAATGGATCACCGGACCGGAAGCACGTGCTCGATCGCACCAGCTTCGGGCTTCCTATGACTCCATCATGGTCGGAGTGGGAACCGCCATTGCAGACGATCCCGATCTGACTTGCCGCTTGCCAGGCCTGGCGGCGCGGTCGCCGGTCCGTATCGTCGTGGACGCGGGCCTGCGGTTGCCGTTGACCGCCAAGCTGTTTCAGTCGGCAAAGTCGGCGCCGACCTGGATTGTTGCCCGCGATGACGCCGATAGCCGGCGGGCCGACGCTATCCGCGATCTTGGCGTCGAGATCATCGCCTTGCCGGCCGTGGGAAACGGGTATCCGGACCCACGCGAAATACTCCGGCAGTTGGGGCAGCGTGGCGTTACCCGCCTTCTGGTCGAGGGGGGCGCGACACTAGCCGCCGTCTTGCTACGGGCCGGTCTGATTGACCGGATCGCCTGGTTCCGCAGCGGCGGCATCATCGGCGGCGACGGTATTCCCGCGGTCGAGCCGTATGGGGTAGAGGCCCTGACCGATATGGCGCGGTTCGAGCGCAAAGGAACCGAACGGATCGGCGCGGATATGCTGGAAACATTGGTGCGCCGGCACTAGGTTATCGGCATGTTTACAGGACTAGTAACGGATTTGGGCCGGATTCAGCGGGTCGACCGCAAGGACGATGACGCTCGGCTTGTCATCGAAACGGGATATGACCTCGATACCGTCGAGATGGGCGCGTCGATCGCCTGTTCGGGCGCCTGCTTGACCGTCACCGAAAAGGGCGACGCCTGGTTCGCGGCGGATGTTTCCGGCGAGACCCTGTCGAAAACGACCCTGGGCGACTGGGCAGAGGGCACCCAGATCAATCTGGAACAGTCGCTCTGCCTCGGCGACAGCCTGGGCGGACATCTCGTCTCTGGACATGTGGATGCGGTGGCACCGGTGATCGAGATTCGGCCGGATGGCGAGAGCCTTCGTTTCGTGATCGGTATTCCGGAAGGGTATACTGGCTTTATCGCGCCGAAAGGTTCGGTCGCGCTGGACGGCGTGTCCTTGACGGTGAACGAGGTTGAAGATGCGCGATTCGGCGTTAACATCATACCGCACACGGCGGAAAAGACGACATTCGGGACGCTTGCGCCGGGCGACCGGGTCAACCTTGAGGTTGATTTGATCGCCCGATATGTTGCCCGACTGCTGCCCCAACGATAAACGGAGCCATATTGTGGCGTCGAAACAAGAAACGTTGCATACGGTAAGCAAGGAAGCGGTCGCGAGAGCCGTCGAAGACCTGTCCTTTCTATCGCCTATCGAAGAAATCATCGATGATGCCCGGAACGGCCGGATGTTTGTGCTGGTCGACGACGAGGAGCGCGAGAACGAGGGCGACCTTGTGATCCCCGCGCAAATGGCCACGCCGGACACGATCAACTTCATGGCGATGCATGGCCGTGGCCTGATCTGTCTCGCTCTGACCACAAAGCGCTGCGATGAGCTGGGCCTTCAATTGATGGGGCAGCGCAACCAAAGCCGCCATCAAACCGCCTTCACCACGTCGATCGAAGCGAACGAGGGCGTTACCACGGGGATTTCAGCGCCCGACCGGGCGCGGACCGTAGCGGTGGCGATCGACCCGGAGCGTGGGGCCGACGATATCGGTACTCCGGGGCATGTGTTCCCGTTGATGGCGCGTGACGGCGGCGTGCTGGTCCGTACTGGGCATACAGAAGCGTCGGTCGATATCGCCCGGCTTGCCGGCCTGAATCCGTCCGGTGTCATTTGCGAGATCATGAACGAGGACGGGACGATGTCTCGCCTCAACGATCTCATTCCTTTCGCGCAATTTCACGGGCTCAAGATCGGTGCGATCGCTGACCTTATCGCCTACCGTCTGCGGCACGACCGGATCATCGATCGCATAGCCGAAACGACTCTCGACAGCCGGTTCGGCGGCGAATTCAAGCTCAACGTCTATGGCAATCAGGTTTCCTATGCCGAGCATATCGCCCTGGTGAAGGGTGACGTTTCAGCCGGCGGACCCGTCCTGGTCCGGATGCACGCGATCAATCTGCTCGACGACGTCCTTGGCGGTTTGAATAACGGCAAGTCCGGGGTGCTGCATGCCGCGATGGAGTTGATAGGGGAGCAGGAGCGGGGCGTCGTCGTCCTCATCCGGGAGCCGCGGTCCACGTCGCTGTCGGAGCAGGTTAAGTTCCGAGTTGCCCGCGAACGAGGCGAAACAGTGCCGCCTCCGGGCGCGCTGCGCGACTATGGTATCGGGGCGCAGATTCTGTTGGACCTCGGCATCTCGGAAATGATCCTTCTGTCGAATACCGAAAAAACGATTGTCGGATTGGATGGCTACGGTCTCAAAGTCACGGGCCAGCGTCCCATCCCCCTCAAGTGATCGGATAGCTTGAACATGACCTATCCACCCCCGCATATCATGGTGATCGAGGCGCGTTTCTATGGCGAACTGGCCGATGAGATGCTTAAAGGCGCGGTAGCGGCGCTGGACGCGGCCGGGGCCACCCATGAGAGGTTCTCCGTTCCCGGCGCGTTCGAGATCCCAGCGGCCGTGCAGAGCGCTGTCCGCAGTATGGATTTCGCGCCGGAGCGCCGGCGGTTCGACGGCTATGTCACGCTCGGCTGCGTCATTCGCGGCGAGACAACCCATTACGACTATGTCTGCGGTGAGAGCGCGCGCGCCTTGATGGACCTGTCGACGCGCTATTCCTTGGCGCTCGGCTACGGCATCCTGACCTGCGAAAATAGTGACCAAGCGTGGGCGCGTGCCGAGATCGACCAGGGTAACAAGGGCGCGGCCGCCGCCAATGCATGCTTGGAGATGATCGGCATCAAGAACCGGCTTGGGCTGTATCCCAGATGACGGGTGATAGGAAAACGCCGGTCGGCAGTCTGCGCCGCGGAGCTCGGGTTGCCGCCGTTCAGGCGTTGTATCAGATAGAATTGAATGGCGGGGCGCCGGACTCGGTCATCGCGGAATTCGAGATTTTCCGGCTTCGTCGCAACGTGGCCGATGTTCCGGTCGAGGTGCCCAGCGACATCGACGAGACGATGTTTGCAGACCTGGTCCAAGGCGTGACGGCCGGTATGGCCGCTGTCGACGCCTTGATCGAGGCGGCCCTGGACAAGAACCGAAGCGTCGCGCGCCTCGAAGTGATCATGCGGGCGATTTTGCGTGCCGGCGCCTTTGAGTTGTCGCGGCGCGACGACATCGATGCCGCCCTTACCATTAGTGAGTATGTCGCGGTCGCGGATACCTTCTTCAACGATCGGGAGCCGGCCCTCGCGAACGCTGTTCTCGATCGGATCGCGCGGCACGTCGCTCAGGGTGATGAGGCGGCCGAGGCAGTCCACGATGCCGCAACAGACGGGTGAATTTGAAAGAATTGCGACGTTTTTCGCGCCCCTAACCGAAAACATACCAGGGGCGCTAGGGCTCCGCGACGACGCTGCGGTACTTGAGCCGTCGCCAGGGTGCGACTTGGTCGTCACAACCGATACCATTGTCGAAACGGTGCATTTCGTTGGCGACGAGCCCGCGGACTTGGTGGCCCGGAAACTTCTGCGGGTAAATCTGTCGGATCTGGCGGCAATGGGCGCACGGCCATACGCCTATACCCTGAACGTCGCATTTCCCGACAAGATCGGCGATGCGTGGCTTGCCGATTTCGTGGCGGGGCTTGCATCGGATCAAAAAGAGTTCGGCATTGCGCTGGCGGGCGGTGACAGCGTGTCCACAGTCGGGCCCGTCACGCTCACCATCACGGCAATCGGCGAGGTTGCGTCGGGCACGGCGCTTCGACGAACAACGGCACAGGCGGACGATCTTGTCTATGTGACCGGGACCATCGGCGATGGCGCGCTCGGGCTGCAAGTGCTGCGTGGCGGTGTAACCGGATTGGGGCCTGCGTTCGAGGAATCGCTCGTGACGCGATACCGGCTGCCGCAGCCGCGTCTCGGCGTCGGGCGGGCGATCTGCGGGATCGCCAGCGCGGCGACGGACGTATCGGATGGTTTGGTGGCCGATCTCGGCCATATCGCCGATGGGTCGGACTTGGCGGTCGTCATCGACGCGGAACAGGTGCCCTTGTCTGGCGCAGCCCATGCGGTGATGGCGGGCGATCCGGCGCGGCTGGAAACGATCCTGACTGGCGGCGACGACTACGAACTGGTTTTTGCGGTGCCGCCGACGGAAAAAGGCCAATTGGATGCCATTGCGACGGAGGCCGGCGTAGCGCTGACGCCGATTGGCAGCTTCGAACCGGGCGCTGGCGTGCGGGTTCGGGGACCTGATGGTGAAGATTTGGAATTTCAGCAGGCCGGATACAGTCATCGATAAACAGATATCGATTATCTGATGGCGGCGATTCGGCTTTGTGGATATACCTGTCGCCACGACCTTGGAAGACGGCTGAATTAACTTGTCCAGGATTGGCGTGCCTAGGCCATGAAAAAAATCATCATCATTGTTGTGGTGATCCTTCTGCTGGCCGGAGGCGGGGCAGCCGCGTTCTTTTTCTTGCAGCAGAACGAAACCAGCACCGCCGCCGGCGAAGCTGGTGAGGCTGGCCAAGAACAAGCGGCTGGCGAGGTCGATGCCAAGAATAAGGACGATCCGAACTATCTCGATATGGAAAACCTCGCGATCCCGGTCATCCGGAATCGGCGGATCGAGAAGCATGTGATCTTGAAAGTATCCCTTGAGATGATGGACGATGACGCGCTGGAAGATTCTAAGCCCTATATGCCGCGCCTCAAGGATGCCTTCATCAAGGACCTTTACGACTACTACTCGTACCAATCACCCGGCCAGAAAATCAACACGGAAGCGATCAAAATCCGGCTCAAGGTTGCGGGCGATAAAGTCGTCGGCCAAGGAAAGATCCGGAAGGTACTTATTCAGGCGGCCTTTCAGCGGAGCGCCGGAACGAATTAAGGCGTCGCATACCGAATACGGTTTGCTTCGGAGGTTCAATCCGCCGTCAAACCGGTTTGAATTGGCTGATACGAGCGCGCTGCACAGCGAATCCATCCTGCATTTCCTGCGATACGCCGGTCCAACCGGATTGGCGACTCAAAGACCGGTCAAATTCCCGTATGCCGTCTCCACCGTTGCGGTGCTGCGCCGGGTGAATTTCGAAGATTTCCGTTAGCCTATTGTAACCGATTGAAATATCGATGAAATGACAGGAGCATGTTGGGCTGATGGATGCCGATAGCCGCAGAAGGATTGGACAGCGTAATCCTATACCGTCCTGACCGATCCGGCCGTTTTGGCACTGTGGATGGGCGGTTGCCAATTCCGTGCCGTTCTGGCATGTTCCCGCCGCTTTTACGCGGCCCGTTTTCATCGAGTGCATCGAGGGGAATTAAACGGGTTCCGCTTGGCAATTTTCTCAGGTTCCTCCAGAACAAAACCAGGATCGAGAGATGCTCGTTTTCGTAATTGTTTGTGGGTTGCTCGCCGTTCTGTACGGCATTTTCGCAAGCCGGTCCGTCCTAAGTGCAAGTGCTGGTAATGAGCGCATGCAGGAAATCGCCAGCGCCATCCAGGAAGGCGCCAGTGCTTATCTAAACCGACAGTATTCGGCGATCGGATTGGTCGGCATTGCTATTGCCGTCATTCTCTACTTCCTGTTGGGTTGGAAAGTTGCCGTCGGCTATCTGATCGGCGCCATCCTTTCCGGTGCGACCGGATATATCGGCATGCATATCTCGGTTCGCGCCAACGTGCGGACGACGGAAGCGGCTCGATCCAGCTTGGCGGAAGGGCTCAACGTGTCCTTCAAGGCGGGCACGGTGACGGGCATGCTCGTAGCCGGCTTGGCACTGCTTTCGGTCTCGGTCTACTACGGGTTCCTTCTGAACCAGGGCGCCACCGGCCGCGACATTGTCGATCCGCTGGTCGCACTTGGCTTCGGCGCATCGCTGATCTCGATCTTTGCACGGCTTGGCGGCGGCATCTTCACCAAGGGTGCGGACGTCGGCGCGGACCTCGTCGGTAAGGTCGAAGCGGGGATCCCCGAAGACGATCCCCGGAACCCGGCCGTGATCGCGGACAATGTCGGTGACAATGTCGGCGACTGTGCCGGCATGGCGGCGGACCTGTTCGAGACCTACGTGGTTTCGGTGGTTGCCACCATGGTGCTGGCCTCGATCTTCTTCAGCAGCGATGTGGCCCCGGCCGTCATGATGTACCCGCTGATGATTGGCGCGGTTTGCATCATTACCTCGATAGCCTCGACCTTCTTCGTCCGCCTCGGCGCAAGCCAGAACATCATGGCCGCGCTTTACAAGGGCTTTATCGCCAGCGCCGTGTTGTCGGCGATCGCACTCTGGCCGGTGACCGAATACGTCCTTGGCATGGGTACCGAATTCACCGTCGGCGATAAGCAGTTCACCGGCAGGAGCCTGTTCTACTGTGGCGTGATCGGCCTGGTTCTGACCGGTCTGCTCATCTGGGTAACCGAATACTACACCAGCACGGAATACCGCCCGGTGCGGTCGGTTGCGCAGGCGTCCACGACGGGCCACGGCACCAACGTTATCCAAGGCCTCGCCATCTCGATGGAAGCCACGGCGATCCCGGCGATCCTGATCTGCGCCGCGATCATCGGGACCTACCTATTGGCGGGCCTCTTTGGGATCGCGATCGCGGTCACCGCGATGCTGGCGCTTGCCGGTATCGTGGTCGCGTTGGACGCCTACGGTCCGGTAACGGATAACGCGGGCGGTATTGCGGAGATGGCGGAACTTGATGAGGCCGTCCGTAAGACGACCGATGCCCTGGACGCAGTCGGTAATACCACCAAGGCCGTGACCAAGGGCTATGCGATCGGCTCCGCCGGTCTTGGCGCGTTGGTGTTATTCGCCGCATATACCCAGGACCTGGCGTATTTCAGCGCGAATGCCGACAAGTTCCCGTATTTTGCGGGGGTGAAGGTCGACTTCTCGCTGTCCAATCCGTTTGTGGTGGTCGGCCTCTTCATGGGCGGCCTGTTGCCCTATCTCTTCGGTGCGATGGGCATGACCGCGGTTGGCCGGGCTGCTGGGTCGGTGGTGAACGAGGTTCGCCGCCAGTTCAAGGAGATCCCTGGCATCATGGAAGGCACGGGCAAGCCGGAGTACGGCCGCTGTGTCGACATGCTGACCAAGGCGGCGATCAAGGAAATGATCATTCCGTCGATGCTGCCGGTGCTCTCGCCTATTGTCCTCTACTTCATCATCCTCGTGATTGCCGGCAAGTCGGCGGCTCTGTCCGCGGTCGGAGCGATGCTCCTGGGCGTGATCGTGACGGGGCTGTTCGTCGCCATCTCGATGACCGCTGGTGGTGGTGCTTGGGACAACGCCAAGAAATACATCGAGGACGGCAATCTCGGCGGTAAGAACTCCGAGGCGCATAAGGCAGCCGTGACGGGCGATACGGTTGGTGATCCTTATAAGGACACTGCTGGTCCCGCGGTCAATCCGATGATCAAGATCACCAATATCGTGGCACTCTTGATGCTGGCGATGATGGCGCACTAAGCCTCTCGATACCGACGTTAGAAAGAACCCCCTGGGCGATGTGCCCGGGGGGTTTTTCTTTATGCCTGCCTAAACGGATAAAACCGCGTTGGGTTGTCAAATCTGGCGGTGTATCCAGCCGCCAAACTCGGCACACCGCCGACGCCGCCGTATGCAATTATAAAGGGTGATGGCCGTCACTCATTAATCTTTAATAAATTCTCATTAAGTTGATTGAATGACAATTAGATGCAACCTCGAAGATCCACTATCAAAGCGGGTAGCACCGTTACGGTTTCCTTCTATGGGTGTGAGAATTCGGCAATCAGGTAAGAGTTTCATTAAAGAATTCGGACACTTATAGGTCGTTTCACACAATCATTCAGTCGCGCAGGCACCGGGATGGTGCTCGGATGAGACGTAAACTTCTTGTTCGGGAGAACATTAATGTCGTTTTTGAACAACCTTTCGATTAGTAAAAAAATCAACGGCGGTTTTGGTAGCGCTGTTCTATTGCTAGTTATTGTTGCGGCTGTCGTGGTCATGTCGCTGTTTTCGGTCAATGGAAACTTCGTCGAATTTCGCCGGTTGGCGTTTTCGGCAAATGATGTCGGGCAGGTTCAGGCGAACATGCTCCAGACCAGCCTTGGCGTGAAGGATTTCATTATCAACGGCACCGATGAGAGTATCGATCGGGTTCGGAAACGTGCGAAGGAAACGGTCCGTCTGGCCGATGCGGCACTGAAACAAGAAGACGATCCGGCGCGGCGGAAGGTGATCCAAGGCGTTCAGGAAAAAGTTAAGGCCTATGCGGCGGCCTTCGAGACCGTAACTATCCTGCAGGGTAAACGGACGGCGGTGATGACGACGATGGCGACTGTCGGTCCGCAGGTCGAGAAGGCGCTCATCGACATCATGGCGGGCGCTTATGAAGGCGGGAACGTGAACGCCGCCTATTTCGCGGGGCTTGCTTTGCGCGATGTGCTGCTGGGACGCCTCTATGCCAATCGCTACCTCGTGGAGAACAGCGAGAAGGCGTTCGAGAGCGCATCCGAAGCGTTGGATGCATTCAGCGAGTCGTCCCTGATCATGATGACGAATTTCGAGAAGCCGGAACATCAGGAACTCGGCGAAAAGGCGATCGCGGCAGCCGAGCAATATCAGAACGCGTTGATAGACGTCTTCAAGGCCACCAGCGAGCGAAACGATATCATTAAGAACACCTTGGATAAGAACGGTCCGGACGTCATCAAGAGCATCGAGACATTCAAGAACGAGGTCGTCAAACGTGAAGTCGCCATCGGCGAGCAGTCGAAATCGGCGGTCCAAACGGCCGTTTCGAGTGCCATTCTCGTTTCGGCGGTAGCGGTTGTCTTTGCGATCGCGGCGGCCTTTCTGATCGGCCGCGGCATCACCGGCCCAGTTCAGTCGCTGACCCAAGCGATGCGGCGGTTGGCCGATAAAGAGATGGATATCGAAATTCCGGCAACCGACAACAAGGACGAAGTCGGCAACATGGCACGAGCCGTCCTGGTGTTCCGCGAGAATATGGTCAAGGCGGACCAGCTTGCGGCGGAGCAAGAAAGTCAGCAGGCGGCTCGCGAGGAACGGACACGGCGGATCGAAGAATTGAACCACACGTTCGATCAGAGCGTTAGCGGCGTGCTCGACACCGTCGTGTCGGCAACCTCGCAGTTGTTGGGAACGTCGAACAACATGTCGTCCATCGCCGAGGAGACCTCGAACCAGTCTTCTGCCGCGGCTGCGGCTGCCGAGCAGGCGAATTCGAATGTGCAGATGGTTGCGGCATCGGCCGAGGAACTGGCTGGGTCCATCCGTGAAATTGGGCAGCAGGTCGAGGAGTCGAGCGATATCATGCGGACCGCGACTAGCAAGGCGCAATCGACGCATGCGGCGATCGAAGGTTTGGCCGGCTCGTCCGAGCGCATCGGCGAGGTCGTTGAGCTCATCACCGATATTGCGGAGAAGACTAATCTGCTCGCGCTGAATGCTACGATCGAGGCGGCTCGCGCCGGCGATGCCGGCAAAGGCTTTGCCGTCGTTGCCAGCGAGGTAAAGGCGCTGGCGACCCAGACCGCTTCTGCGACAGAGGAGATCGGCGAGCAGATTCAGGCGGTCCAGACGCAGACCCGAAACTCGGTCGGCGCGATACAGGAAATCGTCGACACTATCGAGCATATGAACAAGGTCGCGACTGCGATTTCCAGCGCGGTTGAAGAACAAAGCGCCGCTACCCAGGAAATTGCGCGCAACGTTCAGGAGGCTTCATCGGGAAGTGACGAGGTCAGCCGCAACATTCAGGGCGTCACCGATGCGGCTACGCGTGTGGGCAGTGCCAGCGGGGAGGTGCAATCCTCGACCGAAGCCCTATCCGAGCAATCCGATAGCTTGCGGAAGCTGGTTCAGGACTTCCTAGGCGACATCCGCGCCGCCTAGGCGCAAGAAACCCGGCGACCAAGGTCGCCGGGTGCAACGTACCGAACGGTAGGTGGAAAAGACGGTGTGGTGCTACAGGCCGCCGCCGAGATTGCCGAAAATTTGTTCGAAAAATCCGATTGAGTGGCCCGATGTCGGGGTTTCGCGCGTGACCACATCGACGTCGCGGGAGTCGTCCTTGCTGTATTGCTGGACCATCTCAACGCGCCCGACATCGTCGAAATAGACGGCGATCACTTGCTGGGCCGTCAGGTCGGGCTTGAAAAAGGCCACGCGTTTGGTCTGGCGGCCGATGTAGTACCAGACCTGCGAATCAAATGTCCCCTCGGTCGACGGCGGGCCCAGTTGTCGGATCACGTCCCGGCGGGTCGTCTTCCCAACGATAACACCCGCTATCTGCGCCTCGGTCAGGAAGTTGCCGCGGACTTCTTTGTGGCCGCTGCATGCCGCCAGCGCAGCCATCAGGCCGAAGACCAGAACCAAATGACGCATTAGTCTAATCATTACAAAAGTGCCATTTTCCGCGGCGCATGCTCAACGCCATTGCATTAGGGGCCATTCTACTAATATAGGTGCGCAAATGGTGCAACAAATGGTCGCTGAGCCATAGGCCGATGGTTCCAGTGCGATTGAAGGATTTAGATGAGGCTCAACCCGACGAAATGGTTTCGCAAGGATCCGCAAATGGATGCGGCTCGCCGCCTCTATGTCGTCATCGTGGAACAGGCCCGGCATCCCGCCTTCTACACTACATGCGGCGTTCCGGACACGGTGACAGGCCGGTTCGATCTGATTGCGCTGCATGGTTTCCTGGTGATGAACCGATTGAAAGACGGCAACGCAACGCGACAGCTGGCGCAGGCCATCTCCGATGTCGTGGTGGACGACATGGATCGGAATTTACGCGAAATGGGGACGGGCGATCTCGCCGTGGGCAAGAAGGTCAAACGCGTCATGGAAGGCTATTTCGGCCGGCTTGAGGGATATAAGCAAGCGTTGTCAGGTGACGACGATGGCCTTGCGGCGGCGCTCCGCCGGAATCTCTTCGCCGCCGCGACGCCGTCCGATGGGCAACTTGCCGCTGTCGTCGGTTATGTGCGCCGCGAAGCCGCCGGGCTCGGCGATCAGGCAATCGACCGTTTGGAGGCTGGGGCCGTTGCATTCGGGCCGCCGCCGTCCGATGTCGAGTTGGAGGAGTGTCATGCCGGTTGAGATGAACGCAGACCCGGAGTTCTCGCGGCCGTTGGCGCTGGACGACATCAAGCCAGCCGGCACGGTCGTCAAATTCACCGCGACCGATGAAGAACGCGAGCGCCTTGCTCGGCGTTTCGACCTGCCGGATGTCGAGCGGATGGTTGCTGAATTCAGGGTAACGCGTGGCGCCAGCGGTATCCCGATTCGCGTAATCGGCCGCGTGGCCGCTCGCGTGACGCAGCGGTGCGTTGTGAGCTTGGAAGCGTTCAGCAGCGACGTCGGTGACGATATAGAAGTCGAATTCGTGCCCGGGGACGATGCAGCCACTGCTGAGGATTTTGCCGCCGACGTCGTTGAGGCTGAATCCTTGAGCGGCGATCAGATCGATCTTGGCGAACTTGCGGCCCAGCATTTGGCGGTGGCATTGGACCCGTATCCCCGGAAACCGGGGGCGGAACCGCCAGATTGGACCAAGGGTCGGGAAAATAAAGAAGAATCCAGGGCGAATAACCCGTTTTCCGTACTTTCCGAATTGCGGAAAAAGAACCCCTGACCGCGTCAATCAGCTTGCCGTGGTCGCATATATTGGCTATTTAGGCAGCTTATTTTCCGCCCAAAATGCGCACAGTTTGAAGAGAGGCCCCGATGGCCGTTCCTAAGAAGAAAGTATCCAAGTCGCGACGCGATATGCGCCGGTCCCATGACGCACTCAAGCCTACGAGCCATGCTGAGTGTCCAAATTGTGGTGAATTGAAACGGCCGCATCATCTGTGCCAAGCTTGTGGGTACTATGACGGCCGTGAGGTTATCGAAGCGGAGGGCGTCTAGGGGCTTCGGTTCGGGGTAAGAGGGGCTATTTCGATCGTGTCAGACCACGTGGTGATTGCGCTTGACGCCATGGGCGGTGATCGAGCCCCGAAAGTGGTTGTCGAAGGGGCAGCCATCGCCCGGAAAAGTATACCCAACGCCCGATTTCTGATGTTCGGCGACGAGGCCAAACTTGCGCCGCTGCTTGCGGAGCATGCGGCGCTCGCCGGCGTGACGACAGTCCGCCATACCGAGAAGCAAATCCGAAACGAAGACAAACCGTCTGCGGCGATCAAGTCCGGGCGCGAGTCCAGCATGCGGCTGGCGATTGATGCGGTGCGCGACGGTGAGGCGGATTGCGTTGTTTCCGCCGGCAATACCGGTGCATTGATGGCGATTGCGAAATTCGTCCTAAAGACGTTGCCGGGAATCGATCGGCCGGCGATTGCCTCTGTGTTCCCGACCATTTCCGGGGAAAGCGTCATGCTGGACCTGGGCGCCAACGTTCAATGCGACGCCAATAACCTGGTCCAGTTCGCTGTTATGGGTGAAGTCTTCGCCCGGACCGTCTTAGGGCTAAAGCAGCCGACGATCGGATTGTTGAACATCGGCGTCGAAGATCTGAAGGGCAATGAGGAAGTTCGTGAAGCTGCGGGCATTTTGCGTGGTTCGGATTTGCCGATCGCCTTCAAGGGATTCGTGGAAGGGGACGACATTGCATCGGGCAAGGTCGATGTCATCGTCACCGACGGGTTCACCGGGAATGTCGCGTTGAAGACGGCGGAGGGAACGGTTCACTTTTGTACCAGTCTGTTGAAACGCGCTTTTGCGAGCAGTCTGATCTCCCGGCTGGGATATCTGCTTGCGCGCCGGGCAATTAGCCAGCTGCGGTCGACGATGGATCCGCGGCGCTATAACGGTGCCATGCTGCTTGGACTGAACGGTATTGTGGTAAAAAGCCATGGCGGAGCCGATTCCGTCGGCTTCGCCAGCGCGGTGGAAGTCGCCGCGGATATGGTGGTGCACGGATTCCAGTCCAAGATCAGCGACGATTTCGAGCGGCTCAAGGGAACGCAGGAACCCGACCGCAGCGCGGCGGCCTTGTAGATGCGGCGATCCGTCGTTCTTGGCTGCGGGGCCTATCTTCCCGAACGCATCGTTACCAATGCCGACCTTCCGAAAGAGTTGGAAACCTCCGACGAATGGATCCGTCAGCGGACCGGCATCTGTGAACGCCGTATCGCAGCGGAAGGTGAGACCACATCGGACTTAGCGCTGAACGCGTGCCGGAATGCGCTTGAGCGCGCTGGGTGTGGCGTTGATGAGATCGATGTTCTTATCGTTGCGACCGCGACGCCCGATCACACATTCCCGGCAACCGCAACGCGAGTTCAGGCGAATCTGGGCATGAAACGCGGTGCTGCGTTCGACCTGCAGGCGGTCTGCAGCGGCTTCATCTACGCCCTGTCGATGGCGGACAACATGGTGCGGTTGGGGCAGGCCAATACGGCAATGGTCGTGGGCGCCGAAACCTTTAGTAGAATTCTCGATTGGAACGATCGGTCGACCTGTGTGCTGTTTGGCGATGGCGCCGGTGCGGTCATCCTACGCGGTGAAGAAGGTAAGGGTGACAACACCGACCGGGGTATCCTCTCGACGCATATCTTCTCGGACGGCACAGGATACGAAATGCTGTATGTGGACGGCGGTCCTTCGACGACCGGGGTCACAGGGCATCTTCGGATGGAAGGCCGCGAGGTCTTCCGGCATGCGGTGACGCGGATGGCCGAAGCAGTCGAAAAATCGCTAGAAACGAATAACTTGACCACCGACGATCTCGATTGGGTCGTGCCGCACCAGGCGAACATCCGCATCATGGACAGTATGGCGAAACGCCTGGCCCTGAAGCCGGAGCAGCTCGTCGTCACCGTCGACAAGCAAGCAAATACGTCGGCTGCGACAATTCCGCTGGCGCTGACAGCTGCGGACACCGACGGACGGCTGAAAATGGGACAGCTAGTATCGTTAACGGCGATGGGCGGCGGATTCACCTGGGGTTCGGCTTTGTTGCGCTGGTGAGGTAAGTTTCCCGACCGGTTCCATATAATACAATAACGCCAAGCCTTTGGAATTGACTGTTCACCTTAGGGACGGGTACGGTAGGCGGAGCGCGTTTCACAGGGGGAGATCAATGGCGGGTAGAACTTTAACCCGGGCCCAACTTACGGAGGCGGTTTACCAGGAGGTAGGCCTCTCGCGAAATGAGTCCGCGGATTTGGTCGAAACGGTGCTGGGGGAAATTTGCGGTGCTCTGACAAAAGGCGAAATGGTTAAGATCTCGTCCTTTGGCAGCTTTTTCGTTCGTCAGAAAGGGCAGCGCATCGGCCGCAATCCAAAGACCGGTGAAGAAGTTCCTATTCTTCCGCGCCGTGTTCTGGTGTTTCGCCCCAGTCATGTATTGAAGAATCGGATCAACCGGAGTCTCGGTAAGATTGAAGGGAATGTTGAGTCCTGAGGATGGACCAAGTGTCTGAATCCGGCTCACGGCGAGGACAAACGGCGAAATCGGCATCAGCCTTCCGCACGATTAGCGAAGTGTCTGATGAACTCGACGTGCCGCAGCATGTCCTGCGGTTTTGGGAAACCAAATTCAGCCAGGTGAAGCCGTTGAAGCGCGGCGGGGGACGGCGGTATTACCGGCCGGAAGACCTCGCGTTGCTGCGGCGTATTCGCGATCTTCTATATACCGAAGGCTATACCATTCGCGGCGTGCAACGGCTGCTGCGGCAAAGTGGCGTGAAAGCCGTTTTGCAGGCCGCCACCGAGGCCCAGGATGCCTCGGTCGACCCGGAAGAGACGCCGATTCAAGAGGCGACTGTTTCGCAAGGAGGCGCGGTCGTGACCGCGGAGCCGGGTTCGGCACCGGCGGCGGCCACACACGCGCAGGCGGCACCGTCACCGCCCGCAGAGATGACGCCTGCTGATCCGGCAGAGACGAAAAAGCTGAGCCCGGAAACCCGCCGCGAACTGGAATCGATCCTCGAAGAATTGACCGCTTTGCGCGGCATGCTGCCGGGGCAGGGCGGCGACTAATCGTCGATTGCGTCGGGCGATCCCCGGCGCTAGAGTGCCGCCGCCCACGCTGAGCGGGGGCCTATCGTGTCGGAGCGTAGCGCAGCCTGGTAGCGCACTTCACTGGGGGTGAAGGGGTCGTAGGTTCAAATCCTGCCGCTCCGACCAACGATTTTACTGGCGCGGGCCGCTCACGGGAGCGGCCTTTTTCGTATTTCCGGCGGGTGAATCATCTCGAAATTCGAGTTGCCGGTAGACATCAGCCAAATCAGATCGACAAGTCCGCGGCCTTTCGGCCTGTCGTTACCGTTCGGAAAGAAACATACTTATAGAGTGAAATCTGCCGCTAGAGTGCGGTGCCGGACTAACGTCATGCCGTGACAATCCATGCGTTGGACGCACAAACTATTGATCATACGATGAAACTGCTGATGAAAACCGGTGATCAGGATGCAGCATACGGATAGTCAGTCAGCATATTCCTATAGAGATGATCCGTCGGTACCGGATTTTGATGACCGCGGGCCGATAACTTTTATGGACGGCGATTGCGTCCTGTGCACCATGGGTGCGCGCCTCATTGCGCGTTTCGATGTCGCACGGAAAATCAAGATTTGCCCGGTTCAGTCGACGCTCGGTCAGGCCGTGTTGCACCATTTCGGTGTCGATCCGGCGTCACCCGAGACCTGGCTTTACCTGGTTGACGGCCGGGCCTACACGTCGATCGACGCCATAATACGCGTCGGTGCACGGATCGGTGGCTGGGAATTGATACTGCAGCCCCTCCGCGTCGTTCCCGGACCCATACTGGATTGGATCTACCGGCGTATCGCGCGGAATCGCTATCGCGTCTTTGGGCGTACCGACATGTGTGGGGTGGCGGACCAAAATCTCCGAGACAGGTTGATAGGGTAGGGGGACGAGCGGCATCGTAGAGTCACATTCCGATCCTGACCTTGCATCGGGCCGCGGCGGCTCGGCGCGACCGACCCCCGTTCTAGAGGTCTAGCGTTTTCGATCTGAGGGTTCATAGAAGAAGTAGGCTGCGGTCGTCGCTTCAGACTGCGCGAAGCGAGGGCAGGCGATCAGTTCCTTGCGGCAGGCTTAAACCCCGAGGTCGTCCATGGTCCAGCGCAGCTGCTCCTGGTCGACCGGCTTCTCGAGAGCCGCATTGGCGCCGCAGCGCAGCGAATCCGATACCAGCGTTTCGTCCAGATAGCCCGATACGATGACGATCGGCGTTGCGTTGTCGTTGTTCGCCTCGTGTTCGCGCACCCAACTTACGAATTCCAGACCGTCGCGATACGGGGCCAGGGCCCAGTCGCAGAAAATCACGTCCGGCGCTTCTTCGTTGACGATCCGGAGGGCTTCGTCACGATCCTTGGCTTCCATGAAGGTGATGCGCCGGCGCCACTTCTTGAGTTTTCGCTTCAGCGCCGTCCGGTCGATTTCGTCGTCGTCGATAACAAGTACACGGGTTTTCATTGGAGTCCTTTCCGGACGTGGCCTTGGTCGTGTGGGGAAGAAACAGCCAGTTGTGCTGGGACGGCGTCAAACGTGCCGTTCGCTTGAATATTTGTCTCTTGAATCGGGTCCAAGGACGCATCGATGCCGTGCGAGGCGGTCCATACCTTGGGCCATTGAAAGTGGAAGCTGGTACCGCGCGCGCCTTCGGTCGATTCGATGTAGATCTCTCCGCCCTTTGCGGTGATGATCTTTTTGACGAGCGCGAGGCCCATGCCGCTGCCCTCGACGTCGTCCTTCGGCCGCAGGGTCTGGAACATTTCGAAGACCCGGTCCTGATGGTCGACGGGGACGCCGGGTCCGTCGTCGGAAACCGTGAATTCAAAGAAATCGCTCGTATCGCGCACGGCGATGTCGATCGCGCCGTTGTCGCGATCATGATGTTTGATGGCGTTTTCCATCAGGTTCCGGAATACTTGCTCCAGCGGGGTGCGCGCCGTCTCGAATGTCGGCAGGTCGCCATGCAGCGTAAGGGTGAACTTTCGTTGCCCGACGACCATGTCGAAGAGGTCCTGCACGAGGTTCCGACAACCCACTTCGGACGTTGCGTGCTTCACGTGGCCGGCACGGGCATAGTCCAGCAAGCTGGTGACGAGGCCGTCCATCCGGTCGGTCATGCGGACCATCAGGTTGAGGTAATCCAAGGTTACTTCGTCCACTTTCGGGCCCACATCGTCGGTGATCCAGCCGACGACTTCTTTCAGGCCGCGCAGGGGTCCGCGAAGGTCGTGCGAAGCGCGGTAAGCGTAATCCTCCAGTTCGAGGTTCGACCTGCGCAGTTCATGGGCCACGACGGCCAATTTGTTCTCTGCTTGCGTGCGGGCCGCGATTTCCGCCTGTAACGCCGTGATGGACTGCTCGAGCGCAACCGCTTTCTCGCCCAGTTCGACGTTCAAGGTTCTCGCCTGAAACGCTTGCCGGATCAGTTCGGTGATGTCGGTAAATGTGACTGTGACGCCGTCGCCGGTCTTGGAGGCGTTTACCCGGTAACTGAGAACGATGCCGTGGAATTCCGCATCGAATTCGAAGCTCTGCGGATCGCCCGTCTCGACCGCGTCGCGCAAACGGTTGAACAGGAGCTCATTCGTTGCGGCCGAAAGGTGCGTCTCCTGAAGCGTGCTCGATTCCGAAATCGGAATCTCTTCCGCCGCCTGGTTCATCGTGGCGATCTCGAAGCTGATCAATTCTTCGTCTGCGTTGCGTTCGGCGCGGTAGAAGACGATGCCGTTGGTCGACGAATCCAGCACACTTTCCAGAAGCTCGTGGCGCAGCTCGATGGGCTGATTGTAGGCAAGGATGTAGGATTGGCCGTTTTCGCCTTCCAAAGGCATAAGAAGCCGTTCCCAACTGGTGACGGCAACGGCGTGCTGACCGTTATGTTTGGTGTAAATCGGTTGGCCCGCTTCAAGGCATTCAATGTATTTTTGCCGAAAGAAATCACCGACGCTGCTCTCGAAATCGGAAACGCACTTCCCCGTCATGTCGAATTTCGAGATCGCGGAGATCGCGAGGCCGTAATAGAGATATTCGAAGTCGTCGCCCCCGATCCGCCGAAGCAGCATCAGGTTCTTATTGCACCAATCCAATTTGGCGGGATTGAAGTCGCTGGGCGATGGCAGACTGCCGTCCGCGCACAACGACTGCCAGCTCCTGTAAAGGCTCTGGATCGTCGGATTCGTCACCTTTTGTGCGATATCCGTCCGAATTTCTTTTTGTAGAACCGTCATTTACGCATGCCCTCGCGAAACAGAGGGAACGATAGGGCAAACTTCATTAATGCTTGATTAACTACGATAGAAACTTCGGCGCTGCGCAACTAATCGTTGGTGCGGGAATGGCCAATTATCGAAGACGTATGCCGGCCAAACTGGGCGACTCTGTGCGTTTTGCTTTTAGGCGGTTGCGTCCTGCTTGATCATTTCTGACGCTTTCTCCGCGATCATGATGACAGGTGCGTTGGTGTTGCCCGATGTGATGGTCGGCATGACGGAGGCGTCGACCACCCGCAGTCCCTCCATGCCGCGAACGCGCAGCCGCTCGTCGACCACTGCCATGGCGTCCTGGCCCATTTTTGCCGTGCCGACGGGATGGAAGATCGTCGTGGAGATGTCGCCGGCGCCGCGGGCGAGGTCGTCGTCAGTCTCATAGCCGGGGCCGGGTTTGAACTCCTCGGGACTGTATATTGCCATGGGCGCCTGTGCGACGATGCGCCGGGTCAAACGCACGGCGGCGGCCGCGGTCCGGCGGTCGCGGTCCTCCGACAGGTAATTCGGCTGGATCGCCGGTTGGACGCGTGGGTCGGGAGATTTCAGATGCACCGTGCCGCGGCTTTCCGGGCGCAGATTGCAGACGCTGGCGGTAAAGGCGGGGAAGGGGTGCAGCGGCTCGCCGAACTTCTCCAACGTCAGCGGCTGCACGTGGTATTCGAGATCGGGCATCTCAAGCGCCGGGTCCGACTTCGCGAAAGCGCCGAGCTGGCTTGGCGCCATCGACATTGGCCCCGACCGGTTCAACAGATACTCCATCGCGATGCCGATCTTGCCGGTTAGGCGGTTTGCGCGCTCGTTGAGTGTCCGCACGCCGCTCACTTTGTAAGCGCAGCGGATTTGCAGATGATCCTGTAAATTCTCGCCGACCCCCGGCAGTTCATGCGCCACCTCGATACCGTGCGATGTGACGACGTTTCCTGGGCCGATGCCGGAAAGTTGCAGAAGTTGCGGCGATCCGATCGCGCCCGCGGCGAGGATCACCTCGCGCCGCGCATGCGCCTCGCAGTCGGTACCTTTGCGATGGAAGCGGATACCGGTCGCGCGCTTGCCGTCCAACAGCAGGCGGTCCGCCTGGGCATGCGTCATTACTTCGAGGTTGGGGCGTTTCCGGGCGGGTTTGAGAAATCCCTTCGACGTGTTCCAACGCCAGCCGCGCCGCTGGTTCACCTGGAAATAGGCGCAGCCGAAGTTGTTGCCGCCGTTGAAGTCCTGGATCTTCGGAATGCCCTCGAGGTCGCAGGCCTCGCGGAAGGCATCCAGGATTTCCCAGGACAGCCGCTGTTCCTCGACCCGCCATTCGCCGCCGCTTCCGTGAATGGCGTCGGTGCCGGCATAATGGTCTTCGCTCTTCTTGAAATAGGGCAGCACGTCGTCCCAGCCCCAGCCGGCGTTGCCCAACTGCCGCCATTGATCGTAGTCCAGCGACTGGCCACGCATATAGATCATGCCGTTGATCGACGAACAGCCGCCGAGGACCTTGCCGCGCGGATAGGCGAGGGACCGGCCGTTTAAGCCTTCTTCTGCTTCGGTCTCGAACCCCCAATCGGTTCGGGGATTGCCCATGCAGTACAGATAGCCGACCGGGATATGAATCCAGATGTAATTATCGTTGCCGCCGGCTTCCAACAGCAGCACCGACGTGTCGGGATCTTCGCTCAAGCGGTTGGCGAGGACGCACCCCGCCGATCCGGCGCCGACGACGATATAGTCGAATGTTCCGATAGTCTGCATGGTCGATCTCCTAGGCCGCGCATTCTAGGACAGTCGGGGCGCCCGCGGATACCTGGCCTTTGTGTCCGCGTTCTGCCGCGCAGGTATCTCGCCGGATTCTCTCGGGGGCCGCAATCACTTCGTATTTCACATGTATTTATCTAAAAATACTAAACAAGGGCAATGACTTGATCGAGTGTATTGCGTAGCATTCTCGCATGATACGGGGGCTATTTGTTCTGCTTGCGTTCTGTCTGCCCTTGGCGACAGTGCAAGCGGAGACGCTGGAGGGGCGTCCAACCATTATCGACGGCGATTCGATCGTCGTTGCCGGCAAGCCGATCCGTCTTTGGGGCATCGATGCTCCGGAGATGGCCACGCGCGCCGGCAGCGCATCGAAAAGCTATCTTCGCACCGTTGTCTCCGGTAACGAGATCCGCTGCGAAGATCACGGAAAACGCGTCGCGGGCCATATCATGGCGCAGTGTTTCCTGGGCAACGTGGACCTGGGGCGCATCATGGTCTTGTCCGGCAATGCGGTGGACTGGCGTCGGCATTCGGGCGGCTTCTACAGCCGATAAAGCAACTTTCGGAGTATTTCCACCGGCGGCGCTTGTCAGCGGTGGCGTGAATCAACAGAATTGTTGATGAGTAGAATCGCGCCTGATCCGCAATAGGGAGAATAAACGCCGTGGCTACCGCTGAATACTCCGTCGAGACCCTGGTCAATGATATGCGCGCCGTCGTCGCGGATACCGACGATGACAAGAAAATCATTCAACAGGTCATTCCGTTGGCCCAACGTATCGCCAAGGAGTCCGGATGGATTCAGGATACGTTTTACGAATGCGATCCGGATCAGGGGTTCGGCATCACCGTATTGCACGAGGAAGCGGATTATACGCTGCTGGTCGAGGCGATAGCCTGGCTTCCGGGCCGGGGCGTGGCGCCGCACGACCATCAGACCTGGGGCGTCGTCGTCGGGCTCGATGGGGATGAAGTGAACGTAAACTGGCGCCGGGAGGATGACGGCACGAAGGTCGGCTACGCTGACCTCGCGGTGCAGAATGAAGTCTCGGTCGGTCCCGGCGAGGTTATTGCTTTCCTGCCGGACGATATTCACAGCGTCCGGAACGAGAGCGAGAAAACGTCGCTGTCGCTGCATATCTACGGCAAGACATTGGCACATATCGACCGCTCGGAATTCGACCCGGACGCCAAGGTTCAACGGCCCTGTCCTAAACGCATTCGCAAACAGGCGTGACGTGAGCTGCGCCGCCATCCCGCCTGGGCGATAGGGGATGCGTGACCTCGGCACGCTGGAGCTGGTGCGCGAGTCCCTCGTCGCCGTGGTCAATGAAATGCGGGCGAATGTCATCCATTCGTCCTACTCGTCCATCATTTACGAAGGCCACGATTTTTCCTGCGCCTTGGTGACCGCGGACGGACGCCTTGTAGCGCAGTCGTTGGACGACAGCCCGATCCATATATTCGCGGTGCCTTACTCGACCGCGGAAGTCGTAAAGGCCTTCGGTGACGATATCCACGACGGCGATATCTTCCTGCATAACGATCCGTATACCGGTGGGACGCACCTGAACGACGTGTTGATGCTGTATCCCGTTTTCAACGGCGATACGCTGGCGCTGTTCGTCGCGACCCGCTGCCATTGGGGCGATGTCGGCGGAATGACGCCGGGCAGCCTGTCGGGCCGCGCAAAGGAGATTTATCAGGAAGGGCTGCGCATCACGCCGACACGCATCTGCGAGCGCGGCAAGATGAACGATGCCTACCTTACGCTCCTGTTCGACAACATGCGGGTCACCCATGAACGCAAGGGCGACTTCAACACCATGCTGGGCACCAGCCGCAAGGCCGCCGAGCATCTGGAGCGTCTATTCAGGCGGTTCGGTGGGGATGCCTTGCTCGACTCCGTCGAGGAGTTGATCGGCCGCTCGGCTGCGGTCATGCGCGAAAGTATCGCCGCCTTGCCGGACGGTGTTTACCTCGGTGAAGGGTATATCGAAGGGAACGGCAACAGTCCCGAGCCGTTGGTCGGCCGGTTGAAGCTCACCGTGGACGGCGACACGCTGATTGCCGACTTCACCGGATCATCGCCGCAGACGGGCGGTCCAACCAATGTCGGGCCGGCGATGGCGTTCAACGGCGTCGGCAGCATCGTGAAGTCGTTCCTGGATCCGCATACGCCGGTCAACCAGGGCTCCTTTCTGCCGATCGAGGTGATTAATCCGGTAGGCAGTTTCCTCAACGCGCGGCTTCCGGCACCCTGCGGCGGTATGGTCGAATGCCGGGCTTTGATCTGCGGCCTCGTGGTGGCGGCGTTGGGGCAGGCGTCGCCGGACAAGCTGGTCGGCGACCTCAAGGGCGGGGGCAACCATGTCTATGTCTCGGGCCCGCAGCCGGATCGCGACGACATCTATCTTTGCTACGAGTATCCCGCCGGGGGTACCGGTGGCTGTAAGGGTGTCGATGGCAACCACGCGGTGCGCGCCTTTCCTGAAGGTGATTTCAACTCCGTGCAATCCGCCGAAGTGATCGAGGCGCAATGCCCGCTCCGGGTCGAGTATTACGGACTGCGCGACGGTTCCTGCGGCGATGGGACGTTCCGCGGCGGGCTGGGGATGCGGCGCGAGATCAAGGTCCTGTCGGATACGGCCAGCTTGTCTGTCCTGTCGGATAAGAACGTCATCCCGCCGTTCGGGGTCGCCGGCGGGGGCAGCGGGGCTCCCAACCGCTTTACCGTGGTTCGCGACGGCGCGGTGATCGAGCCGTCGCCGATGCCCGGAAAGGTCGCCGGATTTGAGATGCAGGCAGGCGATGTGGTTCGAATGGAATCATCCGGCGGCGGCGGGTACGGCGACCCGCTGGAACGCGATCCGTCGCGTGTCGCCGAGGATGTCGTGCATGGCTATATTGCCGCCGCCGATGCTGAAACGCGGTATGGCGTCCGGCTCGACGGTCAATCGCGCGTCGATGCCGAGGCGACGGCAGCGAAGCGGATGGCATTACGGGCGGCGCGGGTCGCGGTCACCGTCGAAGCGGCCAATCGGGATGTTTGGGATGGGCCGCGGCGATCGATCATTATCGCACCGCCGCTTGCCGCCGACTTGGCTGTCGGACCGGGCGATATCGTCGAAATCATTGCCGAAGGCGGCGCATCGCTGCGTGGTTGGGTCAGGGTCGATCCATCGGCGCCAAAAGGGGCAATCGCGCTCGGGCCGGATGGAGTCGCCGCGCTGGCGATCCGTGTCGGCGATACGGTCCGATTCGCCCAGCTCAAGGCTGCGGCTCCGTGACCGCGGGGAGCTATCTTGTCGGCATTGATGTCGGAGGCACCTTCACCGACGTGTTGGCGTATGACCGGTCCGACGGCCGTATCCTGCAAGCCAAGGTGCCGTCCTTTCCCGGCGAGCAGTGGCGCGGCGTGTTGGATGCTTTGGCGGCTTTGGGGATCGACGGCTCGGCGGTGTCCGCCTTTGTGCATGGCACGACGATCGCGACGAATGCGCTATTGGAGCGTAAAGGCGCGAGGACCGGGCTCGTCACGACGGAAGGATTCCGCGACGTTCTTGAAATTGGCAAGACCCGGCGCCTGACCGGCGGCTTGTTCGATGCGGCGTGGGTCCGGCCCAGACCGATCGTCGAGCGCGAACTGCGTCTCGAGGTGCCGGAGCGTGTGGCGGCGGACGGATCGGTGCTGCGGGCCGTGTCGCAGGACGACCTTGCGCAGGTTGCCGATGTGCTGCGGAATGCCGGCATCGAGACAGTCGCAGTCTGTTTCCTTAACAGCTATCGCAACGATGAAAACGAGGCAGCGGCGGTTGAGGCGCTCCGCGCACTGTTACCCGGTATTCCGGTGTCGCAGTCCACCGCGTTGGTCCCTGAACGCGGCGAATTCGAGCGCACGTCAACCTGCGTCCTCAACGCCTATCTCACCCCGGTGATGTCCGGTTATCTGGATACGTTGACTGCTGCGTTGTCAGGGCGGGGATTGTCGGCGGAAGTCAATATTATGGGATCGAACGGCGGTGCGATGACGATCGCGTCCGCCGCCAAGCGTGTGGCGGGGACGTTTCTGTCGGGACCGGTCGGCGGTGTAACCGGCGTTTGCCACGTCATCTCCGCGCTCGAGATTGACGACTGCATAACCTTCGACATGGGCGGCACGAGCACCGATGTAGCGCTCATTCACGGCCGCGAACCGCGTATGTCGCATGACAATCAGATCGATGCCTATCCGCTGCAAATGCCGCAACTCGATATTCACACCATCGGTGCCGGCGGCGGCAGCATCGTGCATGTGCTGCAGGATGGCACGTTGGAAATCGGGCCAAAGAGTGCCGGGGCCGCACCCGGTCCCGCCTGCTATGGCCGAGGCGGTATCGAACCGACGATCTCAGACGCTAATCTCCTGCTGGGCCGATTGCCGACGGATCGGGCTCTGAGCGGCGGACTGATCCTTGACCGGGATTGCGCGGAAGCGGCGTTTCAGACGATGGCGGATGCGCTCGGCGTTGATGATGTGGTTGTCCTGGCGGATAGCGCTTTGCGGATTGCCGTTGCGAAAATGGCAGGGGCCGTCCGCGAAGTTTCGGTCCATCGTGGTTTTGATCCGCGCGACTTTGCGCTTGTTGGTTTCGGAGGTGCTGGGCCGATGCACGTATTCCTCGTCGCTGACGAACTGGCCATCCCGAATGTCGTGATACCGCGGTTCCCTGGGCATTTGTCGGCGTTGGGTCAGATGTTGGCGGATATGCGCTGCGATTTCGTATCGGCATGGGGTGGGCGTCTGTCGTCGCTTTCCGTCGCTGCGTTGAACGCCGAGATCGATACGTTGATCCGGCGTGCGTCGGCGGCACTGACGGCGGACGGTATTCCCGCCGAGCGTCATCGCCACACGGTGAATCTCGACATGCGCTATGTCGGGCAATCCTTCACACTGCCGACGCTTTGGTCGGATGACTATGCCGATTGGATGCCGCTGCGCGCGGCGTTCGATGCGCGTCATGCCGAGACGTTCGGATACGAAGATCAGGCGAACGACGCGGAAATCGTCAACATCCGGTTGGTGTCGATCGGTGATGTGGAGAAACCGGCGATTGGTATGGCTGACATCGCGGATGACGATCCAGTCCTGGAACGGCGGCCGGTCTGGTTCGGCGATTGGGTTGAGTGTCCGGTGTATCGCCGCGATGCGATGCCGCCTGGGTTCACCGTGATCGGGCCGGCCATCGTCGAGGAAGCCGGTGGGACCTCGGTCGTGCCGCCGCTGTGGCGATGCGAGGTTGCGGCCGACGGAGCCTTGGTGTGCGCGCGCGACGACTGAAGCTGGAGCTATCCGCGGGTAGCGCGGCGGATTCGGATGCCCACCCGGGCGATCCCGTCGTTAATAAATCCTAGTTTCTTCGCCGCGCGCCGCGAGACGTCGATGACGCGGCCCTTGATGAACGGCCCGCGGTCATTGATGCGCAGCGTGATGGTGCGGCCGTTTCGAAGATTTGTAATGTCCACCCAGGTGTCGAAGGGCAGTGTCGGGTGCGCCGCGGTAAGCTGGTTCATATTATAGACTTCGCCGTTGGCGGTTCGCCGGCCGTGAAACTTGCCGCCATACCAGGACGCTGTCCCGACGATGTCATATTGCGCGCCGCGTTGCTGTTTCGGCGAGACGGACGGTGCGGAACGCTCGACCGGCGGTCTGCTTGCGTAATTCTTGCTAGGAGCGGAAACATGCGGTCGGTGCGTTTCACTGCTGCCGCATGCCTGGAGCATCAATGAGAATACGAATGCGATGAGCGCGCCGTATTTTCCAATACGGCGGGCATCGCAGTTCTTTGCGATGATTTGTTCATCCTGAAGCTCAGTTCCCATTCGCGTGTCCGCCGCTGTCGTCAATACCGAAGGCCCGATCGAGCGGGTCGACGATATCGAGGATCACGTTAACATCCTGTTAAGGCGGTAAATCCTCGCATATGTCGGGTAAATGGCAAAGCGGTGCGCCGCCGCCAGCGGGACATTCAAGCTTTGAACGCTAGCCGATTTCCGCTGTGGACATGCGCCGGTCCACACCGGAATAGGGCACGTCCTGGCGCCGCCGGTCGGGTCCTACAAAGGAATCTGTCCGGACGTAGGCTCGGGGCGATTCGACGATCGCGCGAATGCGGCTGTAGATCGACTGGGCACTTACCGGCTTGCGCAAGATCTCGTTCGCGCCGCAATCGCGCGCGTCGAGGATATGGTTCGCTTCGGCGTGGCCCGTGCAGATCACGATTGGAATGAACGGATTTGGGCTGTCTTCTTGCCGGCGCACACTGGTCGTGAATTCCTTGCCGTTCATGGGTTTCATATTGAGATCGCACACGACGAGATCGATGGGGATTTGCTGTAGCATCTGAAGCGCATGCTCTCCGTCGGTCGCAAATTGGAGTTTTTCTAATGAAAAATCGAGAGCTTGCAGGAGTTCACGCATTATCTCGTGCATGAACTCGTTATCATCGACGATCAAGACGCGAAGATTGGAAAAATCAAACGCCATTGGCCAATTTTGCCGCTGTTGCCAGGCTGAAAATGCCGAAGGGCCATCGAGGAGGCACGAATGTCGATGTGTGCCGGTAATACTAGGAATTCGGTCAGTATCTAGCCCATCGTCGTCGGGTTTTGCAATGGTTTCAGCAATTTCAGCGGATATGGAAATGTCTCGCCGCACTTGCCACCATTGGCGCAGCGCGCGGAATACACGATTTGCGAGTATGGATGCGCGGGATTTGGTAACGCTTTGCGGTTCCTGCCGATTAAGGGGTTCTCAATATATCTACCGTACGTTGAGGGTGAGTTTTGCCGATCAAATCGGTTGAGATAATTGTATGACCTATCGCACAGTCGATCTGGCGATCACCTTGTTGTCGGCGGAGACTCGGCCCGGAACATTCCTTCTGGAAGCCGCCGTGAAGGCGTTGGCTATTGGGTCGCAATGCTGCGGCGTTGGGATTGCCCTATTGTCACCGGACGGCAAGACCATCGAGCTGGTCGCACACACGGTGAACGGTGCGGATCAGCCGCTTTCCAAGTTTGCCGTCGAGGATTCTGTCTGTGCCGCCCTGTACCAACCCAAGGCGGAGGGTCATTGTGAACTCATCGGCAATCTGTCTGAGCAGTTTCCCGCCGATCCGGCGACCAAAGGCGGTGATGCTGTAGGCTTCTACTATGCGCAAGTGTTTCACGACGGGATTGGGCGCCCGCTTGGACATGTTTTCGTAAGTGATAACCAGCCGCGGCAGACCGAAGACGTTCTTCGGGCTTTCTTCCGGATCGTTTGCCAGCGGATTGGCGCCGATTGCGATCGCGATCGCCTGCGCGAGCAACTAGGCAAGAGCGAAGAACGTAGCCGCCGGCTTGTCGCGACGACCGATGTCATTGCATGGGAAATGGATCTACCGAGCTGGCAGTTCACGTATGTCTCTCCGCAGGTCGAAAAACTTTTCGGATATCCGCAAGACGAATGGTATGCGGAGAATTTTTGGACCGAGAAGGTGCATGCCGAGGATCGCGATTGGGCTGTGGACTACTGCATGGCTTTGACCGCTCGATCCCAGGATCATGATTTCGAATATCGCATGATTGCCAAGGATGGACGCGTGGTTTGGGTGCGCGACATCGTGACGGTTCATTGCGATGACGATGGTCCAAGCCTGCTCAGTGGATACCTGATCGACATCTCGACTCAGAAGGAAACCGAAGAAGCCCTGGCAAAGAGCGAGCAACGCTTCCGGGACTTTGCGGAAGCGGCAACCGACTGGTTCTGGGAAATGGATGAGAAACTGCGGTTCAGCTATTTCTCCGAACGGTTCTTCGAGGCAAGCGGCGTTCAGCCGGTATATCTGCTGGGCAAAACGCGAAATGAGCTTCTTGCCGAGAATGACACGGTACTAGGCGGCACGACGACCGTTACCGACTGGGAGCACCATATCGCGACGCTGGAAGCTCATCAGCCGTTCCAAGACTTCTGCCATCCGCGTCCGGATGGCAATGGCGGGTACCACTATCTATCGATCAGTGGCAAACCGGTCTTCGACGAGATGGGTAAATTCAAAGGTTATCGCGGATCCGGAGCGAATATTACCGAAAAAGTCCGAACGGAAATGGCGTTGCGGGAGAGCGAGGCACAATTACGCCTGCAGAGCGAACGCGCCGAAGAGGCGAGCCGCGCCAAGTCGGAGTTCCTGGCCAACATGAGCCATGAAATCAGGACACCGCTGAACGCGATCCTTGGCTTTTCCGACTCCATGCATCAGCAAATTCTCGGGCCGCTGGGGTCGGACAAATATATCGAATACGCCGCGGCGATACATAGCAGCGGGCAGCATCTGCTGGAGCTGGTAAACGACGTCCTGGATCTTTCAAAGATCGAAGCCGGCCGGTTCACGCTGTCGCGCTCGTCCTTCCTGTTG
This sequence comes from Alphaproteobacteria bacterium, assembly GCA_021774335.1. Classification (GTDB taxonomy): domain Bacteria; phylum Pseudomonadota; class Alphaproteobacteria; order UBA8366; family UBA8366; genus JAJFJD01. The sequence continues at coordinate 45,077 of JAJFJD010000057.1, forward strand.
AGTGATGTCGTGGATAGTTGTCTTCAGATCATTCGGGAGCGTGCGGCGAGTGCCGGTATCAGGCTCGTCGAGGAGATTCCCGAAGACCTTCTACCGGTCTTTGCCGACGAGCGCGCGATCAAGCAGGTGTTATTGAACCTGTTGTCGAACTCACTGAAATACACCGAAGAAGGCGGCGATGTGAAGGTCGTCGCGGCGGCGGATGGCGCGGATCTGAGGATTACCGTATCCGATACGGGGATCGGCATTCCGGAATCGGAAATCAGCTATCTGACGGAAGCATTCGTGCAAGGCCGTTCGGACCAAGCCTACTTGACCAACGAGGGGACGGGACTGGGCCTCGCGATCACCGATTCCTTTGTGAAGATGCACGGCGGCACATTGTCTATCGACAGTACCGTCGGTGTTGGCACGAGCGTTGACATCTATCTTCCGAAGGCATTGCTCGATGCTGCTTCGGGTAACCTGTCCATCGCCTGACCGAAGACGCACCCCAAACGAAAACCGCCCTCTCCGAGGAGAGGGCGGTCCTTCGTCTTAAACCGAAATCCTTACCGGAGCTTCGGATCGATCCATACCTGATCCAACGCTTGGTTCAGGTAATGACTTGGCGCGATCTGCCAGCCCTTCACATACGTGCGGTGCGGGTTGATCTTGTACCACCAGAAGCCCGGCGTGAAATGTGCCATATCCAACAAGAGATGCTTCTCGTAGGCGCGCATCTTGTCGAACTGCTTCTTCCCATCGGCTTCCTGCAGCATGTCGAGATACAGCTCGGTCGCCTTGTCGTCCGTGTGGTTGGTGTAGTTGTTGCCGGCGTCGCGAATCCACTTGGATACGTCGATCGTCGGGTTGATCACGCTCTGCGCGTTGATGTCGATGTTGACATCGGTATCACGTGTTTTACGCAGACCGGCGTACCACGGGCCGGACGGAACCACTTTCTGGTCCGCATTCATGCCCACTTTGCGCCACTGATCGATGAACCACGTGCCGACAACCTTGTACGGCTGATCGACGGCGCGGTTCCACAACGTCACCTTGAGGTTCGGCTGACCCGCTTCTTTCAGAAGCGCGCGCGCCTTCGCCCGATTGGCCTTAACGTCGCGGCCGAAGCCGGGCATCGTTTCCAACCATTCCTTGGACGCTTCGAGCTTATGACCCGGGAAGACGATACCGCCAACACCCTTCACGACGGCGATCCGCGCCAGGTATTTCGAGCCGCCCCAGCGGTCCATTGCATAGCCGAGCGCCTGACGGACGCGCGGGTCCTGGAAGCGTTTCTTCTTCTGGTTGGCGCCAGCGCCAAACAGAACGTTCCAGTTGCTTTCCTGAACCTTGATCTTTTTGCCAAGGGCTTTCACAAGGTCATCGCGTGCCTTCGGCGGGAAGCCGCGGAACTCGATGGCCGCGCGGTCACCACGGATGGCTTGCAGGCGAACCGACATCTTAGGTGCGGAAATCGCCTTGTAGCCGTCGAGGTAGGGCAGGCCTTTGACGTGATACGCGTCGTACCGCTTACCTTCGACGAATGCGCCGGGCTGATGCTGTACGAACTTGAACGCACCGGTACCGTTGACGTTTTTCTTGTGCCATTTGTAACCGTTCTTATCCAAGTCCTTCTTGGAATAGATAAAGTTGAACGGCGACGCCAAAGCCGGCAGCATCGCTGACAGCCCGCGTTTCATCTTGATGACAAGCTGATACTTCGACGGCGTTTCGATCGAGGCGATCTGCGTGTACCAAGCCTTACGAGAGCTCGGAATTCCCTTCGGCGGGAATACGATCTTATCGATCGATGCCTTGACGTCAGCAGCTGTTAACGGCGTGCCGTCATGGAATTTGACGTTCTTGCGAATGTCAAAAACGTAGGACTTGCCGCCGTCTTTAATCGAATATTTTTCGCACAGGTCGCAGATGAAGTCGGTCGTGGACTGCGCATTTTCCGGATTGATGCGAATTAGCAGGCTGTAAAACGGCCGGATCGGATGGATCATGCCGAATGTCGTTTCCTGATGTCCGTCATATGACGGAATCTTACTACCCACGACAAAAGTCAAGACGCCGCCTTTTACCGGCTTCTCTGCTGCAACCGCGACGCCACTAGCGCCGAAAGCCAGAGCAGTTCCCAGTAGAAGGGCAGCCCCAAAGCTACGATTGGGCTTTCTCATTCCCTATCTCCTATAAAGATTGTCTCGTTTTTCGTTTTTATGTTGGTTGATTAAACGTAACCAAGTTGTTCGCTTTCGCCTGTATCGCTAATCCAAGTTCGACGCTACGGACAAAAACCTCCGGTTACTATAAGAGGTGAAAGGACTACCAAACAAGGGCACTAACACGGTACCGTCAAATCAATCTCGCAGGACCGTTGGCGTAGGCCGCTTGTTTAGGCAATATCTCGCCGATTTAGTATGTTCTTAATGGGGCTGCGTGGTCTCCAAATATGCCCCTCTTGATCGGCGGACAGGTCGTATTTCGCCCAATCGCACCGCCGAGTCTTCGGATTAAATCGGACGCGATCAAGGGCTTGGTATCGGAATTACTTGCTGCGATCCTGGGACCTATCACGAAGCGGCGTGTGCTCGGCTCTGCTTGACGACGTTCGCGGATACATCGTTCGATAGAAAAAAACACCTGTGGCCGTCTCAAATTGGCGGCGAATTAGGTCTCATAGCGAGAGGACACTGCATCCTGCATGCGAAGCTTTAAGGTTACGGCGTTCGGCGGCGCATTGGCTGACACACAGTCCGAAACACCAGTGCCGACCGGCACGCAGGTGCTGCTGAAGATCGCCGCCTGCGGCGCATGCCACAGCGACGTCCATATCCGCGATGGTTTCTTCGACCTCGGGTCGGAAGGGCGGATGGATTTGTCTCGTGGCGTGCCGTTACCGATGACACCCGGACACGAGATTGCCGGGGAGGTGGTTGCCCTTGGCGACGCTGCTGCCGAGATGTTGTCCGTTGGCGACACGCGCGTCGTCTATCCGTGGATTGGCTGTGGCACGTGCGAGACGTGCGCATCCGGCGATGAACAGCTTTGTCGCAAGCCACGCAATCTCGGCGTCAACGTAGATGGCGGCTACAGCGATCACGTCATGGTGCCGCATCCGCGTTACCTGGTGCCGTTCGATCCGATGCCGATTACCGAAGCTTGCACCTACGCTTGTTCCGGTCTCACCGCTTTCGGTGCGCTTAAGAAACTCGGGACACTCGGGGAGGGCGATCCGCTTGTGATTATCGGTGCCGGCGGCGTCGGGCTGGCGGCGGTGCGGCTCGCCGAATCTGTGACGGGGGTCGCCGGAATCGCGGCGGACATCTCAAGTGATAGCCGGGAGGCCGCGATGATGGCAGGTGCGCGCGATGTCCTCGATCCCAGTGCGCCGGATGCCATGCGGAACTTCGTGAAGGGTACCGGTGGCGCAGCAGGCGTCGTCGATTTCGTGGGCTCGGCGGAGTCGGCCCGCTTCGGGTTCGATATCCTCAGGAAGGGCGGCAGTCTTGTGATCGTTGGCCTGTTCGGGGGGAGCTTGGTGCTTCCGGTGCCGCATTTTCCCCTTCGTGAGGTGACAATACGCGGTTCCTACGTGGGATCGTTGCCCGAGTTTCATGAACTGATGGATTTAGCCCGGTCGGGGCGGTTCGGCCCCGTGGCCGTCGAAACACGATCCCTGGATCAGGCCGATGCGACGTTGTACGATTTGAAGGACGGTAGAGTGTCGGGCCGCATTGTTCTCGTGCCGTAGCGGCCACGGTGACTGATAGGAGCGAGAGTGCGATGCACACGGATGTTTCCTCCATGACTGTATCCGGAAGCTTTCAAGGGACCGATGGCCCGATCGCGTCGCCGGCGGCGTGGTATGGGCCGGACATGGCGTCCGGGTCCGATTGGGTTTTCTCGCTGACGGCGGATGATTTGGCCGAGGTCGACGCGGCGCTTCGGGTTACCGAGCAGAAATGTCCGCGGATCATCGATATCACGAAGGCCGATTTTCCACTCCTGACGCTGGGGCCGAAGCTCCTGGCGTTGCGGGCGGACGTCATGGATGGCCGTGCCTTTACGCTGATCCGGCGGATACCGGTCGAGTCCTACTCGAAGGAGGAGGCGGCGCGCATTTATTTCGGTATCGGCGCGCATCTTGGGTCGCTGCGCTCGCAGAACGGCGAAGGCCATGTTCTGGGCCATGTCTGTGATGTGGGGCATGACCATCATCACAACGACAACCAGCGTGGATACCGGGCGCCGGGTAAGCTCGAATTTCATACGGATTCGGTAGATATCGTCGGATTGTTCTGCCTGCGCCCGGCAATGACCGGCGGGGCGAGCAAGATCGTCAGTTCCATCACCGTCCACAACGAAATCTGGAAGCGCCGGCCCGACCTGGCGCCGTTGATGTTCGACCCCGTCTATCGCGATCGGCGCGGCGAAGTGCCCGAAGGCAAGGATCCGTGGTGGATCATGCCGATCTTCCAATGGCACAACGGCCGCCTGTTCAGTCATTACTCCGGCACGTATATCCGGTCGGCGCAGCGCTTCGACGAGGTGCCGCGCTTCACCCCGGCGCAATTGGAACTGCTCGATCTGATCGACGAAATCATGAACGATCCGGCGGTTTTCATGCGGATGGAGTTCGGCGCCGGGGACATGCAGTTCCTCTGCAACCACCATATCTTTCACGCCCGCGATGGCTACGAAGATTGGCCGGAACCCGAGCGGCGGCGGTATCTGCTGCGGCTCTGGGTCTGTCCGCCGAACGGGCCGTCGATGCCGCCGGCCTTTGCGGAACGGTACGGCACCATCAATGTCGGCGATCGCGGTGGCATTATCGTGCCGGGTACCCAATTGCAGGCGCCCCTAACGCCTATCTAGGCCGCCTATCCAGGGAAGGGCTCGCAAACGAAGAGAGGCGCCGCGGCTAGGCCGGGCGCCTCTTTCGTCACGAAACGTCGGGCGGCGTTTTACTTCTTGGCTTTGCAGGGGTTACAAGCGGCTTTTGCCTTGCAGGGGTTGCAAGCGGCTTTCGCCTTGCACGGGTTGCAGGCCTTGCAAGCGCCACAGGCCTTCTTGGCCTTACAGGGGTTGCAGGCCGCTTTACATGCGGCGAGTTGGATCGTCGAAGGGGCATCCGCGGCGGACACGGCGGTCGGCAGCGCGATGACCGAAGCGGCGAGAGCGGCAACACTCAATGTGGTAACGGTTTTCTTTAGCATGGAAGCCTCCTGATTATTGAATTGCGGCTAGTCACCAGGGCATAGCCTTGATGGTTGATACCGGTATCCAATTACAGCGGGGTCCCGTCACGGGAGCGAATCAAATTAAGGATAGTCGCTTCAACTTTTAGTGAAGCGGCATGCGGTCAAATTGGAGGTGCGAAAGGGGGCTATTCGATCGCTTTTCGGCCCTGCTCGGTCAGCTTGCAGACCAGCCAGTCGGGCTTGATCGGGTTCTCGAACCACGGCTCGGCCCAGCCTTGGTCCAGGCAACTGCGGATCGTCCGCTCGTTGATGCGCCGTCCGGTCTGATCGAACAGCGGCAGTTTGCCGCCGGGCTGCGTTAAACCCCGGCGCAGCCACGCACTTTGCGCGGCGGAGGGCCGTGCCGTCGTCCTGCGTCTTGGTGTTGTCTTGACGGTTTGCTCGGAAATGTCGCGAGTCTTTGCCTCAACCATCCCCTGTTCCCCTGACGGTGCAGTCTTCGTTTTTGTCGGTCGCTTCTGCGATCTTGCTTCCCGCGATGGTAGGATAGAAACAGGAGTGCGCCAAGGCGTCGGCGGGTAATTTGGAGGTAATCCGGAAAATGAAAGGCTGTTTCGTCTATATCACCGCGTCCGATCGGGACGAGGCGCGGCGCCTCGCGTACGCGTTGGTCGAGAGTCGGCTCGCCGCCTGTGTCAACGTGTTCGACCGAATGACATCGGTCTACCGGTGGGAGGGCGCGGTGCAGGAGAGCGATGAGGCGGTCTTGATCGCCAAGACCCGCGAAGAGCTTGTTCCGGCGCTGACCGAGAAAATCCAGGAGCTGCACAGCTATGACTGTCCCTGTGTGGTCGCGTTGCCGCTGACCGGCGGGAGCGACGAATTCCTCGCATGGATTGCGGCGGAAACAGAATAGGAGCGTAGGGCGGGGCGCCGACATGCTCGACCGCGCTCCAACATTTTTGCATAACCGCTGTGCCATGCCATTGCTTGCCGCATCGGGATCGCGCTGGCAGATTGGCGATGGTTCACGGATTGGGGCCACACACCTGTCGCGTCCGCGATCAATACAGATCGATGGGGATGACTTCCGGGAGATCGACTGATGACGAGCGGATCCGCGCGTCTTTCCTTATTGTTCGCCAACATTGGGCATTTCTACATCCATCTCTTCACTGCGTTTTACGCGGTGATCGTCCTGCAGCTTGAGCGGGACTGGGCCCTTTCCTATGAGGAATTGCTGCGACTCTGGACCTGGGGCGCGCTGCTGGTGGGATTGATGGCGCTGCCGGCAGGTCGCTTGGGCGACAGATTCACCGCGCGCGTGATGATGACGGTGTTCTTCATCGGCATGGGAGTGGCATCGATCGTCTGTGGGCTGATCGAAGGGCCGACCGCGATGATGCTGGGTCTATCGGCACTCGGCGTCTTCGCGGCGATCTATCATCCGGTGGGTATTCCCTGGCTTATCCGCAACGCGGAAAACAACACCGGTAAGATACTCGCGGTGAATGGGATATTCGGCAGCTTCGGCACCGCCGGCGCTGGGCTTGTTGCGGGTACGCTGATCGCGGGATTCGGGTGGCGTGCGGCTTTCATCGTGCCGGGTGTTGTCTGTCTGTTGACCGGTTTCGTGATGCTGTATTGCGTTATGGCCGGCAAGATGTCCGCCGCACCGCCGCAAAAAGCACCGCAGCGCCCGCAGAGCCGTGGCGATACGGTGCGGGTATTCGTGGGGCTGGTCGGCGCGATGTTCGTCGGCTCGGTGACCTACAATGTGATGCAAAACGGTTTGCCGAAAATGTTCTCCGAGGAGCTCGGCAGCATCGTGGGCGGTGATCCGATGATCGCGGGACTGTTGACCTCCTTCGTCTTCGTGTCAGGGGGGCTGATGCAGTTGGTCGGCGGCTACCTCGCGGATCGACTGGCGCTTAAGAAGGTCTATCTGCTGTGCTGGTTTTGCCAGATGATCTTCGTCTCCCTCACGGCGGCGATCGTGGGGGTCGGTCTGGTCGGTATTGCCGCGTTGGCGCTGATGGCGAATGTGGCCTCGCAGCCGGCGGAAAACATGATGCTGGCGCGCTATGCACCGGAGAAACATCACGGCATTGCCTTCGGCAGCAAGTTCGTTTTGTCCTTCCTATGCGGCCCGATCGCAATTCAGGCGATCGCCTTCGTCCGTGAAGCGACCGGGGGCATGTCCTGGCTGTTCGGTGGTCTGGGGGCGGCCGGTGTGCTTGTGGTGTTGCTCATTCTGGCGCTGCCGTCAGCGGATCAGGATAAGCCGGCATCGGCACCTGCGGAGTAGGCCAATCGTATGTTAACCCCTATGGGTGGGTAGCTTTACCACCTATTGCATATCCGAACGCTTGGTTTCAGCGCGGTTCTGAGCTACCGTTTTGGCGTTCAGGCGGGCTGATCGTTATACGTCCGAATTGGTTGCTCCATGCCGGGGCTGGGAGGCTGAACCAAATGACAATGAAAACAATTTTGATACCGATCGAGGAAAGCGACGGCTTGCCCTCGATGCTCGAAACCGCGTTGCTGACCGCGCAAATGTTCGGCAGCTATGTCGAAGGGCTGTATTACCAGCCGACCTCGGCCGGGGCGATGGTTGTCGCGGGTGAGGGGCTCGTCGTGACGACGCCTGAATTGGTCGAAAGCGTCGAACGCCAGGACCGTGACCGTCGGGAACGCGTCCATAGCCAGTTCAACGACTTTATGGAGCGCAAGGGCGTATCGCTGATCGATCCCAGCGCAAACCCGGCAGAGGGCCCGGTCGCGTCCTGGGTCGAGGAAGAATCGCCCAATTCCGAAATCGTCGGCACGCGAAGCCGGGTCTTCGACATCACCGTGGTCTCGCGCCCGGTGAAAGGGGCCAATATTGCGGCGATGAGCATTCTGGAAGCGGCCTTGTTCGAAGGGGGCCGGCCGATCCTGATCGCCCCGCCGGCGGCGCCGGAAAAACTCGGCGAGAATATCGTTATCGCCTGGAATGGCAGTACCGAAACGGCGCGGACGGTAGCCTTCTCGATGCCTTTCCTGGTCAAGGCGAAAGCGGTCACGGTGATCGCCATCGACGGCTTCGGCGTTGCCGGCCCGAGCACGGCGGAAGTTTCCCGTCAGCTTCAGCGTAACGGGATTCCGGCGACCCATAAGGATTGCGCCGCGCTCAACCGCAATCCGGGCCGGGCATTCCTCGAGGAAGCAGCCGATCTGGGGGCGGATCTCCTGGTGAAGGGGGCATACACGCAAAGCCGCGTGCGCCAGATGATCTTCGGCGGGGCCACCGACCATATCCTGTCCAATGCGACGATCCCGGTGCTGATGTCGCACTGATCGCCGCTTGGCCTAAAACAGCGAAAATGAAAAACGACGCCGGGTTTCGGCGTCGTTTTTTTATTGAGATCGGTCGGTCTGAATGCGCGGTGGCGTCAGCCGGTCACGATGTATTGCTTCAACGCCTCGGATTCATGCTCGATTTCCGAAATCCGGCGTTCCACGACATCGCCGATTGAGATGACCCCGCTGAGCGTGTCGCCATCGACCACGGGCAGATGGCGAATGCGCCGGTCGGTCATGAGCTGCATGACCTCGTCGATGCTGTCGTTCGACGTGCAGGTAATGACCGGGCTGGTCATCAATTCTTCGACCCGCATCGACAGGCAGCCGTCCTGGTGGCGCGCAAGGCCACGCACGATATCGCGCTCGGAAATGATTCCGAGAATTTCTCCGGAGCCACGCTGGACGAGCGCGGCGCCGATCCGTTTTTCGTTCAGTAACTGAGCCGCTTTCGAAATCGAATCCGTCGGCTCGACGGCGATGACCGTATCGCCTTTCTTCTTCAGGATGGTATCGACATACATGGGTTTCTCCTTAGTTACCCGTTGCGGCCGAACCAGTCCAGAGCATCCACCCCTTGCCCCGGCACTGTAGTCCGGTAGGCATTTTCACTCTTCTGATCGGTAATATGATGCGCTTAGATTGTGGCGAGAGCAAGAAAGTTCGCGGATTTGACGCGAAACAGCCCCTTTGTCGAAAGGGCGTTATATCCAATAAGGGATTGAAATATAGTCGTTAATTGAAAATTTTCACGCACGTCCGTGGGTTTGGGATTTAATTCCTGCGTCCGGTGCGGGACGCTGGGATTAGCCGATATCGATATCGAGTCCGATATCAAGCGCCTTGACGCTGTGGGTCAGGGCACCGGAGGAAATTAGGTCCACGCCGGTGGCTGCGACCGCGGCGACCGTTTCGGGCGTGATGCCGCCCGATGCTTCGACGAGCATCCGGCCCGCGACTTTGTCGACCGCCTGACGCATCGTCGTATCGTTCATGTTGTCGAGCATGACGGCGTCGACGCCAAGCGGGATTAGCGTGTCCAATTGTTCGAGGGTATCCACTTCGACCTGAATTTTGACCATATGACCGGCGCGCTTGCGGACGCTGTCGACGGCCTCGGCGATGCCGCCCGCGAGGGCGACGTGGTTGTCCTTGATCAGCACGGCGTCATCCAAGCCGAAGCGATGGTTCATGCCGCCGCCGACACGCACCGCGTATTTCTCCAGCGTGCGCAGACCGGGCGTGGTCTTTCGTGTGCAGATGATGTGGGCGTCGTGGCCCTGGATCGCGTCGACCATGCGGGCGGTCGAGGTGGCGACGCCGCATAGGCGGCCGAGGAAATTCAGTGCTACCCGCTCGCCGGTGAGGATCGCGCGCGCCGGACCGTCGACCCGGGCAAGCCGGCTGCCCGCTGCGACAGAAGCACCGTCCGGTCGTTCGACGGAAATGCGTACATTTTCGTCCAGCATCTGAAAGGCGGCGATGGCGACGTCGAGGCCGGCGACGACACCGGCGCTGCGGGCGGCAAGCGATGCGGTGGCGACGCTGTCGGAGGAGACCACCCCGTCGGTGGTCAGGTCACCGGCGCGACCGAGGTCTTCCTCGAGCGCGGCGCGCACGACGCCTTCGTATTGGATGCGGTGCAAGGGCAGGTGCGATGGCTCTGGCTGCGCGCCGGGGAAGGTCTTTACGAGTTTCATCTCGGTCATTAGCTCAGCTCCAACATCCGTTCGACGGCACGCCGCGCGCGATCGGCGACCGCCGGATCGATTTCCACGCGAGGTTCCAAGGTCTGTAACGATTCCAGTATCTTCGGCAGTGTGATTTGCTTCATGTGCGGACAGAGATTGCACGGGCGGACGAACTCGACATCCGGGCACTCCACCGCGACGTTGTCGCTCATGGAACACTCGGTCACCATGAGGACGCGTTTCGGCTGCTTGGTCTCGACATAGTCGATCATGCCGGCCGTCGAGCCCACGAAATCGACGGCGTCCAACACATCCGGCGGGCATTCGGGATGGGCGATGATGACCACGTCTTCGAAATTCTTGCGGTAATCCTCGATCTCGGCGCCGGTGAACCGCTCATGTACCTCGCAATGGCCTTTCCAGGCGATCACTTCCACGTCGGTCTGGCTGGCGACATAGCGGGCGAGATATTCGTCGGGCAGGAAGATGACCTTGTCGGTGTCCAGCGCCTCGACGATCTTCAAGGCGTTGCCCGATGTGACGCAGACATCGCACTCGGCTTTCACCTCGGCGGTGGTGTTTACATAGGTGACGATCGGCACGCCGGGATATTTTTCGCGCAGCAGCCGTACGTCTGCCGCCGTGATCGAGTCCGCGAGCGAGCATCCGGCCGATGCGTCCGGGATGATGACGGTCTTTTCCGGGTTCAACAGCTTCGCGGTCTCGGCCATGAAATGCACGCCGGCCAGAACGATCACGTCAGCGTCGACGGTCACTGCCTCGCGGGCGAGGGCCAGCGAATCGCCGACGACGTCCGATACGCAATGGAAGATTTCCGGCGTCTGGTAGTTATGCGCCAGAACGATCGCGTTGCGTTCTTTCTTCAGCCGGTTGATGGCGTCCACATAGGGAGCGTGAAACGGCCATTCGATCTCTGGGATGACCCGGGCGACTTTGGCGTATAAGGGAGCCGTCGCGGCGGCGACCTCAGCCGTGTAATCAAGTGCCTGGTAATCGAGCGCTGCGGTTGAACTCATGACCGATTCCTTTTCGGGGGAACGATAAGCGTCATCGAGTAAGTCTAATATATGCTCAACATGAGCATTTACAATATTAATGCTCGCACAGAGCATTTCTGAAGTCAAGAAAATGTCACGGATGAATTTACAAGCGATGAAGAAGGAGGCATTTCCGGTGCTGGGGTCGTTGGCCGATTCGGACTATCCGGTTACGCGACGAGCCGGAATGCCGACGCCAGGAGTCGGGCGCTCGCGCAGGACATCGCGCCGGAACCGGAAGAGTTTCGCCGGGCGGCCCCGCGATTGAGTGACCCGGTCTTCCGTCGGCTCGACCAGTTTGTTGTTGATCACGAGCCGCCGGAAATTCTGTTTGTGCAGGCCGACGCCGGACAAGGCTTCGACGACCTGCTGCAATTGCAGCAGGGTGAAACGGTCGGGCAGCAATTCGAACACGACCGGCCGGTACTTCAGTTTGCCGCGCAGCCGGCCGAGCGCTGTGGCGAGAATGCGCCGGTGATCGAGTTCCAGGGGACGGCCGGTTGTCGCGAGTGCGGTTAGCCGGTCGTCGTCCAGCGGGATCGGGGCATTGTTCGACTTGTCCGCGTGGTTCTGCAGCGCGCCGATGGCATGATCCCGCACCGATTCCGTAACCAGACCGGCCTCATATAGCAGTTCGTAGCGTTCGAGAACCCGTTCGAAATCCCAACCTGCGTCTTCCGACCCGAATGCGATCGAGACGCGTTCCGCGCGGCGTGCGCGTTTGTGGGCATTGCTGGCCAGGTTGATCCATCGGTCGAGTTGGGGGTGGATGATCGTGTCGATCATCGCCGGTTTGCCGTCGCGCCAGTCCTCCCATGGGAAGAAGCTGTATCCGTTGATCCATTCCGCCGGGCCTTCGCCATGGGGCTGCGCCTCGCGGACCAGGGCGAGATAGCCGATGGAGACGATGCGCGGACCGCCGACGAGTTCCCGCGGGTCGCGGTGACGGTCGGCGAAGGTATAAAGCTGTTCGAGATAACCCAGGTTCAGACCGGTCTGCTCCTCAACCCAGCTCCGGACGCCGAGATCGAGGGTTCGATGCGCACCCGGTTCGAAGGGGCCGAAGGGTAAGGCGAAATGTCTGTCCGCCCATTTGTCGAGCGGCGCGGGCAGGGCAGGCGCAGTCATGGCTTCACGCTCGACAGTCAAGACACGCGGCGCGCCATCGGTGACGGCCACGATGACCGCATTCAGCCCGATTTCGTTGCTCGTTGCGCCAGTCATATCCCGTTTCTCCGAGCCGGCAGGGGCCTGGTCCTTTGTTCAGCGATGGTGCGGCATTGCCCGCGCCGAATTGTACGAATATTTGCGACGGAAACCATGGTGGAGATGAGTCTATGCGGCCATCACGGGGCTATTACAGAATAGTCGCGTTTACGGCGGCAGACCTTAAGTCGTGGGCGTAGCGTCAAAAACCGACGCCGTATCCGATACTTCCGCCATGGCTGCCATAGCCGAAACCAAAGAAGAAGGGCGAATAATGCCGACGGTGATGGCTGTAATGGCCATAATGCCGGTCGGGATAGCCTTTATACGGGTGGCTGTCTTTCGTTGCCGTCGACTTCGGGGCATTGCCGTCCGCGGATTTCAGGTCGCCCTGCGTCTTCCACGTTCCGTCGGGCTGGCGGCAGGCTGTGCCGTAGGCGGTTTCGGTCTTGCCGCCGATCGTGACGGTCCGCTGATACTCGCGGCATTGCTGACCGTTCCAGTCTTTCTCCATCGCCCGTTGGAAGGCCTTGTTGCTCACCTCGGAATCGCTGGCCGGTTTGGTGTCCGGCAGGGCCGCCGTGGTTTTCGTGGTTTCCGTGGTTTGGCACCCGGCAAGCGCGAGACCGCCGGCGAGCAGCAGAATGGCCGAAAGTTTGGCATTTGGGCGCGGCAATCTGCCGATCTTCGATGATCTCATCGCGAACGATCCTCGCTGTACCTTCGTCAAATCCTGCCCATCCATCGATATTTTCGCTTTCCAGGCCTCTTAACGCAATGCACGATATTGCGCTGGGATCGGTAAAGTAAATGCTACCGGGGCCGCAGGATACGGGTCTCGAAAAGAGGAGAGTACAGGATGGCGACGGAGAATTTCTTCAATCTGGAGAACATGGAACAGGGCATTGCTCGAAAATTGGGTGAAGGGATCGCGACCCGCATCTTCGTCGGCGATCAGGTGATGCTGTCGGTGGCGGAAATCGACGCCAATTGCGAAGGCCAGCTGCATAGCCATCCGGAGGAGCAGTGGGGCCTGTGTTTGGAGGGCGATTGCGTCCGCATTCAGGACGGCGCGGAAATCCCGGTCGCGAAGGGCGACTTCTGGTGCACGCCGGGCGGTGTCGAACACGGCATCCGCGCCGGGGCGAATGGCGCCAAGATTCTCGACATCTTCAGCCCACCGCGCGCCGAATACAGGAAGCCCGGCGAAGGATTCGGCGTCTGATCGGCGCGGGTTACTCCGCGGCGTTGGCGGCCGCCGCTGATTTCAGTGCCTGATCGAGATCCCGGATGATGTCGTCGATAGTCTCGATCCCGATCGACAGGCGGATGACATCCGGGCCCGCACCGCAGGCGATCTGCTGCTCCTCGGATAACTGCCGGTGCGTGGTCGATGCCGGATGAATGATCAGCGACCGGGTATCGCCGATGTTGGCGAGATGGCTGAATAGCTCGACCGCCTCGACCATTCGCACCCCGGTCTCATAGCCCCCGGTGACGCCGAAGGTGAAGACCGAGCCCGCGCCGCCCGGCATGTAGCGCTGCTGCAGCGCGTGATACGGGTCCGAGTCCAACCCCGCATACGACACCCAGGAAACCGCCGGATGCTCCTGCAGGAACTGTGCGACCGCCATTGCGTTTGCGCAGTGGCGGTCCATGCGCAGCGGCAGCGTTTCGATCCCAAGCAGCGTCAGCCAGGCGTTCATGGGCGATTGACACGCGCCAAGATCGCGCAGGCCGATCGCATGGCCGTAGATCGTGAAGGCGGTGTCGCCGAAGGTCTCGGCGAAGGTGAGGCCGTGATATTCCGGTGCGGGCTGCGATAGGCTCGGAAACTTGTCGTTCTGGAACCAGTCGAAGGTACCGGAATCTACCACCATACCGCCGACTGCCGTGCCGTTCCCGGAGAGGAATTTGGTGGTCGAGTGGATCACGATATCCGCGCCATGCTCAATGGGCTTACAAAGGTATGGCGTGGCCATCGTGTTATCTACTAGTAGAGGAATGCCGGCTTGCTTGGCGACCTCGGCGACGGCGGCGATGTCGACGACGATGCCACCCGGATTGGCGAGGCTCTCGATGAAGATCGCCTTGGTCCGGTCCGTGACCGCATTGGCGAAATTGGCCGGGTCGTCCGGGTCGACGAAGATCGCCTTCCATCCGAATTTCTTGTAGCTGTGGCCCATCTGGTTCAGCGATCCGCCATACAGCTTGTTGGCGGCGACCACCTCGTCGCCCGGTCCCATCAACGGAAACAGCGCGAGGATTTGGGCCGCGTGACCCGAGGCGGTGGCGGTGCCGCCGCGTCCGCCTTCGAGGGCCGCGACCCGCTCTTCCAGGACGGCGACCGTCGGATTGGTCAGCCGGGAATAGATGAAGCCGGGGAGCTGCAAGTTGAACAGCGATGCGGCGTGGTCGGCGTCTTCGAACACGTAGGACGTGGTTTGATAGATCGGCGTCTGGCGTGCGCCGGTATGCGGGTCCGGTGCGCCGCCCGCATGAACGGCAAGGGTTTCGACACCGGGTTTCGGAGGGATGGATTGTGACATGGCGGGCCGCCCGCTGTGATGGATGGAGGATCGCCGATCCTATCGGAATAGCGGCGGCTTCGACAGCGTGGGTCGAATGAAAGGTGAATGGTGTCAGATGCGCCGGCGTTTGGAGCTGATCACGCCGGAATTCATGCCGAGCCAGCTTAATTCGCCGCACAGGCGCGAGAACTCGATCTTCGGGCAGCGGTCCATCACCACGTCGAGGCCCGCGTCCGTGGCCCGTTTGGCGGCGTCATCGTTGCGCACGCCGATCTGCATCCAGACGGATTTCGCGCCGATCGCGATGGCCTCGTCGGTGATCTGCCCAGCCGCTTCCGAATTGCGGAAGATGTCGACCATATCCACCGGCGATCCGATATCACCGAGGCTGCCGACCACCGGCTCGCCGAGGATTTCCTGACCAGCCGCGCGCGGATTGACCGGAATGACGCGGTAGCCCTTGCGCTGCAAATACTTCATCACGAAGAAGCTCGGCCGGTTCCAGCTGGTGCTGGCGCCGGGCATGGCAATCACGCGCGTTCGCCGCAGAATACCGCGGATATAGGTGTCGTCGTAGGCGAGGGGCGTGGTCATGCTGGCTGATCCGTAACTGTCACTTGTCGCGCCAGACGGGCGCGCGTTTCTCTAGAAATGCGTCGATGCCTTCTTCGGCGTCCGCGGCGGTCATGTTCTCGGCCATCACGCCGCCGCAATAGGCGTAGGCGTCTTCGAGGCCCATCTCGAGTTGCTTGTAGAAGGCTTCCTTGCCGACCTTGAGCGTATGCGCCGATTTCGAGGCAATCTTTGCGGCCAACCCGGTGACTTCGGCGTCGAGTTGATCCGCCGGGACGACACGATTGACTAGCCCGGTTCGATACGCTTCCGCCGCGTCGACGGGATCGCCGGTCAGCAGCATCTCCATCATCGCCTTGCGGCCCACTTTGCGGCTGATCGGCACCATCGGGGTCGAACAGAACAACCCGATATGGACGCCGGGCGTCGCGAAGGCGGCAGTGTCCGCCGCGATGGCCAGATCGGCGGTCGCAGCCAATTGGCAGCCGGCGGCGCTGGCCATCGCGTGCACTTTGGCGATCACGGGTTGCGGCAGCCGCGTGATCGTCAACATCAATGCCGAACAGGTCTCGAACATCGTCCTATAGAAGTCGCTGGTCGGGTTGGCGCGCAGTTCACGCATGTCATGGCCGGCGCAAAAGGCGGGCCCGGCAGCGGCCAGGACAACGACGCGGACCGAGGGATCGGCGGTGATGGCGTCCAGCGCGGACTTCAATTCCTGCATGAGGGCCATCGACAATGCGTTCCGCGCCACCGGACGGTTCAGCGTCAGGGTGCAGACGCCATTCTCGTCGGACCGAAGAAGGATTGGCTCGTTGACTTGGTTCTGCTGCGCCATGCGTGACCAAATTCTTTCTGGTGTGGATCATCGGAAGACCGGCGGCTTCTTTTTTGCCGGATTAGCGGTTCCGAGTAAACGCGTTATACCGTCGCGCAAATTTGTTGTCCCAGGTATGTCCGCGATCCGCTACACTTGGGATGCTTGGGTGTCCGAAAGCAGGAGTAGATCATGCCGTATGACGGTCTTGAGTTTCGCGATCCGATCGCCGACAGGTTGGAACAGGCGCACGCCCGGTTGCGCGACCGCCAGCATTGGATTTCAGGAAAATACTTCGAAGAGGATGGACGGGGCGATCGCTATTGCGTCCTAGGCGCGCTGGCCGAGGATGCGGCGGGCGACGGCTGTATGATATCGGACGCCGACGGCCGGAAGACGGTGATGTGGCTGGGCCGGCATCTGGCAGGCGCAGACATGTCCTTCGATGCGGCCGCCAAGGTCGTCTACAACTACAACGACGGATATGCGGCGCTCGAACAGGTAAGCCAATCGCTTTCTGGTTTGCTCTTCATGACGCGCAATCGGGAGATCGACGGTCATGGCCGTGTCCTGGACATGCTGAGCACGGCACGGGATGTTCGCCTCAAGGAGCTGGGTCTTGCGGACCGGCCGTTGGCGACGGTAGCCGACTGAAGACCTTGAGTTGCCGAAAATCACACAAATACAGCGGGTTAACGGCCTATCGATTCTTGGCGGTCTTTCAGCAATTTAGGTAACGGTATTATAATACCGCACTTATATCCCATTGATTTAGAACATAAAAAGCCGGAACATTTTCGTTGACTTGTGTTTCGCTTCTGCGATACTCCGCCGCCATTCAGAAACGCGATGGGATCGCGGGACGAGAGAACCATGAAAACCTTTTCATTAAAGCCTGCCGACGTGGACAAGAAGTGGATCATCGTCGACGCCGATGGCGTCGTTTTGGGCCGTATGGCCGCGATCATCGCCAATATTCTGCGCGGCAAGCACAAGCCGACCTTCACGCCGCATGTCGACGGCGGCGACTACGTGATTGTCATCAACGCCGAGAAAGTGGCGCTGACCGGCAAGAAGCGGACCGACAAGATCTACTACCGGCACACCGGATATCCCGGCGGCATCAAGTCGCGCACTGCGGGACAGATTCTTGACGGCAACAAGCCGCAGGATGTCGTTCTCAAGGCGGTTCAGCGCATGTTGCCCAGGAATAAGCTGGCGCGGACGCAGATCGGTAACCTCAAAGTTTACGCCGGGACGGAGCATCCGCATGCGGCGCAGAATCCCGAGCCCCTCGACGTCGCGGCGATGAACGCAAAGAACAAACGGAGCGCCTAACGATGGCGGACGAAAAGAAACCAGAGACCGAAGAGGCCGCGGCGACTGACGCTGCGCCCAAGGCGGAAGCAGCTGCGCCGGCCGAGGAAAAGTCGACGACGGTAACGGATTTATCTCAGCTCGGCGAAGCGATGGCCGCGGCCGATGCGCCGACGCCGGCGCCGGCTGCCACGCCGGTGACGCCTGTCATCGATCCCAGTACGCCGGTCCAACCGCAGATCGACGCCCAAGGACGGTCCTATGCGACCGGCAAGCGGAAAGACGCGGTTGCGCGGGTTTGGATCAAGCCGGGCAAGGGCGAGGTGACCGTCAACAAACGGTCGATCGACACGTATTTCGCACGCCCTGTGCTGCGCATGGTGATCAACCAGCCCTTCGTTGCGGCGGCGCGCGATAAACAGTACGACGTGATTTGCACGGTGAAGGGCGGCGGTTTGTCCGGTCAGGCCGGTGCGGTTCGCCACGGCATCAGCAAGGCGCTGTCATTGTTCGAGCCGGCCCTGCGGGAAACCCTGAAGAAGGGCGGCTTCCTGACGCGTGATGCGCGTGTGGTCGAACGGAAGAAGTACGGTAAGGCCAAGGCCCGACGAAGCTTCCAGTTCTCCAAACGCTAACCCCAGTTTCAAGGACAGTTCGATTGTCGGGCGTCCCCAGCGGGGGCGCCCGATTTGTTTTGGGCCCGACTTGTTTGAGTAAGGAGATATCCCATGACCGCGACGGTATTCATCGACGGCGAACACGGCACCACCGGCTTGCAGATCCAGGCGCGTCTCTCGACGCGTTCGGATATCGGCTTGCTGAGCCTGCCCCACGCCGAGCGACGCAATACCGACGCCCGCCGCGAGTTGTTGAACAAGGCCGACCTGGTGATCCTGTGCCTGCCGGATGACGCGGCGCGGGACGCGGTCGCCATGATCGACAACCCGACGGTCAAGGTCATCGACGCCAGTACGGCGCACCGCACCGCCGAGGGATGGGTCTTCGGCATGCCGGAATACGACACGGAACAGCGCGCGAAGATCGCCGACGCCGCGCGGGTCGCCAATCCAGGGTGTTATGCGATTGCTTCGATCGCCTTGCTGCACCCGATTGTGTCGGCGGGCCTGCTGCCGGCGGACTGGCCGGTGACGATCAATGCGGTGTCCGGCTATTCGGGTGGGGGTAAGGGATTGATCGCGGCCTTCGAGGATCAGGCGGTTGACGACTACACCGATGCACCGTTCCGGGTCTACGCCTTGGGTCTCGGTCATAAACATGTGCCGGAAATCCAACGCTGGGGCGGGCTCGCGCATCCGCCGCTGTTCGTGCCGAGCGTCGCGCGATACAGCCAGGGCATGATCGTGCAGATTCCGCTGCAGCTCTGGGCGTTGCCGGGCAATCCCTCGATCGCGCAGCTTCATCAAGCCCTGGCGGATCATTACGCGGGCGGGCGCTTCATCACGGTGGCGCCGCTCGACGCGTCGGTGGACCGCTTGGAGCCTGAAGTCCTGAACGACACGAACGAATTGCGCCTGCATGTCTTCGGCAACGAAAAGGATGGGCAGGGGGTGTTGGTCGGATTGCTGGACAATCTCGGCAAGGGCGCCTCTGGATCGGCGGTGCAGAACATGAACATCATGCTCGGCCTCGACGAGGGCGAGGGGCTGACGGGCTAGACCGCGTTCGGGCGAATTCGGCTATGCTGTCGGTCCACTCTAACGACACGCAAGGCCGAACATGTCTCTACTAGTAGAAATATCCGAAGCCGACGCCACCGGCGACCTCGCCCGCATCTACGAGGAGATGCGTGTCTATTGCGCCGTTCCCTATGTATCGACCTTGCAGCGGCATGTCGCGACGATGCCGGGTTGTTTGGAATGGATCTGGGCGGCACTGCGGCCGGGGTTCCTCACCGGTGAAATTCCGGAAACCGCCTGGCGTTTGACGAAAGTCGATGGTGTGCCGCCGTTGCCGCCGCTGAGTGACTCCGCGCTGCGGCTGATGGGCGTCGACGAGGCCGCGACAGAAACGCTGGGTCATGTCTACAGCACCTATGTCCGCGTCAGCCCGATCAATCTGCTGTTTTCGGATTGCCTGCGGCTGCTGCTGACCGGGTCGGACGGCGGCGGGCAAGGGGATGTGAAGACCAATTGGACGCCGCCCGCCATGTTGCCGCCACCGCCACCGATGCTCGACCTCGACGGGATGGAGGCGAACCGCGCCGCCGTGTTGATGCAGTTGGGCGCGGAAGGGCCGGGCGGCCAGGTCATGGTTGCCGGACTGTATCGTTATCTGGCGACGTGGCCGGCTTATCTCGCCCACGTGGCGACGCTGCTCGATCCGCTGTTCACCGATCCCGCGGTGAAGAAAGCCTGCGACGCCATTGCCCGCCGCATTACCGCCGCGGCCCCGGACGTGGCGGCGCACCTCCCGAAGGTACCGGACGACCTGCCGCGCCCGACCCCGGCACAGATCGATGCCATCATCCCGGCCCTGGACATGTTCAAAAAAACCAGCCCGGAGATGATCGTCTTCGGCACGTTGCTGAAGGACGCGTTGCCCAATGATGGAGAGCCCGATGGATAGGCAGGCGCTGGCCGCCGCAATCGAGGGGCGGTTGCCTTTCGCCGAGAAAATCTTCGACGACCTAGAACGGCAGACCAAGGACGGTGAGGGCGTGACGCGCGCCGCCTACAGCCCGGAAGACCAACTCGGGATCGACATGATCGCCGCCGCCGCGCAGGACCTGGGGCTTGAGGTTGAGCACGACTTTGCCGGCAACGTGTATGCGACCTTGCCGGGTGCCGATCGCAGCGCGCCCGCCGTGCTCAGCGGATCGCATCTCGATTCCGTGCCCAAGGGTGGCAATTACGACGGGGCCGCGGGCGCGGTCGCCGCGCTTACGGTACTGGCGGCGCTGGTTGATCTGGGCATCACACCGGCGCGCGACATGCGCTGCGTCGGCCTGCGTGGCGAGGAGAGTGTGTGGTACGGCATCGCCTATATCGGCAGCCGCCTCGCAACCGGAAGCCTGGACGCGGCGGAGGTTGACCGACTGCAACGGGGCGATACCGGGCGGAGCCTGGCGGACCATATGGCCGAGCTGGGGATAGATATGGGCGCCATGCGGGCCGGTCCGGCGCCTTCGGTGACCGCCGCGAACACGGCTGGATTCCTGGAACTGCATATCGAACAGGGGCCGATCCTGATCGACCGGAAAATGCCCGTCGCGATCCCGACGGTGATCCGCGGCAACATGCGGTTTCCCTATGCTCGATGCCTTGGCGCCTATGCGCATTCCGCCGCCGTGCCACGCGAGAATCGGCAGGACGCCGTGCTTGCCACGGTCGAGTTGGTGCGGGCGCTCGACGAATTCTGGCAAACGCTGGAAGCCGACGGAAACCCCGACACGGTCTTTACGGTCGGCAAACTCTTCACCGATGCCGACGAGCACGCGATGACGAAAGTGCCCGGCGAATGCCAATTCACGATCAATTTCGGCGGCACCGCCAAAGGCGTGCTCGACCGGGCGCGGGACCGGACGGAGGCCCTGGCGGCTGAGATTGCCGCACACCGGAACGTGACCTTCGAGCTGGGCGAATGCGTCGGCTCCGACCCGACACCGATCGACGACGGCTTGCGCGGCCACCTGCACCGAACCGCTGGCGCGTTGGACATCGCGGCACACGACATGCCGACGGTGGGACACGATGCTTCGATCTTCGCGCGCGCGGGCATCCCCTCGGCGATGGTGCTGGTGCGCACTCAGCACGGCAGCCACAACGCCGACGAGGCGATGGAGATGGATGACTTCGGTCTCGGCGTTCAGGTGATGGGCGGCGCGATGTTCGATATCGCCAACAGCTAGCGGCAAATAGAAAGACCCGCCGCG
Organism: Alphaproteobacteria bacterium; assembly: GCA_021774335.1. Lineage (GTDB taxonomy): Bacteria > Pseudomonadota > Alphaproteobacteria > UBA8366 > UBA8366 > JAJFJD01. The sequence continues at coordinate 66,699 of JAJFJD010000057.1, forward strand.
TTCCGGTGGGAACGGGCGGGCGTAGTGCTCCGGTTGTCAGGGCGATCAGGCCGCAGCGGCTTTGTCCTGACCGAACAGAATCTTGCGGGACGCTTCGTTGACCGTCGGGGCTGTATTGAGCGCTTTGCCCTTCTCGTAAGCCCGCTTCACCGCTGGCCGTGCCGCCATCGTGGCGAACCATCGTTTCAGGTGCGGAAAGTCGTTGAGGTCCTGTCCCTGGTTCTTGTGTGGCACGATCCACGGATAGATCGCCATGTCGGCGATCGAGTAGTCGCCGGCGACGAAATCACGGTTCGCGAGCTGCGTGTCCAATACGCCGTAGAGCCGCGCCGTCTCATCCACGTAGCGCTTGATCGCGTAGGGCAGTTTCTCCGGCGCGTAACCGCTGAAGTGATGGTTCTGTCCGGCCATCGGGCCGAGCCCGCCCATCTGCCAGAACAGCCATTGTTGGACGTCGGCCCGCTGTGCGGGTTTCGTCGGCAGAAATTTGCCGGTTTTCTCCGCGAGGTAATGCAGGATCGCGCCGGACTCGAAGACCGGCAACGGCGCCTCTTGGCCGTGCGGGCCATGGTCGACGATGGCGGGGATACGGTTATTCGGGGCGATTTCGAGGAAGGCGGGTTCGAACTGTTCGCCGGCGCCGATATTGACCGGCTTTAGCGTGTATTCGAGCCCGGCTTCTTCCAGAAAAATGAGCGGTTTGTAGCCGTTTGGCGTGGTCCAGAAATGCAGGTCGATCATGATGTCATGTCCTTCGGGTCAAAGGGTGGGGAGAGGCGGAACCGGCCCGAGGGGGAGTGGCCGGTTCCGCCAGGAGCGAAGCGCGCCGGCTAGGCTGCAAAGGCCGCGGCAGCTTCTTCCAGGAACGGGTAATCGATATAGCCCCGCTCATCGCCGCCGTAGAAGGTGGCCTGATCGGGCTCGGTGAGGCGCGCGTTGAGGGCGAACCGTTCGACCAAATCCGGATTGGCGATGAAGGGAATGCCGAAAGCGACGAAATCGGCGTGGCCGTTGGCGATGGCCTCGGTGGCGCGCGCCTTGTCGTAACCGCCGTTGGCGATATACGTACCGCGGAAGGCGTTGCGGAGCTTCCGCTTGTCGAAGGTTTGCGCTGATGCCACCCCGGTCATGTCGGTTTCGACCACATGCAGATAGGCGAGGCCATAGCCGTTTAATTGCCGTGCGACATAGCCGAACGTGGCGTCCGGATCCGAGTCCGTAATGTCGTTGAAGCTGTTGATCGGCGACAGACGCACGCCGATCTGATCGGCATTCCAGACCGTGGTGACGGCGTCTATCACATCGAGCAACAGCCGTGCCCGGTTTTCGATCGGACCACCATAGACATCTGTCCGATGGTTGGAGCCGTCCCGCAGGAACTGATCCAGCAGGTATCCGTTCGCCGCGTGCACTTCGACCCCGTCGAACCCGGCCTGCTTGGCGTTCTCGGCGGCCTGCCGGAAGTCGTCGACGATTCCGGGAATCTCAAATGTTTCAAGGGCCCGGGGAGTCACAAAGGGCTGGAGCCCGTCTGCGGTGAAAGCGTCACCATTCGGTCGGATGGCCGAGGGGGCGACGGGCAGGGCACCGCCTGGCTGCAGCGACGGATGCGAGATGCGGCCGACATGCCAGAGCTGCAGGATGATGCGGCCGCCCGCGGCATGCACCGCATCGGTGACGCGGCGCCAGCCCCTGATCTGCTCGTCCGAATGGATACCGGGCGTGCCGGGATAGCCGACGCCCTCGGGTGAAATCTGCGTCGCTTCCGAGATGATCAGGCCGGCGGTCGCGCGCTGCGCATAATATTCCACATTCATCGCGCGCGGCACGCCGCCGGCGCTGGCCCGGCTCCGAGTCAGCGGCGCCATGACGACCCGATTGTCGAGGGCGTAGGGGCCAAGCTTGGCCGGGGAGAGAAGCTTTCGGTCATGGATCGCAATTCCGGAAGCACTATCGAGGGAGGAGATATACATGTTGGCAGGTCCAATCTTAGGCTATTTAAGGACCAAATGGTCCAAAATGGTCAAAGTTTTACGGTGATTTGATTGCATTGGCGGGTGACCGCATCAGGTCGACCCGTCGTTGTTGAAGATGGCGGCGCAGTGCCGCGACGGCGTCGCGCTCCACACATCGTAGCAAGTGAGCAGGAAAAGCGTTTGGGAATCATGCCATTCCTGGCTATCTTCCGGCTCGGAAGACTGTCTCGGATGATGGTGTGGGTGGGTCATTTCCTGTCTCCTTTCGTTTCTATCGTTCAGCTCGATGTTCGTAGGTCAATTTGTCTGGACCAATTGGTCCAAAAACTAGAAATATTTTAATCCAGCACACTCAATGCGACGCGGGCCACGTCCTGTAGGGTTTTGCGATCGGGGTTGGCCTTGCCCATGACGAGGATGCCGTTCAGCGTTCCGGTCAGGTAGCGGGCGATCGCCCGGGTTTCCTTGTCAGCGGCGATTTCGCCGGCCTTTTGACCGCGCTTTATGGCCCGATAAAAGGTCTCTTCGGTATTCGCCAATCCTTCGGCGATGCGATGCGCGGCATCGTCGTCGTGGCAGGCGACCTCGACGGCGCAGTTGCTGAGGAAGCAGCCGCGTTTCTCGCCTTTCTGCACGATCGCCTCGATGACGCTCTGCAATACATTCTCGATCCCCAGCTTCGGCGACGGCGATTCCTGGATCATTGCTTCCAGGCCGCAGGCGCTGACGGTCGCGTTGTACCGGTCGATCGCCGAGAGGAAGAGTTCATGCTTGCTGCCGAAGGTGTCGTAGAAGCTGCTCTTGCTGATGCCCATAGCACCGATGAGATCACGCATCGACGCCGCTTCGTACCCTTTGCTCCAGAAAACCTGGAGCGCCTGGTCGAGCGCGTGATCGGCGTTGAACTCTCTCGGACGGGCCATCGTGAAACCTGATCCATGCAATGGTTGTCGTTGCGTTGGGAGAGTATATAGGGATTCTGGACCACGTGGTCCAGTAACAAAAATATTACCTCATAACTATTTGATACATCGCCATAATCCTAGAGTGCCGCCGTGAATGACCGATTCGCCGTCATTTTGAAACCGGTAAAAAATAGCCTTGGGGCGAGATGATTCGGGCCGCTAACGCTTAAAACTTGATTTTGACACCTTAAATAGGGGATAAGGCGCGCCCGGCGCCCCATTCGTCAGCGGGGTTCCGGGCCTTAAGGACCCGAAACGGAAAGGAGGCCTTCCCATGAAGCGGAAGCGCAAAGTTGCGAAGCGGCGCAACGTCTTTGCCGCCTCGCTCAGCCGGTTCGCCCGGCAAATCGAGCCATCGGTCAAGCTATACAAACGCAAGGCCAAACACAGAAAAGCCCCCGACCATTCCAGCGGGGGCTTTTCTTATGCCTAGTCGTTTCGGTGATTGCGCCGTTAGGTCAGCCGGGTCTGGACATAGCTGCCCGGCGCATCCTCGATAACCTTGAGTTTTCCGTCGCCCGGCTTGCGGGCCGGCACTTCGCCGCCGCCATGCTTCTTCAGCCATTTGGCCCAGGTCGGCCACCAGGAGCCAGCATGTTCCGTCGCGCCGGCGAGCCATTCTTCCGGGTCTTTCGGCAGCTTGTCGTTGGTCCAATGGCCGTATTTTCCGCTGTCCGGATGATTGACCACCCCGGCGATATGCCCAGAGGCGGCGAGGCAGAACTTGATTTTCCCCTGATAGATCTGCGTGGCCGCGTAGGTCGATTTCCACGGCGCAATGTGGTCTTCGCGTGTCGATAGGATGAAGGTCGGCGTCTTGATCTTCGTGAGGTCGATCTTCGTGCCCAGCATCTTTAAGGCGCCGGGCTGGACCAACTTGTTCTCTAGATACATCTTGCGCAGGTAGTAGCCGTGCATCGCTGCCGGCATGCGCGTTGAATCCGAATTCCAATACAACAGGTCGAAGGGGAAGGGATCCTTGCCCTTGAGGTAGTTGTTGATGACGAAGGACCAGATCAGGTCGTTCGCGCGCAGCATGTTGAAAGTCGTGGCCATTTCACTGCCTTCGAGATAGCCGCGCTCGTTCATGCGCTCCTCGAGCGACGCAAGCTGCTCTTCGTCGATGAAGACCGAAAGCTCGCCGGCCTCCGTGAAGTCGACCATGCTGGTGAAGAAGGTCGCCGCCTTGACCTTCTGCGGGTTCTTCTTGCGCGCTGCCATATGGGCGAGGGTGCTGGCCAGCAGCGTCCCGCCGAGGCAATAGCCGATGACGTTTATATCCTTCTCGCCCGTCGCCTTTTCGATGGCGGCGAGGCAATCCAACGGCCCCTCGGTGATGTAGTCCTCGAAGCTCTTGTCGGCGAGTTTCTCGTCCGGGTTCACCCAGGAGATACAGAACACCGTGATGCCCTGGGAAACCGCCCATTTGATGAAGGAGTTCTTTTCCCGCAGATCGAGGATGTAATACTTGTTGATCCAGGGCGGCATGATCAGAAGCGGCGCCTTGCTAACCTTCTTGGTCGTCGGTTCGAACTGCAGCAGTTGCAACAGGTCGTTCTGATAAACCACTTTTCCGGGCGTCACCGCGATGTTCTCGCCGACGTCGAAGGCGTCGGAATCGACCATCTTGATCTTGAGCTCGCCTCCGCCGGCTTCCAGATCCTCAAGCAGGTTCTGCAGCCCGTTCAGCAGATTTTCGCCGCCGCTTTCGATCGTCTCGCGCAGAACTTCCGGATTGGTCATCACGAAATTCGTGGGCGCCAGGGCATCGACGAACTGCCGGGTGTAAAAATCCACCTTTTTGGCGGTCTTGTCGTCTAATCCTTCGACTTCGCCGACCGTGTTCTGAATCCAGCGGGCGCTCAGCAGATAGGACTGCTTGATGTAGTCGAACAGATGGTTCTCGGTCCATGCGTCATCGCGGAACCGCCAATCGCCTTTTGCCGGGGCGATCATCGGGTCGGTTTCCTGACCCCAGAAGCGCCGGGCGGTGTTCTCCCACAGCGACATATAGTCCTGCCAGAGCGTGAACTGGGCTTCGACCATCTTGGTCGGGTCCTGCATCATCCGCCGGGTCATTTCGAAGAAGGCTGCACCGACATTCGTCGGGTCCGCCATACTGGCCTGCGGGGCCATCCCCGACGCGGCATTGCGCGCTAGAAAGTCAGAGACGAGCTGTTGACTTTGTTCCGCTATTCGCACCATGTTGCGCGAATATTCAAGCGGATCGGGGATATTCGGCTCGATATCAGATTGATCGGCCATATTACATTCCCTATACTTAGTGACCGCAAAAGAAAAGTATGACGGTCTGAAGGTTAATTATTTGAAGGCACTATGCGCCCTGAGGCGATGCTGCAATGCAGCATAATTGTCTTACACCATTGGGCGCTGATCGTCATGCCATAAATGTCGTAAGATGCATGGGGTGCACCGGGCTATCAAAAAAGGCCCAACGGCGGAGGTATTTAAGTGATGAAATCTGGGGATTTGCGCTTCGAAGAGGCGGAAACCCGTGTCGATGCTGGTAAGGCGTTGACCCGGCTCGGGTGTGTTGGCCTGATCCTGTTGTTTGGCGCGTGCAGCACGATGGAAGACATCGGCGAGGCGACGTCCGATGGCTTGAGTGCTGCCGGTACGGCAATGAACCCGTTCAATTGGTTCGGTGATGATGAGGTCGAGGACGAGGCGGGCACGACCACCTCGTCCGAGAAGCATCAGCGCGCGAAGGTCCGCTCGAAAACGAATTCTGCCCGCTCGCGCGGTGAGCTTGCGCAAAGGGAAAGCGCGCAATCCGGCGCGTATCCCAAGTTATCGACTGTCCCCGAACGGCCCACGGCACAAACATCGAAACGCGCCGTGCGCGACCGCAACGCGGTGCGTGAGGGGTTGGTCGCGGATACGCAGAACGCTCAATACACGGATCAGCAACTCCGCGCGCAAACAGCGCCGCCACCGGCACCCGTCGCCGTGCCGTTTGCCCGTCAACCGGATGCATCCCGCGCAAATGACCGGGCTGCGGCCGTGCCATCCGTTCCCGCGGGAAGTGCGCCGCGCGTCGCCCTGCCGGGCCGCGCCGCTGCCGGCACTGCCGTCGCGGCACCTGGGTCAACGCCCCGTGTTGTCCCGGAACAGGTAGCGCGAATCAGCCCACCGGTTCCGCGGTCAGCGCAAAACGCCCCGGTCAGCCGAACCGGTCCGCGAACCGCCGCGGTTCAACCGCGCCAACAGGCCGCGCCATCGCCGACCACGCCGCTCGATCAGGGCGTCCTGAAGACGGTGCAGGTCGCGACGATCTATTTCCTCAGCGGATCGGCCAACTTGTCGGAAACGGACCGTCGAGTCATTCAGCAGGTGGCGGATATGGCGCGCCGGACAGGCGGCACGCTGCGCATCATCGGCCATTCCAGCGTTGGGCCGCAGGATCGCTACAGCGAACGCCAACAGGTGGTGAACTATAAGGTTTCACTCGACCGGGCCAACTCGGTCGCATCGCAGATCGTGCGCACCGGTGTTCCGCGGGATCGGATGAAAGTCACCGCGGAAGGCGATCGGAATCCGATCTATTCGGAATCGTCGCCGACCGGAGCAGCAGGCAATCGCCGGACAGAGATTTACCTGGAATATTACGACCGGGGCTGAGCGGATAAGGCCCGCTTGGACTGACCGGTCGGCGCGATAGGTAATCGGTGTCGATACCCGCTGTATTCGGGGTGTTGGCGTTACAACTAGGTATCGACTCTGCGATGCCTTCCCGTTACATAGGCGCGACGTCTTTTCCCGCTCTTGCGGGGTCGCCGATTCGTGGCGGATGAAGACGTTTTCAACGCCGTGTTGCCACGTTATATTCTCTGGCAACTATCTGAAATGAAAGGTTTTAGGGATGGACGAAACCTTTTATCGCATTAAGCGTCTACCGCCCTACGTATTCACCGAAGTCAACGCGATGAAGGCTGCGGCGCGAGCCGAAGGCAAGGACATCATCGATTTCGGCATGGGCAACCCGGATTCGCCGACGCCTGAGCATATTGTCGACAAACTGGTGGAGTCGGTCCGCAATCCACGGACGCACCGGTATTCCAACAGCAAAGGTATTCCCGGTCTTCGCCGCGCGCTCTCGGCGTATTACGAGCGCCGCTTTGGGGTGACCGTCGACCCGGAGACCGAGGTCGTGGCGACCTTGGGCTCGAAGGAAGGCCTCGCCAATTTGGCGCAGGCGATTACCAGCCCCGGCGACGTCATCTTGTCGCCCAATCCGAGCTATCCAATTCATGCGTTCGGCTTCATCATCGCCGGCGCCGCGGTTCGTCATTTGCCGGCCTACGCGGCCAGCCCGGCAGCGCGCGTTGAATTCATGGCTGCCCTAGACCGGGCGGTCGTCCATTCGATTCCGAAGCCGATGGCCGTCGTGCTGAATTTCCCGTCGAATCCGACCGCCGAGGTCGTCGACCTGGATTTCTATGGCGAAGTCGTCGATTTCTGCCGCTTTCACGGCATCTATATCCTGTCCGATCTGGCCTATGCGGAAATCTATTTTGATGACGACAATCCGCCGCCGTCGATCCTGCAGGTGCCGCATGCGCGTGAGATTGCGGTCGAATTTACCTCGCTCAGCAAGACCTACTCGATGCCCGGATGGCGGATGGGTTTCGCCGCCGGCAATGCGCAACTCATTGGCGCCTTGGCGCGCGTGAAGTCCTACCTGGATTATGGCGCCTTCACGCCGATCCAGGTCGCGGCGACAGCCGCCTTGAACGGGCCGCAGGATTGCGTGGATGAAATCCGGCAAGTCTATCGCGAACGCCGCGACGTGTTGATCGAGGGGTTGGCCACCGCGGGTTGGGACGTGCCGAGCCCACAGGCGACGATGTTTGCATGGGCGCCGGTACCGCCGGCATTTTCCGGCATTGGGTCGCTCGAATTCTCCAAGCTACTGCTGGAGGAAGCGAACGTAGCGGTGTCGCCGGGCGTTGGTTTCGGCGAGCACGGAGAAGATCATTGCCGCTTGGCACTGGTGGAGAATCCGCAGCGTATCCGCCAGGCGGTGCGCAATATCAAGGTGTTCCTCGCCAACACCGATCGTCATCTCGAGACGCAAGAGCGGCGGGCGGTGGCCGAATGACCGACCCGCTTAAACTCGCGATCGCCGGTCTCGGCACGGTCGGCGTCGGCACGCTGGAATTGCTGGCAAAGCAGGACGGCTTGCTGACCGAGCGCTGCGGCCGTCCGTTGCGCGTGACCGCCGTATCTGCCCGGGATCGTACGCGCGACCGGGGCGTCGACCTGTCCGCGTTCCAATGGTTCGACGATGCGGCGGAGATGGCGGCAAAGGCCGATGCCGATGTCGTCGTCGAGTTGATCGGCGGCAGCGACGGCAAGGCCAAGGAAGCGACCGAAGCTGCCCTTGCCGCTGGCCGTCATGTGGTTACCGCCAACAAGGCGCTGATTGCCCTGCATGGAACGGCGTTGGCCGCAGCCGCAGAAGATGCCGGCGTCACGCTCGCCTATGAGGCGGCGGTCGCCGGGGCCATCCCGATCATACGGGCAATGCGCGAAGGGCTTTCGGGTAACCGGATCAGCCGTTTGCACGGCATTCTTAACGGCACTTGCAACTATATTCTCACGACAATGCGCGAGACCGGGCGCAGTTTCGATGATGTGCTGGCCGAGGCCCAGGAACTGGGCTTTGCCGAAGCTGATCCGAGTTTCGACATCGATGGGGTCGATACCGCCCACAAGCTGGCAATCCTGGCCAGTCTCGCGTTCGGCAGCAAGGTGGATTTCGACGGCGTGCATGTCGAAGGCATTCGCCACATTACCGCCGAAGATATAGTCCATGCGGAGGAGCTCGGGTATCGGATCAAACTGCTGGGGACGGCGGAGGTTACCGACGAGGGCCTGCAGCAGCGGGTACATCCGGCGATGGTACCGCTCGGCGCGCCGATCGCTTCGGTCGAGGGCGTTTTGAACGCCGTCGAATCGGAAAGCGATTTTGCCGGCACGACGATGCTGGAAGGACGTGGCGCCGGCGCGGGGCCGACCGCATCGGCCGTCGTAGGCGACATCGTCGATATCGCCTGTGAGCGCCGCACACCGACCTTCGGCGTGCCCGTATCGAGGCTGTCCGAGATCGCCTCGGCGCCGATGGAGCGGCATGTCGGTCCTTATTATGTAAGATTGATGGTGTACGATAAGCCGGGGGTCTTCGCGGACGTGGCGGCAATCCTGCGCGACCACGAAATCTCGATGGAAGCGGTCATTCAGCGGGCGCGCTCGGCGACAGAGGCCGTGCCGGTGGTGTTGACCACCCATGAGACGCGTGAATCCTCGATGATGGGGGCGGTCGACGCTATAGCCCTATTGGATGCGGTGCACGAACGGCCCTGTGTGATTAGAATAGAGCGACCGTAAGCCTTCGCGACGAAGGGCGGGATTAGACAATGGATTGGCAGGAATTGGGGTAGGAAGAGACTATGGCGACATCGGCGATCATGGAGCGAAATCTTGCGCTGGAAGCGGTTCGGGTGACCGAAGCGGCGGCGCTGGCGGCCTCGAAATGGATGGGGCGCGGCGACGAGAAGGCGGCGGATCAGGCGGCGGTCGACGCTATGCGCGAAGCGCTCAACGGTCTCGACATCCAGGGAACCGTGGTGATCGGCGAGGGCGAGCGCGACGAGGCGCCCATGCTCTTCATCGGCGAAGAGGTCGGACAAGGCGGCGGGCCGGAGATCGATATCGCGCTTGATCCGCTGGAAGGAACGACAATCACCGCAAAGGGCGGGACCAATGCCATGGCCGTGATCGCCATGGCGGAGAAGGGCAACTTCCTGAATTCGCCCGACGTCTATATGGATAAGATCGGCGTCGGCGGCGGATTGCCGGACGGTATCGTCGATCTGGACAATTCGCCCGGCGAGAATCTGGCGGCGGTTGCCGAAGCCAAGGGCAAGAGCATCAACGATACCGTGGTGTGCATCCTGGACCGGCCGCGTCATGCGGAACTGATCAGGGCGGTACGCGAGTCCGGCGCGCGCATCCAGCTCATCTCGGATGGCGACGTATCCGGCGTGATCGCGACCGCGCAGCCTGACAGCGGTATCGACATCTATATCGGCAGCGGCGGCGCGCCCGAAGGCGTGCTCGCGGCGGCGGCACTACGCTGCATCGGCGGGCAGTTCCAGGGCCGCTTGATGTTCCGCAACGATGACGAGCGCCAACGCGCCGTGAACTGCGGCATCGAGGATTTCGACCGTAAGTACGACCTGCTCGAACTCGCCAAGGGCGACGTCATGTTCGCGGCGACGGGCGTCACCGACGGCACGATGCTGAGGGGTGTCCGCACCTATGCCGGCGGGGCCGAGACGCATTCGATGGTCATGCGATCCAAGACCGGTACCGTCCGGCAGATTTCCGCTACCCATAATTTCGACCGGAAGACTTGGGCGGGACCGAAAGGGTGACGCCGTTGGCGCCGGCATTTCTCGGCGTCGAAAAATCCCTGCGCGGCAACCGGTGGGAATTGCCTGAGATCGACGATCGAACCGGCCTCGCGTTGGCGCAGCGCTATGGCCTGCCCGAAATCGTCGGGCGATTGATGGCGGCCCGCGGGATCGACGTCGATAACGCGGAAGATTTCCTCAATCCGGTTCTAAAGCATCATCTGCCCGATCCGTCGCATCTGAACGATATGAATGTGGCGGCGGAACGCTTGGCCGCGGCGGTGCAGGGCGGCGAGGTCATCGGCATCTTCGGCGACTACGACGTGGACGGGGCGACGTCCTCGGCGCTGTTGCAGCGGTTTTTCAACGCCGCCGGCGCCCGCACCGAAATTTATATCCCCGACCGCATGCGCGAAGGCTAGGGGCCGAACCTGCCGGGCCTGTTGGAGTTGCGAAAGCGCGGCGCGGCGGTCGTAATCACGGTCGACTGCGGCATCACGGCCTTCGAGCCGCTCGAAGGGGCGGCGCAGGAAGGGCTCGATGTCGTCGTGGTCGATCATCATGTGGCCGAGCCCCGGCTGCCGGTGGCTGCCGCGGTGGTCAATCCCAATCGCCTGGACGACGACAGCCCGCATGGGGCGTTGGCTGCGGTCGGTGTGGCTTTCCTGCTGGTGGTTGCGGTCAACCGGACGCTCCGCGATGCGGGATGGTACAGCGAGCGCCAAGAACCGAACCTATTGCAATGGCTCGATCTGGTGGCGCTTGGCACCGTGTGCGACGTGGTGCCCCTGAACGGCCTCAACCGCACGCTGGTGACCCAAGGGCTCAAGGTGATGGGACGCCGGGGCAATGCCGGGATTGCCGCCTTGGCCGATGTGGCGGGCATCACCGAGACGCTGGAGGCGTATCACGCCGGCTTTCTGCTCGGCCCGCGGGTCAATGCGGGCGGGCGGGTCGGAGAATCATGGCTCGGCGCGGCCTTGCTGAGCACATCCAACGCCGAGGAAGCCCAGGCTTATGCTATCCGGCTCGACGCCTACAACCAGGAGCGTCGGGCGATAGAAACCGTATGCCTGGAGCAGGCGATCGAACAGGTCGAACGCGACGGCATGACCGATGGGCTGGTTTATGCCTCTTCGGCGGACTGGCATCCCGGTGTTATCGGCATCGTCGCCGGCCGCCTGCGCGAGCGCTACAACCGCCCGGCCTGTGTGGTGGCGATGGAAGATGGCGTTGGCAAAGGGTCCGGCCGGTCGGTGCGCGGCGTCGACCTTGGCGCGGCGGTCATTGCGGCGCGCCAGTCGGAGCTGTTGATGAACGGCGGCGGCCATAAGATGGCCGCGGGCTTCACCGTCGCCCAAGACAAGGAAGACGCCTTCCGTGCCTTCCTGGGCGAGCGCATCGACAGCGATGCCGGGCCGGACGGCCTGGCGCCAAACCTTCGTCTCGATGGGGCGCTGGATGCAGCGGGTGCGAGCGTCGACCTGGTACAGGCGATGGAGCGGCTGGCGCCGTTCGGGGCCGGCAACGCGCGGCCTCGCTTCGCGCTGCCGTCAGCGCGTGTGCTGAACGCCGATGTCGTGGGAGCGAACCATGTGCGCTGTTTCCTGGGCGGCGAGGGCCGGGGCCGCTTGAAAGCAATTGCCTTTCGCGCGGTCGGCGAACCGCTCGGAGATGCGTTGCTGAAATCGACTGGTCTGCCGATGCATCTGGCCGGGCAGATCAAGATCGATCGCTGGCAGGGCCGCGAATCCGTCCAATTCATCATCGACGACGGGGCCGTCCAGGCCTGAGCCGATCCCCAGAGCCAAAAAAAAGACCGGCGGGTCGTGAAACCCGCCGGAGTTGGGGAGGAGGCAGGTACAGGATGTACCCGCCTGCACGAAATTACTGTTTCAGCTGGGTGGCGACCTGCGCCATCTCCTCGATCGCGGTGTAGGCTTGGACCGCCGTCGAATAGCTCTGCTGTGTGATGATCATCTTGTTGAATTCGGTTGCGATATCGGTGGTCGATTGTTCCAGCGCTCCCGGTGAAAAGCTGCCGAAATTGGTCAGATCCGCTTCGAACAATGTCAGGTCGCCGGCGGCGTCGCTCAGTGCGAAATGGGTGCCGCTGCGCAGACCCAATTCGTTCGGATTGGGCACGCTGGCCAGCGGCAGCTTGTAGAGCGCCCGCGTCTGTCCGTTCGAGAATAGGCCTTGAAGAATGCCGTCCTCGTCGAAGGCGACCGATTGCAGCGTCCCGACCTCGATGCCGTTCTGAGTCGTGTTGATGACGGTGAAATCGCCGCCGAATTCATTGATGCCGGTCATGTCGACGGCAACGGTCGTGGCGCCGCCGGCACCGAAATCCAGGCCGATCGACTGCGTGGTCGGAGTCACCAGGATGCCTGCGGGGCTGAAGTTCATCGTTGCGGTGGCGCCGGCCGTTACCGTGCCGGTCGGGCTGGTGATTGCCAGGTCCCAGGTGTTTGCTGCCGCATTCTTGGTGAACTGCATATCCATGCTGTGCACCACGCCCGCGGTGTCCACCACTGGGATTGAAGTATTGCGTATTGTGCCGGTGGGCGCGGTTGCCGGTAGAACCGCCCGCAAAGCCGCTGCCGTCGTGGCAATCGGATCGAACTGTGTTGAATTCGAGTCTACACGGATCGCTTCGAGGCTGGCGACCGAGTCCGTTGCGGCGAAGGCGCCGGCGGCGTCGGCGGGCCATCCAAGCACGAAATTGCCGGAGACATCTGTCAGGTAGGCTTCTTCGGTCGTGCCGTTGAGCACGCTGGTGATGCTGAAGTCGCCGGCGCGGCTTAGTTGAAACTCGCCGGACCCGTCCTGATCGGTATTGCTGATGAAGAACCCATTGCCGTTGATCGCGACGTTAAGGTCATTGCCGGTCTGCTCCAGCAAGCCTTGTTTGTCGATGAAATGCTGGATGGTCGGCCGGATCCCGCCAAGGCTCGGGAAGTCGCTTCCCGCTGTCTGGGACAGCACTTCGCTGAAGCGTGTGTCCGCGGCCTTGAACCCCGGGGTGACCGAGTTGGCGATGTTCTCGCTGATCACCTGAAAAGCCTGGCTCTGGCTTCGAATCGCGGCAATCGGGGCGGCGAACATGGTCGAAAAGGACATACAGTATCTCCGGCGATGTTGCCCGCCCGGTGGGCGTTCGGCGGATGGGGAGGGACATCTGCGGCGAACGACCAAGGGGGCAACGGATTGTTATGCCCATGAAGGTGCAAGCCGGGTGCCAACTTGGATTCTGCAATCCCGTCCGAAAAGCCGCAAGAATCGGCGGTTTTTCGATGGGGCGGACATTGGCGCCAGGGACGGCAGGCAGAATCTGTCGGCCAAGCGGGCCGGGCCGGGCAGGATTTGCCGCCGCGGCGGTGCGCCGGGAGAGACGGAATCGGAAGGAAAGATGGGCCTAGGCGGAGTATCGCCCCGGCGGCGGGGCTGCAAAGCCGCTTGACCTAAGGCGGCGAGACCAGTAAACCACCCGCGCAATAGGCACCGCGACCCCATCGTCTAGAGGCCTAGGACACCGGCCTTTCACGCCGGCAACGCGGGTTCGAATCCCGCTGGGGTCACCATTTTCCTCTAAGAGATACAGCAGGTTGAGTTTTCAATTCGGGCGGATTGGCACCGAATTGGCGCCGGGACTTATCGTAAGCTCAGACTGGGCAGTGTGCCGGCTCACGCGTCGCTCTTCTGTTTCGATGAAAATTCAATTCCAGATGTGACGCGGCGCGGCTGCCCGTAAATATCTTACGTCGACAATCCGCGGCCGAGATCGGCCACATCGAGGAGCCATGTGGCTGCCCCGATCCAATAGATTGCCCGGAACAGCGCGTGCTGTTTAAGGGTGGAAGCAATGATTTGGAGTGGTCGTAAGAATAAAATAACAATATATGACCATAAGGTTGGAAGTGTTATAATAATAAATCCAATTATTAATAATGTAGTACTGTCCAAATAATGTGCAGTCGCAAACACGAGTACTAGGCTAACGGCCCACGGTATTAATCTCTTCCAATCAATCTGATCGAAATTATTTTCCATGCGCTCGGTCAGGGCTATGTATTGGGCGTCGGCGTCCATTCTTTTCAGCGCATCCTCCGTCGGCAGGCGGGCAAAATTCGTGTCGTAATACAGTTTGACGCTGCGCCCGTTTTGCCAGTGTTTGAAGATACGTCCTAGGGTCGAGGCTTCGGTCTGCCAACTGAGCCAGTCACCGATAATTGCTAGACGGTCCTTGCCGAGAAGGTCGAGTGCCGCAAGGAGGAGACAAACCCCCGCGAATGTCTTCCCGGCGAGGGACCACCAGTACCAGCGCAAGCCAAGCACGACCTGGTCGCGCTGCAAGGTTCCGTCCCACCAACCTGCTATCAACTCATTGAAGGATAGTTCCACGCCCGGCCGCTCTACGAGTGAAGTGTGCGACGGTACTCTAGAGGGTTTTCGGCGGACTATGGAAATGCAGCGTCGATCGCGGCGCCCGCATCCTCATTTTGTTGATAAAAAATAGACCATAAACCGACAGCGTAAGTGCCGGTGAGGCGTGTCCCAGCCGACGGTGAATTTCGGTTCACTTTTCGGGGGTCAGTCCAAACCGACATTGATCATAGAGGCGGTGACTTACGAGAGCATCCATAGGCGGTCATGGACCAAATCTGACATACGAGTGGTTGATTGCCGCTACGGCTGGACACATGGTCATTGTAGATTGACCAGTTCCTATCTAGCTTTCGCTACGCAGGGGATTCGGCTGGATCGGGATTCTGCTGCAAGCAAAGGTTTTGCTTTAGCTTTCAGGCAGACGAATGAAAGCACTAGCACTCGTTATTCTCTATCTCGGTGTGACCCTTTCGCCGCTCGCGCTGGCTTGGTTAGGTGCCCGTCCGGCTCGCTCTTTGTGGGACGAGTTGGCTTCGGGTGCGGGCTTACTCGCGTATGCGATCATCTTGGTTGAGTTTGTGCTCTCAGGACGGTTTCGCAGCATATCGGCGCGCATTGGCATGGACGTGACGATGCGTTTCCATCAGCTTCTAGGCCGGACAGCGCTCGTATTAGCGCTTGTCCATCCGTTTCTTTATCGCACAGCCTTTAACCCGCAACGTCCATGGGACGCCACGCGCCAACTAACGCTGACGTCGGATTTCACAGCTTTGACGACGGGGATCTTGGCATGGGTACTGCTGCCGGCGTTCGTGTTGCTTTCGATCGGCCGAGACAAGATCCCCTACAAGTACGAGACATGGCGATTGATGCATGGTGTTGGCGCACTGCTTATTGCCGGACTTGTTCTTCACCATACGCTCAATGCCGGCCGATACAGCGCAGACCCCTTCCTCGCGTCCGTGTGGATTGCGCTCTTCTTCATCGCGGCACTATCGCTTGTTCATGTCTACATTGTCGCGCCGATCAGGCAAAAACGACGCCCCTGGAAGGTGACCGCCGTACGTCCGATTGCGCTGAAGACCTGGGAACTTGCGCTCGAACCCGATGGTCATCAGGGTATGGCTTACGAAGCGGGTCAGTTCGTCTGGTTAAATGTCGGCAACAGTGCGTTTTCTCTCCATGAAAACCCGTTCTCGATCAGTTCGGCGCCTGCTTCCGGATCCGGACTGCAAACTGTCATCAAGGAACTCGGTGACTTCACGCGAACCTTGAACAAAATCGAAAGCGGCACCAGAGCCTATGTTGACGGACCCCACGGCAACCTTGTGGTGTCCGGACGTGTCGAGCCGGGCATCGCACTGATTGCCGGTGGTATTGGCGTCGCGCCGCTGCTGAGCATTCTGCGTCAACTGCGACACGAACACGACAAGCGCCCGACAATGCTGGTGTACGGCAACCGTGTTGAGGAGCAGATCATTTACCGCGAAGAAATCGAGACACTCGCCCGCGAACACGGCACCAAGGTCGTACATGTTCTTTCTGAGTCGCCAGAAGGCTGGTCAGGACGTACCGGATTGGTTGATGCGGATTTAATCCGAGGTGTTTTTGACTTCCCGGAGATGGATCAGTGGCTGTGCGTCCTCTGCGGGCCACCCGCCATGATGGCGGATGCCGAAGACACGTTGATCGAGTTGGGCGTACCTGCCCACCAAATCCTATCCGAGAGGTTTACCTATGACTGAACCCCTCGCAAAACTCCCAAGCAGACGCCGGGTGTTGTTCTTGTTCTGGTTGCTCAACGCCGTGATCGTCTTTGCACTTCTGATATTCGCGCTTCGCTGATGAAGTCCACGCATGGCGAGCAGGTTGATACCCCGACCGCCAGCGACCCAGCTTATTTGTCGGAGGAGTCTTTCTGATGAGTAGCCGCGAGCAATGGTCATCGCGACAGGGTTTTATTCTCGCCACGATCGGCGCGGCCGTCGGCCTTGGCAATATCTGGCGCTTTTCATATGTGGCCGGCGAAAACGGCGGCGCCGCGTTCTTATTTCTGTACCTTCTTTGCGTCCTCTTAGTTGGATTGCCCATCGTCATTGCGGAACTCGCTCTGGGTCGACGCGCTCAAGGCGATGCGGTTGCTGCATTTGAAGAGGCGGGTGATGGCTCTGTTTGGCGCTATGCGGGTTGGATCGGCGTTTTCGGTGCCATCGCAATCCTAAGCTACTACGCCGTGATCGCAGGATGGGCACTCAAGTACTTCGTCGGCGCCGCAACCGGAGCGCTCTGGACGACCGCAGCGGAAGGATACGGTTCGTATTTCAAGACCTTCATAGCCAATACAGGTGAGCCGATCGCCTGGCATGCCGCGATGCTCGCCGCGGCGGTCTACGTTGTTGCGGGCGGGGTGCGGAAAGGTATCGAGGTTGTAAACCGGTGGCTCATGCCCATCCTGGCCATGATCATCATCGCTTTGGCGCTATTTGCACTCTCGCTTCCCGGTTCGGGAGCCGGTGTACGGTTTCTCTTCTCACCCGATTGGTCGGTTCTGGCCAAACCCGAAGTCTACGTTGCCGCCCTCGGACAAGCGTTTTTCTCATTGGGCGTTGGCATGGCCGTTTTTTTGACTTATGGCAGCTATATGCCGCGTAACTTCCGCCTGCCAACATCCGCGGTTGCCATTGCGGTCGGAGACGCGCTGTTCGCCATCGTCGCTGGTGTGGCCATTTTCCCTGCCGTATTTGCATTGGGCATTGACCCGACCGCGGGGCCCGAGCTTGCATTTATTACATTGCCGCAGGTTTTCCTGCAGATGCCCGGGGGCGCGCTGGCCGGAGCCGTATTCTTCTTTTTACTCTCCGCGGCGGCTCTTACGTCAATGGTCTCGCTGCTGGAGGTGCCCGTCGCCATGGCAGTGCGCCGTCTGAAGTGCCAGAGATGGAAAGCGACAGGACTCATAGGAGCCATCATTCTTGTTCTCGGCATCCCCTCCGCCTTGAGCTTCGGTGTTCTCGCGCACATCAAGATCGGTCGTCATGGTATTCTTGATGCGATCGACGCGGGCGTCTCCAATTTTCTGCTGCCGATCACCGCCATTCTCATAGCACTTTATGTAGGTTGGCGGCTTGATAAGGCGATCGCGTTAAGCGAATCAGAACTGGGGGAAGGCAAGCTTGGCGTCTGTTGGCATTGGCTTTTGCGCGCTTTAGTGCCGATGGCCATCGTCGCGATTCTCTTACAGTCAGCGAGCGTTCTTTAGCCGTTCGAAGTGAGCTGTCACCAAGCCATCGGTGCCTGAACCGCACTCGGCCCTGACGTGGGTCAATCGCGTTATGACGTGAATCAATGCCGCCATTGGCGCTGGGCCGTACAAACAAGGGACACCCCATAAAATTGGAGGGCCCGATGCCACCACGGAACATCCTTGTTGCAGTCGATGGATCGGAAGCGTCGCTCGATGCCGTCGCCTATGCGGACGACCTAGCGGACAAATGCGGGGCCAGTCTGACACTCCTCTATGCGGCGCGGCCGCACAGCACCCTGGCGTCCCGCGAATCGCTTCGGGATTTGGAGCGCGTTGAACATATCGAAATTCATGCGGACGACATGTTTCAGGCCGAAGCGGAATCGGTCTTGGCGCAAGCGGCGGCAAAAGTCAGTTGCCTGTCGAAATCCCGCGTGGAGCGTGTGCCCCGGGTCGGCGATGCCACCGAAAACATTGTCGGCTACGCGAAGGATCACGGAGCGGATTTGATCGTCATGGGCAGCCGCGGGCTCGGCAATCTCAGCGGATTGTTGCTCGGCAGCGTGTCGCACAAGGTGATGCAGATCGCGCATTGCCCGTGCCTCGTGGTGCGGTAACGGCGCTATTCCATCGGTTTGCGGCAGCGGCACAAACGGGTAACATCGCGCGACTTCGACTAGGGGCTTGTCCCTGTCGGTGCGGCCCTTGCCTGATGTGAATGCCAATTGATGTTCGATGCGCTGCTTTATCGGTCCAGGAATAACGGTCCGGCGTCGCCTGGGCCGTGGACGGTCATTTGGCAATGCCGCACGCGCGAGGTCGTTGGCGACCGGGGCACGTCGGAGGAAGACTATCTTCGATGGCTGTTGGCGTCGGTCGATACCGAAGACGTGGTCGATACCGATTCAGAAGGCCAAGCCTTATTCTCACATATCTGCGACAAAGCCATCATCATCTATGGCAGATCGAATAAAAATGAAAAAGAGTTCTATAAATATTTAAAGAAGTTTAATAACAAGCTCTGTGTCATTGTGCATCTTTCAGATGAATTCTGCACGAACCCCATTAAATCCTACAAACATGCTTCGTTCGTCTTACGAAACTACCATCGAACGGGCATGCCAGCACATGTTCATTCCTTTCCGCTTGGCTGCACGCGGGGCAAGGTCGTCCCCTCGGATTTGCGGATCACGCCCCCGAATGAACGGCAATATATCTGGAGTTTTGCCGGTCATGTCGGGCCCAGCAAGCCGCATCGTACCGAGCCGCTGGAGGCGTTCGGCTCGTTGGAACCCCATTTCCGGCACGATACCGACAGTTTCAACCACAGCATTCGCGATGCGCTGGGCCCGCGCGAGTATTGCGATATCCTGAACGATTCTGTCTTCGTGCTTTGCCCGCGCGGCAACAAGAGCCTGGATTGCTTCCGCAATACCGAAGCGGCGATGTACGGTGCGATTCCCGTGGTTGTCGGCTCTCGGCAGGAGCTGGACCGCACCTTTATCGAACCCTTCGACGCACCCTTCCTCTACGCCGGATCATGGGCGGATGCCCGGCGCCGGGTCGAGGCGATGATGAACGATTCGGAAGCACTTATTGCCATGCAAAAGCGGCTTCTCGATTGGTGGGCCCAATGGCCCTCGCTGGTTGCCGGTCACCTCGATCGGCTGGGCCAGGGCGGAAGGGCGGTGCACGTTCCGGCGAACACAGCCGGCGACCGCGCGGTTCGGCCGAGTTGAGCGCATGTCAGGCCTAACGCGTCGATCTCTCGCGGCGCGCAAGTTTGAGTGGATTGCGCCGACGCCGTCATCACCATGGTTTCGTCATAATTCCAACCTTAATTGGCCCCAACCGGGCAGGAGTATGGGATGTTCGTTCGGCATATGCGGCGAACCATAGATAGATCAATTGTTAACAGTACGCCTCTATAAGTTATGATCGATTGATCAATCGTGTTCGTGAGGATTTGACGATGCACCTTACTCGGCGGGATTGCGCCGACATCCAGGCGCATATCGATTTAGCTTGTGATCGTTTCGACCAGCACGGCCTGACGCTGCGGGCGAGCGACGATATGCAGGCATTCGTCGATTACATCTCGGGCGAGGAGCATTCGTTCGGTGCCTCCGCCAGCCACGACCCCGCGCATTCGCATCTCACACCCGGTACGAGTTTCTGGGTTTATCTCGAAGAGAAGAACACCGGCGTAAAGATCGGAAGCTGCGCGCAAAAATTGATCGTCACGAAGAATTTCGCCGAAGATCTTTTGTCGCACACGCTATACGAAAGCAAAGTGCCGACGCTTCACCACCGCATGCTGGAGTTTCACAACGGTCTGTCGGAGAAAGACCTCCGTTTTGCCGGGAACATCGTGTATGGCAGCGGCCTATACATCCATCCCGACTATCGGGGAAAGGGCCTGCTGATTCTGAGCCGCATCTCACGCACGATCGCGCTGCGGTTTTTTAAAGCGGATCATTTCGTCGGAATACAGCGCCTGACGAGCAAGAGCCGCCGCATGATTTTGGAGCGCCAGCGTTTTGCGCATGTCCGCGCATTCGCCAAGGGCATGCCAGGGAAATGGGACGGCGACTTTCAGCTTGCCTGGTCTAGTCGGACGGAGTGGCTTGCAGCGATCCGGCAGGAACTTCTAGATGCCGAGACACGCAGGCAAGCGTCGTCACGGCGCCGCGACGATCACAGAGCGGCAGGAACAGCCTTAGATAATCGCGTTTGAAACCCGCGAAATCATGCGTGATGCGATAGCCGTCCGGCTCGCCGGTGGTCTTGCAATGCAAGTACTCGAATGCCAGGTCGCGTCGGAACTCTGCAATTGGATGCTCCGATACGCGGGTACCGTCCAAACCCGGGACGTAAAGAACCTTGAAACTTGAAAACCTGTAATCCTGCGGGTCCTCGGGCTGGACATCGACCATGTATGTCGAGACGGCATTGTTGGGTTTCAGGCGAAAATCTTCCAAGCGCACGTAGCCATCCCGCCGGCTTTGGTTCCAGGTCTCGTACTCCTGCAGCATCGGTGTCGAGGAACCGGTCAGCCGCCGGATGGTCTTTTCGGTATGCAATAACCCATCCACGCCCAGACGGATGCGCATCTGGGAATCGCCATTTCCATAGGTCGCATTGTAGGTGACCGTATCAAACATTATGCGGTGCGATCAGTTCTCTGCGGTGGCGTTATGAATAGGGATATCAGACCGTCGCGAAAGTTTCGTTCATCGTGCCCACGCGGCGCATGACCGAATACACATGCTGCGTGCGCCCGTCTTCCTGGATCGTTGGCACCATCAGGCAAAGGCTGGAGGATTCGATACAGTCGTTACCCTGTTTGGTCCGCAGGTCGATCTGTTGATAAAGCGGTTCGACCAACTGCTTGATGTGGAGCAGGTCGTTGAAAAGCTGGCGCTGAATTACCGGTGATTTCGTATCGTTGATCCGGCGCAGCGGCGTGATGGAAATCAAGCTATGGCCGCTGATCGATTTGAAGTCATACGGATTCTTCGGGACGACATTCGCCATCGCGACATCGTTGCCGGCCGGGTTGAAATCCCTGGTTAAGGGTGCGGTCCGGTGCGGCCGTATTGCCCGCCGCCACTCTCTGTAGAATTGCCCGATGCGCGTGTCGCTCTCCCACATCTCAACGAGATGCGTATTGTAGCGCGTGACGCGCACTGACTCTTTGTCCCGGAGTTTGTGAACGAAGACTTCGATCTGCATGGGGCCGACTCCATCAGCTAAACCGGTTTTGGCCCGATTCTCATCCAGTGTCACGGCAAATTTACAGCTTTTGCGAGTGGCGGGTTGATTTTTTGGTTGGCGCCGGTTTGTTGAATTGTTTGGCGCATTGCATAATCAGCCGCCGGCATTCAGCGCGGTGATTTGCCAAGGAGATGGAAATGCAGTCTCAGTCAGTCGATGCCGTCGAGGTTTGCCCATTGGATGCCCCGTTGGGCGCTGAGATTCGGGGCGTGGACCTTTCCAAGCCTCTCGACGCTGCCGCGCAAGCCGCGATTGTTCAGGCTTGGCATGATAATTTGGGGTTGCTGATCCGGAACCAGACGCTGACCGACACACAGCTCATCGCGTTTTCCAAGATTTTCGGCGAGTTGGAAATGGCGCCGCCGAACAAGTCCGGCAGTCATTGGATCGAGGGATATCCCGAGCTCGCCTGCATCTCCAATATCACCAAGGACGGACAGGCGATCGGTAGCCTCGGCAACGGCGAGGCGATTTGGCACACCGACATGTCCTTTATGGAGGAGCCGCCAACGGCGAGCCTCCTGTATTCGCTGGAAGTGCCGAGCAGCGGCGGCGGCACCCATCTGCTGAACATGTACAAGGCGTATGAGACGTTGCCCGACGATTTGAAGAAACGCATCGAAGGGCGGGTCGCGGTGCATGATGCGACCTATACCAGCGCGGGCGAGGTTCGGAAGAAATTCGCCGATTTCGTGGGCACGACCGATCCCGAGAAGGCGCCCGGCGCCCGCCATCCGCTGGTCCGGGTGCATCCGGCGACCGGCCGCAAGGCGCTCTATCTGGGTCGCCGGTCCGGCGCGTCCAATGTTCTCGGCGAGGCGGACACCGCCTTGTGGGATGCGCTGTGGGCACATTGCACCGAGGGTGACTTGGCCTGGGGTCATGATTGGGCCGTCGGCGATCTCTTGATCTGGGATAACCGCTGTCTGATGCACTATCGCGAATCCTTCGACAACGGCGAGCGGCGCATGATGCACCGCACCCAGACCAAGGGCGAGGCGCCGATCGCCGCGTAACCCCATTGTTCGACCTATTGAATTGAATGCTCTTTGGTGTTCCGTCTTAGGGGAGAGTGGAAGCGGGGTGGCCGCATGCTAGAGTCCCTGCGGTATTTGCCCCGAAGAAATGTCCTATGAATCGCTACGTCATCATCGGCAACGGTAAGATGGCTATCGATTGCCTGAAAATGGCGGTCGAGGCCGGTATTGGGGATGTGGCGCTGGTGGTTTGCGACTCCTTGGAGGAAACCCCGGTATCCCGCATTGCCACGGTGTGCGACGAGCTGGGTATCCCATGCCGTGACAATGGGAACGTCAATGATCCCGCCCTGGTGGAGGAAATCCGAGCCATCGAGCCGGATGTGATTTTCAATATCAACAGCTTCAAGATCATTCGGGAAGACCTGTTGGCAACCCCGAAGACCGGCATCATCAACTTCCATAATGGACCGCTGCCGCGCTATGGCGGCGTGAACGTGTGCTCCTGGGCAATTCTCGAGGGCGCGCCGACCTACGGTATCACCTGGATGTTCATTAGCCGGGGCGTGGATACAGGCGATCTGGTGGTGCAATCGCTGTTCGACCTGACCGGCCGGGAGGCGGCGGTGTCCCTGGTAGGCCGCTGTATCAAGGAAGGGATTCGGGTCTTTCCGAACCTACTGGCGCAAATCAAGGCCGGGAACATCAACCGGATTCCGCAAGTATCTGCAAAGGCGACATACTTCTCCAAAAAGGACACGCCTTACAACGGTCTGTTCCCTTTCGAACTGCCGATCGACGCGTTGGATCGCTATGTTCGGGCAGTGTCCTTTTATCCCATGGAAAACAACTTCATTCTGCCCGAGGTTCGGCTCGGCGACCGATCCCTATGGGTGGGGCGCGTGTCGCTAGACCGTGGAGAGAGGCCAGCCAGCGAGGCGGGGCTGATCCTGGAGATTTCCGATAGCGCCCTTACCGTAGCCTGCAAGTTGGGTGCGGCTGTCTTCCGAAACCTGATCGACATCCATGGGAAGCCCGTCGCGATTGCAGACTTGGTCGCGGAGCACAGGTTGGAGGCCGGTAAGTCCGGTTTCGAGGTGCTGCCGGTTCCAGGTCTGCCGAAAAAGGGATGATGCGGGGTGGTTAGGCCATCCCGATCTGCGGTGGAAAGGTCTCCATTCGGGTGCCCGGCCGCGCCTGCATGATTTCCTCCAGCTGGCACCGTACAGCGGCGTAGGCCGGATCGTCGAAGCGGTTTTCCATTTCCGTCGGGTCGTTAACAAGGTCGTAGAGCTCGCCGGCACCGGTGAGCAGCTCGAATGTGCATTTGTGGGTGGCCGTCCGCACCGTCCGCAGGTCCATATCGAATCCGTAGCGCGACTTGTGGACATACCACTCGCTCAAGGCGGCTTCCCGGCCCGCCGAGCCGTCGCCCTGGATCAGGGGATGAAGGCTTTGGCCCTGGAGGGCATTGGGCGCCGGAACATTCGCGAAATCATAGAAGGTCGGCGCCAGGTCCAAGGTAGAGACCGGATCGTTTACGATCTTGCCTGCCGGAATGCCGGGCCCGTCGACGATCATGCCGACGCGCAACACCCCTTCGTACAGCGTCGGCCCCTTGAGATAGAGGCCGTGATCGCCCAGCAGATCGCCATGGTCGGTCGTGTATATGACGATGGTGTTGCCGCGGTCCCCGGCTGCGTCCAATGCGTCGAGGATCCGTCCGACCTGGTGATCGATCATCGAAATCATGCCGTAGTAGTTGGTCGTCATGTCACGCAGCTGCACGTCGGTCTGCGGCGGGACCTTCTGGCCCTTCATGCGGTAGCGCTGGATCTCCGGATCGTCGATGACCGGCTTTCCTTCGAGCGAGGCCTTGTGCCACCAGGGCCGACGTTCCAGATCGAGCGTGCGGTGTTCGGGAATCTCCACCTCGTCGGGATGGTGCAGGCGGCTCCACGGTTCCGGGCAGTCGAAGGCATGATGCGGGTCGGGGAACGACACCCACATGCAAAAGGGGTCGGTGCGGTCGCGGTTTCGCAGCCATTCGATGCTGCGGTCGCCAATCCAGCTGCTGCTGTGCCATGCGGCAGGCAGGCCCGAGTGCCAGGTTTGCGCCGCGCCAGTGACCGGTGGCAGTTCGGTCGCCCAGCGGTCCAGCGCCTCGCCGTCCTGGCCGCGGCTGAAGAAGAAGCGTTCGTAGTGCTGGCCGATCGGCGGCCGTTTGTTTTCGCGCGCCTTGTTCAGATGTCCATGGACAATCAATTCGACATGTTCGAACCCCATATACGGGCCGCACCAGTCGTCCGGGTAGGTCTGCGAGCCGGAATTGCATTCCGGCGTGTCGGTCGGGTTATAGGTGGTTTTGGTCGAAAAATGCGCCTTGCCGAAGAAGGCGGTGGCGTAGCCTGCCTTGCCGAGAGTCCCGCCGAACCCGGTTTCGCCGGTTGCCGGATCCAGATTGATGCCGTTGTCGGCGACGCCGTGGGTATAGGGCAGCAATCCGGTCAGCATGGAGGCGCGCGCGGGCTGGCAGAAGGCGGACGGCGTGATGCACGCGCCGAAATGGGTGCCATTTCTCGCCATACGGTCGAGATGCGGGGTCTTGACCGACCGGCCTTCGAAACCGAAACAGTCGCCGCGCTGTTGATCCGACGTGATGAGGAGAATATTGGGCCGATCGGTCATGTGTTTGTCCGCTGCTGTTGCCGGATCGCAGGATATACCAATCTCGGATATCTTGTTTTCCAACGATTGATCTGGACCGTAGAGGAAACGCCCCATGCTGCACATCACGACAACCCCGGCCGAACGTCGGAAACAGTTTCGCGACGCCTTGGCCACCGGGAAGCTCCAGCGCTTCGCCGGTGCATTTTCGCCCTTCGTCGCGATGTTAATGGAGCAACAGGGCTTCGACGGGGTCTATATCCCAGGCGCATCGCTCTCCAACGATCTTGGCTTGCCGGACGTGGCCCTGACGACACTGACCGAGGTTTCCACCCGCGGGTATCAGATCGCGCGGGCAACCAACCTGCCGACGATCATCGACGTGGATACGGGGTTCGGCGAACCGCAGAGCGTTTACCGCACCGCGCGGGAGATGGAGTCCCTTGGCGTGTGCTGCATCCATATTGAAGACCAGCAGGAACCGAAACGCTGCGGTCATCTCGACAACAAGAAGATCACCACGGTCGAGCGGATGGCCGCGCGCATCAAGGCGGCGCTCGATGGGCGGATCGACAGTAATTTCCTGGTGATGGCGCGAACCGATGCCCGTGCGGTCGAAGGGTTGGATGCCGCCATCGACCGCGCCAAGGCGTATGTCGATGCCGGCGCTGAAGCCATCTTCGCCGAGGCAATGCATGACGAAAGCGAGTATGCGGCCTTCCGAAAGGCGATCGACGTGCCGATCCTGTCCAACATGACTGCATTCGGCCAGAGCAAGCTTTTGACCGCACAGCAGCTGCAGGACCTGGGGGTCAATATAGTCATCTATCCGAACACGACTTTCCGGCTTGCGATGAAGGCGGTCGAGGAGGGCATGGCACAACTTCTGGCCGAAGGAACACAGGAGGGGTTCATCGACAGACTGCAGCCTCGGTCCCGCTTATATGAGATCCTGGGATATGAGAATTACAACCGCTTCGAAGAAGGCACTTTCGATTTCAATGTCCCGGACGGCAAGGGTACCACCGATGGACAGAAAGCAGCTGCGGACGATTGATAAGAAGCGAATAAGTTCTTTATTCAACTCTAAAATATAGAAATGGCCTTATATTTACTCCTTAAGGTAGTAAGAATATGGATTTATTGCTTTCTATCCATAAATTACATAATAGTTTCCGAAGTTTACGCATAGGTTGCGTGTAATTATAATATTCTATTAATACGTTCAACCTACTCTGATACATCCAGCGATTTCCTTGAATTTGGGTTGGATGGAAGAGTGGTTGGTTTGATTTCACGGTTTTCGGGTTTTCTGGGAAAGCTCCGTCGCGACACGCGAGGGAGCACGGTGACGTTGATCGCGGCTGCGGCGATTCCGCTTGTGGCATTCACGGGGCTCGCGGTCGATACTGCACGCGGTTACCTGATTAAGACGCGTCTAAGCTATGCGCTGGATTCCGCCGCGTTGGCCGGTGGCCGCGTCATGTTCGACGTTACCGCGCGCGATGCCGCGATCCAGAAGTTCTTTGATGCGAACTTCCCGGCCGGGTATATGGGCGCGACCCTTACGGGCCCCACGACCACGGTCAATACGGTTGATCAGACAATCAAATTGGACGCGAGCGTTACCCTCGACACGACGTTGATGTCGGTCCTGGGTGTCGATGATGTGGAGGTTGCCGCCTCGGCGGAAGTGCAGCGCCAAGTCAAGGGTATGGAGCTGGCGCTGGTTCTCGATAACACGGGATCGATGCGCTACACCGCGTCGGGATCGTCGCAATCGAAGGTCGAGGATTTGAAGGACGCGTCGCTTCAACTCGTGAACATTTTGTATGCGGGTCGGGAAGAGATCGACGATTTTTACATGTCGATCGTGCCCTATACGTCGATGGTAAATGTGGGCCAGCAGCACAGCGGTTTTCTCACCGGATTGAACCAGGCTGCCTATAGTCCGGCGGTGTGGAAGGGGTGTGTCGAGGCGCGCCATCTGAGCACTCGTGACCGCAATGACGATACGCCATCCGACGAAGGGTTCGTTCCGGCCTATTGGCCCCAGACTGCGACAAGCTTAGACTGGCCGCCGATTGTCGACACGAATGAATCAAGTGCGCGGGGTCCCAATGCAAACTGCGCCGACCCGATTCAGCCTTTGATCAAGGCAAAAACCGATGTCGAGGACGTCTTGAACGCAATGGTCTACTGGCGCCATGGCGGGACGATGGGCAACGCTGGCCTCGTTTGGGGTTGGCGTACCATATCGCCGCGCTGGCGGGGCTTGTGGGTCGGCGGCGATGATTCGTCGACCCTGCCGAAGGACTATCTTGCGGACCTGTTGGCGGCTAGCCAGCCGTTGTCCGATAAGGCGGTCGTGATGATGACCGATGGTCAGAACAATATCGTCTACAATCATTATTCGGCCTACGGTATGCGCCAATGGAACCGGTTGGGCTCGACGTCGAATTCGGGCATCAAGACGGAAATCAATTCTCGGATGCTCGAGACCTGCGACCTCATGAAGGATGAGGGGATCATCATCTATACGATCACCTTCGATACAGAAGGGTCATCCAACCAAGCGATCCGCGATACTTATGAGGACTGCGCGACAACACCGGGCCACTACTTCAATTCGCCCGGTGAGGATGAACTGACCGCGGCGTTCATCGCAATCGGAACGCAGCTCAGTAACCTTCGGCTTGCGAAGTAAATCCACGGCGCTGCTGAGCCTATAGGTAGGCTCGCTCGTCCTCGTTTCGTCGCTAACTTTCGCGCGCGGGCATTCCGGCGCATACTTGTCCTTCCTTGTTTGAATTCCGACATCTGGGGAGGACGGCGTGCCGACATTCACGGTCGAGACGGAACGGAACGTGCCGGCGCAAATGCGCGACGGCGTGACTTTGCGGGCGGATGTGCACCGGCCGCGCGATGACGGTCATTTCCCGGTTCTGCTGTGCCGCACGCCCTACGGCAAGACCCGCCGCAAGATGCATGACGAGATCGCCGCCGAAATGGCGGCCCGCGGCTATATCGTCGTGTTCCAGGATCTGCGGGGCCGCTATGATTCCGACGGCGAACCGTTGCTCCATATGGGCAGCCATCCGCTCAATCCCTGCATCAATGACGGCCACGACACGGTCGAGTGGTGCGCCACGCTGCCTGGGTCGACCGGCAAGGTCGGGACGTTCGGGAATTCCTATTGCGGCATGACCCAGTGGGAAATGGCGCCGACGCGGCCGCCACACCTGGTCTGCATGTTTGCGCAAGGCGTGGTCGCCAATCATCTCGACCGACATATGAGCGGCGTGGTGCGCCTCGGCCGCCGCATGACGTGGACGATCAACACGATCAGCCCGGACATGGCACGGCGGCTTCAGGTACCGGGTGCGCCGAAGACGCCAGAAGAGGCGGACGCGCTGTGGGAGGAGCGGGACCGCAGCAAATGGCTCTGGTATCTGCCGCTGTCGGAAATTCCCGAGAGCGCGATGCCGGGCATGCACGAATACTGGCACCGGCTGCTGCGGGAAACCGTCAAGGATCATTTCGCTCACGAGGCGCGGCACAAGGAAGTAGACGTACCGGCGCTGAGCGGGACCGGCTGGTATGACCAGCAGGTCGGAACGATCAAACAGTTCAGCGGTATGCAGGCGAACGGCAAGACCGAATTCGCCCGCGAGAACCAGCGGCTGATCGTCGGACCGTGGGGGCATACCACGTTGTCGTTGGGCCGCCATGTCGGCGAACTGGATTTCGGGTCTGCGGCCGAATGGGATTATTTCGAGATGGCCGATGCGTGGTTCGCCAAGTGGCTGAAGGGCGAGCGCACCGCGGCGGACGATTGGGCGCCTGCGCAAATTTTCGTCATGGGCCGCAATCAGTGGCGGCATGACGATCAGTGGCCGCCCAAGGGCATGCGGGAGACACCCTGGTATTTTCACAGCGGCGGGCATGCCGACACCATCTCCGGGGACGGAACGCTGTCGCCGGAACCGCCGTCCGACGAACCGGCGGATCAATACGACTACGATCCACGCGATCCGGTCATGACCATTTACACCAAGTCCGGCCAGCAGGTGCCGATGGATCAACGGCCGCTCGACGGGCGGCGGGACATCCTGCGCTATACCTCGCCGCCACTGTCGGAGGCGCTGGAGGTCGTAGGGCCGGTATCGGTCGTCCTTCATGCCGCGTCGTCCGCGCCGGATACCGATTTCATCGCCAAGCTGATCGACGTTCATCCCGATGGATTCGTCCAGGAATTGTGCTATGGCTTGATCCGCGCGCGGCACCGCAACGGGACCGACCGAACCGACCTGATCACGCCGGGCGAGGTCTACGAATACACCATTACGCTGAACCCGACCGGGAACTGCTTCCTGCCGGGGCATCGTATTCGTGTCGATATCCAAAGCAGCGATTTCCCGAACTTCGACCGCAACCACAACACCGGCGGCGACGATTACTTCGAGCCGGCGCTGGCCACGGCGCATCAGACAGTTTTCCATGATTCGGTACGACCGTCGCATGTGCTATTGCCGGTGGTCCCGTCGTAGCGGGAGCCGGCTAGTTGATGTTGTGGTCGTGCGCGCGAGCAACGAATAGTGCTACTGACGGTCCGCCGCAGCGCGATTCCGGCGGCCGGTCATGCATCGCTCGATCGGAAGGTGCATTGTGGCGGTCGTTCCTTCGCCCTGTTCGCTTTCAATGTGCAATCGGCCGCCGTGAAGGCGCAGCAGTGAATTTGTGATTGCCAGACCGAGTCCGGTCCCCTCACGGGCCATATAGGCGCTACTCTGACCGCCCTGGACGAAGGCATCCTTGATTTTCGGCAAGTCCTCCGCGGCGATGCCAACGCCGGTGTCCACCACACGAACCATGATATTCGTCGTATCGCGTTCGATCCGTATGCCGATGCTACCGTTCGCGGTCGTGAACTTCGCCGCGTTGGACAGCAGGTTGAGCAAGACTTGTTTCATGGCCCGCCGATCCGCGAAAATCCCGAAATCGATTGTTTCTGGATGGATGGACAGGTCGATCTGGCTTTGCATCGCGCCATTGGCGACGATGTCCAGGCATTCCCGCGCCAGTTCGAGCGGGCAAAAGACCGCGGGATTGAGGTCGTATTGATTGGCCTCGATCTTCGATAGGTCGAGGATGTCGTTGATCAGGTCGAGAAGATGCTTGCCGCTTCGGTAGATCAGCGCGGAATACTCGCCATATTGCTGGTGGCCCATCGGGCCGAAGGTCTCCTCGGTCAAAATCTCCGAGAACCCAATGATCGCATTGAGAGGGGTTCTGATCTCGTGGCTCATGTTGGCGAGGAACGAGGACTTTGCATGATTTGCGGTTTCGGCGCGCTGCCGGGCGTCGGTGAGTTGTCGGGCCAGGACGTCGGCATCTTCGAGCAGGGCGCGCCGCATCTCCGCCGCGAGATAGGCATCCAACGAATTGTCGGTTAGTGAAAAATCGTCGAATTGGAGGAGGCCCTGTTCGGCGGCGCTTTCGAGATTCGGGACATGCCCAATCAACAGGAAGGTCTCACCGTTCTTTTCCATGGCGAGGCCACGGAGGCACACCGAAACGTCGGCCTTGATCCGCAGCGACAACTGGCCATTGTAGGTATGGAGTTGGGTGAGGTTCTTTGGATTCTTGGGGCGTTCGAACTGGATCGCATCGAATAGATTTGTGCCGATGAGCTCTTCCGGGAACAGGCGCTCGAGCGACGGTCCGACCGCGCAAATCCGACCGATGTCGTCCGTGCGGATGTAGGGCGGGAAGAGCTTCGCCAGGTCTTCCGCAGTTAGTGAAAATGCCATTGGGCCGGCCGGTGTCTACGCGGCCGGATCCGGCTGCAGGTCGATCGTGAAGAGGCAGCCGTCCTCTTGATCCACGTGCGTGACGGTGCCGGTCTCACCAAAACGTGCGAGCAGCCCATAAAACAGGCCGCGAACGAATGGCGCGAGACCGGTTCGGTCGGACCGGTACATGACCTCGACTGTCGTCTCGGTCGATCGGATGACTTCGAAGGAGGGCGTCACGGCCTTGTTCATCGACGTCTTAATGCTGGCGTGCAGACGGTCCAGATTCGCGAGGAAAGAGAACAGGTTGTCGCCCGCCATCCGCATGATGCCGGCGAAGGATGAGCTATCGGTGAAGTTAATCCAGTAGCCGCCGAACTCTTCCAATACGGCGTCGACTTCCTTGCCGGTCGATACTGAAATAGCACTGATCAGATTGAGCGTCTGTTCATCGGAATAATGTTGCGCGCTGATGAAAGACTCATCGCCGAGGCCGCTTTTCTGCAGGATGTCCGCCCATGCGGCGGGGCCGTGGAGATCGTGGATCATCTCCCGGGCAGCTTGATGAATCATGCCGTACATAAATTTAATTGCCTCGAGTAATATCTGTCCGGAATCGTAATGAATTTTGGAATTTGCGATGAATACAGATGTGATTATCCCGGAAATTGGTGAATTTTTGGTTGTTCCAAATGCATGATTTCGACTTTTAGGGGATGAATTTAGTTAAAATTCGCTGGCTGAGATTAGCCAATTTCCATTTAGAATCATCGCTGTTAACCAAAATCCGCTTGATAAATCCGATGACCTATAACTAAAGTGGTACTGCTTTTGGTGTGGGAAGCATTGGTGGATATCATGCGACGTTCTTTGCAGAGCGGCGTTTGCCTGGGTTTCGCAAGCCTGCGCGCCGTTTCGCGGTTGGTTTTGATCCTTCTCCTTGTTTCGGTCTTTTTGCCTCTGTTCGGATGGCGCAACGATGCCGCGGCGTTGTTGGTGAAATCGGGGCAGGCGCTTGAGGTTGCGTTCACGTTCTTCAACACGCCACCGGTCGTGCCGGGTGGCGTCGACGTAATCGCACTGACGACGACGCCCTTCGCGCCGTCGGGGCCGGGTATTTCGGTCAATGCGGAGCTTTTTGATGGCGCGACTTTGTTGGGCAGCGGCTTTGTCGCCTCGGCTGAGATCGTTCCATTCGTTTCGCCCGGCAGTCTGTTCGACGGCGTATCGTCGAACCTAGCGACGGTGATCGACGGTACGATCGATGGGCGGATCCGGATAACGCCGAATTTCGCGAGCGCGGATGGTTTTATCGACTTCACCTTCGCAAATCTCGGTATTCGGGCCGGCCGTGGTGCTAGCGGTGCCACTCAGATCCTCGCGGCGCCATTCGCACGCGTCCAATCCGCCGAGGTGGTGAGCGCTTTGTCGCACGTCCCGTTGCCGGCGGCGTTTGTCCTGCTGCTGTCGGGATTGTCGCTGTTGGGTGGCTTTGCGGTGTATCGTCTGAACCGCCGATGACTGCATAGGGCCGTTTGCATCGGCCCGGACCGGCAGTCTAGACTCGTCACCGCTACCGATAGATAGCCCAATCAAACCGTGACGAGGTCGATCGCCATGCCGGAAGCACTGTCCAAGGACGAGTCAGAGGTCACCTTCGAGGCGTTGACGCCGCATATCGGGTCGCTCGCGCATGGAATCGACGTGAGCAAACCTGTTCCGCCCGCCGTCATGACGCGGCTGCGGCGCGAACTTGCCGACCGCTCGGTGATCGTGTTGCGCGACCAGTCGCTGACGCCTGAACAGCTTATTGCGGTTAGCCGCGACTTCGGACCTCTCGAAAAACACGTCTTGTCGAATTTCTGTCTGCCGGATCATCCGGAGATCTTTGTCGTTTCCAACATCATCGAGGACGGACGGCATATCGGTGCGCATGGCGGCTCGAAACAGTATCATTCGGACCTGTCTTACCTGCCAGAGCCGAGCATGGGGTCCTTGTTTTACTGTCTGGAATGCCCGGAGGACGGGGGCGAGACCGCGTTCGCCAGTATGTTTGCGGCGTTCGACGCGCTTCCTGAGGATCGCAAAAAGTGGCTCGCCGAACGAGACGGGGTGCATGACTACGTCTGGAACTATGAACGCGCGCATTTGCAGAACCGCGCGCCGCTGACCGAAGAGCAGAAAGCCAAGACGCCGCCGGTCCTGCACCCGTCGGTCCGGACTCATCCGGAGAACGGCCGCCCGGCGCTTTTCATCTCGGAAGTCTTCACACGGTCGTTCGAGGGAGAGGATGAAGCCGAGAGCCAGGCGCTTATCCACGAATTGATGGAATTCGCGGCGCAGCCAGCCTTCGTCTATGCCCATAAATGGCGGTCGGGCGATCTTATCATCTGGGACAATCGAAGCGCCGTGCATAAGGCGATGCCGTTCGATGAAGCGAAATCCCGGCGGCGCATGCATCGGACGACGATTACCGGCGACAGACCTTATTTCAACGGCTAGGCCCGCGGTGGCGCATGTGAAAACGGCCCCGCTCAAAAAAGCGGGGCCGCATCGTGCCTCACGGTGTCGGTCCCGGGTTTAACCCGTTGTCGTGTTCGCCGCGCCTTTCAGCTCGTTCGACACCTGATCGAACATCTGCTCGAGCGAGGTGCCCATCGCCGACATCGCGCCGATCGCGGCGACCGATACCAGCGAAGCGAGCAATCCATACTCGATTGCGGTCGCGCCACTTTCGTCCAACATCAATGACTTAAAGAATTTTTTTGACATTTTTTTTGTCTCCCTATCTCTTGGCTTGTGTTTGGCAATGCGGCTTAGGCGGCCGCACCCATGATGGTTTGCCCAAAACCGGATTTGATGGCCCACAAGGCGGCTTGGGTTCGGTTGCTGGCCCCGATCTTCCGGATCAGCGATTTCATGTGAATCTTGACCGTGGCTTCGGTAATGCCGAGATCACGGGCAATCTGCTTGTTCGACGCGCCTGACGTCAGGCACTCCAAAATGTCGTTCTCACGACGTGTGAGGTCGCGGACCGGCGCTTGGGTTGTCGGTCGGCGATGCGACAGGCCACCGCTCACCCAGGCGTTGGCCAGGCCCGACGGGAACACGGTCTCGCCGAGGACGACCAAAGTAAGCGAATGGACCAACGCTTCCTTGGATATGCTGCTGAGAAGATACCCGTGTGCGCCGGCCTTGAGGCATGCGCCGAGTGCCTCGACCGAAAGCTCGGCCGACAGAACCATGATCCGGACGTCCGGGAAGGTGCGGGCCAGAGTATCGATCGCACTTTCCGATGCTTCGATATCGCCGGAAGTCGCGAAAATGACCACTTCAGGTGTATTGGACTCGTCCACCGCGTCGACACAATCGCCGATGGCGTCGAATTCCTCGGCCACCGCGAAATCGGTGTCGCCGAGAAAGCTCATCAATCCGCGGCGAAATAAATTTGTGCCGCCAACAAGAAATACAGGTGCGTCTGACATACCGTCCCCTCGAAATACTTTTGTTCGCTCCCTCCCAAGAGCATTACCTAGATATGATCATTACCTGGAAAAATCGAGTAAAATTTTAAATAATTACGCGAGAATACGGACTATTACTTTGGGTATAGAAACATAGTTAAATTTTTTATTATAAATTAACTAAAATAATTGAATTACATTCTTCTAATCAACGACTTAGTATTTTCGGTGGAGCAATATTAACCATGCCCCGGGTCAAGGCGGTGCGGTTGTCCGGGGAGACGGTTGGGAAATTTGTCCTGGCAGGCTTGGGGAATTGTCTCTGTTTTAACAGGAATGCACCTGTCCGGGGCCACGGCGCATAACATTCTTTCGACGGAAACGTGACTTGCGCACCTTTAGTATGCCGACCAGTCTTTCACCCGCGACTGGAAAGGAACGACGATGTCGAGGAGGGAAGGTATGGCGAATTTGCGTTCGATCTTGTGGGGAGCCGGGGCGCTGGCGCTTGCAACGATGCTATCGGCCACGGCGGCGGTTACGGCCGAGGTCACCGTAACGCTGTATCGATCGACACCGAACGGGCCAGGCGAACAGGTCGGGATGGTGACGGCGCTGGACACCGCCAAGGGGCTCAAGCTGATGCCGAACCTGAGTGGGCTCTCGGAAGGAGCCCACGGCTTTCATGTTCACCAGAAGCCGAATTGCGGTCCGGCGGAAAAGAATGGTGCGACGGTACCAAGTCTCGCCGCTGGCGGGCACTTCGATCCGAAGGGGACGGGCCGGCACACGGGCCCAAACGGCGACGGCCATCTTGGCGATCTGCCGATATTGATTGTCGATGCACAGGGGCGGGCGACACGGTCCAGCTTCGCGCCGCGGCTCAAGACGTCCGATATCCGGGGGCGGGCAATGATGATTCACGCCGGCGGTGACAACTACTCCGACAAACCGAAAGCCTTGGGCGGCGGCGGCAAGCGTATGGCTTGCGGCATCATCCATTAATCCGCGCTGGCCATAATTATCTACTAGTAGATTTGCGCTGCTTTCGAATCCAGCCGATGATGCGAGATCGAATCGCAGCACATCGATGGACGGAGGGGAAGCAACGGCATGAAGACAATGCAGGATGCGGTCGGCGATCTCGACCGCATGAGCCGGACGATCCGGGAGAGCGACTACGACGCAGTGGTCGCGGTCTCGCCGGAGAATGTGAACTACATAAGTGACGTCTTCGTCTCGACCCAGGTTGATATTCGCGACCGTCTTGCCTTGATTGTGTGGGATGGCGAGCGAGCGCCGACCTTCATTCTCTGTGCCGTGGAAGAGGGATATGTCCGGCAGGAATCTTGGATCACCGATATCCGCACCTATAAGGAGTTCGTGACCTCGCCGGTCACGGTCCTGGCGGATGCCCTTTGCGACCTCGGTCTCGAGCAGAGCCGGATCGGAATCGAACTGGATTATTTGGGCGCGCGTTACCTTACCGCCCTGACCGGCCTGTTGCCGTCGCTTGATGTGGCGCCGTGTGAGGATTTGTTCGCCAAGGTGCGGATGATCAAATCGCCGCGGGAGCGCGAGATTATGACCCAGGCGTTCCGAGGAACCGAACAGGCGTTGATGGAGACTTTCCAAGCCGCCCAGCCCGGTATCACGGAACGTGACATGTGCTATGGCCTGAGCGACAGGATCCTGCGGTCCGGCGCTGAATCGGTGGCGTTTTCGCACATCAACGCGGGCCCGAACACCGGCTTCCCGCATATGGATCCATCGGACTATGAATTACGGCCCGGCGATATCCTCAAGGCGGACACGGGCGGATATTACAGCCGCTACTACTCCAACGTCGGTAGGACTGCCAAACTCGGCAAATTGAACGATGTGGATCGGTCGTGGTGGGGGCGGCTGCGCGAGATTCATCACGCGGTCGTCGATATGCTGCGGCCGGGCAATGCGGGCCGCGAGCTTTTTGAGGCGGCGACGCGGCTGCACGAGAAGCACGATATCCCGTTCCCCTATGCGCATAACGGGCATGGGATCGGTCTGCAACTGCACGAATACCCGCTGATCAGCCCACATGACCACACCGTGTATGAGCCGGGCATGATGTCGACCGTGGAAACCCGGGTACGGTGGCCCGGCGAAGTCGGTTATCACATGGAAGACCTGGTCGAAATCACCGATGGGGCACCGGTGATCCGGTCGGACTATTTCGACAACGAGGAAATCCTAGTGGTCGACGCCTAGCTACGGCCGGTGCTTAGCCGGCGACCGGCGTCTCGCCCTGGAACTGCGTGCGATACATGACGCGGCGCTGAGACGAATCGACCGGGTCGCGGTAGTGCATCGCGCAGCGGTTGTCCCAGACTAGCAAATCGCCCGTCTTCCAGGTGTGGGTCCACTTGAATTTGTCTTGCGTGGCGTGCTCCCACAGCTGGTCCAGCAGGGTTTCGCTCTCGTCCTCGTCCATCCCGATGATGTATTGCGACGGATAATCGCGTCGGCGGCCGAGGTATAGGGCTTTACGGCCGGTTTCCGGGTGGACCCGGATCAAGGGATGATGCGGGCCGGGGACCTCCGAAGGCCGTGTCGGCAGGCTAACGCCGGGCCGAAGCACACCGGCGCTGTTGCGGGTCGAATCCTGTATGGATTTCTTGCCCTCGATTGCCGCACGCATATCGTCCGGCATCGTCTCGTAAGCCATGTATTGATTGTTGAACGAGGTATTGCCGCTTTCGGGCGGTACTTCGATCGAGTAGAGGCAACTGCCTGCCGGAGGCTGCTCGATATAGGAGTTATCCGAATGCCAGACGACCTCCAGGCTACCGAGGCCGCTGTTGCGTTCGGTCGGATTGCCTTCTTCATCCAGGTTGGAAAGGATCGTGACCTCCGGCGTGTCGAGCGAGTTCGCCAACGATTTGACGCCAGCCTTTTCGTAATATTTCCGCGCAGCGCCGACCTGGGGTTCGCCGAAGATCCGTGCGCCCTCCAGATACTGTTCCGGGGTCAGCGACTGGCCGCGAAACAACAGCACGAGATGATCGAGCCAGGCTTGATGAATCGCCTTCCGCACCTCGTCCGGCACCGGCTGCGACAGATCGATGCCCTGTATTTCGGCACCGACGGCGTTGCCTGTCGGCATAATCTTAAGCGAATTCATTGAGTTCACGTCATTTTGCGGCATTGGACGGCCTTTACGCTGCATTGGGATCGGCCCCCTGAAGGGACGTTCCGATAACCGCAATGATGCCGTGCATCGCTGAACGCATCAAGTCGAGGGAGCCGGTCGGGAGAATCAGGTCTCGTCCTGGACGGATTTGATGTGGACGCGTTTCTTCTGTCGTCGGTCTTTTCCATCTGTCGGTCCATCCTTGCGTCGCCGGCGATCCGGTCCGAAATACTGTGTCTCGGCGACGAAGGGCCGTGGCTGCTCTAACACGGCGATAATTCGGCTCTCGATATTACCGATACTGACTGGCTTGGCGATGACTTCATTGACGCCCATGTCGCGCGCGCGCTCGATCATTTCCTGATCGGTGTGAGCGGAGCAGAATATGACAGGAACGAAAGGATCGGGACTTGTTGTTTGGTCTCGAAGCTTTCGAACGAAGGTCAGGCCGTCCATCGGTTCCATACGCCAGTCTGAGATGATGATATGGACCTTTTCTTCTTCCAAACTCTTAAACGCAGAGAGACCGTCGCTGGCTTCTCGAATATTTGCCTGACTGAAGCCGATGATCTGCAGCACTTCCTTAATCAACGTTCGCGTATGTGCTTCGTCGTCGACGATCAGGATCTTCAGTTGGTCAAATACAAAGGCCATTGCGCTGACTCAGGCTGCCTTCGGGTTGCGTTAGATGGCTCTAACATTTCACGGATGCTTGGATCGATCGCGGCACGGATCGTCGCTAGGCGATGCGCCGCAGAATCCAGAATGTTTAGATTTTACCGGGCAAGAATTACTGTAACGCTAACTTTCTGAGAAAAATTCACTATCCAGTTAAGGGATTGAACCCAAACTAAAAAGGAACGTCGCCTTCGACGATTACACGGTGCAACAATCGTCCTTCGGCGGGGTCGTAATCGGCATGCGCTTGATGCAGGGCAGCCCGATTATCACACACGACCACATCTCCAGGTTGCCAATGATGTCTATATACAATTTCCGGTTCGATAATTTGATCGAGGAGCCGTTCGAGAAATTCGCGGCTATCCGTGGTCGGCAGTCCATCGATGCGTTTCGCTTTTGTCGGGTGGAAATACAGGGCTTTGGTGCCGTTGTCCGGATGCGTTCGTACCAACGGATGGATGGCCGGTGCCGCGTATTTCTTGCGGTCCGCATTCCGGGCAGGGACATGGCTGTCGAGTGTATTGACCGTCCGCAGGTATCCCAGGCTGGACTTCAGATCGTTGGAAAGACGCGCATAGGCCTCCCGCATGTTGGCGAAACTGGTGTCGCCGCCGCGGGATGGCACGGAAAGGGCGTAGAGGATGGTCGCCTTTGGCGGCCGCGCATGGTTTGTGTGGTCGGTGTGCCAGCTCTCGGTCCCGAGCAAGATTGGGGTGCCGTCCGGCCGCAATTCGGCATCGCGGCTCGACAGGACGCCAATCGTCGGAAATTCCGGCATGCGATACTGCGAGTAGTGCTGTTCCATCGGTGGCCCAAAGATCGAGGCGGCCTTCAGCAACCGGTCCGGCGTCAATGCTTGATTCCGAAAAAGCAGGACGACGTGCGTCGCCAACGCCTCATTTAGGGATTGCCCCGTTTGCGGCTTGATCGGGCTACTCAGATCGACGCCCTCAACGAGGGCGCCAGTCGTCCCCGTTAGCGGCGTCAGAGCCGGAGTGGCTGTTGATGTGCCGTCCATCCGATGAGTTTATCAATGATTCCCAGAACCGAGAAATTTCCGGCCTCGCATCGGGCCGATGCTAGAGGTGCCGAAAGGAATTTATCCAGTGATCACCGTCATTTCTCGCCGCACCCTGTTTCCGTAGTATGGCAATACAACCTTTTACGGGTGTTTTGAAAATGTCCCAATTTAATCAAAGGGATAATGACGTTTCCGACGAAGATGGCGCGAACAGGTTCGAGCATACCTGCCAGATCGTCGGTCTTCGGGCCCAAGTTGAGGATCTGAAATACACGTTGCAGAACGTCCTGCAA
Organism: Alphaproteobacteria bacterium; assembly: GCA_021774335.1. Classification (GTDB taxonomy): domain Bacteria; phylum Pseudomonadota; class Alphaproteobacteria; order UBA8366; family UBA8366; genus JAJFJD01. The sequence goes on from JAJFJD010000057.1 coordinate 106,556, forward strand.
TGCCTGGTCGCTAATAACGATCTGGCATGTCAGGGCCGCTACGAGGCTCTCATCGAGGATGCAAGAGCCGCACTTCGCGCCAAGGAAACGGATTATCTGAGCTAAGACAGCGGGCGAAACCACAATACCGGACCTGGCTTCACATGCCGGCTTGGAGAGCGCCCCGCATCCATCGCAAGCCGGCCTTTTTCGGTGCCGTACCGGCAGAAAAAGTAGCGGCTAGCCCTGTGGTTGGGGAGCGGTGAGTGGGAGGTTCCGTTCGTCGAACGGGCTAATCGATTGTTTGAGAGGACTTTTCTATTCCATTGATATTTGGTTGCCAGCGCCCGTCTTCAACCGAATGGGCTACCCGGCCGAGGTTTCTCACTCCTCGCGCTTCTTCTCGGTCATCGTGAGAGTTCCAATCACGATGATGAAGGAGAAAAACAGGATCATCACCATAGAAATATATGCGATTTCACCGTCAGTCATGTCGTCGCTCGTGCTTGTTTGAGGCCCATCCTTGCGCGATGCGCCCCAGCAGAGTGTCGGGCAGGGTTGCCGCCTGTTCGATCCAATGCCGGGGCGCTGGCGCAATTTGGGAGCTGTGAGGCATTACAGTCCCAGTGGAGACCCTAGCGAGTTTGGGGCTCCGGAAAATTGATCCAGATCAAAAATTAGGCATTTAGGGAGCGCCCGGGGGCAATTCGGCCGATTATTCGCCCGTGCCGCCGGTAATAATGCCAAGCCAGCGCCATTCCCCGATATTGCAGGGCGGTGACGCTCGGTCTGCAACTCGCCATAGCCGCGCAGCACCGAAATGAGGCGACGCCGAAGCGTGCCGTGATCCCGTTGGAGTTCGGTTGGCGATTTCAAGAATCAGTTTCTTGCGGACGGCGCGGTCAAAGTCCTCGAAGCCGTTCGCCACGACATGAAACGCGCCCGGCCCGCCGATGACGCAATCCCGGTAGAAAAGGTCGATATTGGGGATTGTCGGATACTTTGCGTTGGTCTGATCCGTGACGATGGGCAGACCGTTCACGATGATGCCGGCGGCCACGGCGTCGTCGCGGGCGTCGGTCACCAAGCGGCCGTAGTTATTGGACCCGTCACCAGAGACATCCAGAATACGCCGTGTGCCCTCGAAGCCGTTTCCCGTGAAGCGCGGCACGGATAAATCGATGGCGTCGCTGACCGATGTGCGATGCGCGGTTACGATGGGCGCGGCGGCCAGCTTGGCGGCAAAGGCGGCGGCGCTGGCCTCGTCATGGATTTCCGTCCAATCGACGATGACCTTGTACCAGCCGAGACCGGCCCATTCCACATAGCTGAGGGCGATCCTGCCAAGCATGCCGGACTTGATCGCCGCGATGACTTCGGGATTGCGCAACGCCCCGAGATAACCGTTTCGTTGCAGCCGCGCTTCTTCCGCATCGACGCTGCCCGATACATCCGCGGCCAGCAGCAATTCCAGATCGACCGGCCTCTCCTTGGCCGCAAGGCCGGGGCCGATGATCGCCGCGAAAACCAGCGCAAGCCCGATTGTTCGCAATTGTCGAAACGGTCCAGCTGTTTTCCGCTGGCACTTTGAATTCGCTGGTTGCTGCATGCCGATCTCCCTTTCTATAAATCTTAGCACGCGGAACGGCGTTCGCCAGTGGTCCGGTGATCCTGCGGATATGACAGTGGCGTCGGCAGCTTCGTATACTCGGATGGCGAAGACAAACTGGGCCGTCAAGGGAAGCAAGCCGATGGAACTCGTTGCCGTCGTGAAGCGCGATTGCGAGACCTGCCAGTTGGTCGAGCCTGTCCTCGCCGCATTGCGGAATGCAGGGTCGTTGACGTTGTACTCGCAGGACGATCCCGATTTTCCCGAGTCCTTGGGCGGCGCCCGCGATGATACGGCGCTCGAACAGTCCTGGCGGCTTAACATTGAAACCGTACCAACGCTGATCCGCTTCGATGGCGGGGCTGAAGCCGGGCGGATCGAGGGCTGGGATCGGGCCGAATGGGAACGCGTATCCGGCATGACGGGGCTCGGCGATGCGCTGCCGGCGTTCCAGCCGGGGTGCGGTTCGCGGTCGGTCGAGCCTGGGATGCCGGAACGGCTGGCACTGCGCTACGGAGGGCTCAACCTTGCCGCCCGGGCCATCGAAGTCCCCGAGCTGGAAGATCCGATCGAGATGGCGTTCGATCGGCAATGGTCGGACGGACTACCGGTAGTGCCGCCGACGCCGCTGCGGGTCGCCCGTATGCTGTCCGGCACATCGCGCAAGCCGGATGAGATTATCGGGATCATTCCGCCGAACCTGATCGAGTGTACGGTTGAGAAAGCCGCCATTAACGCGGTAATGGCCGGATGCCGTCCCGACTATTTCCCGGTCGTTCTGGCGGTGATCGAGGCGGCCTTGAAGCCGGAGTTCTCGATGCACGGGCTGCTCTGCACGCTGTGGTTTTCCGGCCCGGTGGTCATCGTCAATGGACCGATCACCAAACGGATCGGAATGAACAGCAAGGGTAACGCGCTGGGGCAGGGGAACCGTGCCAATGCCACCATCGGGCGGGCCTTCCAGTTGCTGATCCGCAATATTGGCGGCGGTCTGCCGGGGGCGATCGACCGGTCGGTGCTGGGGAACCCGGGCAAATACACTTTCTGTTTCGCCGAGGACGAGGACGACCCGGACTGGGTTCCGCTGAACGTATCGCGCGGTGCGCCTGATGGCAGTTCGTCGGTCACGCTTTTCCATGGCGACGGCGTGCAAGGTGTCATGGCGTGGACCTCGCGCACGGCTGAGGAGCTATCGCAATCCCTGGCCATGGCGCTGTGGTCGGTCTGCCATCCGAAGCTGTGTGAGTGGTCGAACGCGATCCTCGTGCTGTCCCCGGAACACTATGGAATTTACCGGACCGCCGGTTGGGGCCGGGCGGAAATCGAAGACAGTCTGTGGCAGGCGCTGAAACGGCCGGGCAAGGATGTGATCGAAGGCGCACACGGAGTCGCGGAAGGGATCGATCCCGCCCGCGCCGATGAGATCGTCAACAAATTCAACGACGGTGGCTTGCTCGTGGTACGGGCAGGCGGCGAAGGCGGCGGCATGTCGGCCGTCATTGGCGGCTGGACCGCGCATCGGCGCGCGGACGAAGTCCAGACCGTATCGCAGGAGGTAACGCTATGAAGAACGACCCCTATGTCATGCTCGATCCAACGGCGGAGGCCGCGCCGGCATCGCGGGAACGCGTACCGCCGCCAGAGTCGCTGGCCGGCGCGAAAATCGGCCTCTTGAGCATCACGAAAGAACGCAGCGATGAATTTCTCGATACGCTGGAGACACGCCTTGTGGAGCGCGGTCTAACGGTGCTGCGCTTCCGAAAACTGAGCCATACCAAACCGGCGCCGGAAGCGGTTATCCAGGATATCGTGGAGCATTGCGACGTGATCGTTGAAGGGCTGGCTGACTGAGGGTCTTGTACGTCGTGCAGTTTGCATGACATCTCGACACTCGATCGGCGGGGAATTCCCGGCTGCGCTCTGGCGTCCGAAGCCTTTCGACAGGCCGCGGATGCCCAGGCGAAGGCTCTGGGATTCGAGCCAGCCCTGGTTTGGGTGCCGCACCCGATTCAGAACCGAAGCGCGAAAGAATTGGCCGCCCTTGCCGATAGCACGGTCGAGCCGATTCTAGCCTTGATCTCCCGATAGGCGACGAAAAACCGGCTGACCTGCGCCCCGATTTTTGGATGGATTGGAACGGTTTGATATGCGTGGATCGAACGTCAGATATGCTCTTTTATTTATATATTTATAAATACAGATATATCAATTAGTTGTTTTATTATAAAAATAGTAAATACAAATAAATCTATAAATATAAATATTGAAAATTGGCTGCTATTTTGTGCGAAATTGGGTATAATTACTGTTATTGGGAGGGGTGCTTGTCTCTTGGGGGAGAGCGTGTCTCAAGCACCTGTATTCTTGGTTGGAGGCAATGATCTATTTCGACGCGGTTTAGACGGCTTTTTGAAAGAGTCCGCATTTCGGACGATTGCCGAATTTGACCGTGTCGAAGACTGCCTCGATCCGCTCGATGGGAAACCCGAGCCGGAAATCATCATCTATGTAACGACCGGTGTGACCGAAGAATCGGAAGCCGCGGTTGATCGCCTCTGTGCCGTTTACGCCCAGGCGCGGATCGTTCTCGTGTCCTTCGCGTTGTCGGTCGAGGAACTCGGCGCATGCCTGCGTGTCGGGGCCAGCGGCTATCTGCTCAGTTCGATCTCGAAGGATGCCCTCATCCATTCGTTGACCCTGATTTCCTTAGGGGAGACGGTGTTCCCGTCCAGCCTGGCCACGGCGTGGTTGCGTGGCGATATGGACGGATCCGGGTCCGGCGTCGAAGATGCGGGCCGTCTGCGTAATTTGACGCCGCGGGAGCAGGACATCCTTGAATGTCTGACGCTCGGCCTATCCAACAAGCAGATGGCGCGACGGCTGGGAATTACGGCAGCAACCGTGAAAATTCATATGAAATCGCTTATCCGAAAGCTCGGAGTGTCTAACCGGACTCAAGCCGCGCTTTGGGCCCTTCGGGCTGGCGTTAGTGACCGGAAGTCCAGCGACGCCGCTTGACCGGTCGGGCTCAAGGACGGGCCTTCCCCCGCTAATCAACTGATATTTAATAAAATTGTAGGGATCCGGCTGCCGGACCCTATCCCTTTGTAATTGCTGCACATCACCAAAGGGATAATTCTTAATCGGCCTGAAACGCCATAGATCAACTCCATCGTCCTGATACTCTACCTCCAAGACGTCAATCGGCCCCTCGAAAGATCCGGGACTAATACCGGACGGTAAGAGGACCGAAAGACAACAACAAGGCGGCAGCCTCAATGCCGTCAACGTATGTGGCGTCGGGAGAGGTAGCATGGTTAACGCATTTCTGATGCGACTGATGCGGGACGACAAGGGCGCATCGGCCATCGAGTACGGATTACTGATCGCGCTCGTTGCGATTGGGCTGGTTGCCGCTCTGGACAGCTTGAGTGGCTCCTTCATCAGCACGATCGGCGTTGCGACGAACTCAATGAATTGACCTAGGACGTAAGTCCGGCAACCAACAATGTGCGTAACGAAAGCGCACAACACCGGGGAAAGATCGAGACTCACTATGCAGGCGCTAATAAACGAAGATTCCGAAACCGGACTAGGGCAGCATGCGACCAATGTCGCGCTCTGCCGCAGCGTGTTAAAGCGGCGGACCCGATACTATCTGGCGCAGCGCGAGGCGGGGATTTCCGCACAAGGTGCCGGTATTCTGGATTTGGTCGTGCTCGGCCAGATCGAGGGATGTTGCATGGACGTCACGATGCTGAGCGACGTGCTGAATTTGTCGAACTCGGCCATGCGGCTTCAAGTCGTGGATCTGATCAAGGGCGGCTGGGTCGTTGTCCGTAACAGCAATGGTCAGGCCCGTCTGCATATGACGGATAAGGCGGCGGACTACGCCTCGACATGGATCGAGCTGACGTTGGACGGATAATCTCGGAAATTTGGCCTGAATTGGGACACTTCTATTACTTATGAGTTAGGCCAATGTTATTAGCGACTTTCGGAAGGTTTACTTAGATAATCTAGTAATACAGGGTAAATAGGTATCTCTATTTAGGTAAATATTCAAAAAACCAAATAATCATAAAGAGTGGATTGCAGTAATGTCTGTGGCACCGGTTTGTTTGATTGGCGGTAACGAAGCCGCCCGCGGAAAGCTTCGGGAGATCTTGGAAACGGGGTCCTTCAACGTCGTCAGCGAGTACGGCAACGTCCACGCCTGCGTGGCCGCGGTCGATGAAATGACGGAACCGGAGCTGGTGGTATCGATGGTTCACACGGCCGACGAATTCAAGAACGGCCGGTTGGGTCAGCTTCGCCGCACGTTTCCCGAGGCGAATTTAGTCATCATCGGCGATAATCCGACGCAGGAGCAGCTGCGCGCCTGTGTCGAGCTGGACGCGAACGGTTTCTTGCCCAGTTCGATTGACCCGCGCGCGCTGTTGCAATCGTTGCAGGTCATACTGCTCGGCGAGAAGCTCTATATTGCGGGCAAGAAGCGAGCCATTAAGATGGTCGCTACCGGAGGGGTCGCTACCGGTCAGGCAGGACAAGCATCAGCCGCGGCATCATCCGAGCGGCGTGGTGCGGCTCGGCGGCGCACGCTTCAGCAGGCGGAGATCGTCTACAATAACAATCAGTGTGTCATGAATGGCGCGATTTTCGATATTTCCGACCAAGGCGCGAAGATTCGGCCTGCGGATATCGTCAACGCACCCAGCCGGTTTGAGTTGCGCGTAAAATACGGTCCGAGTTTCAAATGCGAAGTCGTGCGTAAATCCGGTTTCTATATCGGTGTCCGTTTTCTGGCGGAAATCAACTCGGCCGCGTAATACGACCCGGCCGCGGTCTCTTAGGCCAATGCGTCGGATGTATTTTTATCTAACATAATCAATTAGTTATGTATAGTTTGGCGGTGGCTTTTGAAGCCATCGCCGATTTCGATGTTCTCTCACCTTTGGTCTATCTATTAAGGGCTATAGACCCCCTAAATAGTTAACACTAGAGTTAGGGTGTAGATCAATAAGGAGCATCGCAATGGGTGACGTAGTCGCCCCAGAAGATTACGGCGTCGCCGAACATCCTGGCATTGTCGCGCTGCGCTCGTATTGGCGTCGCATCGGTGACGGTGGTTTGCCCGGCCGGTCCGATATGGATCCCGCCGACATTCCCCGCATTCTCGGTAATGTCATGCTCGTCGATGTCGAACGGGCGCCCATTCGTTTTCGGATGCGCTTATGCGGCACGACGGTCGACCGTGCGTTCGGACAGGATTTTACCGGCTGCTACCTGGATGATCTCACCGCCGAGTATTTCGAACGCGATGTCTTGCTTGATTACGCTGGCGTGGTGACCACCCAACGCCCGCATTTCCTGCAGAGAACCGTTGCCATAGGGGACGGTGTGTGGCTTGCGTATCAGCGATTGCTGTTGCCGTTGTCTGATGACGGCAGCGATGTGGACATGCTTTTGGGCGGTGTCTTCGGCTCGATCGAAAAGCGGATGGAAAACGCGTCGTATTCTGCTTAGGCGGTTCGGTATTCGCCGATGGAAGACCGCCAATTCCCAAATTACTCAGTGTTGAGATGCGTCCGAATGACGCGGGGACTTGCTTCCCGATGTCGGGGTCACCATTTTCCGCGGTCGTTGGGCCAAATCATATCGGGCCAGCGCGGAATCATATGACTATCCGAAATAATAAACCGACCGTTGATTTGGAAACGCTCCCAATGCCTGTCAAAAATTTCATGAGCGAATGCTGCAATGTGCGGAATAACCTATCACCCCGATGTCCGGGCGATGGTCGACTATTGGCAGTCGATTCATCCCGAGGGCGGTCTGCCGGGCCGGCAACATTTCGAGCCGGCCGACGTAAAGCAATATCTGCCGGCCATCCGGCTCGTTGACGTTGAAGGACCACCCTATCGATTTCGCGTGAGGCTGGCGGGAACGGCGATCACCGAGTTTTACCGGGTCGATCATACCGGACGCTGGTTCGATGAGTTCGTCGATGACTTCGACGCGTCGGAAACTTCTCGCGATCTCCACGATGTGGTCGAAACCCGTAGGCTTGGTTGGCGCCGCGGCGTATCGCGTATCGTGCGAGACCGGGAATTTCAGACATTCGAGCGTTTGATCCTGCCTTTTGCGCGGGATGGGCAAAGAGTCGATATGTTGATGATATTTATGGTTTTTGCCGATTAGCAGCTCGGCCGCGGCGGTTCCGGTCGAGCAACCGTGAAAGCGAGTTGATCCGGCCGACGCCACCGTAGCCCTAGATTACTCCTGAGACCAAGCCTTCGCAGAAAGGCGTTGAGTGCAGTCCGACTGCAATTGGATCAGGAGTGTGCCGATATGAGAATTGCGAATACAGTCGTGATGGGGCTGCTGGTGGCGGCCGCGTTGGCAGTGACCCCGGCTGCCGCATCGCCACGCGCAGCCGGTTATGTCGCCAGCAACGGCCTTTCGAACGACATCGTCAGCGTGCGCGGCAAGTTCAAATTCCGCGGCCGGCATCACGGCGGATTTGGACGCCGGTCGTTCTTCCATAGCCCCGGTCATCGGGGATTCCAAAAGCGCCGTTTCCATAGGGGCTTTGGTCACGGCAAGTTCCGTCATCGCGGATTCCGGAAAGGCCACAAATTTGGCGGATTTGGGCATGGTGCTGGAAGGTTCGGCCATCATGGCGGTGGCCGAGGACTCCGGCATCACGGAAAATAGTTCGGTTTTTCAGGTCATTACAGTGATCGTGGGGCAGACGATCGACGGTAACGTCGCAGGCAGCCTCAATTGCTGCCGAACACCTTCTTCAACACCTCGGTCGAGCGCTTGAGCGGATTCTGCCGTATCGCGGCTTCCTCCTTGGCGAGATAGTGGAAGATACCGTCCATGCCTTTCTCGACCACATAGTCGGTGAGGTTGGCTTTCGCGTCGGGGACGAAGGGGATCTGCTTGTACTGGCCCATGACGCTGTCATAGGACTTGATGGCGCCCACTTCGGACAGGCTTTCGTTGACCACCGGCGCCATCTCGGCGGCCAGCGGCTTGGTCATTTTGCCTTGGAAGTATCGCGTCGCCGCGTCGTCAGGGCCGTTATAAATCTTCTTGGCGTCGTCAACGGACATGGCGGCGATGGCATCGACGAATAACGTTTTGGCTTTGGGTGCGGCGACTTCGGCGGCACGATTCAGTTTCAATTCCAGATCGTCCAACATGCCCGACATGCCGGCCGCGCGCAGGGCGCTCTGGACCGATTTGAGCGAGCCGGGGAGCGGCAGATGGATCGCCGGGTCGCCGTTGTAGCCGTCACTCTTGCCGACCTGGGTGACCACCCGGTCGGATCCGACCCGTAGCGCTTCCTTGAGGCCTTGGGTGATCTCGCCGGTGCTCAATCCGCCGATGCCGCTACTGCCGCCGCCGGATTTCGATCCGCCCAGCATTTCCTGACCTTTTTTGAGCAGGTCGCCGAATTGTGCGTGACCAGGCCCCACGGTGAAAACCAGCGCGCTGGCCGCGAAACCAGCAAGTATCATTCGCCTCATAGGTGTAAACTCTCAAGAATTTCTACGTGGCGTCTATCTTGCGGGAACATGCGGATGTCCACAAGCGGTGCATTGTTACAGATTGGTGATCGCAATGGCCGATAGTTGGGTGCGCAAGAGAGTCGGCATTTCGACGAAGCTGCGCTAATAATTGAGGGGGACGTCACCGCACCGCCGGATGGGCGGATGCACCGTGTGCGTCCGGGAAATTTTTCGACGCTAAAAAAACGATGGCGGGGAACCATGCGAATTTACATTGCCGGACAGAAAGTACTCGGTCAGCAAGTCTACGATCTTTGCGTCAAACGCGGTCACGAAATGGCGGGCGTCAGCGCGCCGGCCCATGCCGGCGATGGCGAGAAACCCGACCGGCTGCGGGCGGCGGCCGAGGCGGACGGCGTGCCCTGGCTGGAATCCGGCAAATTGAACGCGGACACGTTGCCCGATGGGGTGGATTTGATCGTTGCCGCACATAGCCATGATTTCATTGGCAAAAAGACGCGCGAAAAGGCTCGCTTAGGAGCGATCGGATATCATCCCAGTCTGCTGCCGCTGCACCGTGGGCGCGACGCGATTATCTGGACGATCCATATGGGCGAAAAGGTTGCCGGCGGTAGTGTCTATTGGATGAACGACGTCATGGACGGCGGCGATATCGCGGCGCAGGAACATTGCTTCGTGCCACCCGGCATTTCTGCCGGCGATCTGTGGCGTGAGACCCTCCACCCGCTTGGTCTCAAGCTCTACGAAAAAGTGCTGGCCGACCTGGAGCAGGGCATCGAGATTCGCGAGAAGCAGAATCACGACCTTGCGACCTGGGAACCGTCGTGGAACCGGCCGAAGCTAAAGCGGCCCGATCCGGAAAGCTGAACGGTCCGTCCGCCGTTCCCGCATGTAGGATGCCCATTGTGATTTCGATCAATGGGGCTGGCGCGCCGTCGCGATACCCTCTCCGCACATCCATGATGCGAAGAGGAGTATGGCATGTCCGCCATCTTGCGGCTGCTGCAACGGGACCATACGAATATCAGCCGTCTCTTGCGGGTATTAGAGGGGCAACTGGCCGTGCTCGAGGCGTCCGATCCCGTCGATTACGACCTGATTGTCGATATTCTCGACTACTGCCGTTCCTTTCCCGACCGGTATCATCATCCGCTTGAGGACCGTGTGCTAGAGGCATTGCGGTCACGGGATAGCGACGCGGCGGCGCGGGTCGGCGATCTTGCGGCACAGCACGCGACATTGGCGGCTGAAACGACGGCCGCATTGAGCCTGTTTCTGGATGCCCGTGGCGGTACGGAGGTTTCGCGCGATGAACTCATCCGCACCGGGCGGGAGTTTCTGGCGCATTACCACCAGCATATTGAGGTCGAGGATGGATTCTTTTTTCCGGCTGCGGAAAAGGCGCTTCGGGAGACGGATTGGCAGGATATAGAGAATGCCTGGGTCGGTCCGGTTGACCCGGTCTTTGGAGATCGTGAAGAGGAACACTACCGGCGGCTCCGCCGTGAGGTCCTGACGCAGCATTCGCCCGCGAACACAGCGTGAGCAAGCGGTCTAGAGTCCGAGGCGCTCGTTCAGCTTGAGGTCCTCCACGGTACCGCGCAATTCCTGGATCTGCCGCAGAACCTTTCGGAGCGAATCCGTTTCCAGCACCGTTTTGTGCAGCGATGCGGCCTCGAAGAGGTTTTGGCCGTACGGAATAAGCAGATAGAGCCGGTCATCCCGGAAACAGGCTCGAAGACGGGCCTTGTCGAAGGCGTCGGCAACGCTCAGCAAGCGCTCCATGAAAGCCGGCGTGAGCAGATAGCGGGCCTCGACCTGATCCGATGAGAACACTTCAAACCGGTCTTCGAAGCGAGGGTCCTCCAATTGCACGGTTTCGAGCTTGCTGGTCTTGTCTCGGATCCAGTTGAGGGCGGTGCCCAGGTCTTCTTTGATGATCGTATGCCCGTTGAACCGCTTGTTCATGCGCAATACCACAGCGACGCCGTCGAACGCGGTGGTGCGGCGCGTTCCCCTTTTCGTTCGCGTCACCTTGATCAGCTTAACTTCCTCGAACTCCAGTTCGACACCATGGTATTCGCCCCAAAACCCGTCTTCATGGCTCCGCTCGTCATGGCTGTGCAGGATACCGGTGTCGCCGAAGGAGGCACATAGATCGCGGCCATTCGCGTCGAAGTTCAGTTTGAAGAAGGTGGCAACGGGACGCAGGATCTCCTGTTTGAAGCCGACCAGGAATTTTGTGCGCGGACGGTTGATCCAACTGCCGGCACCAACCGCCGCGACGAAGGCGCCGCCGATTGCGACATCATAATAATGCGGCGGGATCAGACTGGGGCCGAACAGGACGCCGGCCGCAACCACGGGGATTGCGGCCAAGGCACAGATCAGCAGGCGGAAATTGAACGTCTTGCGCGCCGCCAGGCGGGCGTCTTCGACCATGCCCAGGACCGGTGCTATATGGGTCGTGAAATAGGCTCCAAAGCCCGCCTCATGCGCGTGCTGCTCGTCGAAGGCGACGGATGGGGCGGTGTCGCCACCGGGCGCGGGGCGGTCTATGTCGGCCTCAGAGGTGGTCACTGGCGTTGACCGCGGACCGTTCCTGCGTCGATGCCTCGAACAGCGGCATTTCGCCGATACCGATCATTCGGGCGATCATGCTCGTCGGCCAGATATGGACGGCGTTGTTCAAGGCGTTGACCGCTGCGTTATAGAAACGGCGGGCCGCCGCGATATGGGCCTCGACCTCGGCATAGGTGCGCTGAGCGTTGACCATTGCCTCATCCGACTTGAGGTCGGGATAGGCTTCGACGTTGATCATCAGCTTGCCGAGTTGGTCCTGCAGGGCGGATTCCAGGCTGAACCGTTCGCTGGCCCGGTCGGCACCGGTAGATTGGGCAGCCGTCCTCAGGCGGGTGATTTCGCTCAGCAGATCGGTTTCGTGCGCCATGAAACGCTTGGCGATCGCCAAGATGTTGGGAATGAGGTCGTGGCGTTTCTTGAGTTGGACGTCGATGCCCGAAAATGCTTCGTGAGCTTTATTACGTTTCTTTATAATACCCGCATAAAGAAACCAAATTAATACCCCAATACCACCAACAATTATTAGAGTTTCCAGCATTCTGAACTTCTCCAGTATTGCGAGTTTTGGAATTTAATCTCTGGTAGTCTCAGGGTCTTTTAATTCAGCTAGGTTTTATTCTAGCGAAGCGCCATCCGTCCGTCGACTAATTCGTAGGTCTCCTGGCGCAGCCAGTAATACGCCGCTTCATAGGACTCGAATGGGGTGACCTGGTTCCAGCTCTTCTGTGGGTCAACGACCTCGCACCCGCCATCAGGCTGCGACCGCAGTACCAGCAAATGGCCGCTGGACGGGTCCGGATAGAGCCACACCTCCATCCATTGGGTGTGCGTGCGAATGTCCATTACGCGCACCGCTCCCCGGGCTTGGCAGCAACGGCCAGTGTAAGGCCGGATTTGGTTACATGCGTCATCTGTTCGATCCCACCCAATCGGACCGTCCGGCGGTCGATGCCGGGCGCAAGGTGCCAGCAAAGAGCACTCCGGATTCCGGCAAAAGCCGGTATATCCGGTGCGCGGCGCGCCCTCAGCACGATGCCGGCTTCGTTCCCTCTAAACGGTTGCAGATTTCCGTAATCAAATGATCGAAGCCCTGCTTCTCGAGCACGGATTTATACTCGGCGCGGGTTGCGGAGAGTTTCGAGATGCCTTGGACCGACACATCAAAGATGCGGATTTGACCTTCGTCGCGAAACAAGCGCCAGTTCATGTTCACCGGCGATTTCGACGGTAGCCGGACTCGCGTGATGACCGAGACGCCCGCTGGTTCGTGCTCTACCGAGCGGATGATCTTGATTTCCGCCTTGGAATATTTGATCAACTGCTTTTTGAAGCTTTCCAGGATGAAGTACTGGAAGATATCCATGAACTTCTCTTGCCCGGCTTGGTCGATCTCCTTCCAGTGCTTGCGGAGGACATAGCGCCCAATTCGCTGCATATCGAGCTGGTTTAGGATGTTCGCCTTCAGGAACGTATCGACGTTTTCGGCGGTAAGATGCCCGTTATTGAGCAACGGCTCGAGTTTGTCGGCGATCGACCGGACATAGGCTTCCGGGTCTGCGGCCCGTGCGGGCGCACTGAAGAATAGGCTCGCAACGAGGATAATGATCGCTGCCGTACCGGCACTCTTCACGGTGCCTCCGGCCGAGTTTGTTAATGCCATGACGCCCCTCAGAGAAATCTGGATTTCCG
>JAJFJD010000058.1 GCA_021774335.1 Alphaproteobacteria bacterium
GAAGTATGCTTTAGGTCGTTACGTTAATGATTTTTACAATCGAACGCGGCTACACTCAGGGATTGGTTATTGTTCACCGATGGAATACGAGCGGCTAGCAGCATGAAATTTAATGTGTCCGTTTTATCGGGGCAAGATCACTCGCTAAGCTCCTCTGGCCCCACACCCTAAGCGTTAGAATTTAAAGTCCTGTCTTGACAGCTATAATCCATTGGATTACGCTATAGTTCATGCAAACTGTAGTTGAACTCCCAGAATTTCAAAGAAAATCTTCAAAACTACTCTCAGCGGATGAGAATACAAGTATTATCAATTATTTAGCAGCCCATCCAGCCGCTGGCGATATCATGCAAGGAACAGGTGGTATCAGGAAGTTGCGATGGTCAGCTCATGGCAAGGGTAAAAGTGGAGGTGTGCGAGTTATTTATTATTATCATAATGAAACGATACCCGTATTTTTACTCACAGTGTTTGGGAAAGGCGAGAAAGCGAATATTACAAAAGCAGAGGGTAAGGAATTAGCAAAACTGACAGCAATACTAGTAAAGACCTATGGAGGTAGAAATAAATGAGTAGTGCATATGAGAGTATCAAGAAAGGTCTTGGTGAGGCTATAGAGCATGCTAAGGGTAAAAAAATAAAAGCAATCGTACATGAGTTTACTCCTGTCGATGTTAAAAATGTTCGCTCTAATGTTGGAATGTCTCAAAGTGAATTTGCATCTGCATTTGGTATTAGCGTAAGTACCTTGCGACATTGGGAGCGTGGTGATCGCACGCCTCATGGTCCAGCGTTGGTTTTGCTCAACGTTGTTGCTAAAGAGCCAAAAGCAGTATTGAAGGCATTAGGCAGCAATTCTAACAAGGCGTTTAAGTCCGCTCCCGTTAGTCGCCGGACGCGCAAAAAAACGCGCGCCGCTTAACATCACGTTATTTGCCCCTTGCCTCGCACCGAGTGATAGAATAGTATCACTTTTATGAAAACTGAATTAGTGACAACTTTGAAGCGTCAGGCGACCAAAATTCTGTCAGAACTTCACAAATCTAAAGAGCCCGTGCTCATTACAGAGCATGGAAAACCTTCCGCCTATCTCGTTGATTTTGAAGATTTCGAGTCCCAGCAGCGCAGAATGCAAATTCTGGAAGGAATTGCTCGCGGCGAGTCTGCCGCTTTAGAAGGCAGGACTTTTAGCCACGAAGAAGCCAAAACCAAAATGAAGAAATGGCTGAGTTAATCTGGACGGAACCAGCTTTATCGGACCTAAATGAAATTGCAGAATACATCGCGCTTGAAAATCCTCCAGCGGCTCGCGCGCTGGTACAGCGAGTGTTCACCGCCGTCGAACGCCTTGAACGGCATCCAGCCTCTGGCAAAGTTCCAGCAGAACTTGAAAGCAGCCGCTATCGCGAGGTGATATGTGGTCCCTGTCGCGTATTCTACCGCCACTCCAAAAGACAGGTACTCATTCTCTACGTTATGCGTAGCGAACGTGAACTTCGAAATTTTGTACTTGAGAATCGCAATGTTCGGGGCAATTAACAAGTCAAGGCTGGCGGACGCTGCTTTGGGCGTTATAACACTAATGAGTATATCTATGGAATTGGATGACAAGGTAAGAGGGAAAGCCGGAGTTGTATGCTCTATGAGAGATTGTGGCGACGGAAATATTAGAATCAATTTGGATGATGTATCAAATATGCCCGCTGGTGGTTTAGGTGAATGGCAACATCAAACACTTGTATGATCCGAAAGATTACGACATTGCCGACTTTGAAAATCTCGACCTAAGTGAAGAAGATTTTGCTGCTTTTGGACACTACATTATGGCTAGATTAGTTGCAATTAGAAAGACTCAGTCAAGGTGAATGATCGTGTTATAACAAGACGTTCAAAATTCGACGCGCAAAAAAACGCACGCGAATTAACTGGGCGTTAAGGCCTAAAACTGATCGTAGTGTCCGCCAATAGCGAAGATATAGATGTAGTCATCAAATTTGTAAACTACTCTATCTTTTTGGCTAAGTCGCCTTGACCATAGTCCAGAAAGGTTATGTTTTAGTGGTTCAGGTTTTCCTGTTCCCTCTGACGGGTTATTCCGCATCATCTCTTTAAGTTGTCTGCAAAGCACCTTATGTAATTTCTTGTCCTGCTCTCTGAGTTTCTCGTAAGCTTCCCAGGTATTACCCTCAAAGACCAGTGATCTCATTTAGCTCCCCCTTGCTGGGTTTGTATCCTTTCTTCTTAGTATGGGTTTCAAGAGATTCGGCTATCTGGCTCATCAGGCTCGTATTTTGCAAAACATATAAAGTTTCTTGTTCACGCTCCCAATCCTCGGCGCTTATCACCACAAAATCTTCACCAGTGCGCCTAGTTACCTTTAAGGGTATATGGTTCACAACTATCTGTTCTACAAAGCTTTTTAGGTTGTCTCTAAACTTATTTACACTTACGCTGTCCATATATTCACCAAATTTAATCGTACGGTATTTCCGTACAATATAGGCGGCTGGCCTTAACTGCGTATTCTGGTGATTCCGATCACCGGTACTGGTTTTATTCGATCACCAGATCTTCCTAACGCGACGGGTCCGATGGTATCACTGTAAGTGATCGGATTGAGTCAGTTTGCTCATAATTTTACGCATCGATTCTCCC
>JAJFJD010000059.1 GCA_021774335.1 Alphaproteobacteria bacterium
AGTGGTGGAGCCGTGGGGAATCGAACCCCAGACCTCTACAATGCCATTGTAGCGCTCTCCCAACTGAGCTACGGCCCCATCCTGGGCGCGGCGCTTAAATCACGGGGATTGGGATTTCCCGCCGCCGCATGCGACCGCCGCGGCGAATGGTCGCCACGGCATCGGTGTTTGACTTAACGGAAGGGTGACTAGGGACGCAAGGGAAAAATCCCCTTGCGAAAACAGGTCACTCGGTGCCCTTCTCCTTGTCGACGCCGCCCGCGATTTCGTTCAACTCGCCGTCGTCCGACAGATCGCTGGCATCTTCGAGCACGCTGTCGTCCTCGTCGTCCGCCACGTCCTCGATTTCCACGTCGTCGGCAAGATCCGCGTCGTCGTCGCTTTCTTCAGCCTTTTTGGCCGCCGCCGCTTTGGCAGCCAACGCTTTGGCCGCAGCCGCGGCCTTGGCCTTTGCATCCGCCGTCTGCGAGTTGCGCGACCGCTTCAAGCGGGTCACCGCCTCCGGATCGAAGACTTCCTCGCATTTCGGACAAATGATCGGATTTTTTTTCAGGTCGTAAAAACGGGCACCACAGCTCGCGCATAAGCGCTTGATGCCCCATTCAGGCTTCGCCACGTCCGTCTCCTTGGTTGCGCCCGATTAGAGTGCGCGTGCCAATTGCCACGATCACTGCGCGGGGGCAAGCCAAATTTTCGATCTCGGCCTCATATTGCACTGCCATCTAGGCCAGCGGGCCCGCTTTGTGGTAGAGACAGCCGCCAGCAACCGACCGGCGGACCGCCCGTGCAATCACTGACAGCCTATCCGAAACACCCGCTTTCCGGCACCTGCCGCGTGCCCGGCGACAAATCGATCTCCCATCGGGCTGTTCTGCTGGGCGCGTTGGCCGTCGGCACAACCCGGGTGACCGGCCTGTTGGAGGGCGAAGACGTGCTGCGAACGATCGCGGCGATCCGCGCGCTTGGCGCCAGCGCCGAAAAGGACTCTGACGGCAGCTGGCGGATCGACGGCGTCGGCATTGGCGGCCTCAGCGAACCGGACGATGTGCTCGACATGGGCAATTCCGGCACCGCCGCGCGGTTGCTGCTCGGCGTGCTGGCCGGCCATCCTATCCGCTGTTTCATGACCGGCGACCATTCGCTGCGGTCGCGCCCGATGGACCGCGTCGCCATCCCGCTGCGCCAGACCGGTGCCGTCATCGATACGCGCGAGGGCGGCCGCATGCCACTGACGGTCGTCGGCGCCACGGATCCGCTGCCGATCACCTACACGCCGCCGGTCGCGTCGGCGCAGGTCAAATCAGCGGTGCTGCTCGCCGGGCTGAATGCGCCGGGGCAAACGACGGTGATCGAGCATCGCCCAACCCGCGACCACACTGAGCGTATGATGGGACATTTCGGCGCCGATCTGCATATCGAAGAGACGGCGGACGGCACAGTGATCACCTTGACCGGCCAACCGGAACTGACCGCTGCCGACATCGACGTCCCGGCGGATATCAGTTCGGCGGCCTTTCCCTTGGTCGCCGCCCTGCTGACGGAAGGCTCGGCGGTGACCTTGCCAGGCGTCGGCCTGAATCCCGGACGCGCCGGCATCGTCCAGACCCTGCGCGACATGGGCGCCAATATCGAAGAAAGCAATCCGCGCACCGCCGGCGGCGAGCCGGTCTGCGACCTGGTGGTGCATCCGGGCCAACTACGCGGCATCGAGGTTCCCGCCGAGCGCGCGCCGTCGATGATCGACGAATACCCGGTGCTCGCCGTCGCGGCAGCCGCCGCGGAAGGCCACACCGTCATGCGGGGCTTGGCCGAACTGCGGGTCAAGGAAAGCGACCGCCTTGCCGCGATGGCCGCCGGACTGGCCGCCTGCGGCGTCGCCGTCGAAGAAGGCGAAGACAGCCTGACCGTGACCGGCGTCAACGGCGTCCCGGCCGGCGGCAACAATGCGCCGGTGGAAACCCATTTCGATCATCGGATCGCCATGAGCTTCATGGTCCTCGGCACCGTCGCCGCGGCCCCGGTCACGATCGACGACGGCACCGCCATCGCCACCAGTTTTCCCGACTTCATCGACCTGATGAACGGCCTTGGTGCGGATATTCGCGCCGGCGGAGCCGACGCGGACGAGACACCATGATCATCGCGCTCGACGGGCCGGCGGCCTCGGGCAAAGGCACGCTCGCAAAACGGCTCGCCAAACATTTCGGCTTCGCGCATCTCGATACCGGCAAGCTGTATCGTGCGGTCGGATTGGCCGTCTTGCGCGCCGGTGAAGACCCGGAAGACGCAGATGCCGCCGAACGCGCCGCCACCGCGCTAACACCGTCCGGCCTGGATAATCCCGCGCTCGCCGGCGATGACGCGGCGGTCGCCGCCTCCAAAGTCGCGGCGATTCCGGCGGTCCGGGACGCACTGTTATCCTTTCAACGCCGCTTCGCGGAAAGCCCGCCCGATGAGGCCGCAGGGGCGGTGATTGACGGGCGGGACATCGGCACGGTCGTCTGCCCGGGAGCCCCGGCGAAATTGTTCGTCACGGCAAGCCTGGAAATCCGCGCAGAACGGCGTCATAAAGAGTTGCTTGGACGGGGCGAGACCAGTATATATGCGCGCGTCCTGCAGGACCTTACGGAACGTGACGAACGGGATTCAAATCGCGCCGTTTCGCCGTTACTCGCGGCAGACGATGCGAAAGTGCTGGATACCAGCACTTTGGACCCCGATGCGGCATTCGCCGCTGCATTGGCGTATGTGGAGAAACGCCTAAAAGACGCCTCCAACCGCTGATACCCTGCTGGACACGTAAGGCTGCAAGACGAAGCCTTTGGCTTGCCGGAGCGGAAACGCGCAAGGCGGCCGGGCGCTAATTCAAATGTGGATGAAGACCGCCGGACACAACCGGCTGGCATGCAAAACAATAGATTAGGTTCGACGGAAAGGAACGATAGATAGCATGGTTGCTGACGCTGCTCAGAAAGAGAGTTTTGAAGACCTTCTGAATGAATCGCTCGGGTCGAGTGACGGGCTGGAAGGCACTGTTCTAAAAGGATTGGTCATCGCGGTTGAGAATGACTTCGCGCTGGTCGATGTGGGCCTTAAATCGGAAGGCCGCGTCGCGCTGAAGGAATTCTCCTTGCCCGGACAGAAGTCCGAGCTGAAAAAAGGCGACACGGTCGAGGTCTTCCTCGAGCGGATGGAAGACAAGAACGGCGAAGCCGTCCTGTCCCGCGAAAAGGCGCGCCGCGAGGAAGCCTGGATCGAACTGGAAAAAGCCTTCAACGACACCGAACGTGTCACCGGCACCATCTTCGGCCGGGTCAAGGGCGGCTTCACTGTCGACCTGCAAGGCGCCGTCGCCTTCCTGCCGGGCAGTCAGGTGGATATCCGCCCGGTCCGCGACGTCACGCCGCTGATGGGCACACCGCAACCGTTCCAAATCCTCAAGATGGACCGCAGCCGAGGCAATATCGTCGTCTCGCGCCGCGCCGTTCTCGAGGAAAGCCGCGCCGAACAGCGCAGCGAACTGATCGAGAGCCTGCGCGAAGGCCAGGTGCTCAAGGGCGTGGTCAAGAACATCACCGACTACGGCGCCTTCATCGACCTCGGCGGCGTCGACGGCTTGCTGCATGTCACGGACATTGCGTGGCGTCGGATCAACCATCCGTCGGAAGCCTTGCAGATCGGCGAGACCATCGAAGTGCAGGTCATCCGCTTCAACCCGGAAACCCAGCGCATCAGCCTCGGCATGAAGCAGCTTGAGGCGGATCCGTGGGAAGGCGTCGACGCGAAATACCCGATCGGCACCAAGTTCACCGGACGCGTCACCAACATCACCGACTACGGCGCTTTCGTGGAACTGGAATCCGGCATCGAAGGCCTGGTCCATGTCTCCGAAATGAGCTGGACCAAGAAGAACGTGCATCCGGGCAAGATCGTATCGACGAGCCAGGAAGTCGAAGTCATGGTCCTGGACGTGGATGCGCAGAAGCGCCGGATCAGTCTTGGCCTCAAGCAGTGCTCGGGCAACCCGTGGGATTCCTTCGCGGCTCAGTTCCCGGTCGAAACCGAGGTCGAAGGCGAGGTCAAGAACATCACCGAGTTCGGTCTGTTCGTTGGCCTGCCCGGCGAAATCGACGGCATGGTCCATCTGTCGGATATCGACTGGAGCCGGCCGGGTGAGCAAGCCATTGCCGACTTTAAGAAAGGCGATATGGTCAAGGCCAAGGTTCTCGACGTGGACGTGGTCAAGGAACGCATCAGCCTCGGCATCAAGCAGCTCGGCGACGATCCGTTCGCATCCGGCATCGAAGGTGTCCGCAAGGGCCAGACGGTAACCTGTACGGTAACCTCCGTCGTCGACAACGGTATCGAAGTGTCGGTAAACGACAGTGTGCACGGCTTTATCCGCAAGACCGACCTTTCCTCCGACCGCTCGGAACAGCGGCCGGACCGGTTCGCGACCGGCGAGAAAGTCGATGCCAAGGTCATCGCGATCGACAAGTCGAACCGCAAGCTCAACCTGTCGATCAAGGCGCGTGAGTTTCAGGAAGAGAAGGAGGCAATGGCCGAATACGGCAGCTCCGATTCCGGCGCCTCGCTGGGCGATATCCTGGGCGCAGCGCTCCGGTCGAGAGAGGAATCATCCACTCAAGACGACGACGCACCCGCCGAGGCCGCTGCGGAAGCGACCGAGGAAGCGAACGAGGAACCCAAAGAGGAAGCCGCCGAAGACAAGCCGGTGGAAGAAGCCGAGGGTGACGACACCAAAAAATAGTACTGCAGCAATCCAACGCTCTGTCAGTACAGTCGCACGTGAGGGCGGCCGGCGGTCGAACCGTCAGGCCGCCCTCCTGAAATCCCCGCATAAGAGAATCCGAATTCCGGTTGTTTTAGAGCTTGTTGCTTGTTGCTTGACGACCTGCATCGGCTCTGGCACGCTCTAAAAGGGGGTGGCACTAATCCGTTTGAGGGCTAGCGCACAACAATTCTGACGCGCACACGAAACAAACGGGAATCGCATTTTTAGGGGATATATGGGTCCGATGACCAAATCACAGCTCATACAAAGAATTGCGGAACTTAATCCGCATTTATATCAAAGGGATGTGGAACGTATTGTTTCGACCATTTTCGACGAGATCTCTGCCGCGCTCGCGGAAGGGGATCGTGTCGAACTCCGCGGTTTTGGCGCATTTTCCGTTAAAATCCGGGACGCACGGTTGGGACGCAATCCGCGCACGGGGGAAACCGTCAGCGTCGACCGGAAGGCTGTTCCGTTTTTCAAGACGGGCAAACAGCTTCGGGACATGCTAAACACGGCCCTAACCAGTTCCTGATTGCCATCCGTCGGTTACCGACCTGCCGACGATATAATCCGTTGGCAGGGCGCTAGCGGGTGCTGAACGGATAGTCGAGTGCCATGAGGCTGATTTTCTGGATCGTCGTTGTTCTTTTCGTGGTCATCACGATCGATTTCGTCATGACGAACGGGCAGCCGGTCCAATTCGGATCCTGGTTCTTGCCCTGGAAATTCAATATTCCATCCGGTTTGGCGGTCCTTTTGGCCGTGGCGCTGGGATTGCTGATCGGCGGTTTTCTCGCATGGACGGCCGGCGGGCGGGCGCGCCGGCGCGCCCGGCAGGCTGAACGCAAGGTCGGCGCGCTGGAACGCGAATTGAACGCCTTGTTGCAACGGGTGGAGGGGGTTGAACGCGACGCCATCTCCGTCGCCCTGCCCAATCCCACCAAAGCCGCTAATCCTGCCGACCCAAAACCATCCGCTGCGCCCGCCGCGTCCGAGAATTCGTCGGCGGCCGGCCGGGCCTAGACGGTGCCGGATTCCGCGGTCCGGCTTACGGACTGGCTGCACCGACGCACGATCCCCTATTGGCTTCGCCATGGCGTCGATCGCAACGACGGCGGCTTCCATGAAAAACTCGGCCCCGACCGGCAGCCGGTTTCAGACACCGGCAAACGCGTCATGGTGCAAGCGCGGCAGCTCTATGTCGCCGCCGACCATACCCTCCTGACCGGATCGAAAGACGCCCACGATGCCGCCGACGGCGCGCTTCGCTTCATGCGCGACCATTGCCGGCATCCCGACGGCGGCTGGCGGTTCCGCGTCGCGCGCGACGGCGGTCCGCAGGACGACACCCGTGACCTTTACGCCCATGCCTTCGTTCTGTTCGCCCTGGCCTGGCATCACCGGCTCGATCCGAACGGCGGCGCGGCGCAGGATGCGGTGGCGACCTTGGCCTTTCTCGACGAGCATATGACACATCCCGGCGGCGGGTATCACGAAGCGCTGGATGCGGCCGGCCAACCGGCCAATGGCATGCGGCGGCAGAACCCGCATATGCATCTGTTCGAGGCTTTCCTGGAATGGATCACAATCAGCGATGACCCGGTTTGGCGCGCCCGTGCCGATGCCATGGCGGCGCTCTTCGAGGAGCGGTTCTACGTCGACGGCACGCTACGGGAGTTTTTCGCGGATGACCTGCGCCCGTTGGACGGTGACGAAGGCCGGCTGGTCGAACCCGGCCATCATTACGAATGGTCTTGGCTGCTGCGCCGATACGGCCTGCTCATCGGCGAATCGCGTCACACGGTAGCGGCCAACCAACTCTACCGCTTCGCCGAACGTTACGGGATCGATCCGGCCACTGGCGGGGTCATCGACTCGGTCGACTGCGCCGGCGGCATCGTTCAGGACAGCCGCCGCCTGTGGCCGCAAACCGAGGCGATCAAGGCGCATGCCGTGAGCCCGACACTACGCGCCACCGATGCAGCGGCTCGGCTGGCGGCGCAGGTCGATTCACTCTTCGCCCATCACCTCGACGGCATGCCGGATGGCGCATGGCGCGAGCATCTGGATGCGGGGGACGCGCTGTTGGTCGCGGATCTTCCGGCGTCGAGCCTCTATCATCTCGCCATGACGGCATCCGAATTACGCCGAGGCAACGCGCCGCCGTCCTAGGGAACAAGGCCTCTTTTCCCCGCCTCCGTCGCGGTGTAAACGAAGGCACCGAAATCCGCTGGAGCTGCCGCACAATGCCGAACCGCATCCTCGTTGCCCTGGACACGACCGAAACCGCGCAGGCCGTCGCCCTTTGCAAGACACTCGACGGTTTGGTCGGCGGCGTGAAATTGGGGCTGGAATTTGTGTCGGCAAACGGGCCGGACGGCGTGCGCGCCGTGACCGATACCGGGCAACCGCTATTCCTCGACCTAAAATTCCACGACATTCCCAATACCGTGGCCGCCGCCGTGCGCGCCGTGGTCCCGCTGCAACCCGCGATCCTCAACGTGCACGCGTCGGGCGGCACGGCGATGATGGAAGCCGCCCGTGACGCGGCGCAGGAAACGGCCCGTGAACACGGCATGTCCGTCCCAATGACGATCGCCGTGACCGTACTGACCAGTCTGGACGACGCCGACCTGGCGTCCGTGGGTCAACGCAATCCGGCCGAGGCGCAGGCGGTGCGCCTTGCCGATCTGGCAAAGGACGCCGGGCTCGACGGCGTCGTCTGCTCGCCGAAGGAAATCCTCGCCATCCGCAAGGCCTGCGGTCCGGACTTCAAGCTGATCGTGCCGGGCATCCGCCCCTTGTGGAGTGCGACCGGCGATCAGAAACGGTTTTCGAGCCCCGCCTCCGCGGTCAAGGACGGCGCGGATTATTTAGTCATCGGCCGGCCGATCACCGCGGCCGACGACCCGGCCGGGGCTGCCCAACGGATCGCCGAGGAACTCGAAGGGTTATGACCGTTCGCGCCAAGATCTGCGGCATCAACGATCCGGTCGCGATGGAAACCGCGCTCGACCACGGCGCGAGCCATGTCGGGCTGGTCTTTTATCCGCCGAGTCCCCGCGCCGTGACGCCGGACACCGCCGGGGCCCTTTCGGCGATCGCCGACGGCCGCGCCGTGCGCACGGGGCTCTTCGTCGATCCGGATGACGCGACGATCGACGCGGTCTTAAAAGCGGCAACGCTCGATCTGCTGCAACTGCACGGCGCCGAATCGCCGGGCCGGGTGAGCGAATTGCGGCGCCGCACGGGATTGAAAATCATGAAGGTCATTCGCGTCGGCGCGGCATCCGATATCGACCGGACCGCGGACTATTTGGACGTCGCCGACTGGCTGATGTTCGACGCCCTGCCACCGAAGGACATGAAGAACGCACTGCCCGGCGGCAATGCTGTGTCCTTCGACTGGACCCTGCTCGCGGATCGTGACTGGCCGCTACCGTGGATGCTCGCCGGTGGCCTGACGGTCGAAAACGTCGCCGAAGCGGTCCGTCTGTCGGGCGCGCAGACGGTCGACACGTCCTCCGGCGTCGAGGACACCCCCGGCCGTAAGAATCCCGACAAGATCCGAGCATTTCTGGAGGCGGTTGCCGCCCTTTAGAGGGTCTGGACTGCGCATTTTCGCTTATGGACTTGCGGCAGGCAGTGCATTATTACCCGAGTGCCGTCGATTCATTCGGATCGACACGTGACCGGAGACACAATGTCGCAGCCCAATTCATACCGCGCCGGCCCTGACGAAGGCGGCCACTTCGGCATATTCGGTGGGCGTTTCGTGGCAGAAACGCTGATGCCGCTCATCCTCGAGGTGGAAAGCGCCTATGCGGCGACACAGGCCGATCCGTCCTTTCAGGCCGAACTCGACGAGCTTCTGACATTCTATGCCGGGCGGCCGAGCCCGCTCTATTTCGCCAAGCGGATGACCGAACATTTCGGCGGCGCCAAGATTTACTTCAAGCGCGACGAACTGAATCACACCGGCTCGCACAAGATCAATAACTGCCTCGGCCAAATCCTGCTGGCCAAGCGCATGGGCAAGAAACGGATCATCGCGGAAACCGGTGCCGGGCAGCACGGTGTCGCCGTTGCAACCGTCTGTGCCTTGTTTGACCTGCCCTGCGTCGTCTACATGGGTGCAACCGATGTCGAACGCCAGCGGCCGAATGTCTTCCGCATGAACCTGCTAGGCGCCGAAGTGCGGGCCGTGACCAGCGGCCGCTCGACGCTCAAGGACGCGATGAACGACGCGCTGCGCGACTGGGTCGCCAATGTCGAAGACACATTTTACATCATCGGCACGGTCGCCGGGCCGCACCCATATCCGACGATGGTCCGCAATTTCCAAAGCATTATCGGAAACGAGGTCCGCGAGCAGATGCAGTCAGCGGAAGGCCGCTTGCCGGACACGCTGGTCGCGTGCATCGGCGGCGGGTCCAACGCCATGGGACTGTTCCATCCTTTTCTGGACGACGACGATGTCCGCATGATCGGCGTGGAAGCCGCCGGCAGAGGCATCGAGACCGGCGCACACGCGGCGTCGATCACCGGCGGCCGTCCCGGCGTGCTGCACGGCAACCGGACCTACCTGCTGCAGGACGATGACGGGCAAATCCTCGAAGCCGAATCGATCTCCGCCGGCCTCGATTATCCCGGCATCGGCCCGGAGCATTCCTGGCTCAACGACCTGAAGCGCGTCGAGTATGTCTCGGCCACCGATGCAGAGGCGCTCGAAGCGTTTCAATTATGCAGCCGCAGCGAAGGCATCATTCCGGCGCTGGAACCGTCACACGCCCTGGCTCACGTCGGCAAGATCGCCGGCGACCTCGACCCAGAACACATCATCTGCATGAATTTGTGCGGGCGCGGCGACAAGGACATCTTCACGGTAGCGGACGCCCTGGGGATGGAAATATGACCGGTCGTATCGAAGCGCGGTTCGCGGCGCTCAAGGCGGAGGGACGCGGCGGCCTTGTTACCTTCATCACCGCGGGTGATCCAGACCCGGAGACGTCGAAGTCCTTGGTCCGGCGATTGCCGAAGGCCGGCGCAGACCTAATCGAACTCGGCATGCCATTCACCGATCCGATGGCGGACGGCCCGGCCGTTCAAGCCTCGTCGCAGCGCGCGTTGCGCGCCGGCGCCACACTGACCACGACCCTGGAAGCGGTCGCGGATTTTCGGGAAACCGACGCCGACACGCCAATCATCCTGATGGGCTATTTCAACCCAATCTACAGCTACGGCACCGACAAATTCCTGAAGGACGCGAAGGAGGCCGGCGTCGACGGCCTGATCATCGTCGACCTGCCGCCAGAGGAAGATTCGGAACTGTGCGAACCGGCGATCGCCGCCGGCCTAAACTGGATCCGCCTCGCCACGCCGACGACCGATGCAAAACGGCTGCCCACCGTCCTGAATAACAGCAGCGGGTTTCTCTACTACGTGTCGATCATGGGCATTACCGGCACGAAGAATGTGCAGGAAGATGACGTCCGCGCGGCAATCGCGCGCCTGCGCAAGCATACCGACATGCCGATCGCCGTCGGCTTCGGCGTCAAGACGCGTGAGGATGTTCGCATGATTACCAAATCGGCGGATGCTGCGGTCGTCGGTTCGGCCATCGTCAACAAGATCGCGTCCGAACTTTACGCGGACGGCACCGCACGCCCTAGCCTCGTGACCGAAGTGCTCAGCTTCGTGCGGGAGATCGCCATCGGGGTACGTAGCGAATGAACTGGCTGACCAACTTCGTCCGCCCGAAGCTCAGGGCGCTAGTCAACCGTAAGGATGTGCCGGATAACCTTTGGCACAAGTGTCCGAATTGCGACCAGATGATCTTCCATCGCGACCTGGAGACGAACCTGTTCGTCTGCCAGCATTGCAATCATCACATGCGGCTCGGCGCGAAGAAGCGCCTGGAAATGCTGTTCGATGACGGTGAATATCAGCGAATCGAACTGCCGAAGCCGACCGTCGATCCGCTTAAATTTCGCGACCAGAAGCGCTATACCGACCGGCTCCGCGACGCCCGCGCCCGTACCGAAGAAGACGATGCCATCATCGTCGCGCACGGCAAGATGGGCGATATGCCGATCGTCGTCGCAGCGTTCGACTTCGGCTTCATGGGCGGGTCCATGGGCATGGCCGTAGGCGACGGGATCATCGCGGCCGCGCGGCTGTCTGTCGCCCAGCAAGCCCCTCTGATCATCGTCCCCGCCTCCGGCGGCGCGCGCATGCAGGAAGGGGCTCTGTCCCTGATGCAATTGCCACGCACGGTGATTGCGGTCCAGGAAGTCAAAGAGGCCGGCCTGCCCTACATCGTCGTGCTCGCCGATCCCACGACCGGCGGCGTCACAGCGAGCTTCGCCATGCTGGGCGATCTGCATGTCGCGGAAACCGGCGCGATGATCGGTTTCGCCGGTGCCCGGGTCATCGAACAGACCGTCCGCGAGACGTTGCCCGAAGGATTCCAGCGCGCCGAGTACCTGCTTGATCATGGAATGGTGGATATAGTTGTTGCGCGCAACGAATTGCGCGATACCTTAATACGCCTACTTTCTCTGCTGTTGCGGCGGGAGCCGCCGGCCGACCTCCTAGAGCTGGCCCCCGATCCGGGGACCGTCAGCGAAATACCAACCACGCAGGATTCGAGCGATGCTGCGATTCGCCAGGAACCGGCGGACGACCGAAGACTCGATTGACGCCATCCTGGCGCGCTTACAGCAGCTTCACCCAAAGACGATTGACTTGTCGCTGGGCCGAATCCTGTCGTTGCTCGACCGACTCGGCCGCCCGCAAGACCAGTTACCCCCCGTCATTCATGTCGCCGGAACCAATGGCAAGGGATCGGTCATCGCCTTCCTGGGCGCAATTCTGAACGCCGCCGGATATCGCGTCCACACCTACACCTCGCCGCATCTCGTCCATTTCAACGAACGAATTCGCCTCGGTGGCGAGACGATCAGCGACGGCGAACTCTGCGCCATCCTCGACGAATGCGAAAAGGCCAATGCCGGCGACTCGATCAGTTTCTTCGAGATCACCACCGCCGCGGCGATGGTCGCCTTCTCGCGCCATCCGGCGGATATTCTGCTGCTGGAGTGCGGTCTCGGCGGCCGGTTCGACGCGACCAACATCGTCAAGAAGCCGGCGGCCACGGTCATAACGCCGGTATCGATGGATCACATGCATTTCCTCGGTGACACGATCCGGCAGATCGCCGCCGAGAAAGCCGCTATCCAGAAGAAAGACGTCATTTCCATCGTCGCACCGCAGCACGATCAGGCGAACGCCGTGATCACCGACTACGCGGCGGCGGCCGGGACACAACCCTTCCAGTTCGGGCGTGACTGGACCGTCACGCCCACCAAACGCGGCTTCCAGTACCGGTCGACGCGGCTGTCGCTGGATTTGCCCATGCCGAACCTGCTGGGCCGGCATCAAATCTTCAACGCGGGAACGGCGGTTGCCTGTCTCGAACGACTCGACACGTTGGAAATCTCCGACAAGGACATCGCCAAGGGCATCACCTCGGCGCGCTGGCCGGGCCGGCTTCAGCGCCTGATCAACAATCCGCTGACCGAGCATCTGCCGCAGGGCTGGGAACTTTGGCTCGACGGTGGGCACAATCCCGCTGCCGGGTCGGCGCTGGCCGAAACCTTGGAAAAATGGACGGACAAGCCGCTGTACCTGGTGTTCGGCATGATGGACCAAAAGCCGCCGCAGAATTTCCTGCGTCCGCTGGCGCCGTTGGTCCGCGGATTACGGGCGGTGACAATTCCCGGCCTCGAGGCCAGCATGACGGCCGAGGAGGCGGCCGAAGCGGCCAGCGAAGTCGACATCCCAAGTCAGCCGTCAGTCGATATTCCGACGGCAATCCAGGATACGGTTCGGGCGGCCAGCCGCCCGGCGCGGGTTCTCATCTGCGGTTCGCTGTATCTTGCGGGATCGGTGCTGGCGCTCAGCGAAGGGGCCACCCCGGTCCGGACCGTCGGCTGAACGCCGCCGCCACACCACCGACAAGCCAACCAACACGACACCACCGCAACGGAAAAGCCCCGCCGCAATCGACGGGGCCTAGCATCCGTTCGGACGGGGAGACCGGTCTAAAGGACCGATTCAACCCATTCGACAAGCTGGCTCTTCGGCAGCGCGCCGACCTTGGTCGCCGCGACCTGGCCGTCCTTGAAGATCATCAGCGTGGGAATGCCGCGTACGCCGTATTTCGCAGGCGTCTGCGGGTTGTCGTCGATATTGACCTTGGCCACCGTCACCTTGCCGTCCATGTCGCCGGCAATTTCTTCCAGCGCCGGGGCGATCATCTTGCAGGGACCGCACCATTCCGCCCAGAAATCC
The DNA here is from genome assembly GCA_021774335.1 of Alphaproteobacteria bacterium. GTDB lineage: Bacteria > Pseudomonadota > Alphaproteobacteria > UBA8366 > UBA8366 > JAJFJD01. The sequence continues at coordinate 13,157 of JAJFJD010000059.1, forward strand.
ACTAGGACCGGACCCTCCGCTTTTAGGACATTGGCCTCGAAATCGTCGTCGCCGACGGGGACAGGGATGCTCATATAGCAATGCTCCTCGTTTGCCAGTGCCCCGTCGCCATGAGGAGCGTGGCTATGTTTCCACTGGGTAGGAATCTAGGTAGCCACCCGGACCCGGTCAAGCAGGCTGTCGTCCAATGTCATCAGGCGCGGCACCGCGGTCCACAACAAACCGCATCGAATCGGCCGATTCGGCCAAATATCGGCCAAAACAGCCCGATATGCCGCCATTTGGCGCAAATACGCCGGTGCAACATTTTCCTGCAAATCCGGCGGCGGGCGCGACGTTTTATAGTCCAAAACGACGATCTCGTCCGGCAGCACCAGTAATCGGTCGACTTGACCGGCAATGACCTCGGGTCCGTCCGGCCCTGCAATCGTGCCGATCAGCGGCACCTCGGCTCGACTCTCCGGCCCGAACAATTCGGCGAACTCCGGCATTTCCAGTATGGCCATCACCTCGTCGGCAAGCCCCTGCTGCTCGTCCGCAGGCAATGCATGACCGGGCCGGGCCAGAAAGGCGACGCAGGCCGACCGGCGGTCGGCGGCAGGCAAATCCGGCAGCAACTGCAACAGCCGATGCACGATCAGACCCCGCTTAAAGCGATTTTCCGACGGCCCGCCGATCGGCGACAGCGTCGGTGGGTCCGCGGCGGACGGACGCGACGGCGCGAGCGGCCGCGGCGGCGCCGGCTCATCCGGCGGCGGGCGCTGCATCCAATCTTCAACGGACGGGGTCACGACCTGGCTAACCGTCCGCTCGTCCTTTGCATCGGCGACGGCGGTTTGGTCGCTGGCGATTCGCAATCCGTCGCCGGCCCATCCCGAGTCGCCGATGTCGCTGTTGAAATCCATCTCGGCAGGCTCGGCCAACCCCGCCAATCCCGCCTCGATCAGGGAATACCAACAGCCGTCGCTCGGCTTCTGCCGACCATGCCAGCCGCAGACATACAATCGGTCTTCGGCGCGGGTCATCGCGACATAAAGCAGGCGTCGGTATTCCTCTTCGGACCGTGCTCGGGCGGTATCGCGCAGGGCCTGGCATTCTTCGGTCTGGTATGCGCGATTCGGCGGCCACAACGGGACGCCGTCGGCCCACAGCACCTCTTCGCCCATACGCGGCATGGCCATCGTGTCCGGCATGATCACGATCGGGGCCTGCAATCCCTTCGCGCCATGCACCGTCATCACGCGGACCTCATCGCGGTCGCTCTGTTCCAGGTCACGCTTGATCTCGGTGGCGCCGGCATCGAGCCAGTGCAGGAACCCCTGAAGCGACGGCGGATGCGTCCGCTCATAGGCGAGCGCCTGCGCCATGAATTCATCGACCGGGTCTTCCGCTTCGGGACCGAGCCGCTCCAACAGACATTGCCACCCGGATCGGCCCGGCAGCGCCGCCGGGCCGGCCAAAACCCCGGCGAGCAGCTCGAAGGGCGGTGCGAAGTCCGCCTTCCCCAACAGCGCCGCCAGCCAGGCCCGTGCCTGCGCGAAGCGTGCATCTTCGGCGACCATGTTCGACAGACGCCGCCACAAGGTCGAAGCCCCCCGGTCATGACACAGCCGGAACAGGTCGTCGTCGTCGAGCCCGATGAACGGCCCCTTGAGCACGACCGCCAATGTCAGGTCGTCGTCCGGCAGCAACAGGAACCGGGCGAGCGCCATCAAATCCATCACCGCCAGTTGTTCGGTCAGCGCCATCCGGTCGACCCCGGCGACCGGCACGTCGACCTTCTTGAGTGCGCGGACCAGCGCCTCCATGAACCCGCTGCGGCGGCGCAGCAGCACCATGATATCGCCGGCCCGAACCGTCCGGTCATGCGACGGCAGATACTCGGACCCAATCCAGGCCTGCAGCTTGGCGGCGATCAATTGCGCGAGCCGCTCGTCGGGCGCCAACAGTTCGCGCCGGCGAACCGGCGGCTGCCATTCGGTCTCTTCCATCTCAACCGGGCCGACCGGCGGCCATAGCTCCACCAGTCCCGCTTGCCCGCCCCGGAACGGCCGATGGCTGAGCGTATCGCCGGCATCGATTACGCCGGCCGCAGCGGCGGGCTGCGCAAACACGCCGTCGACCGCCCGCAACACCGGTTCCGCCGACCGAAAGGAAATGTCGAGATCGACGGAACGCCACTGCTTGGTCACGTCCTCGGCACGGCTGCCGAAGTGCTCCCGATAGTCGCGGAACGCCTTGGGATCGGCACGCTGGAAACTGAAGATCGATTGCTTCACGTCGCCGACGGCAAAGATCGTGCGCTCTTCCTCGCGGGCGCCCAATCCGGCGAAAAATTCATCGGCCAGCGCCGCCACCACTTGCCATTGCTCAGGATTCGTATCCTGCGCCTCGTCGATCAGGATGTGGTCGAGGCCACCGTCCAGCTTGAACAGCACCCAACCCGCGAAACCCGAACTGTCGGTCCGCAGCAGGTCGCGCGCCTTGTAAATCAGATCGTCATAGTCGAGCTCAACGCGCAATTCCTTGGCCTGCTCGAAGGCATGCAGGATTGCCCCGCCGAGCGACAAGAGCGCCGCCGTCGCCTCCGCCGTCACCACCGCGCGGCGCATCTGGCAGACCGCGGCCAACCGCACCGCTTCCGCCGATAAGGCATCGGCAACACCAGGGTTCTTCTCGGTCACCGCTTTGGTCGCCAGCCGCTTGCGGGGCACTTCCTCGCGCGTCAGGAATTGATCGACATAGGACGCGAAGGTGGGCGCACGATCCGCCGCATCCGCCTCGACCCAGCGCCGCAAAACCTCTCCGCGGGGCTGGTCGGTCTTTTCCGACCCGCCACGCAGCGCTTCGGCCGCCCGTGCAACCGCCGACGCATCGAAGGCACCGTCCTGACAGGCGCGGGCAATGACCTCCTCAATGCCGAGGCCCGGCTCCACGTCCAGCCGGTCATAGACCGCGGCGACGGCGGCATCGATCTCCGTGCCGTCGCCGATGACATCGCGCAGCCGGCCCCGATGCATCAAAAGGACGCGCAGCAGGTCGGCGAAGCGGTCTTCGTGCAGATGGCCAGTCAGGGTTTGCAGAGCCTGTTGGCTCGACGGGTCCCGAACGGCAGAGGCGAGCACCCGGTCACGCGCCGCCAGCATCAACTCCGCGGCGCTGCGCTCGTCCATCACCTGGAAATGCGGCGGGATACCAGCCTCGATCGGAAAGCGGCCGAGAAGCGATTCGCAGAAACTGTGGATCGTCTGGATTTTCAATCCGCCGGGAACATCCAGCACCCGGGCGAACAGCCGCCGCGCGGTCTCCAGCGTCCCCGCCTCAGGCATATCGCCGGTCAGATCCGCGATCTTCTGCTGCAGGTCGGCGTCGGACGCAGTCGCCCAGGTGCTCAGGCCGCGGTTGACCCGGTTGGCCATTTCCGCCGCCGCCGCCTTGGTGAAGGTCAGGCACAGCAAGCGTTGCGGCGGCGTGCCCGACAGCAACAAGCGCAGCACGCGGTCGGTCAGCACCTTGGTCTTGCCGCTGCCGGCCGACGCGCCGACCCAAACGCTCGCGGCAGGGTCCGACGCTTGGCGCTGCAGGCGGTCCGGATCGATCGCAACGGCTGTTCCGGAAGTGCCGCTCATGATCCGTTCCCCCGGCCGCCCGACCATTCGCGCAGCCGCGCCAGATGGTCGTATTCGGGAAAGGCCAGCGGCCATTCCGGTTCCGGCGTCGAGAGATAGGGCGTGTCCAGCCGGTCAAAGGCATCGATCAATTGGACCAAGTTGTCATAGACCCGCGCCGTCAGATCCGGCACGTCGGCCGAGAACTCCCTGATCTGACCCGCCGGGTCGCCGCCCGACAGCCGCCAATAGGCAAGCCGGTCGACCGCTGCCATCGGAACGCCCTCGAACCCGCCCTGCTCGGCGATCGCCGCTTCGAGCGGCAGCTGCGGCGCGTAGCCGAACTGCAATTGTCGCTCGCTGGGCGGCACGCCGGTCTTGTAATCGATGATCGACAGATGCCCGTCCGCCGACCGGTCGATCCGGTCCGCCTTGGCGGTCAAGGTAAAGGGGCCGACCGCGCCGTCGATCGCGATCGACCCGGCGACCTCGGTCCGGCTTTCGGCCAGACCCGCCTGGCGCGACCGCTCCACATCGATGAACCACTCAGCGATGCGCACGAAGCGCGGCCACCAGAAAGCCCGGACCGCGGGACGCGCCAGCGTCGCCCCGAAAGCCTTTTCGCCGAGCGTCAGGAGTTGTGGCAGCGCATCGTCGGGCGGCCCATCGGGAAAGGCGCGGACGAACGCGTCGAGAGCGTCGTGAATGATGGTGCCCCGGTCGGCAGCACCAGGACTAGCCTCCAAGGGGTCGAGCGGCCGTAAGCCTAGGATATGCCGGGCATAGATACTGTAGGGGTCGCGCATCCAGGTCTCGATCCGCGTGACGGACAGACGCCGCGGCCGCGCCTCCACCGGCGGCCGGGGTTCCGGCGGGTCGACCGGGCTGTGCCGTTCGACGGCGACCAGTCCTTTCTCCAGACCGGGCCAATGGGTGTCAGGCACGAAGGCGTCGGCCAACCCACAGCCCTCCAGCACCGTTTCCAAGCGGAGCAACCAGCGCGATGGCACCGTCGGCGTGCCGTCGGATTTCTGCGCGCGGCTCAGCACAATCTCTGGCGCGCAGAAAAGCTGGGCGAAGTCATGTGCCGCGAGCCCGATGCGGCGTTCCGGCAAAGGCAGGCCGAAGGCATCGCGCATCGGCCGGCTCATCCACGGGTCGGGGCCCGGGTCGGCCGGCCAGTTGCCCTCGTTCAGCCCACCGAGGACGATTAGATCGGCGTGCTGCAGCCGGGCTTCCAGCGGTCCCCAGATGTTGAGCCGCGGATGCCTGCCAAAGCGCGGCCGAACCACATTGCCCAGCATCAAGGCCTCGACCATTTCCGGATAATGGTCCGGCGGCACCATCGGCAGCGCATCCGCCGCCTCGTGCAATTCGTTGACGAAGACCGCCAGCGCTTCGCCCGCTTCCCCATCCCAGAGCCGCGCCGCACCCACCGTTTCGCCGTCCGCCGCCAGCGCCTCGGCGGCGCACACATGCGCCTCCACGAGGCGTTGCAAGCTGCCCTCCGCCCCATCCCGAAAGGCTAGCAACGGCGCCAGGCATTCTTCGAGTTGGTCGAGCAAGCGTTCGATTCCGGCGGCGGTTTCGGGCGGCGGTCGTTCGGCGGCATGTCGGCTGCCGGCCTCCGCCAACGCCTGCCGCAACCCCGCGAGCCCCCGATCCGGAGTTGGCCCCCGCAGCACCCAGCGTTCCAACGCACGGACGAGACGCCGCATGTCCGCCGACGGCATGCCGGCTGCCGCCAAAGGATGCTTACAGGCCGCCAGCGTGGCGACCGGCGCGAAGTCCTGGAAAACCATCTCGGCGACCAACCGCAGGAACACGCCCGGCGGTGTCTCGCTCAGCGCCTGGCCGGCGGAATCGTCGATGACGATGCCCCACCGGCGCAGCGATGCCGCGACCCGGCGCGCCAAGCGGCGATCCGCGGTGACCAACGCGGCGGTGCGCTCCGGCGTCTCCAGACTATGCCGCAGCATCAGGGCGATGACCTCGGCTTCCTCCTTGTCCCCCGGTGCGACGATCCGCTGCACGGCCGGAAAGGGCGCCTCGCCCGCCGGCTGCAACGCCTGTACGGCCGCCTCGCGCAGCGCCGACAGGTCGCGCCAGGCGTCGGTCGTCTCCGCAGGGCGCAGCGCCTCGGCGGCGAGGGCCGTCCGAGCCGGGGCGACAGGATGACGGTAACCGTCGCTCGGCCAGTCGCGAACGTCGGCGCGGTCGATTCCCAGCCGGTCGAGCAGCCGCGCCAATCCGAATTGCGGATGGGTCTGATCGTCCTCAATCGCCGCCCAGGTCTCATCGTCCGCGGCACGGTCGAGGCCTGGCAACACCACGCGCCCCTGCGGCAGCGCCGCGATGACCGCGAAGAGGTCGGCGCTGGCCGGGACGCTGCCGGTCGAACCGGCGGCGATGACCGGCCCGGCGGGCGGCTGCGCGACCCAGCGCGCCGCCAGACCTTCGAGCAGACGATTGCGCCGGTCCGCGGGATCGAGGGCGCCTTCCTCCGCCAGGATATCCGGCCAATGCGCGGTAACCGGCTTGAGGAAGTCAAGAGTCCGTTCCCAATGCTGCGCGTATTCCCGCGGCGCGAGCGCCGCCAGACCGTCGAAAGAGAGCCGTTCGGTTTGGACCTGATCGATCAGCCGCGCCAACTCCTGCGCCAACCGCACCGCGTGGTCCGGCGTCATCCGATCTGCCGTGGTCTCGTCGACCTCATTCCAGCGCAGGATCAGCCGGGCGAGTAGCAACAGGCGGCGCTGTTCGGACAGGGCGGGCGGCAGGTCGAGCGTCTCCAGCCCCGCGGCATCCGCCGGCGCGATGTCGTCTACGTCCACGTCGCCGATCGGCCGCATCGCCGGCAGTACCAGCGATTGCCCGTCCGAGACCCGCAGAAAGGCCTCTCGCAATGCCCGGCAGGCCCGCCGGGTCGGCAACAGGATTAGATAATCGGCGAGCGCCAGCGGATCGCCGGCGCATTCATCCAGGATGCCTGCGGCAAGCGCATCGACGAAGGCCGCGCCGGGCGGAATGGTGTAGAGGCCGGACGGGACGCTCATTCCCCCGAACCCGAGGAACCCGACGGGCCCGCAAGACGGGCAAACGCCGCCTCGGTCGCCGCCAGATCTTCGGGCGTGCCCACATGGAACCAGTCCGAATCATGCTCAAGGCCACAGAGTCGGCCCGCCGACTCCGCCCGGTCGTAGAGCAGGTTCAGCGAGAACGGACCGTCGGGAATGTCGTGAAATATCTTCGGGTGCAGAATCTGAACGCCGGCGAAGAGATGCATCGCCGTTTCGTCCTGACCGCGCCGGCGCAATGCGCCATCGGCCGCCAGATGATAGTCGCCCGCCCCGTGATAGCCCATGGCACGGTCGACCGGCTGCAGCAGCAGCAGCACGTCCATCCGCGCCGGATCCCACGCCGCCGCGAGCCGGTCCAGCGCGGGCGCGTCCCCATCATGCCACACCGCGTCGCTGTTGATCACGAAGAACGGTTGGTCGCCGAGATGCGGCAATGCCCGCGCGACGCCACCGCCGGTCTCCAGCCGCTCCGCCTCCGGTGACAGCACGATATCGGCATGATCGCTCAGATGGCCTTCGATCATCTCCGCCAGGTAGTGCGTGTTCACGACCGTGCGCGTGACACCCGAGGCCCGCAAGCGATCGAGGGCGCGGTCCAGCAGGGTCCGGCCGCGCAGCACGACCAGAGGCTTCGGCCGTTCCAGCGTCAGCGGCCGCATCCGCATGCCGAGCCCGGCGGCGAGTACCATGGCGGTGGAAATAGGGGTCGACGGCGCCATCAGCAGCCTCTCTGTGGCGCCGGTGTCCGCCTGAGAGACGGTGGCAACGTGTCATCGAACCACGCCTTCAGGCCCGCCAGGGCGGGATGGGTCAGGTCGCCCTCGAGCCAGTGCCAGACCCGCGGGATGTGTTCCAGATAGACCGGCTTGCCGTCGCGCCGGTCGAGCCGCGTGAAGATGCCGAGGATCTTGGCGCTGCGTTGCGCGGCGAGCACCGCGTAGGACGCCTCGACCGTGCCCCGGTCGAGCGTGGGAAAGGCGGCGAAATAGCGGTCCATTAACCGGGCCGCCAAACCGGGCGGGACGTCGCGTCGCGCATCTTCGAACAACGAGGCAAGGTCGTAGGTCACGGGACCGATCACCGCGTCCTGGAAATCGAGTAAGCCGCACGCGCGAACGCCGGAGCGGTCGTCCAGCAGCATCAGATTGTCGACATGGAAATCCCGCAGCACCAGGCTGGACGGCGCGGCACGCGCGGCTGCAAGCGCAGCTTGCCAGAGGGCTAGATATTCGTCGCGCGCAGCCGTCGACAGCGGCGCGCCGGTCACTGCCGGCAGATACCAATCGACCAGCAGCGCGGCTTCGTCGAGCAACCGGGCATCGTCATAGTCGGGAATATCGGCAGCACCGCCATTGAACCGCCGGTGCAATTCGATCAGGACGTCGACGGCGAGCGTGTACAGCGCCTCCTCGTCACCGCCGTCGGCGAGGACACGCGTGTAGGTCGTGTCACCGAGATCCTCGAGCAACAGCAACCCGTTCTCCACATCGCGCGCCCGGATTTCCGGCGCGCTAAAGCCGAGATCCTGTAACACGCCTGCGATGGCGGCAAAGGGACGCACGTCTTCCTGAGGTGGCGGCGCATCCATCAGGACGGCGCGCTCGCCGCCCCGGGTCAGCCGCTCGTAGCGGCGAAAGGAGGCATCATCCGCCAACGGGCCGCGGTCGCCGTCACCCCAGCCATTGTCCGCGAGAAACCGGTCAATCAGCGTCGAGCGGTCAGTCATCGCGCACCTCGTCTTGCCCCGTCATGTCACGGTTGAGAGTCGCCAACCGGTCGCGCCAGGTCAGGCCGCCCCGCAGACGGAGACGCCGCAATTCCGGATCGCCGTCGTCGTCCGCCGCTATCACAATCTTGAGTCGCGCCGCCGGCAGGAGGGTGCCGAGCCGTTCGGGCCATTCGATCAGGGAAATGCCATCGGCGAAGGCGTCTTCGATGCCCAGCTCCCAGGCCTCTTCCGCGTCCTCGAGACGATACAAATCGAAGTGATGGATCGGCCCAGCGTCCGAAGGGTAGATCTGCACCAGCGTAAAGGTCGGGCTAGGAACTTCTTCATCCAGTCCGGTGAGCGCCCGGATGAAGCCACGCGCGAACACCGTCTTGCCGCTGCCCAGCACACCCGACAGCGCGATCACGTCGCCGGCCGTGGACACGCGCGCCACGGCGGCGGCAATCGCCGCCGTGCCTGTCTCGCCCCGGGCGGTCAGTTCAATCGAGAATGCAGTATCGGAAGCATCCGGCATGCCGCCATATGTACCATTGCGACAACCGGAAACGGAAGCGGCCAGCGCGACCATTAATTGGCCGCGCCGCCGGGTCCGGAACCGCGTCAGTAGCGGTAGTAGTCGGGCTTGTACGGCCCAGCCGAGTCGAGGCCGAGATAGGCCGCCTGCTCCTTGGTCATCTGCGTCAGCTTCACGCCGAGCTTTTCCAGATGCAGCGAAGCGACCTTTTCATCCAACCGCTTCGGCAGGACATAGACTTTCTTCTCGTAATTGTCGGCGTTTTTCCATAGCTCGATCTGCGCCAGCACCTGGTTGGTGAAGGACGCCGACATCACGAAGCTGGGATGGCCGGTCGCGCAACCGAGGTTGACCAGACGACCTTCCGCCAGAACGATCAGGCGCTTGCCATCAGGAAATTCAACCTCGTCGACCTGCGGCTTCACATTGTCCCATTTGTAGTTACGCAGCGCTTCGATCTGAATTTCCGAGTCGAAATGCCCGATGTTGCAAACGATCGCCCGGTCCTTCATTTCGCGCATATGGTCGAGCGTGATCACGTCGATGTTGCCGGTCGTGGTCACGAAGATGTCGCCGTTGGACGCGGCGTCTTCCATGGTGGTGACTTCGTAGCCTTCCATCGACGCCTGCAGGGCGCAGATCGGGTCGATCTCGGTGACGAGCACCCGCGCGCCCTGGTTGCGCAGGCTGGCGGCCGAGCCCTTGCCCACATCGCCGTAGCCGCAAACCACGGCCGTCTTGCCGGCGATCATGACGTCGGTCGCCCGCTTGATGCCGTCGACCAGGCTTTCGCGGCAGCCATAGAGATTGTCGAACTTGGACTTGGTGACCGAATCGTTGACGTTGATGGCGGGAACGGCGAGCGTACCGTTCTTCTCCATCTCATACAGCCGGTGTACGCCGGTCGTCGTCTCTTCCGACAGGCCGCGCACGTCCTTCAGCAGCTCGGGGTACTTGTCATGCATCAGCACGGTCAGGTCACCGCCGTCGTCGAGGATCATGTTGGGACGCCAGCCGTCCGGGCCTTCGATGGTCTGTTCGATACACCACCAGAACTCTTCCTCGGACATGCCCTTCCACGCAAACACCGGCACCTTCGTCGCGGCGATGGCCGCGGCAGCGTGATCCTGGGTCGAAAAGATGTTGCATGACGACCAGCGGACTTCGGCGCCGAGCGCCGTCAGCGTTTCGATCAGCACGGCGGTCTGGATGGTCATATGCAGGCAGCCGGCGATCCGCGCATCCTTGAGCGGTTTGGATTTGCCGTATTCGTCGCGCAGCGCCATCAGGCCCGGCATTTCCGTTTCGGCGATGGCAATTTCCTTGCGGCCCCATTCGGCCCCACTCATATCGGCAACTTTATAATCTTCTACGGCAGTCATGTTCTGTTCCTGTTATGTATCGCGCCGGCGGCGGACGGTCCAAATACCTCCGCGCCGCGGTTACCGCCCTCGGTTGGGCGGCGGTATAGCAGCGCTGGTCGGAAGCGGCAAGGCGGGATCCAAGTGTCCGAAAAGCAAGCCTATGCCGGGGTTATACGGGGTAATTCTTAGCGCTCAATGGTTACAACGGGGTAAAAGGCGGCGCGATACGCTATTTCTACCGATATCGGGTCTTGGCGTGCGGTAGACCCGGGCGGTGTTCTCAGCAATCACGGCGCCATCCACAATATGGCGCGCCACGGCGGCGAAACCAGGGTCGATAGCCGGGCCGGAACAACTAGTCGGTTTCGTTAAAGCCGCTGCTCACCAAGCCCGACAATGCGTCGAGCGCTTGCACCGCATCGGCCCCCTCTGCTTGGACCGAAATGACGCAACCGATCGAGGCGGCCAGCATCATCAACCCCATGATCGACGTCCCAGGAACGCTTTGCCCGTCTTTCGACACGGTGACCGAGGCCTCGAATTGGCCCACCAGTTCGACGAATTTTGCAGCGGCGCGCGCGTGCAGGCCCCGCCGGTTGACGATTTTAAGGTCGCGTTGCGCCATGTAATTCCGCCTAGCCGCCGGTCTGTTCCGCCAGCAGGTTCGACGCGACATTGATGTATTTGCGGCCGGCTTCCTGGGCGCTGGCCACCGCATCCTCCAACGAATGCGTCTTGCGGATCGAGGCGAGCCGGATGAGCATCGGCAGATTGACGCCGGCGACGACCTCTACATTTGCCTGCCCCATCACCGACAACGCCAGGTTCGACGGGGTGCCGCCGAACATATCGGTCAACACGGCAACGCCGGCGCCACCTTCCATTTTCGAAACACAGGTAAGGATTTCCTGGCGGCGTGCTTCCATATCGTCGTCCGGCCCGATGCAGACGCAGCACAGATTCTCCTGCGGCCCGACGATATGTTCCAACGCGCCAACGAACTCCTCGGCCAGACGGCCATGGCTCACCACAACGATACCGATCATTTTCCCGTTTCCACCAGCCGGTTCACCGTTTTGCCCTCATCCGTCCCCGTGTTTTTCGCCGTCCCTACTTTTCGCCGACCGGCGTTTCGCGATGATGCAGACGGACCTGCCAATCGCGGGATCGCAGCCAATCGGTCAACCGCCGCGCCACGAACACCGACCGGTGGCGACCGCCGGTACAGCCGACCGAGATGGTCAGATAACTTTTTCCTTCCTGCGCGTACCGCGGCAACAAAATTTCCAGCATTCCGGTCAGACTGTCAAAGAAACCGTAGAAATCCGGATCGCCGGTGATCATCGCCTGAACCGGCTCGTCTTCACCGGTGAGCGGACGCAAGGCTTTGTCATAATGTGGATTTTTCAGGAACCGTACATCGAAGACAAGATCGGATTCGCGCGGCACCCCGTTGCGAAACGCAAAGGAGGTAACGAACAGACTCAGGCCTTTGTCGCTATGCAGACCGAAGGATTCGCCGAGCATCTCCTTGAGGTCCCACGGCGACTTATCCGTTGTGTCGATCACCACGTCGGCCCGGCCCCGCAACCGCGCCAGCACGCGGCGTTCGAGTTCGATCATATCCGGCACCGGTTTTTCGGAATCGAGCGGGTGACGTCGCCGGGTTTCCGCATAACGGCGCTGCAAGACTTCGTCGTCGCAATCGAGGAATACCGAGCCGACCCGATACGCCGGATCGGCAATGAGGCGATCGAGTTCGTCCAGTATCGTATCGACGCCGAAATCGCGCGTCCGAATATCGACGCCGATCGCGAGCGGTTGTTGCTTTTCCGCGTCGACGACCCCGACAGCCGGTCGCACGAGACTGCCGAGCAGCGACAAGGGAAGATTGTCGACCGCCTCGTATCCAATATCTTCAAGGCATTTCAGGGCCGTCGTTCTGCCGGCGCCGGACATGCCGGTGACCAGCATCACGCGCCGGCGGCCGTCATCCTGCTTGTCATCGGTCACCGCTCGATCTCCTCCGGGGCCAGCCTTACAGCCAGTCTGATCTTGGCCGGTGTCGACGCCTCGAAGGCGGCGAGGCGTATTACCGGCAGCGCGACTCCCAATAGCATTGTCTCGGCGGGCTTGGGAAGGCGTTCCACCTCACCCGCGGGAACGATGTCGACCACGACCCGCACCGGGATGTCGGAAACGGCCGGTAGGCGGATGATCCCGAGACCGCGAACTTCCATCCGCCCCGCGATCTGCGGCGGCGCGCCTGCCAGAATCTCTTCGCCTTTACGGGACAGCGCCGTTTGATCGTCGGCGACAAGCGCGGCGCCACCGTCGATCAGACGCAGCGCTAGATCCGACTTGCCACTGCCGGATGGACCGCGCAACAAGACGCCGCCACCGTCCAGCGCAACCGAGGTTCCGTGAACCGTTTCCATACAGCCAGCCTGCGGCGGCAATCACACGGAGTCAACGCGGGGAAGGAAGGGTTGTTAGCTACTTAACGGGCAGGCGGATAATAAATCGCGCGCCGCAGACGGTCTTCGATCCGTCCTTCTCATAGCGGTTCTGCGCCCGGATCGTGCCACGATGCGCCTCGACAATCTGCTTCGAGATGGACAGGCCGAGGCCGGAATGCGTGCCAAACTTCTCGCCCTTCGGGCGCTCGGTGTAGAAGCGGTCGAAGATCGCCTCAAGTTTCGCTTCCGGGATGCCCGGACCGTCGTCTTCGACCTGCACCTCGACGAAGCCGTTGACGCGAGCCGCCGTGATCCGGATCAGCCCGCCCGGCGGACTGAAACTCTCCGCGTTGGCAATCAGGTTGCGCATGACTTGGACCAGCCGGTCCTCGACACCGGAGACCTGCAAACTGTCGTTTTCGTCGATATCCACTTCCAGGCTCAGCCCGCCCGAAAGCTGCGTGGTGTCGTACATATCGGCCAGCGCCTGCATCATGGACCCAAGTTCGACGGTCTCGGTGCCGGCGCGGCTCAACTCCGCATCCAGGCGCGATGCATTGGAGATATCCGTGATCAGGCGGTCGAGCCGCTGCACGTCTTCCAGGATCACGGCCATCAGCCGGCGTTGCTGCCCGGGGTCCGAGACGCGCGCCGCGGTTTCGACCGCGCTGCGCAGCGAGGTCAGGGGATTCTTGATTTCATGGCTGACATCGGCAGCGAATCGTTCGATCGCGTCCATCCGCTGATGCAACGCATCGGTCATTTCCCGCAGCACGCCGGACAGTTCGCCGATCTCATCGCCGCGGTTGGTGAAGTCGGGAATCTGTTGCGTTTCAGGCCCGTAGCCGCGCCGCACCCGCTCCGCGGCGGCGGCCAGCCGCAGCACCGGCTGTGCAATCGTACGCGCCAGATAGAGCGACAATAGGATCGTCACCACGAGCGCGCCCGCAAAGACGGCCAGCACCGTCAATCGGATTGCCCGGACCGAGGCCTCGATTTCGATGCCGTCGCGGGACAGCAACAGCACGCCGATCACCTGGCGGTAGCGCTGCACCGGAATGGCGACCGTCAGCATATATCCGCTGGAGCCGCCCGACCGAACCACACCGATGATCTCGCCCGAAAAGGCGCGCTGCACCTCGGGATAGTCTTCGGACCGTTGATCCGCCCGCTCCTGATACGGTTCGAGCTTCTCGCCATAGGTCAGCCAACCGACAGTGACATCGATGCCATCGATGAGCCAATCGACCAACCAATTGGATTCCTTCGGCGGCGGCAGCTCCTGGACCTGCACGACCCAGCGGCCGCCCAACAACCGGCTGCTGTCGGCGACCATCTCGCCGGCATTCAAAAACAACCGCGACCGCACGCGCGACGCGGCGCTCAAGCGCCGGACGATGTGCCGCGCCGGTTCCAGATCTATGAATTGCCCGCCCGCCGGCGTGATCTCGATCGCGCTTTCGCCGATTGCGCCGGCGATCATCTCGCCCTGGCTGCGCAGCGATTCGAGATCGGCGTCGATCAGGCTGTCACGGTATGGACCGACATACAGTAGTCCGCCGACCGGAATCAGCAATGCCACCACGTTGACCGCCAAAATCCGGCGGGTCAGCGGCGAGACCACGCGCCGGCCTTTCGCCGCAGCCTCTTCATTTTCAGCTTCAGTGTGGGAGTTCTTTTCGGTGAAACCGCGCATCGCCAAGCGGGCCGCTACCGTATACCGGTGCAGCCCCTTGCGAATAGCCTTCAACGCGGTCTCACGCTCCATCGCAGCTACAACTCGCTATAGCGGTAACCCACGCCGTACAACGTTTCGATCTGCGAAAAGCTCGAGTCGATCTGGCGGAATTTCTTGCGCAGCCGCTTGATGTGGCTGTCGATCGTCCGGTCGTCCACATAGATGCTTTCGCCATACGCGGCATCCATGAGCTGATCGCGGCTCTTCACATGACCGGGGCGCGTCGCCAGCGCTTTAAGGAGCAGGAATTCGGTGACGGTCAATTGTACGTCTCGGCTGTCCCAGGTGCAGGAATGCCGGTCGGTGTCCATCACCAGGGGACCGCGCACCAAAACGGAATCAGCCTTCTTGGCGACCGGTTCGTCGCCCAGTTCTGAGCGGCGCAGCAAAGTGCGGATGCGTTCGATCAGCAGGCGTTGCGAGAACGGTTTCTTGATATAGTCGTCCGCCCCCATCCGCAGGCCAAGCACCTCATCCACCTCGTCGTCCTTCGACGTTAGGAAGATGACCGGCAGATTGCTGCTGTCGCGCAGTTTCTGCAGCAGTTCCATGCCGTCCATGCGCGGCATCTTGATATCGAGAATGGCGAGATCGACGGGCTGTTGACTAAGCCCTCGAAACGCTTCTTCACCGTCGTTATAGGTCTTCACCCTGTAGCCTTCGGCCTCCAGGGCCATGGTGACCGACGTCAGGATATTCTTGTCGTCGTCGACAAGAGCAATTGTCTGCTGCATTGGCGAACTCCCGCCTTGAATTTTCCGCTATTGGCGCAACTGCACAATCATCCCCGCATATGGCAGCATTTGGGCACGGTGGCGACAATCTTGCGGCGGCGAGCGGCACATAAGAGACTACCGACGATCACGCAACTGTTTGACGCTGCGTCGATATGTCCACTCGCGACCCGTCAGGACAGCAGTATATCAAATTGGTTAATCCGTGGTTGAAATAGATTATCTGCCCTCCCGGCCGTCCATCCGCCGCTGAGTCGGGCGGAAACCATAGCCAAACAGAGCCATCAACGCGTAGGGATCATGAAGCAGTCTTCGTCGGTTCAGATCATTGTCATCATGTTGGTCGCGCTTACCACGATCGCTGCGTCCGCCTGGATTACCTGGCAGTTGATCGACGGCAACCGTTCATCGCCGACCGCAACGCAATCGGTCGCGGTCCAGTCACCGGTATCGCTCGGCGGCCCCTTCAGCCTGACCAACCACAAGGGCGAGACAGTTACCGACGCGAGTTTCCACGGCCAATACATGCTGGTTTTCTTCGGCTACGGCTATTGCCCGGACGTCTGCCCGACGGAACTGGCCAATATGGCCGCGGCGATGGATTATCTCGGCCCGGCGGCAGACAAGGTGCAGCCGGTCTTCATTTCGGTCGATCCGGCCCGCGACACACCGCAATACCTCGCGCAATATGTCTCGCATTTCCACCCCAAGCTCGTCGGCCTGACCGGTACCGAAAGCGAAATCCAGAAGGTCGCCAAGGCCTACCGCGTATTCTACGCCAAGGTGCCGTCGGAAAAACCCGACGACTATCTGGTGAACCATTCCTCCTTCGTCTATCTGATGGGTCCGGACGGCGCGTATGTCGCCCTGTTCCGGCACCAAACGGATCCCAAGGAGATGGCCAACGCGATTGCGGAATTTGTCGCCGGCCGCCGAAAAGTCAGCTTGAACTCCCGATAGCCGCCCGGATACCGTATCCCTTCGGCCTCAGATCATGAACAATCCAGGCCGTCTTGCCGGGACCGCCCGACGCGGAAGGGATTTCGCCGATGTCCGATGACGATGACGTGCTATCAGCCGACGCGACCTGCCGATTGCTGGTTCGCAGCGCCCGCACCGCGACGCTGGCCACGGCGGAGCGCGCGAACGACGCCTGGCCCTATGCGTCGTTGGTCGAGACGGCCTGCGATCATGCGGGCCGTCCGATCCTGTTGCTGTCCGATCTCGCGGATCACACCAAGAATTTTAACGCCGACTCCCGGGTCTCGCTGCTGTTCGACAACACCGCCGGCCTGGCTGCCCCGCTGACCGGCGCGCGGGCCACTCTGCAAGGGCGAATCGACCGACTCGGCGACGACGACTCGGCCCTTCGGCGGCGCTATTTGGCGCGGCATACGGGAGCCGCCGATTATGCCGATTTCGGGGATTTCAACTTCTATCGCGTAATGCCGGAGCGGTTTCATCTGGTCGCCGGGTTCGGCCGGATCCACTGGATCGACGCGGCCGCCGTGCTGTTTGATACGGCAAATTCGGCGGCGTTGGCCGACCACGAGCACGATATCGTGGACCATATGAACGCCGATCACGCAGATGCCGTCGATCTGTTCGCCGAGATGCTGACAGGCGCGGCGGGCGCCGGTTGGCGGATGACGGGGATCGACCCGGAGGGCGCGGATTTAAGGCGTGATGGCGTAATTCTCAGGCTTTCATTCGAACAAACCATCCACGATGCCGACTCCGCCCGCACGATGCTGGTGCGCCTGGTCACGGCGGCGCGAAACGGCAAAATCCCGCCCGATGCGACAACTTAGAACTTGTCTAAAAGTGGTAGTTGATTCCCGCCCGGATGACAGATATCAATTTGACGATAGCGTCGCGCTCGCCATATTGATGGCCGTGGCGCATCGAACCGGAAAATTGACGCCAAGTATTAAGAAAGCCGATCGGGAAGACCGGCGGCATCCCACGGGAGGACCATCGTAGTGGATCGTAAGAGCAAATTCGGATTGGGCAATCATGGCATCGTGAATGTCCGCGCCGAGCATTGGAACCTGGCGGCAGCTCCGCTTTACGAAGCGACACTTTCCGCAGGTCTCGGCCGCATGTCGGCCGGCGGTGCGCTTGTCGTCGAAACCGGTAAACACACCGGCCGGTCGCCGAACGACAAATTCCTGGTCGAGGAACCGTCGAGCAAGGACAATATCTGGTGGGGTCCCAACAAAGGGACTGATCCCGCCACGTTCGACAACCTGCGCCGACAGATCCTGTCCTATTACCAGGGCCGCGAAGTTTACGTTCAGGACTTGTACGCTGGCGCCGACACCGATTACCGGCTGCCGGTTCGGGTCATTTCGGAAAGCCCGTGGCACAGTCTGTTTGCGCGCAACATGTTCATCGAGCCGACGGACGCCGAGCTCGAGGATTTCGTGCCCGAGCTGACCATCCTGAACGCGCCTTACTTCCATGCGGTGCCCGAGCGTGACGGCACCAACTCGGAATGCGCGATCATGATGAATTTCGCCGAGAAGCTGGTGCTGGTCGCCGGTTCCGTATATGCCGGCGAAATCAAAAAGTCGGTCTTTTCCTATCTCAACTACGTCCTGCCCGAGCGCGACGTACTGCCGATGCATTGCTCGGCCAACATCGGCACCGACGGCGATGTCAGCATCTTCTTCGGCCTGTCGGGCACCGGCAAGACAACGCTGTCGGCGGACGGCAGCCGCGCCCTGATCGGCGACGACGAGCATGGCTGGTCGGCGAACGGCATCTTCAACTTCGAAGGCGGCTGCTACGCCAAGGTCATCAACCTATCGGCGGAAGCGGAGCCGGAAATCTACGAGACGACGCGCCGGTTCGGCACGATCCTGGAAAATGTCGTGATGGACCCGCGCACCCGCCTGCTCGACCTGGACGACGGGTCGCTGACGGAAAACACCCGCGCGTCCTATCCGATCGATTTCATCCCGAACATCTGCGAATCGGGCCGCGGCGGCCAACCGACCAACGTGGTCATGCTGACCGCCGACGCATTCGGCGTGTTGCCGCCGATCAGTCAGTTGACCGCGGATCAGGCGATGTATCACTTCCTGTCCGGCTACACCGCGCGCGTCGCGGGCACGGAGAAGGGTGTCACCGAACCGCAGGCGACCTTCTCGACCTGCTTCGGCGCGCCGTTCATGCCGCGTCATCCCTCGGTCTACGCCAAGATGCTGGGCGAGCGGATTCAGCAAACCGGCGCTAAATGCTGGCTGGTCAATACCGGCTGGTCGGGCGGCGCCTACGGTACGGGCGAGCGCATGAAGATCGCGCACACCCGCTCCATGGTGCGGGCCGCGCTGGACGGACGGCTTGCCGAGGCGGGCACCGCAACGGACCCGAATTTCGGAATGCTGGTGCCGCAAGCTTGCCCGGACGTGCCGGCGGATGTCTTGCAGCCGCGCACGACCTGGGCCGACAAATCAGCCTACGATACGACCGCACACGATCTGCGCGGTCGTTTCGAAAGCAACTTCAAACAATTCGAATCCTACGTGGACGAAGGCGTGAAGCAGGCCGGCATCTACGCCGCCGCCTGACAACTCGGTACAAAGCACGCAAGGCAGCGGCCGGCCCTTCGGGGCCGGCCGTTTCCGTTCTGACCGAAGTGCTTATTCGAAAAAGCTGACCGACACCGCACCGACAAGCGCATAACGCGCGCCTTTGCCGACCGCAACGAGAATCAGGAAAATCGGAAACCGAACGCCGAGCACTCCGGCGGCGAAGGTCAGGGGGTCGCCGACGACCGGCAGCCATGACAGCAGCAGCGTCCAAACACCGTAGCGCTCGACCCATCGGGACGCCCGATCCAGCGCGTCGGGCCCGACGGGAAACCAGCGACGGTCGCGCCACCGCAGGCAATAGCGCCCCAGCAGCCAGTTCACGACGGCGCCCAGTGTGTTGCCTACCGTTGCGATTCCGATCAGCAGAGCGAGGTCGAATCCCTTTGCAGAGATCAATGCCGCCAGTACGGCTTCGGAAGAGAGCGGCACCAATGTCGCCGCCAGGAAGGACGTCAAGAAAAGTCCGGTATAGCCTGCCCCGATCATGCCGCCCGCGATCTCGGGGTCAGCGCGGCCGGGCCGTCAGGACCAGGGCCGGCGACGGCTTCTTCAGCCCATCGATATTCCAGACATAGACCGACGCGGCAGCCGTCTTGACTTCGTCGGCGTTGTGTTTGACCACCTGCGCCTCGGTTTGGATGCGCAGGGTTCCGCGCATCACAATTCCGCGCTTGGCTAATTCTTCGGCGATTTGGGTATTCGGCTTGTCCCCTGTGATCGAAATCGTGCCGTTCGGATGCCGTGCGAACGACACGAGCCGCGCGCTCTGCCGCACGAAGTTGAACGTCTTTTCCTGCAGAATGTTGCCGAACTTTTTGTAACGGACCCGAAAAGCCGCGTTGTCTACATACTGAATTTCCGTGAAATTCCGGTCGCGTTGCAGATCCTGTTTCACGGCGGCGACATATTTGGTCAACCCATCGCGCGAAAGTTCGTCCTTATCGATCTTTTCGAGCAGCGGGACATAGACCAGCATGCCCTGATACTGGAAATTATAGTTGCCGTCCGGCTTGATCCGGAGATCGGCCTTGAAATCCGTCGGCAGATAACAGCCGGAGACCACGCCGACGAACAGCGCGAGAAGAATGATTCGTCGAATCAGCATCATCGATCCGTCAACTGCCGGCGACTACGCGCCGGCCGGGTCATCGGGCAGGCTGACGCCGATCAGGCAATCCCGCGTGACCAGCTTCGCCAAGGCCGCCGCATCCATGTCGTCGGTTCCTTCCGGGCGCATCGGCAGAACGATGTAGCGCAGGTCCGCCGTGCTGTCATGCACGCGCACTTCGACATCGTCGGACAGTTTTGTACCGAACTCCGCCAGGATCACCCGCGGCTCCCGTACGGTACGGCTGCGATAGGCGCGCGACTTGTACCAATCCGGCGGCGGACCGAGCAGGCCGCGCGGATAACAGGAACACAGAGTGCAGACGATCACGTTATGCGTCTCCGGCGTGTTCTCGACGGCACGGATCGGAATATCCCCGGCATCGACGCCGATCGACTCGGTCGCCTCGTTGACATTTTCCATCAGCTTCGCTTTGAAATCCGGATCGGTCCAGGCGCGGGCAATGACGTCGGCGCCGAGCGCCGGCGTCCGCGTATCCAGATGCTCGATCTGGCGGCGCAGGTCATCGGCCGAGAAAATGCCCTTGTCGATCAGCAGCTCGCCGAGCGCTTCCGCCATCACCTGGTAATGGGTGAAGGGCGAATCTTCGATATCGGGTTGAAATGTCCGGTCATGATCGTGGTCGTGGTCATGCCCGTGAGTATGTTCGTGCTCGTTCGTCATGCCATCCCTCCTCAGGCCGGATCCAGCCAGTTCTCATAAAAATCGACGACGGTCGTGTCCTTCGGTCCGCCTTCATAGTTGGACCAGAGATCGGACTGCCGGAAGATCACGCGATACAACGGCAGCCGCTCCGCATCGGTTATCCCGTAGGCGAGTTGCTCGGGATTTCGGTAGCTGCCAGCGATCGCCTGCACCTCGCCGACCTTACCTCGGGTGAAGTGAGGCGCCCGTACGTGACCCGGCGGGTAGGCCCGTCGGACGCGTACGCGGTCACCGACCGAGAAACGCTCGCTCATGATTTGCGCGCCTTCGTCCAGCGTTCTTCGACCTCGGCCATCTTGCGGCCGAGTTCGTCGACGCTGA
The DNA here is from genome assembly GCA_021774335.1 of Alphaproteobacteria bacterium. Taxonomy (GTDB): domain Bacteria; phylum Pseudomonadota; class Alphaproteobacteria; order UBA8366; family UBA8366; genus JAJFJD01. The sequence goes on from JAJFJD010000059.1 coordinate 34,137, forward strand.
TCACTTTCTTCTGCAGCAGAACATTCGAGATCGCCGCGCACCAGCGCTCGTAATAGCTGAGTTCGGTATAGACGCCGGGTCCCAGGTCTTCGATGTTGCGGCGCATCTCGTCGGTCCGCAACAGCTCGCGCTGGCCGCAGAGCATGCGAATCGCATCCATCCGCTTCTCCCATGGCTCGTTCACATGCCCTTCGGTTTCCATCGGGCCGGCGTCCTGCCCGCCCATATCATGTACGCGTCTTGGTCCAGTCATATTGGAAATCTCCGCCTAATCGTCCTCAGTATGGAGCGGCCAGTTGGTCCAGGCAACCCGCCTAAACCAGTGGATTCATACAATGTTCGCGATAGGCCGGCCGGTCCTGCAGACGCGCGTACCAGGCCTCCAGATGCGGCATCGCCGGGCGGTCGTCGACCAGCGAAAACCAGCGGAAGGCATGAACGCCGACCGGCATGTCGCCGAGGGTGAAATCGCCGCCGGCGACGAAGTCGGTCCTGGCGAGCTGTTTGTCGAGGATGCCCCATACGGTGTGCCCGCGCTTGATCGCCGCCTCGATGGCGGCCATGTCGCGTTCCGCTTCCGGCGTCCGCACCAGGCCCCAGAAGATCGGCGTGATCTGCGATGCGACGACCGACAGTTGCCAGTCCATCCATTTATCCGCCGCGGCCCGCGCCTGCAGATCGTCGGGCCAGATCGTCCCGCCGGCCGCGTGCTTCGCGGCGAGATAGCGCAGGATCGAGTTGGATTCCCACAAGGTGAGGCCGTCGTCCTCGATGGTCGGCACGAGGCCGTTCGGATTCTTCTCGAGATACTCCGGCTCGTCGTTCCGGCCGAATGGCCCACCGACATCCTCGCGGTCATATTCGATTCCGAGTTCGCCGCACAGCCACAGCACTTCCATGACGTTGGACGAGGTCTTGCGCCCCAAGATTTTCAACATGCTTCGCTCCCTTCAATAGCTCGCAAATTCGGTTCGTCGATTTTGTTAAGCGGACATGCCGGCCACGTCGCTGCGCGACAGGCCGACCGATTCGGCGGCCGAGAGGATTTCTTCCCAGGTCGCATCGTCGACCGGCACGCCATTGGCTTCGCGTTCCGCCTTGGTCGCCCGTTCCGGGTCGCCCGGGACCAGCACCGGCTCGTCCGGATTCTGCGGCGGCGACGCCTTCACATGTGCGATCGTCGCGTCGACCTCGGACTTGTAGAAGTCTTCATCGACCATGCGGCGCGGGTCGAAAATGATCGCCAGCATGCCGTTCAAAATGGTGTCGTCCTTGCGCTGCGTTTCCGCGCGCATCGTCTGCCCACCGCTCAACACGCCGGCCAGCATTTCGGCCATCAACGCCATGCCGTAGCCCTTATGTTCGCCGAACGGCAGTGCCGCGCCGAAGGGCGGGGTGTACATCACGTTGGGGTCGGTCGTCGGCTGGCCGTCCGCATCGATCAACGCGCCTTCCTGCATCTGTTCGCCCTTGTTCTTGGCGACCCGCACCTTGCCCATGGCGACTACGCTGGTCGCCATGTCGAGCAGGGTGGTCGGGTTGTTGTCGGTCGCCGGCAGGATGCAGGTATAGGGATTGGTCGCATAACGCGCGTCACCGCCGCGAAAGGGTGCTACCAGCGGCTTGTGGCCGATCACGTTGACGTAATGCATGGAGATCATGCCGGCCGCCGCGGCTTGCTCGGCCCAGGCGCCGATCCGGCAGAGATGGAAGCTGTTGCGCAGCGACAGGACGCAGACGCCGTGTTCCCGCGCGCGCTCGATTCCCAACGCCATCGCTTCCCCGCCGATGACCTGGCCGTAGCCGGTCTGTCCATCGAGCACGAGGATCGTCCCCTCATCCTTCACCACTTTGACATGCTGGTTCATCGCCAGTTGGCCCGCCCGCGCGCAGGAGATGTAGCGCGGCAGCATGCCGACGCCGTGGCTATCGTGCCCGGTCAGGTTGGCGTAGACCAGGTTGTCGGCGACCAACGCCGGCTCGTCGCCCGTGCTGCCCGCGGCCGTGCAGATCGCGCGCACGACGGCGCGCAGTTTGTCGTGCTGAATCAGCATGATGTTTCCTTCCTCGTAGGGCGCCCCGCTTGTTGCGGTGTTCTTGTTCGGTGCGTAGGCAGCGCGTGCGTCAGTGCGCCTGATCCCAGTTATCGCCGATCCCGGCATCCACGACCAGGGGCACGTCGAGGGCGACCGCCGGTTCCGCGGCGCCGCCCATAACATCCTTCACCACGGCGACGGTGTCGTCGATCTGGGCTTCGGGCACTTCGAAAATCAATTCGTCATGCACCTGCAGCAGCATATCGGCCCCAAGCTTTTTCGACGCCATCGCCGCCGGGACCCGGATCATCGCGCGCTTGATGATATCCGCCGCCGTCCCCTGGATCGGCGCATTGATCGCCTGCCGTTCGGCATAGTTCCGGCGCATCGGGTTCTTGTCGACGATGCCCGGCAGATGGATGCGGCGGCCGAACAGCGTGGTCACCATGCCGGTCTGGCGGCATTCCTCGCGCGCGCGCTCCATATAGTCGCTGATGCCGGGATAGCGTTCGAAATAGGTCGCGATATAGTCGCGTGCCTCCTTCTGCGCGATACCGAGCTGCCGCGCCAGCCCGAAGGCGCTGATGCCGTAGATAATGCCGAAGTTGATCGCCTTCGCTTGACGGCGCACCAACGGGTCCATGCCTTCCATCGGCACGTCGAAGACCTGCGACGCAGTCAGCGCGTGGATGTCGGCACCCTCCTGGAACGCATCGATCAAGGATTGAATACCGGCCATATGCGCCAGCACGCGCAGCTCGATCTGGCTGTAGTCGAAGGACACCAGCTTGCAGCCCTCGCGCGCGATGAACGCCTGCCGGATCTTGCGGCCTTCCTCGCTCCGCACGGGGATGTTCTGCAGGTTGGGGTCGGTCGAGGCCAGTCGACCGGTCTGTGCGCCCGCCATCGCGTAGGACGTATGTATACGCTTCGTCTCGGGGTTGATCTCCTCGACCAGCTTATCGGTGTAGGTGCTTTTCAGCTTGGCGATCTGCCGCCAATCGAGCACCCGCGCCGGCAGTTCGTGCCCGGCCGCGGCCAGGCCTTCCAGCACGTCCTGATCGGTTTTGTAGGCGCCGGTCTTGGTCTTCTTCGCGCCCGGCAGGCTCATCTTGTCGAACAGGATCTCGCCGAGTTGCTTCGGTGAGCCGATGTTGAAGTCCTCACCGGCCAAGGTGCGGATTTCATCCTCCAACCCGCCCATGCGCTGTGCGAAATCCCGGCTCAGCCCGCGCAGGATTTCAGGGTCGACCAGCACGCCCTTACGTTCGAGTGTGGACAGAACCGAGATCAACGGCCGTTCGATGGTCTCATAGACGGTGGCCATATGTTCGCTAACCAGACGCGGCTTCAGCGTCTTGTGCAGCCGCAGCGTGATATCGGCATCCTCCGCCGCGTAGCCGCAAGCCTTGTCGAGCGGCACATAGTCGAAGGTCACCTGCGATTTGCCGCTGCCGACCACATCCTTGTATTTCACCGTGGTCACGCCGAGGTGGCGGATCGCCAACTCGTCCATGCCATGCTTATTCGCCCCGCCGTCCAACACGAAGGACAGCAGCATCGTGTCGTCGACTGGTGTGACTTCCACTCCATGTTGGGCAAGAATCAGCGCGTCGTATTTGATGTTCTGCCCGATTTTCAGGACCGACGGGTCCTCGAGCAGTGGCTTCAGCATGTCGATCGCGCGCTTGAGGCGAATCTGCTCGGGCGCACCGTCGTCCGCGTCGGCGTTACCGCCGCCGCCGAGATCGAGCGCGCCCTGCCCGTTCGGCTTGCGGTGCGCCACCGGGATGTAACAGGCCTTGCCCGGCGTCACCGACAGCGAGACCCCGACCAATTCCGCCACGGTCGCGTTTAACGAGGTCGTCTCCGTGTCGACCGCGACGAACCCGGCGTCGGTCGCCGTCTCGATCCATGCCGCCAGCGCCTTTTCGTCCTGCACCAGTTCGTAGTCGACCTCAGTCGGCGGCGCATCCGTCGCGTCCGCGGACTCGATACCCAGTCTGCTTTCGACCCGCGACACGATCGACTTGAAGCCCTGCTCCAATAGAAACGGAATCAGCGTGTCGGGGTCGACCTCGCGGCGTCCGAAGGCCTCCAGGCCGGCCTCGACCGGAACGTCGTCGCGCAACTGCACCAATTGGCGGGAAATCCGCGCCAGGTCGGCATTCTCCATCAGGTTCTGCCGCCGTTTCGGCTGCTTGATCTCTTCGGCGCGCGCAAGCAGCGACTCGAGATCGCCGTATTCGGTCAGAAGCTGCGCCGCGGTTTTCACGCCGATACCCGGTACGCCGGGCACGTTGTCGCTCGAGTCGCCGGCCAGCGCCTGCACCTCGACCACCTTGTCGGGGCCCAGGCCGAATTTCTCGACGACCTCGTCATGCCCGATCATCTTATTCTTCATGGCATCGAACATGGTCACCTTGTCGGTGACCAACTGCATCAGGTCCTTGTCGGACGACACGATGGTGACTTCCGCGCCGGCCTCGGCCGCCTGTTTCGCATAGGTCGCGATGATGTCGTCCGCCTCGAAACCCGGCATCTCGATCGCCGGGACGTTGAACGCCTCGACCGCTGCCTTGACCAGATCAAACTGCGGCACCAACTCCTCGGGCGGCGGCGGGCGGTGCGCCTTGTATTCGGGATAGATATCGTTGCGGAAGGTCTTGCGCGCCGCGTCGAAAATCACGGCGAGGCGATCCGCGTCGGTATCCTCGAGAATCTTCATCAGCATCTGCGTGAAGCCGTACACCGCGTTGACCGGCGTCCCGTCCGGACGGGTCAGCGGGCGCACGCCGTGGAAGGCGCGGAAGATGAAGCCCGATCCATCGATCAGGTAAACATGCTGGGGCGCGGACGTCTCGGTTGACTTTGGCATGCGAACTCACACAAGAAGGGATGATGGGATCAGGATGCCGGATCGCATCCCGGGCGGCAAGGCATCGCATCGCGCGACCGGACAAAGCACGCATAATGTACCCCAGGAACGGAGACCACGGAGACCACGGAGACCAATGACCATCACCGAAATAATTCCCTTGCTCAATGTCGAGGGCGCCGACCGCAGCATCGCCTTCTATCGTGACGTGTTGGGCTTTGAAGTGGTGCAGACATTCGAGGCCGACGGCGCGACGGTCTGGGCCATGCTCAAAAGCGGCGAGACAAAGCTGATGATCAATTGCCCGGATAACGCCGACAGCAAGGCGCGGCGAAACGCGGATAGCTACGGCGGCGTGGTGCTGTACTGCTATGTCGAGTCGGCGCGCGACCGGCATGCGGACCTCTCGGCACGCGGCGTCACGGTGGGCGCCGTTACTACCGAGGCCTACGGCATGGAGGAGTTTCTGCTGCGCGATCCCGACGGCTATGAGATCGCAATCGGCAGCCGGCTGACCCAGCTCGCCTGACGTGTTTAATGTGCGGCCGCGGCTTTCGCGCCCTTCTTCAGGACGAAGTGGCGGCCGCAATACGGACAATCGACCTCTTTTTTCTCGCCCATGTTGAGAAAGACGCGGGGATGACCGAGCGCCCCGCCGCCGCCGTCGCAAGCCACCTGTGGGCTATCGACCTCGAGCGTTTCTACCGGTTCCATGGCAGCGCGACCTCCTTGCGCAAAAGTGATAGGCAGTTCCGCCGCCGGGCGTTGATTGACCCGCCGGCCCGGCGGATGATACCGAAAGCATCGTCAGGTTCAACCATTCACATTACGACAGGATCGATCCGCCGCAATGGCCCAGCCTGCCGCCGAACCACCCACCACCGAATTGCCGGTCCCCGACAACGCCATCGAGGTGCGCGGCCTGACGAAGGTTTACGGCCGCCGCAAGGCGCGCGGATCAAAGCCGGCGCCGAAACCGGCCTTGGACACTGTGGACCTGGACGTGCCGCAAGGCGCGCTGTTCGCCCTGCTGGGCCCCAACGGTGCGGGCAAATCGACGTTGATCAATATTCTCGCCGGACTTGTCGTCAAGACAGCGGGTAGCGTGCGGGTCTGGGACATCGACATCGACACCGATCCACGCGGCGCGCGAGCCGCCATTGGCGTGGTGCCGCAGGAACTGAATATCGATTCCTATTTCACGCCGCGCGAATACATGGAGATGCAGGCAGGGTTGTACGGCGTGCCGGTGCGCGAGCGCCGGACCATGGAGATCCTTGAGATGGTCGGCTTGACCGACAAGGCGGATTCCTATGGCCGTACATTGTCCGGCGGCATGCGGCGGCGACTGTTGATTGCCAAGGCGATGGTGCACGACCCGCCGATCCTGGTGCTGGACGAGCCGACCGCCGGCGTCGACATCACGCTGCGCGAACAGCTTTGGGACAATGTCCGGGCCTTGAACCGACGCGGCGTGACGATCCTTCTGACCACGCACTACCTCGAGGAAGCCGAGGAACTCTGCGACCGCATTGCGATCATAAACCATGGCCGGGTGGTCGCCTGCGACAGCCGCGACGCATTGCTGAGCCGGATCGACGGCAAGACGATGGATGTGACCATGTCGGGCGCGATCGGCGACATTCCCGATCCGCTGCGACGTTACCAGACCAGCAGCCCCGCGCCGAACCGGTTGCGTATCCAATACCAAAGCGGCCGCACGAGCGCCGGCGAAATCCTCGACGCGATTGCGCGGAGCGGGCTGAACGTCGTCGACCTGCGAACCGAAGAAGCCGACCTGGCAACGATCTTCCGGCAATTGACGCGAGACGACGGCGGCACGGCGCGGCGGCCGGATGAGGACGAGTATCGATGATGCGCCGGATGGTCGCGCTGATCGCCGCGATCTCGGCGGTGCTGCTGGCCGCCGGCGCCTGCGCGCCCCGCATCATGCCGCCCGGCGAAGCGGTCGCCCCGGCGGCGATCAACGACGATCACCTACGCATGCCCGACGGTGCGCGTCTGCCCCTGCGGACCTGGAAACCTGACGGCAATCCGCACGTGGTAGTGCTCGCCCTGCACGGGTTCAACGACTATTCAAACGCCTTCGACGCGCCGGCGCGGACCCTCACCCGACACGGTGTCCTGACCTATGCCTATGACCAGCGCGGGTTCGGAGACGCCCCGCACACCGGAATCTGGCCGGGCGTTCGCGGACTGACCAGCGATCTGCGGATCGCCAGCCGCCTAATCAAGGCGCGTCATCCCGGTACGCCGCTGGTGCTGCTGGGCGAAAGCATGGGCAGTAGCGTGATCATGGCGGCAATGGCCGAGGACGACCCGCCGACCGCCGACCGCATCGTATTGTCCGCTCCCGCCGTCTGGGCGCGCGTGATCATGCGCAACTGGCAGCGCGGGCTGCTGTCTTTCTTTGCGCACACGATTCGCGCGGTGCAGTTCACCGGCCAGGGCATGGGCAAGGTGCCGTCGGACAATATCGGCATGCTGCGCAAGCTCGGCCGCGACCCAAAGGTCATCAAATGGACCCGGGTGGACGCCGTCTATGGGCTGGTGAACCTGATGGATGCGGCTTTGGACGCCACCCCGGCGCTGCGCGGCGACGTGCTGATACTGTTGGGCCAGAACGAGGACATCATCCCCGGCTTTGCCATGAAGGCCTTCCGCAGTCGCCTGCCGATGAATGAATGCGGCGTGCGGGTGGCGCAGTACGACAGTGGCTTTCACATGCTGCTGCGCGACCTCAACGCCGATCGCGTGCTGGGCGACATCACGGCCTGGGTGGCCAATCCGAACGACGCGTTACCGTCCGGATCGGAGCGCCCGTTGGCCGTTGCCGACGCGTCAACGCCGATCATAAAGGGAATGAAAGAAGGGGATGGCGCCAAAGCACGGCTTGCCGTACATTGCGCCGGTTCGAAACAGGCAAGGCGCCCGTAGCTCAGCTGGATAGAGCGACGCCCTCCGGAGGCGTAGGTCAGGGGTTCGAATCCTCTCGGGCGCGCCATTTCTTTAGGAATGGTCGGCTTCTTATCCAAAAACAAGTTCGAACTTTGTTCGAACGGGCGCGCCAACCTCCTCTCTCAAATTGCAATTTTACTCAATCATTGGTCGGATCATGTCTTTGACCCGAGTCATCTCGGCTCGGAGCGATGCCGCGCAGACCCAATTCGCCCGATTGGCACGATTCGTCCCGGCAAATGCAGCATAGAAGTCCAACGAGTCGGTCAGATTGGTCTTGTCGCGCGTTCACCAACGGGTGATCCCGACGCGCTCCCACATGCCCATACCGAGGCTGCCATCGAAATGCATGACACGCATTCCCAGCAGTAGGATCTCGTTTCGAGTCAGCCCGAATACCTTGCGTATCGATGTCGCAACCATACCTGACGAGCGCGATACTTTCGTGCAGATTGGACACGTTGATCGGGTTGGCTGCGTCATCTGGTCGCACAAATTTTCGTTATTCGGGCCACCTTGGTTTCGCACTCTCGGCCTTCGCCGGCCAGCCTGGGAATGACAACCAAGTCATTGATTTATAGTCAAAACACCCGCTACCCATAGCTGTAACAATTCATCCGTACAAATTTATGTTGTCCGGAAAATTTTCGATGTATACAATGCGCGCCATGAAATTCAACAAAAGAAAACTCTACAAGACTAGGGAGCGAAAATGCCTCATGTGTACCAAGGAATTTCGGAGTGAATGGGCAGGCAATCGTGTTTGCAAAAAATGCCGCACTTCGTCTTCTTGGAAAGAAGGCAACATGACTTCTGTTGATCCTATCTGCACGGAAAGCTCCGCACTTACCTAGTCTTAAATTAGAGCAGAAAATTTGGTGGTTTGACGCGATTCCCGCCGCAGTAGGTTAGGGATTGAGGGGGAATTGCGCCCGACCGTGGTGATGACCTGCATCGCGCAGGCCCTGTCCGGTCTTATTTCGCCGGGATTGGGGCCGATGGCCCATTGGTTTCAGAGGAAACCACATCGGGCGGCGCGCGCGGGCAGTTGCCAGCATTATGACCGGCCCGGATTGAAATTCCAGCGCGCCGGGGCGGCGGCGTTTTTCCGACGCAGTGCGAACCCGATCGGCGCAACATTTCCGAAATCAAAACTTGAAAATTTAACGCTTGAGTTGCTGCCCGGCTTACGGTGAGACTTAAACGTTCAACTGCCGCGACTTCACGGCGGTCTACCGCCGGACGACACTCTGGGACAACAGGGAGACGCCCATGTTTTTTTCGACTGCACGCGTGAAATACGGCCTTATCGCGGGATTGGCCGCGGGCCTCATGGCCGCCGCGCCGGCCACCGCGAAGGACGTTAAAGTTCAGTGGTACGGCCAGTCCGCCTTCAAGATCACCTCACCCGGTGGCAAGGTAATCCTGATCGATCCGTTCATCATGAAAAACCCGAAGACACCGAAAGAGCTGAAGAATCTGGAGAAGATCGGCAAAGTCGATCTGATTCTCGTGACGCATGGCCATGGCGATCATGTCGGCGACACCGTCAAACTCGCCAACATGAAAAATGCCAAGGTGGGCATCAACGCCGACATGGGGCGAACCTTCGCGTCGGTCGGGTGGTTGAAAATGAAGCAGATGATCCGCTTCAACAAAAGCGGCCCGATCAAGCCCATCGGACCGGACATCACGGTGACCATGGTGCGGGCGGAACATAGCTCCGAAGTGCGCTACAAGGATCCGGACAGCAAGAAGGAATCGATGCTGCCGGGCGGCGAACCCGCCGGGTATATCATCAAGCTGGAGAACGGCTATACGATCTATCATGCCGGCGACACCGGCGTGTTCGCCGACATGAAGTTCATCAGCGAATACTACAAGCCGGACCTGGCGCTGCTGCCGATCGGCGGCCATTTCACGATGGATCCGGTACACGCGGCCTATGCGACCCGCGAGCTGCTGAAAACGCCGATCGTGGTGCCAATGCATTACGGCACGTTCAAGCCGCTCAAGGGCACGCCGGCGCAGTTCAAGGAGGCCCTCGGGAAGACGTCGACCAAGGTTGTTGTCATGAAGCCCGGTGAAACACGCAATTTCTAGTATTGCCTGAAATCTAGTTAATATTACGGCGGGCTGAAATTCAAATGCCCGCCGTAATTCATTGGTCCAAATGTGTATATTGCATCAAGCTGTATTTTAGCCCGATGTCATCCAATTTCCCGACAGTTCTTACGTGAACTGATTGTTAGTTAATAACATCGGGTCCGCACGCCCCATTGAATCCGGCCGTCGGGCAGGGTCCGATAGACTTGGTCCTTTTCACAGACCGGTGCACGCGGCGGGCCGTAGTAGACGGGTGCCGGTGGGTGGTGATAGCGCGGCGCACTCAACAGCGTGCCAAGCAGGACGGCGCCACCTATGATCCCGGCCGCAACCAGCGCGCCATTATGGTGACCGCGATGCCCGCGGTGACGGTAATGGCGATAGTGGCCGTGATGACCATGATGACCGTAATAGCCGTGACGCTTGTAATAGCCGGCGTCGGCCGTACCGGCGGAGAGGATAAGACCGGCGCCGAGGACGGCGGCGGCAAGGGGCATCTTCATCGTCTGGGACTCCTGAACCTGGTTCCAGTGTTTTCCCGAGGACCCAAATTGCGTTCCAGATCTCCGATCCGTAAACGGACCGACCCCTACATCCGGCGGTTTCAGCGTCCTGGCCGTTTTCGGCTCATATGACGGATCGCTGTAACCGTTCCCAATGATACGCGAGAACGCGGCCGGCTTCAACGCGAAGCGATCACATTGCCGCGACAGCAGTGTTAGGAATTTTATCGCTTGGCGGGTGGCGTCGGTTGGTCGTTATGATCTTTCAACGAACTAAAATCGACCCGGAATCCGCGGGCTTCTTCGCCTTCGGCGTCGGTTTCCATCGCCTTTCTCGCCCCACCGAACAGCCGTCGCAAGGCGCGCCAGAGCTTGGGAAGAAGCCATATCACGAGCAGTGCGAAGGCCCCAAGCAAGGTAAGAAACAGAGCCGGCTTGAACAGGGCGAGGAACAATCCCCCCAGCACCAGCCCGTCCTCCAACAGCGATACCAACCAGTTGCTGAACGGCTCGGGCGACGTATTGACCGCGACGCGGCCGCTCGCCTTCGTCGCGTGGCTGGCCGCAGCAAGCGTTCCGCCCGCCAGCAATGCGGCCGCCACCTCGTATCCGGCGCCCCAGTCCTGAAGCGCGCCGGCGGCCAGCAGCGCGCCCGCGGGGATACGGATAAAGGTATGCAGCGCATCCCAGGCCGAGTCGACGCCCGGCACCTTATCGGCAACAAATTCAACAATATAGAGGCCGCCCGCCGCCGCCAGAACCGCAGGATGTTCGAGCACCGTCAGATCGCCGGGCAGATCGACCACGCCTGCAGTGCCCAATCCGCCCAAGATCAGCACGGCGAGATACAAATTTATCCCGCTGGCCCAGGCCGCGCCGAGGCCCAGGGCGACGAGGTTCAGCGCTTCCACGGGCTATCCTCCGGGCGCCGCCTACGGGCGCTGTGAGGTGATTGGGGCGTCATTCGCACACACGTCAGGATCCGCCCCCGGACGTGGCCTCTTCGATCTTCTTGTCGGTGTTGTACTGGCTAAGCGCATAGACCGCCCAGATTGCGGCCGGAATCCAGCCGATCAACGTGATCTGCAGAATTAGGCACACGATCCCGGCAAGCGGCCGGCCAATCGTGAAAAACAGAATAAATGGAAGAAATATCGCAATAACCAATCGCATCGGTTCGGAACTCCCTTGCTACCCTTGCAGGTAACCATACTGCCGGGGGGCGCGGCCCGCTACCCCGGCGCGATATTCCGGAACCGCATACCCTCGCGGTTAGGCTATTTCGGGAAAATCTTCCGGCCACAGGCTTAACCGCCCGTCTTGTGCCAATCCCTCGACTACGACCTTACGTGCCCGGTCCAGAACGAGCGCGAGATGCCGGTCGAAGGCCGCTTCGATATCCGCTGCGGTGGCGTATCCGGGTACCTTTCCGTCCAGAGCATCCAGCACGCTCGACCGCAAAGTACAGTCATATTCCCGGTCGTTGTGCATAACCTGAAAGTTTATCAATCGATTGATGGCATCGGCGCGGCGCGCGACAAGCCGCGCGGCAGTCTTGCGCAGCCGCACGCCGGGGCCTAGGCGGTCGTCTTCCGGCAGGAACTCGATACCGGCCAATTCCAGGACCGACCGCACCGATTCGAGCGTCGCCGCCGTGCTTCGCCCCGGACCTTTCAACCCTTCCATGCGTTTGATGGTCGGACGCGACACGCTGGCCTCTCGCGCCAAGCGTTCCTGTCCCCAGGCCAGCATGGCGCGGGCGGCACGAATCTGCGATCCCGTTAGAACAGCCATGATCTCATATGTAATGTATTACTTGTCATAATAGATATCATCAGTCCGAATATATTACAATTCGCATCATAGTCGATCCAAAAAGTAAAGTTCTCTCGAGATGAAACGATTCCTCCCGACGGGCATTCGGACCCGGATCGGGGTCCCGTCTAGGATTATATAGGGTGCCCAAACCAGCAGTGCCATGGTGCCGCCGGTTGGCGATGGTCACGAAGATTTTAGACCACTCCGCGGTACAATCCGGCATAGTTTCCCCATGAAACTCGATGCCAATATTCCGCGGCCGTTCCACCGGCGTCATTTCCTAGCCGCCGGACTATCGCTACTGGCGGCATCGGCGGTAGCAAAACCGCAAAACATTCCGCTCCCGAGACTAGATGCGCCGCTGATCGCCGCGCTCGGCGGGCTGGATCATATTGCCGGCGCACCGTTCTCGCCGCCCACCGGCAAAGTGGCCGTGGTGACCTTCTTCGCAAGCTGGTGTCCGCCCTGCCGCACCGAATTCCGCCATCTTTCGGCGGTGCAGAGGCATTATCCAGCGTCGGGTCTGAATATCGTCGCCATCAACCTTTTCGAGACATGGGCCGGTCAGTCCAACGCCGCCCGCCTCGACCGCTTTCTCAAGGACACCAAGCCGCGATTCACCGTGATCCGCGGGAATGACGGTATTTCACAGCGATTCGGCGGCATCACGCGAATTCCCACCCTGCTCGTGTTCGACCGCCGCGGACGCATGGCCTATCGCTTCATCCACAAGACCGGTGCGACCAAGCAACAGGTCGAGGAAGCGGAGCTGCGCCAGGTTATTGAAGGAATCCTTTAGGCCTAACGCCGCCTCGGCGACCAATCCGCGCACTCACGACAGGCTGGGGCATCGAGTCGCTGGCATTTTGTACCCTTTTTGTTCATGATAAAGCCTGCTGCTTGCCGCAAAGGACCCTCGCGCCCGCCATGTCGTCGTCACCCGACCCCGTCACACCCATTACGCCGCCCGCCGACCCGGCGCAAGCGCTGGCCCGCGGGATTGCCCGCATGTTCGGCGAGGCCGGGCAATCCTGCCTTTTCGAATTCACGCTGCGCAACGGGCGCCGCGCCGACGTGATCGCGTTGACGCCAACCGGGCAGTTCACCATCGTCGAAATCAAATCGAGCGTGGCGGATTTCCGATCGGATCAGAAATGGTCCGACTACCTGCCGTTCTGCGATTTCTTCTATTTCGGCGTTTCCGAGAGCTTCCCGCAAAACCTGATCCCGGATACCTGCGGCCTGATCGTGGCCGATGCCTATGGCGGGGTCATCCTTCGCGACGCGGCGGAAACGCCCTTGAATGCGGCCCGCCGCCGCGCCCTGATGCTGCGCTATGCGCAAGGGGCAAGCCGGCGGTTGATGCAACAGCTCGATCCAGGCGGGCATTTCTGAGCGACGGCACAGAGCGACACTAACACAGGGCGATACTGGCGTGCGGTCAGGGATTGCGACGGTCGATCCGTTCCAACTCGTCCCAGAATTCCTTGAACAGATCGACCCGCAGCCGCTTTTCGCGATCGTCGCCGGTGACCTGATCGGGGTGATACAGCCGGGCGAAGGCATTCTTCGCCTGGCGGAACTTGGCGTCCTGTCCGGACCTGCCGTTCACGCCATTCGTACCATGGTGCGGCGCAGCGGCGGCGGAGGGCACAACATCGTCATCGACCGCCTCGCCGAGCTGGGATTTCAACCGGCCGATCTCGGTCTTGTAGTAGTAGACCGTATTGTCCAGCGATTGCTCGGCGTCATCCAACGCGATCTGACACTTGCGCAGCTTGTAGTTCATCTCGGATTCCCGGCTTCGCCGGGCCTGATGCACGACATAGGCGCCCAGCATCAGGATCAAAACCGGCACGACGAAGGCGAATAGATCGATTCCCGTCACCGCTGTCCTCTTTGCACCGCCATTGCCCAGGCCCGTATGTTTACGGTGCCATCCGGCGGATTGTATCAGTCGTGCTGTGGCCGGTCAGGATATCGGCAAGCATGACCTTTCCGCCCCAAGACGTAACCTCTTCCGCGCCGACCACCTGGTCGACCGTGTAATCCGCACCCTTTACCAAAAGTTCCGGCCGCAGGGTCTCCAGCAGCGCCATCGGCGTTTCTTCGGGAAAGATCACGACCATGTCGACCGAAGCCAGCGACGCGAGAACCGCGGCCCGGCTGGTTTCGGCCTGGATCGGACGATCATCGCCCTTCAGCCCTTTGACGGACGAATCGCTGTTCAGCCCGACCACGAGCCGGTCGCAGGCGGCCTTCGCCTGATTCAGCAACGAGATGTGGCCCGGATGCAGCAGGTCGAAACACCCGTTGGTAAAGCCGATCCGCCAGCCTTGCCGCCGCCATGTCTCGGCCCGGTCCTGCATGGTTTCCCGCGTGGCGATCTTCGCTTCTGCGTCCATGAAATTAGAAGCGTGCAGCGCGGTAAGAATTTCCGCCGGATGCGCCACCGCCGTCCCGACCTTGCCGACAACCAATCCCGCTCCAACATTGGCGAGCCGCGCCGCCAACGGCAGCGGCGCGCCGGCCGCGAGCGCAGCTGCGACGATCGACACCACCGTGTCGCCGGCGCCGGAAACATCGAAGACTTCGCGCGCGCGCGCCGGAAGATGATAGATACCGTGGCGGTCGACCAGCGACATGCCGCGCTCGCTGCGCGTGGCGAGAACGGCCGACACATCGATATCCGTGATCAACGTCCGGCAGGCGAGAACCACTTCTTCGTCCGTTTCGGTCGGCAATCCGGTCGCCAATGACAGTTCATGCCGATTCGGCGTCAGCAGTGTCGCGCCACGGTAGCGCGCATAGTCGCGACCCTTCGGGTCGATCACGACCGGCCGATCTTCCGCCCTCGCGGCGGCGATCAACGCCGCCAAAACCCCGTCCCCCAACACGCCTTTGCCGTAGTCGGACAGCACCAGCGGCGCGCCCGGCGCGCCGGCCATGGCCGCCATCGCATCGTTCAGCAGCGACTGAGAGTCCTCATCGACGATTTCGTCGACCGATTCACGGTCCGCGCGCAGCAATTGCTGGCTGCCGGCCATGAAGCGGGTCTTGATACTCGTCTGCCGCCCTGCAATCGAGACGAGATGGGGCGTCACACCGGGCTCGGCGGCCACGAGTTTTGCCAGTTCCCGGCCCGCCCGGTCGACGCCGATCGCACCCACCAGTTCGGTGCCGACGCCCAAGGCGGATAAATTGCGCAGCACGTTGCCGACACCGCCCAGCATCGCAATTTCCCGGGTCACCTCGAGAATCGGAATCGGCGCTTCCGGTGAAACGCGATCGACCCGGCCCTCGACATATTGGTCGAGCATCAAATCGCCAACGCAAATTACCTTGGCATCAGGAAGCCGCGACAGCAGCGAAAACAGGTCGGCGGCGTCGGTCATCGATTCCGTCTCGTCGGTGGGCGGCGGCTGGTCGGCAGACGTCATGGCTATCCTCTTCAACCCCTCGTCACTTCGTCGCTAATCAATTCCAGTCCATCATGCAAGACAAACATGTCGGGCGAATGCCGTGCCCGGCTCAACTCCGTAGGAAGGACCATTGATCTGCGTGCATCACCAACGCCGTGAGACAGCCGCTCCAGGCCGCACCAGTGTCGATATTGATCCGGTTGAAGCGCACGTCCGGCGCCTCGACCGGCGTATGGCCGTGAACCACCACACAGCCATGATCATAGGCGCTCTCCAGAAACGGGTCGCGGATCCATAGCAGATCCTCCGCCGTCTGACGGGGCAGTTCGACGCCGGGACGAATGCCCGCATGCACGAACAGATAACCGCCTGCCTGATGGCTCAGCGGCAAGCATTTCAGAAATTGAAGATGCGCGTCCGGCAGCCGCGCCCGGAGCTCGGCGGACAGGGCCGCGGCAGCCTGGTCCCCACCGACCTTTCCGACCGGCAGGCCGTAGCTTCGCAGCGTCGCGCGCCCGCCGTTCATCAGCCACAGATCGCAAATGCCCGGATCATCCAGGAACCGCAGCAGAAAGTCTTCGTGATTGCCTTTCAAACAAACCCGCTCGATCCCGTCGAGCGGCCGCTCGGTCAACATCGACAGGACGGCCGCGCTGTCCGGTCCGCGATCCACGTAATCCCCCAAATAAACGATGATTTTCCGCGATTCCGGAGCCGATGCGGCGTCCCGGCGGATTTCATCGTGCAGCCGGTCGAGCAGGTCGGCACGACCGTGCACATCGCCGACCGCATAGACCCGGGTATCATCTGGCGCGCGGGCGCGCGGCGTATCGGCGTCGGGCCAGAAAGTCATCGGTCGTCCTTGTTTCGTCGCTGCAATACACGGGGCAACATGCACCGTATCCGGGCCATTCCGACGGTTTTATCGTTAACCAACCGTAAATTCCTTCTGCCTATTATCCCGCACGACGCAAGAACTCGACAGAATGACTTTTCGGCCGGGCCGGAAAGCGGGGGCAGAAAGCCACGATGAATGTTACCGCCGCGCAATTGGGACAACCAAATGTCAGCCAGGAATACCTCCTGCTGAATTACGTGCAACGACTGGACCGCCACCGCGACGGCCGTAAGGCCGTCCATGTACATCTTTCGAATCTGCGCGATCACAACCGCCGCGGTCACCATCTGCGCATCGCCGGCAACACCTTCGAAGGGCTGGTCAATCAGTTCGAAGGGCAGATGTTCGCGCTGAACAGCGGCGACCTCGTCTTCATCTGCAAGGGCGCCTCGGTCGAGGAGATGGACGACGCGATCAACCGGCTTCGCTATCTGTTCAGCGACGACCCCTTGGCCATGGCCGACGTCGCCGACAATTTTTCCACCTGGTACAACCTCGAAGCCCAGTACAAAGATTTCGTAGAATTGGCGCAAACGTTGAATGACGCCGAACAGGCGCGCCAGGAACGGCTGCGCATGCGGGCCTCCCAGTGGGGCGAGGACGAAGCCAGCAACAACCGTCCCGCGATCACACCCGCACAACTCGGTAAACTCGAAAACTTCCTCAAGAGCGCGGATCTCTCGAGTTTCGTGCGCCGCCAGCAGGTCTGCGCCGTGTCGGTGGACGCGCATCCGAAGCCGATTTTCAAGGAACTCTTCATCTCGATCGACGAGTTGGCCAGTACCGTCCTGCCGGAAGCGAATCTAGCCGGCAACAAATGGCTGTTCCAACATCTCACCGTCGCGCTCGACAGCCGTGTCCTGAAACTGCTGGTGCGTGCCGACGATACCGATCTGCATTCCTCGTTCAGCATCAACATGAATGTCAGCACGGTGCTGTCGCAAAGTTTTCTGGATTTCGACTCGCAGTTGCGCACGGGAAGCCGCGGTACGATCGTCATCGAATTTCAGTTGATCGACGTTTTCGCCGACCTGGCGGAATTCAATTTTGCGCGTGATTTCCTGCACGAGAAGGGCTACCGGCTGTGTCTCGACGGCATCTCGCACAGCAGCCTACCGGTCTTCGACCGCAAGACCCTCGGGCTCGATCTGGTCAAAATGATCTGGGACAAGTCGCTCATCGACGAAGACCAGGGCGGTGAGAAATTCGAAGCCCTGCGCCAGTCGGTCGAGGAATGCGGCCGGTCACGGATCGTCATGACCCGTTGCGATTTACCCGCCGCCATCGAAATCGGCCATCTGCTCGGCATTACCATGTTCCAGGGCCGGTATGTCGACGCGCTAATTCAGGAAAAGGCCCGGTTCGGCAACACCGCCGCCTAGTCTTACACGACGACGGCCATTAACCGCGCGGCGCGTGCTTGTTCAAGATACGTTGCAGCGTGCGCCGATGCATCTTCAACCGACGCGCCGTCTCCGACACATTGCGGTCGCACTGCTCGAAAACCCGCTGAATATGCTCCCAGCGTACCCGATCCGCCGACATAGGGTCCTCCGGGGGCGGGGGCAACGGCCGTTCGGTCTCCAGCAGAGCGGCGGCTACCGCATCCGCATCCGCGGGCTTCGGCAGGTAGTCTACGGCGCCGGCCTTCACCGCGCGCACCGCGGTGGCGATATTGCCGTAACCGGTCAGAATGACGATGCGAATATCCGGCCGGACGGCCCGCAGTGCATGCACCACTTCCAGTCCATTGCCGTCCTCAAGCCGCAGGTCCACAAGCGCGTAGCCCGGCGGGTTCTCAGTCCCTAAATCGATGCCCTCGGCAACGCTTGCGGCAACCATGGTCACGAACCCGCGCTGCTCCATGGCCCGCGCCAGCCGGTTACGAAGAGGCGCATCGTCATCGACAATCAACAAGCGGCGCTCACCGGCGCCCGTCGCAGGGTGGTCGTGCATGGGGTCTGCCTCACATTATGCGCCGTCGGCGTCATTCCCTTGATCAAGGATAACCCGGGGCCAGCGAATGACAACCTCCGCGCCACCCCGATTATTAAAGGTCAAAAGAGCGCCGACACGCTCCAGAAGCGTCTGCGCGATGAATATGCCGAGCCCCATATGCTCTCCATCGTCCGACCGGGTCGAAATAAACGGTTCGCCGATCGCAGACAAGACCGATGGAGGAAATCCAGCCCCATCGTCGTGCACAGTAACCCGTACTGCATCGCCATCCCAATATGATATTACGGTTACCTGACCGCCAGCGAACTGGACAGCATTCTGCATCAGCGTTCCCAGGCCGCCGAGAATTTCGGGACTGCGCGCAACGATTGGCTCATCGCCGTCAGCCGCAGGGTCGGTGCGAAACTCCATCGCGATATCATCGGACTGATAGGGTTCGGCGGCGGCTTCCAGCAATTGCCGCAGCGGCAGGTGATCGAATGGCTCCGGGCCGCTTGCTTCGGGCGTCCGGGCCAGTCCGGCGAGGATTTCCCGGCAGCGTTCCGACTGGCTTAGCAGGAGATCGACATCCTCTGCGATCGGGCTGTTGCGGGGCACCTCGCGCGATAGCTCCTTCGCCACCACGGCGATGGTGGCAAGCGGCGACCCCAACTCATGCGCCGCCGCGGCGACCAGGCCGCCCAGCGCCGTTAACCGCTGTTGGCGCAATAGCGAGGTTTGCGTCGCGGCAAGCGCTTCGGACATGCGCCGCGCTTCTTCGGAGACCGACCATACATAGGTGGATATGAAAACCGAGGCCACCGCGAGCGCGGTCCAGATTCCCAGGATATAGACGGTCGGCAATTCCAGCGCGCCCGGCGACCAGGGCAGGGGCGTTCGGAAAAATGCCAGCACTGAAATGCTAACCATCGAAAGCGCCGTCAGCGCGACCGTCGACGTGCGCGACAGGATCGTCGCCGACACCATGACCGGCGCGATGATCAGGATGGAGAATGGATTTTGCAGACCGCCCGTTACATAGAGCAGCGCGGCGAGCTGCAGAACGTCGAATCCCAGAAGCACCACACCCGCCCGGTCGTCGAGCCGCGCCCGGCCGGCGCCGCGCTGCGCCAGGATCAGGTTGGAGAGAACCAGCGTGGCAACGACCGCCAGACAGACCGGCAGCGGCAACGGGTAACCGAGCCCGAAATGCACCGCCAGAACAGTGATCGTCTGCCCGGCGGCGGCGACCCAACGAATCATAATCAGCGTTCGAAGCCGCAGCCGGTCGCCGCGCACGACGCCGAGTTGCGACATTCGCCCAGCCCGTTGCACCAGGGATTCAGGTTCGTTCGCCATGCATCTAAGGAGCAGGTCGAAGCCCCGTTTGCAACCCCTTGGTGGCCCCTTGTTGACAGTGCCGTCGGGCCTCCAACTCCCTTGCTTCGCCATCACGGCTGGCCCATATAGCTTCGATTCCGAGGATACCGGTAGCGGCCATGCCCTCTGTCATCGACATTCGAAGCCTGACCAAACGGTTCGACGACGTTGCCGCCATCGACGGCATCGACTTCACCGTCGAGCCGGGCAGCATTACCGCCTTGCTCGGCGCAAACGGTGCGGGCAAGACGACGACCATCGCCATCCTGCTCGGACTATTGCTGCCGACATCCGGTTCCGTGCGCGTGCTGGGCGAGGACATGCTGCGCCACCGCTATCGCGTGCTCGGAAGAATGAATTTCTCATCGCCGTATTTCGATTTGCCGCAACGACTGACCGTCCGGCAGAACCTGTCGGTCTATGCCCGGCTCTACGGCGTCGGCGACATCGCCGGCCGCCTTTCCGAGTTGGCGCGCGATCTCGACCTCGTCGATCTGATGGAACGCCCCTTCCGCGGGCTATCCGCCGGGCAGAAGACCCGTGTCATGATCGCCAAATCGCTGGTCAACCGCCCGGACCTGCTGTTGCTGGATGAACCGACGGCAAGCCTCGACCCCGATTCGGCGGATTGGATCCGCGGTTATTTGGAGCGCTACCGCCAGGAGACCGGCGCGTCGATCCTGCTGGCCAGCCACAACATGGCTGAGGTCGAACGCCTCTGCGATGCGGTCCTGATGATGCGCGCGGGAAAGATCACCGACCGCGGCGCACCGCAGGAGCTGATCGAGCGCTACGGACGTGACACGTTGGAGGAGGTCTTCCTCGACATTGCGCGCGGCAAAGGACAAGGAGCGCCCGACAAAGGGCAGGGGACACACGACAAAGGGCGCGGGGCGGCGGCATGAGCGAGACAAGATATCCCGGCATGGGATTCGCCGCCGCGGCGCAGCGCGTTTTCGCTCTCGTGCTGCGCTATGCCTATCTGCTCAAGGGGTCATGGCCGCGCATCTTGGAGCTCGCCTATTGGCCAAGTATCCAGATCGTCCTGTGGGGGTTCATCTCCAAGCATTTCACGGGAGAGGTTTCCGGCGCCGTCGAAGCGGCCGGCGCATTGCTGGCCGCGGTACTGCTCTGGGATATCCTGTTCCGCGGACAGCTCGGCTACGCGATCTCCTTCCTCGAAGAGATGTGGTCGCGCAATCTCGGCCAGCTCTTCGTCAGCCCGTTACGGCCGCATGAGATGATCATCGCGCTGACCACGATCAGCCTGATCCGCACGCTGATCGGCGTGCTGCCGGCGGCTTTGCTGACGATTCCGCTCTACGCCTTTTCGATCTTCGATCTCGGGCTGCCGTTGCTGGCGTTCTTCGTCAACCTGATGGTGACAAGTTGGGCTCTCGGCCTGATGGTGACCGGGCTGCTGCTGCGGGTCGGGCTGGGCGCCGAGAGCGTCGTCTGGATGGTCATGTTTCTGATCGCACCGGTCAGCGCGATCTATTACCCGGTCAGCGTGTTGCCGGACTGGCTTCAGCCGGTTGCCTGGGCGTTGCCGACCGCGCATGTGTTCGAAGGCATGCGTGCCGTTCTGTTCGACGGCGTGTTTCGTCTCGACCTGCTGGCCGGTGCGATGCTGTTGAACCTGTTCTATTTCGTGCTCGGGGTGGTGATCTTCATGTGGAGTTTCCGGGTGGCACGGCAGCGCGGATTGCTCCATCAAACCGGCGAGTAGCGCCTAGTCCGTCGGCGGTGTTTCGGGGGCCGGGCTCACAATAGACAAGCCGGTCTGGCTCGCGACCGCGCCCCGCAGAACCGGCAAAGCGATCAACCCGCCACAGCCCAGGGGCGGCGCAATGCCGAAATCCGCGACCGGCGCCTTGCCAATTCGCTCCAACAGGCCCGCATGGCCCCCACCCGGGTCGAGCGGTCCGACCAGGCAATGATCCAGGGCGCGCTCATCCATTCGATGAAGCACCGCACCCGCCGCCGCCGCCGCGATCCCGTCCAACATCACCGGCACCCGGGCGATGCGGGCGGCGATAACCGCGCCCGCCATCCCCGCCAGCGCATGCCCGCCAAGCCGCCGCAACACGTCCAAGGGGTCGCCGCTATCGGCGAACACCGCGTCCGCCAACGCCAGCCCCGCCGCGTCGACGCCGGGTCCGACGCCGGCGACGCATAGCAAATCGAGACCGTCTTCCACCGCCATCATGCCGTAGGCCATCGCGGTGGCGCAGGCAGCGTCGTCCAAATCGGGCGCCGGACCGGCCGCCATTTCATAGAGCCGCAGGTCGACATCGAATTCCTGACACAGCCGCAGCACCGGCGCATCGGCGTTCTGAATGTCCGCCGCGATGGTTTCGGCCATGCCGGCCGAGGCATCGTCATAGCAGCCGAGATAGAGCGCGGCGCGGGGACGCGCCAGCGACGGCACGGCGCGCGCCTGCCAGCTGGACAACCAGGCATACAGCGTTTGAAACAGGTCGGGATCGTCCGGCAATGTCGCGGGCAACGGCGCCGCATCCGGCATGCCGTGAAGCAGGCTTCTGATTTCCCCCAGGGAAGCGCCCGGCGCGGTTTCGGTCATTGGCTCATCACCCTTTGCGGCCCGGTTTGGCGCGGCATACTGCCGGGCGCGGGCATCGCGTTCAACAAACTATCATCATCCGCCCTGTTGGCGCGGGCGGGTGCGGCGATTATAAGAAGATCGAACCAACCCGGAAGACAACCCATCATGAGCACGACAGAGACACGGTGGTGGTGGATCCGCCACGCGCCCGTTATCGGCGACGAGGGCCGGATCTATGGCCAGACCGACTTGCACGCGGATTGTTCGGACGATGCGCTGTTCGCCGCCGTCGCCGACTACCTGCCGAATGACGCGGTACATATCTCGAGCGACCTCAACCGCACCCAGCAAACCGCGGCGGCCATCCTGAAAGCCGGATCACCGCTGCCCGAACCAACCCTCGACCCGGCGATGCGCGAACAGCATTTCGGCGATTGGCAGGGCGAACCGCGCGACGAATTCGCCGCCCGGCGCAACCGCACCTTCCGGCAGATGTGGTTGTCGGCCGCGCAGGAACGCATGCCCGGCGGCGAGAGCTTTGCCGACGTCTACGCGCGGGTCACCCCGGCGGTGGAACGCTGGAATGCCGATCATCTGGGAAAGGACATCGTTTGCGTTGCCCACGGCGGCACGATCCGGACCGCGCTGGCTTTGGCCCTGTCGCTGGACCATACCAAACCCGACCTGGAGAAAGTCTTTCCGTTCACGATCCGTAACTGTTCTGTCACCCGCATCGACCATGTCTGCGACCCCGCGGACGGTGGCGCGGAAAAGGGAATATGGCGGGTCGGCGTCGTGAATTGGCTGCCGTCCTAACGCTGGCGATCCGCCCGACCCGCTGCTAGGGTTGCGCCAAACCAGGAATTGGAACTCATGGACGGGCAACTTATTACCCTTCTTGTCGGCGGCATTCTGCTGACAGCGTTTTTCTTTCTCTATAAATCCAATACCAAGACCGCGGATCGCATCGCCGGCCCGAAACGGCGCGTATCCTATGAATGTGTCGTGACGCCGGCGCATCAGGCGGATGAGGAACTGTCCCAGCA
Organism: Alphaproteobacteria bacterium; assembly: GCA_021774335.1. GTDB lineage: Bacteria > Pseudomonadota > Alphaproteobacteria > UBA8366 > UBA8366 > JAJFJD01. The sequence goes on from JAJFJD010000059.1 coordinate 57,707, forward strand.
TTTCCCGGAATTGAGCGACCACCCGTCACACGACGGTATCGAGCTTATTCGCCTTGGCGTGTTCAACTGGGGCGAACTGGAGCTTGAGGTCGACCATATCCAGGAACCGATCACGGTACGGTTTGCGCAAAGCACCGAGATCCTGTCCATCACCCCTGGCGAAACCTTCAAGACCGAGCTGGATATGCCGGAACCACCGCAAGCCGCCGGCAACGTCCTGACCTTCCCCGCCTTCGCCATCGCGTCGCGCGGCACGATTATCTTCAATGTCATGGTGCGCGGCGCCGGCGAACCGGCCAGCGTGACCGGACTAATCGAAGGATGCGGGGAAATCCGCCGTCTGGGGTGATCGCCGCCTGTAACGCTAGAACAGGCACAACAGCGCGTAGCACACGCCGAAAACCCGGTCCGCCAGCAGATAGAGAAATACGTCCAACAGGAACCCGAGTGCCAGAATCGGCAGCGCTACGTATAATCCAAGATACGCCCAGGCCCATCGCGTGAGACGGGGACCGGGCAGATCGACGCCCCGAACAGCGGCGTCCTTTTTGCGGCGGAGGTGCAACATCCTTTGACCATTCTATCAGCCCGCGGCGTGGATCGTCACCGGTCCGCGCAATCCGCCGAGATCACGTGGGATGCCTGCAGGAAGGACGACTGGAACGACCTGATCGACGCCGCCCCCGACGCCGCATTCGAACAGACCTGGATGTATGGCGAGGCCTACGCCGCGTCGTCGCCCGCTGCCGTAGTGCGCCGCGCCGTCTTGGCGGCGGACGGCGCCCCGGTCGCCCTGGCACAGGTCTTCACCCGCCGAATTGGCCCGGTCGTGACCGTCGCCCAACTGTTGCGCGGCCCCGTCCTGTTGCGCCAGGACGCGATCGAGCCCGACCTTTCCGCGTCGGTCATGCTGCTTCGCTCGGCATTGCGGCAGGACGGGCGAAGTTTGTTTTTCTGGACCCCGGATGCGCTTGACCCTTCGGCAGTGACCGCGACCGCCCGCGCCCATCGTATGCGCCCTGTGATGACCGGCCATAGTTCGGCGCAGGTCGACCTGACGCGGGCTACGGACGACTTGCGGCGGGGGCTCCATGTCAAATGGCGCAACGCCCTGACGCAAGCGGAGGCCGGGCCGCTCCGCATCGAGGCGAAGGGCGGGCGCCGGGCCGCGGCTTGGCTTCTCGAACGCTATGGCACGTTGCGGCGCTCCCGCCGCTTCGGCGGTCCCAGCGCCGAAATGCTGAGTGCCGTGATCGACGGAATCCCCAAACACGAAACCGTCCTGCTGCGCGCGATCGCGGAGGGTGAGGCCGTTGGCGGCGCACTTTTCCTGCAACACGGCCGCAATGCGTCTTACATGATCGGATGGACCGATCCGGCGGCGCGCGCCCTGAACGCCGGTACCTTATTGTTGTGGAAGGGCATTTCAACGCTAAAGGAACGCGGCATTGCATCGCTCGACCTCGGCGGGATCGACACGCATGATGCCCCCGGAATCGCCCGTTTCAAGCTCGGTGTCGGCGGCGACCCCTATACGCTGCCCGGCACGTTCCTATAGGCCCATCGCCCCATCGTGATGCATGGTCCCTTGAATGGCGGCATCGCGATAGATATGTAGGGCATGGTATGACGCGCTAACCAGTTTCACGATGTTCATTAGAACGGGAGCCGCCCCATGATTCGCCCCACGATTCGATTGACTGCCAGCCTCTGCGCCGTGATCGCCCTCGTCGCGGTATCCGCGACCAGCCCGGCGAGTGCTGGACCCGATCAGGAATCGATTGTCGAGCAGGCACGCCACTCGGTACAGCGCGTCGCGCGCCACACCGACATCGGCCCGACGATGCGCAGCTTGCTGAAAAAGGCCAAAGCGGTCGTCATCTTCCCGGCAATCCTCAAAGGCGCTTTCTTCGTCGGCGCAGAAGGCGGCAGCGGTGTCCTGCTGACGAAGGGCAAGAGCGGCCAATGGAGCTATCCCGCTTTCTACACGATGGGCGGCGCCAGCTTCGGCCTGCAGATCGGCGGCCAATCATCCGAAGTCGTACTGCTGATCATGACCAGCAAGGGCATCAATTCGATCATCGACAACAAGGTTAAGCTGGGTGGTGATGTCAGCGTCGCCGTCGGACCGATCGGCCTGGGCGCCGAGGCTTCGACGACCACCAACCTGCGGGCGGACATCTACAGCTTCTCGCAAAACGCGGGCGCCTATATTGGGGCCAGTGTCGAAGGATCGGTCATCCAGGGCCGGCAGAGCTGGAACGCCGATTACTACAAGAGCGAGAACGCCACAGCGAAGGCGATTGTGCTCAACGGCAAATACATCAACGTCCACGCCGATCCGCTTCGCAAGGCGTTGACCGAAATCAAGTAACAGCCGCAGTCGCGGGGAAGCCGGCGGACGGCGATGGCGCTTTTCGATGCCTACGTCATGGTCGACTGGAGCGGGGCGGCAACGCCGCGCCGTGGCAAAGACAGCATCTGGTATGCGGTGCTGCTGCGCGACGGCGCTGAAACCCGGCAAACGGCTCTCGAAAATCCATCGACCCGGCAACAGGCAACCGAGGACCTGTGCGACCGGCTGGCCGCTCTCGTTGCCGACGGCCGCCGCGTGCTCGCCGGCTTCGATTTTCCCTTCGGCTATCCCTGCGGGACGGCGGACCGACTCGGGATTAAGGGCCTGCGCTGGCGGCATATGTGGCAGTTGCTGGACGACGGGCTGAACGACGCGCCCGACAATGCGAACAACCGCTTCGACCTGGCGGAATCGCTAAACCAGCGGATCAGCGGCGACGCCTTTCCCTTCTGGGGAAACGTCCGGGAAGAACGCCGTCCGTACCTGGTCCGCCGCAACCGGCGGCCGCATGAAACGACGGATCTGGCGGAACGGCGGCTTTGCGATCTGCGGCTGCCATCGACCCAGCCGGTCTGGAAGCTCGCCGGCGCGGGGTCGGTCGGCAGCCAGACGCTGACCGGCATTCCCCGGGTCTGGCAAATCCGCCGCGACCCCCGCCTCGCCACGGTGACGCATATATGGCCGTTCGAAACCGGCCTTGGATACGACCCGCGGCCGCGGCTGCAACTGGCCGAGATTTATCCATCGCAAATCCCCGTCCCGGCGCTGGCCGGTCTGCCGAAAGACGCCGCGCAGGTCACTGCGATCACCGCGCATTTGGCCCGACTCGATGCGGAAGACCGCATGGAAAGCACGCTCGCCGGGGACCCGGACCTGACCGCATCCCAACGGGATTGCGTTGAAACTGAAGAGGCCTGGATTCTCGGCGCTTTAGGGTCTTGACAGGCTGCAGCATTCGACGGAATACACCGCGATGAAAGACTTTCGCGAGCTAGACGTCCTCCACGCGGCGCATGACCTGGTTGTGGAGATTCACGATATCAGCCAATCCTTTTCGAACGACGACGATTTCGCCGTCGGCCGCTCGATCGCGCGCACCGCGTTGGCGATCCCCCGCAGCATCGTTCATGGATGCGGCCGGGGCGGCGACCCCGAATTGGCGCAAGGCATCGAAACCGCCGCCGGATATACCTGCGAACTCGAATATCTTGTCCTGCTGGCCGGGGAAATCGGGCTGATCGACGAAGAGACGCTGGAAGAGCTCGCAGGGTCGCTCGGCGATTTCAAGAAACGGCTGACCGACGAGTTGGCGGAACTCTGACGCAAGGTTCCCGTTCAATCCCGCGCGCCGGCACGACGCAGCATCGTTTCGATCCGGCGATCACGGCTTTCCCGCGCCCATCCCAGCGCACTTCGGCCGGTGTAGTCGCGCACCTCTAAGTCCGGCCGATAGCGCAACAGCAATTGTACGATTGAGATATAGCGTTCCTTTACCGCCAGCATGAGCGGCGTGAGCCCTTCGCGGGTCTGGATATTTATATTGGCCTTCTTCTCAAGCAACCGTTCGACGACCGCGAAATGGCCGCCTTCCGCGCCGCGGGACAAGGCGGAGCGGCCGAACTCGTCTTGCCGGTTAACACGCGCCCCTTTCGCCAGCGCCAGTTCGACAACGGCGACATGCCCGCCCGTCGCCCCTGCGATCAAGACTGTTTCACCTTCGCCTGACGTGGAGTGGATGTTGTAGCCTTTCTTGAGCAAGTACTCGACCCCGCCCACGTCGCCGGCCCGCGCCAGGTCGAACATCGGGCTCGGACCGGTAAACTGCGCCGCCGCCCCGCCGGAAACTGCAAAAAATAGAGCGCCAACGATGATTATCGACCGCCATCCGCCGCAGTGTCCGTTGCGGCTCAACACCATTCGGTCCTGCTTCATTTACCGTCATTCCTCAATCGAGTTCGGCCCACTCGAATTGGGACAGGTCCGGCGGCCGGCTGTCAAGACTTGGCCTCAGCGACCAAAGCGGTAAACTGCCGCCATGCCTGATTGGTTGACGCTCCATGTTGTCGCGCTCGTCCTGGTCGCCGCCTTGTTCGGCGGCATGCTGATGTTTGCGGCGCTTTTCACCCCTTTGATTCACCAGAAACTGCCGGCAGACACCGCCGTCGGGTTCACCCGCGAAGTCTTCCCCGTCTATTACCGGGTGATGGGCATTCTGGCCCTGGTCGCGGTATTGCCGCTGGTCCCGGCGCAAGCGTATTGGACCGAGATAGCGATGCTGGTCACCACCGCTGTCGGCTTCGTCTTCGCCAACCTTGTGCTGCGGCCGCAGGTCAACGCGGCGCGCGACGAAAAAAACGATGGCAGGTTCCGGCTGTTGCATCGGGTCAGCGTTTTGTTGAACCTGGCGCAATTCGTCTTGGTAGCCATCGTCTTGATCCGGCTGGCGCAGTAGACGATGTCGCTCGAGAGGCAATCAACATCGTGACCGACGCGCCCTTTTGGAAACGCAAGACACTCGACGCCATGACGCAGGCGGAGTGGGAGTCGCTCTGCGACGGGTGTGGCCAATGCTGCCTGCACAAGATCGAAGATCAGGAGACGGGCGAAATTGCCATGACCGACGTCGCCTGCCGTTTCCTGGATCTCGACGCCTGCCGCTGCACCGACTATCCCGGCCGGCAACGGAACGTGCCCGATTGCGTCAAGCTGACGCCGGAGACCGTGCTCCAACTGCGCTGGCTGCCGGAGACATGCGCCTACCGCCTGGTCGCGTTGGGCCAGGACCTGGCGTGGTGGCATCCGCTCGTGTCGGGGGATCCGGAGACCGTCCATACGGCCGGAATATCGGTCCGCGGCAACGCGATTTCTGAGGATCGGGTCAACGATCTGGAGGACCATATCCAGGATTGGCTCGACACGGGCGCCGAGCCCTTCGCCGACACGCCAAAGAAGGAGGGCTGAGCGGACGATGGCGGGCATCCGGGAAATCAATGTCACGCTTGGCGGCCGCGACCTTACCGTGCCGGTCAAGCGGGACCGCCGCGCCCGGCGGATCACCATCCATGTGGATGCCGCGATCGGCGGCGCGCGTGTCGTCATGCCGGTTTATGTCGCCATGGCCGACGCGGAGGCCGCGATCCGGGAACACGAAAGCTGGGTGCTCGACCGGCTCGACGCGCTGCCGCCGCGCGTGCCCTTTACCGACGGAGCCGTCATTCCGTTCCAGGGATGCGAACACCGAATCCAATACGTCGCCGGACGGCGCGGCGTCGTCACGAGTGCCGCGGGAACCATCCTGGCACCGGGTGCGGCCGAGCATATCCCCCGCCGCATCGCCGACTGGTTAAAAAGAGAAGCTCGGCTGGCGATCTCTCCTCTGGCCTTGGAAAAAGCAGAGATGGTCGAGCGCCGCGTGCAGCAGATCAGCATCCGCGACCAGCGCAGCCGCTGGGGCAGCTGCGCCGCGAACGGCCGCCTGTCCTTTAGCTGGCGGCTCATCCTCGCGCCGGAAGACGTGCTCGATTATGTGGTGGCGCACGAGGTGGCCCATCTGGTCGAGATGAACCACTCGCAAGATTTCTGGCGGGTGGTCGACCGCCTTACACCGCATGCCCGGCCGAGCAAACGTTGGCTCAACGCAAACGGCCAGAGCCTGCACCGCTACGGCTGACGTGGAGCGGTAGTCTGGGGCGGCTATCGGCGGGAGATATCGCTGGCGATGCCGGGCAGGGGCCGCGCCGGCGTGCCCTTCAGCGCCTTGATCATGAAACCGCGCCAGATCGATGCCGCCAACGACCCACCGCTGACCTTGTGCATCGGCGAGAAGTCGTCGTTGCCGAGCCAGACCCCGGCCGCCAGCTCCGGCGTATAGCCGACGAACCACGCGTCCCGGTTTCCCTGACTGGTGCCGGTTTTTCCCGCCGCCGGCCGGTCCAGCCGCGCGGCCTTGCCGGTGCCCCATCCGACAACGGCGCTGAGCAGGTCGTTCAGCCCCTGGACATAACGCGGCTGCACGATGCGTCCGGGGCCGCCGCCCGCCCGGCTGTAAAGGGTCTTGCCGTCGCCGCCTTGGATCGACTCGATCCCGAAGGGCCAGACGCCGAAGCCGCCATTCGCGATCACCGTATAGGCCCCGGTCAATTCCAGCAGCGTGACCTCATGCGCACCGAGCGCCAGCGACGGATCGGCCCGCAATGGTGCTGTGATGCCGAGTCGGCGGGCGGTCTGGATTACGTTCTTGCGGCCGGCGCGTTCCGCCAGCGCCACCGCCACCGTATTGGACGAGCGCGCCGCGCCTTCGCGGAAGGTAACATCGCCGCGATGCGTACGACCGGCGTTGCGCGGGGTCCACCCCTGCACGGTGATCGGCCGGTCGGAAACGGTATCGCCCGGCCGCATGCCCGATTCCAGTGCCGCCAGATAGACGAACAGTTTGAACGCCGAGCCAGGCTGGCGGAGCGCCCGGGTGGCGCGATTATACTGGCTGTCGCCATAGTCCCGTCCGCCAATCATCGCGCGCACGGCACCGTCCGGCGACAATGCGACGAAGGCCGCCTGACCCACCTTGCGGGCCGGGTTGGCCGTCAGCACCCGTTGCACTTCGGCCTGCGCGGCGCCCTGCAGCCGCGCGTCCAGCGTCGTGCGGATTGTCAGGTCACCGCCGTAATAGCCGATATAGTCGTCTACCCGATCGAGAACCCAATCGGTAAAGTACCGGGCGCCGGTATAAAATTTTTGGCGCGGCCGCACCTGCACCGTGTCGCGGCGGCTGCGCAGTAAGGTCGTGTCGTTGATCCATCCGGACCGTGCCATGCTGGCAAGCACCAGGTTCGCGCGCGCGGCCGCCCGTTTCGGCGCGGCGACCGGATTGTCCCGCGATGGCGCCTTGACCAGTCCGGCCAGCACCGCGGCCTCGAACAGCGTGACCTTCTTGACCGACCGTCCGAAAAACCGACGCGCCGCCGCATCGATCCCATAGGCGCCCGCGCCGAAATAGACCCGGTTGAGATAGATCGAGAGGATCTGATCCTTGGTGAAATGATGTTCCAGCCAAATCGCCAGCAGAGTTTCCTGAATCTTGCGGCGGATCGTCCGTTCCCGCTTGAGGAAAAGGTTCTTGGCCAGCTGCTGGGTGATCGTGCTGCCACCCTGGCGGATTCCACCGGCAGCCACATTGCGCACCGCCGCCCGCACAATGCCGAACAGGTCGACGCCCGGGTGCCGATAGAACCGGTGGTCTTCGATCGCCAGAAAAGCGCGCGGCACGTAGGGCGGTAATTCCGCGACCGTGACGGGCCGGCCGTGCACCTGGCCATATCGCGCCAGGACCGCGCCATCGGATGACTGCACCGTGACCACAGGCTTGCGCACCGTCGCTTTCTCTAGGTCGGCGATATCCGGCAGATCCCGTGCGTACCAGGCAACCACGGCGGCAAGACCGATCATCAGCCAGACCGATGCGGTCAGCGAAAACCATATAACGCGGGTGAAAATGGACCGTTGCGGCTCCGACTGCCGGTCGTGACCGCGCGGCGCGGACCGTTTCGCGCGTTTGGCGGGCGGGCGTGGAGCTGGTTTACGGCCGCGCTGTTTGCTCATCGCCCCTATATAGTCTCAGTTGGCTTGAATTATCCATCATTGTTGTTCACCGTCCGCCACCGGCGCCCACCGGTAACGGACCACCCAGTTCACGCCTGATTTCAAACGTGCAATTTTTAATTGTTCGAAACTACGGCTTATTTTATTGTGCTGAACACTTTATTTTTACGATTTATGGGCTACATTATCCGCCATGACCTCGGTTCGACCCTATACCGGCGTACTTGAGCGCCTGAAATCCGCCGGCCTACGGCCCACGCGGCAACGGCTGGCGTTGGCCAAACTCTTATTCGAGGGCGGTGACCGGCATGTCAGTGCCGAACAGCTGCATGGTGAGGCAGTCTCGGATCATATCCGCGTGTCGCTGGCCACCGTCTACAACACCCTGCATCAGTTCACGGAGGCGGAGCTGCTCCGTGAAGTTGTCGTCGAGCCGGGACGATCCTATTTCGACACCAACACCACCGACCATCATCACTTCTTCCACGAAGATGGCGGTGAATTGACCGATATTCCGGCTGACGCGCTGGATGTGGCCAAACTGCCGGAGGCGCCGCACGGCACCGCGGTGAAGCGTGTCGACGTGATCATTCGTCTGAAAAATACTTCCATCTAAAAAAGCACCATCAAGGCCATAATAAATAGTTTAGATTCATTCTAATCTATTGACAGGCCCTATGCCCTGGTCCATATAGATAGGGCGCGCTCACGCAGGCGCCGTCGGATGGCTTACCGACGGATTGCTCGGCGCCGGCGCGCGCTCTGTTTAGAATTCTTCGTCAGGGAATGGGTATTAGGAGGAAGTAATGTCCCTAAAGGGAAGCAAGACCGAAACAAACTTGAAAGACGCCTTCTCCGGTGAGAGCCAGGCAAACCGCCGGTATCTCTATTTCGCGCAGAAAGCGGACATCGAAGGCTATAACGACGTCGCAGCCGTATTCCGGTCGACGGCCGAAGGCGAGACCGGCCATGCGCACGGCCATCTCGAGTTCCTCGAGGAAACCGGCGATCCCGCGACGGGCAAGCCGATCGGCGGGACGTCGTTGAACCTCGAAGCCGCCGTGGCCGGTGAGACGCACGAGTATACCGACATGTACCCGGGCATGGCCCGCACGGCCCGCGAGGAAGGTTTCGACGAAATCGCGGACTGGTTTGAAACGTTGGCGAAGGCTGAAAAAAGCCATGCCGGCCGTTTCCAAAAGGCTTTGGACGAAATTTCCTAAAGCCGACTCTGGGCGGGGGCTGCGGCCCCCGACCCGTTGTTTTTTGCCGCGACCCCGGCGATTCCATAGGAACGGTACGATGAGTGAAGGCAGCCTCGAGGCGCCCACACGGCACCCCATTGCCTGGCAGGACCCGGACTTTTACGACGAAGCCAAGCTCGACGAAGAGCTTCGCCGCGTCTTCGACATCTGTCACGGGTGCCGCCGATGTTTCAATCTTTGCGACAGTTTTCCGCGCTTGTTCGACCTGATCGACGACTCGGAAAGCGGCGAATTGGACACGGTCGACAGCAACGATTTCAAACCTGTAGTGGACGCCTGCACGCTCTGCGACATGTGCTTCATGACGAAGTGCCCTTACGTGCCGCCCCATGAATTCAACCTGGATTTCCCGCATCTCATGCTGCGCTATCGCGCGATCGAGCAGAAGAAAGGCATGCGGACGCTGGCGGAAACCCAACTAACGGAAACCGACCGCAACGGCCGGTTGGCCGGCGGCATCGCAGGCTTGGCCAACTGGGCCAGCAAGGAAGGCAATAGCCTGACGCGGCCGATCATGCAGGCGGTCACCGGCGTGCATAAGGACGCGGCACTGCCGAAATTCAATGGCCGCAGCTTCACCGCCCGCGCCAAGTCGGACCCGCCCGCCGTCAACACGGACGCGCCCGCCTACGGCCGCAAGGCGGTGCTTTATGCGACCTGTTACGCCAACTACAACAACCCGGAAATCGGCGTCGCCACGCAAGCGGTGCTGGCGCGAAACGGCGTCGAGACCGAGGTGGTCTATCCGGAATGCTGCGGCATGCCGCAGCTTGAACATGGCGACATTGCCAAAGTCGCGGACAAGGCGAAGGCGGTGGCCGGCGCGTTGGGACCGTGGATCGAGAAAGGCTACGACGTCATCGCCCTGGTGCCGAGCTGTGCCTTGATGCTGAAATTCGAGTGGCCGCTGATCGTGCCGGACGACGAAGCGGTCAAAACCCTGTCCCAGGCCACCCGTGACATCTCCGAATATGTCGTCGATATCGCCAAGACCGAAGGCTTGGCCGACGGCCTAACGGCGCTGGACGGCGGCGTGTCCATGCATCTGGCCTGCCATGCGCGGGCGCAGAATATGGGCGCGAAGGCGGCGGAGATGCTGCGCCTGCTGCCCGACGCCGATGTCGCGGTGATCGAACGCTGCTCGGGCCATGGCGGCTCGTGGGGCGTGATGAAGGATAACTTCGAGGTCGGGCTGAAGGTCGGCAAGCCGGTCGCCCGAACGGCGGTCAAAAACGCCAAGCAGTACCTCGCCTCCGAATGTCCGCTCGCCGGCATGCATATCGCACAAGGCGTGGACCGGCTGGACGGCGACAAGCCGGAGATCGAAACCGTCGCGCATCCGATCATATTGTTCGCGCAGGCCTATGGGCTCACCGCCTGACCGGACGGGAAAGAGACAGGACTATGGACATGGCTACGAGAACCGAGATCACCCGCACCGATATCATGCCGATCGAGGAGTTTTCCGCGATTCGCAAGGACAAGCGCGGCGAGATTTCCGCGATCAAGAAGAACCGGCGCGTCGAGATCGGGCCGGTCGCGACCGCGTATTTCGAGAATTACGACACCATGTGGTGGCAAATTCACGAGATGCTGTTCATCGAGAAAGGCGGTGAGGACCAGATCCCCGACGAGTTGGCGGCCTACAACCCGCTGATCCCGAAAGGCCGGGAACTGGTCTGCACGATCATGTTCGAGATCGACGATCCGGTCCGGCGCGCCAACTTCCTGGCCCGGCTCGGCGGCGTTGAGGAAACGATGTTCCTGGAATTCGCCGGAGAAACTATCGTCGGCCAGCCGGAAGAAGATGTCGACCGCACCACGGCCGACGGCAAGGCGTCATCGGTGCAGTTCATCCATCTCTCGTTTACCGATGAGCAAGTCGAAAAGTTCCGCGCACCCGGCACCCAGGTCATCATCGGGTTCCGCCACCCGCAATACGGCCACATGACGGTGATGCCCGAGGCATCGCGCGCTGCGTTGACCGGCGACTTCAGCTAGAGATCAGAATAAGCGATTAGGGCAGCTTTTCGCCGGGATAGAGACCCCATACATCGTCCCGGCGGATCCAGCCTTCGTATCCGCTCGCGCCCACTTCGCACCATTCTCGGCTGCATTGGGCGATCGTGACCACCAGCCCGGGCGCCAATCGCGCCACCGCCGCCGAATCCTTGCTGGCGTTTAGCCGCATGGTTTGGCCCTTGCCGGTCATGATCAAACTGCGCTTGGACGACAGCATGGCGCGATGCACCCAGCCTTCCGCCCCTTCCCAGTCACGAATCTTCCGCCAAGTGTCGAACTCGGCGATGATCTGGACCGGCATGTTGCGCTGAACGAATTTCCATTTGACCGGATAGCGGACGCCCGGCCCTGCACGCACATTGACGTCGTCCGCGCGCAACGACACGAATCGCACGATCTTGCCGTCGGACGTCCGCGCCACCTGCCGGTCCTGCGCATGCGAAACGGTTGCCGCCGCAATCAGTGCCACGGCAATAAACGTCACGTGAATAGACTGCCAACCCCGTGAGGAACCCATAACCCCCGCTCCTCGAACAATGTCTCAACCGGACGAGGTTATGGATTACAATAAAGTGCCGGATACGTACAGGCCCAAACGTCATGAACGGCCGGCGCTGGACAACCGGCACCGGGACTGTGTAAACCGCTGAACACAAGAGTTATAGAAACAGGCGCCCGTGGCTGAAAAGAACCCTACCGTCACCGTCACCCGCAAACTTCCCGATGCCGTCGAATCGCGGATGGCAGAATTGTTCGACACCCAGTTGAACCGGGACGACGCGCCGATGAACCAGGCGGCGCTGATCGCAGCGGTCCAGACAACCGACGTCCTCGTGCCGACGGTGACCGACACGATCGACCGGACGGTCATCGAAGCGGCGGGTCCACAGCTCAAGCTCATTGCGTCCTTCAGCACCGGCGTCGACCATATCGACCTGGATGCGGCCCACGCGCGCGGCATCATGGTTACCAACACACCCGGCGTGCTGACCGAGGATACCGCCGACATGACCATGGCGCTGATCCTCGCCGTGCCGCGCCGAGTGATCGAGGGTGAGCGCATGTTGCGCGAGGGCAAGTGGACCGGCTGGAGCCCGACCTGGATGCTCGGCCGGCGTATTTGCGGCAAGCGGCTGGGGATCATCGGCATGGGCCGGATCGGCCGCGCCGTCGCCAAGCGGGCGCATGGCTTCGGGCTTTCCGTGCACTACCACAACCGGCGTCAGGTCCACCCCGACGTGGAAGCCGAACTGGAGGCCACCTACTGGCAAAGCCTCGACCAGATGCTGGCGCATATGGACATCATTTCCGTGAACTGCCCGTACACGCCCGCCACCTATCACCTGCTGTCGGCGCGACGCCTCAAGCTGCTGAAGCCACATGCCTACATCGTCAACACCAGCCGGGGCGAGATCATCGACGAGACGGTGCTGGCCCAGATGCTGGGCAGCGGCGAAATCGCCGGCGCCGGTCTAGACGTGTTTGAGCACGAACCGGCGGTAAATCCAGAGCTGCTGAAACTCGACAATGTCGTCCTGATGCCGCATATGGGCTCGGCGACCGAAGAGGGCCGACAGGAGATGGGTGAAAAGGTGATCATCAACATCCGCACCTTCGCCGACGGCCATAAGCCGCCCGACCGGGTCCTCGTCACCGAATTCTAAGAAGTGTCGTTACGCGGCGGCGTCAGGCTGTGCGTCGTCGGCAGTGTCTGCCTCGGCCGGATCGGGGGGCATCGCACCATCGTCAATACCAATCACCCCGTCGGCTTCGCGTTTCTGATCCTCAACCTCTTCGGTCCGTCTCCGCCGGTCCGGGCCGATATAGTCATCGGACCGTTCGAAATCTCGAGGGTATTCAATGATGTTGCGAATCCGCGCGTAGAGTCTCTCCGCGGTTATCGGCTTCGCCAGCACCTCGTGGACGCCGGAGTCGCGCGCCTCTTCAACGCGCGCCGGCTCGGTATACCCGGTGCACATGATAATGGGCGTGAAACTGGCGAGTTCATTTTCGTCCCGGCGTATTTTGCGGGTCAATTCCAGACCGTCCACCGGTTCCATAAGAAAATCCGTGATAATCAGATCCGGCTTGAATATGTGAAACGCTTCCATGGCGTCCTCGCCGTTCGGGCACTCGACGATGTTGCCGCGCTTGATGCCAAGAGCATTCAAGAACTCACGGAAAACAGTACGCATATACTTACTGTCGTCCACGACCAGGACCTTCAAGACTGAGAAGTCATACGCCATCGGTCAACCGGGTTCTGTCATTTCTATCGATGTCTCACGCACACCGGGATGAAACGGACTTTTGCTTCACAACAGGTAGCAAAGTTTGCTTAAGGAAGGTTAAACCTGCCGGCGGCGCAGTGTCGCACCTGCCACGGCGCATAAATTATCATTATATTCAAATATCTTATGCCGCATCCTGGAAACCGATTGCGATCACGATGCGCCGCCAAGCCCGGTAATCGTTGGGTTGTCGCCGCAAAGCGCACAGGACGAATCGCGTTTTACCGTCAAACTCTTGAATCCACCGCCGAGGCCGTCATACAGCAGCAGGCGGCCGGATAACCCGTCGCCGAGACCAAGCAATTCCTTCAAAACTTCCGTCGCCTGTAACGTGCCCAGCACGCCCGCGACCGCGCCGAAAATACCCGCCTGCTCGCAGCGCGGCACCAAACCCGGCTGGGGCGGGTTGGGAAACAGACAGCGATAGCAGGGCCGGTTCTCACCCTCCTCCCAGGCCCGGAAGGTCGAAAGCTGGCCTTCGAACCGCAGCAGCGCGCCGGATACCAATGGCCGCTTCGCGAAATAGCAGACGTCGTTCACCAAATAGCGCGTCGTGAAGTTGTCGCTGCCGTCGACCACTAGGTCGTAATCGCTAACGAGCGCCATCGCATTCTCGGGAGTGAACCGGGCGCGATGCGTCACCACTTCGACCTCGGGATTGATGTCCTCAAGCCGCTCGGCCGCGCTCGCGACCTTGGCGTCACCGACATTGTCGGTACCGTGGATGATCTGGCGCTGCAGGTTACTGGTATCCACGGTGTCGAAATCGACTATCCCGAGGGTGCCGACGCCCGCGGCCGCGAGATACATCAACACCGGCGAGCCGAGCCCGCCCGCGCCGATCACCAGCACTTTCGATCCTAAGAGTTTTTCCTGGCCGTCTTCCCCGACCTCGTCGAGGACCACATGCCGGGCATAGCGTTCAAGCTGTGCGTCGCTGATCGTCATCGGGCGCCCTCTAGAGCCGGTCGAACAATGCGGTGGACAAATACCGTTCGGCGAAGGACGGCAGGATCACGACGATGCGTTTGCCGGCCATGTCCGGTCGCGCGCCCACCTCGAGAGCCGCCGAGAGCGCCGCCCCGGAGGATATGCCGCTCGGAAGCCCTTCCAGCTGGGCGGCCTTGCGCGACATCGCAAAGGCGGATTCGTTGGCCACGGTCAGCACCTCGTCGATCAGTTCGGTTTTCAGGATCGACGGCACGAAGCCGGGACCGATCCCTTCAATCATATGGGCGCCCGCGGCCCCGCCGGAAAGGACCGGGCTGTCCTCCGGTTCGACCGCGATCATCCGGAAGTCCGGATTGCGTTGCTTCAGCACCTCGGCGCAGCCGGTCAGCGTGCCGCCGGTCCCGACGCTCGCCACCATCGCATCCACATTACCGCCGCTGTCGGTCCAGATTTCCTCGGCCGTCGTCCGGGAATGGATCTCGGGATTCGCCGGGTTATGAAATTGTTGCGGCATAACGGCATCGGGCAATTCGGCGACCAAGGCTTCGGCCCGCTTGATGGCCCCCCGCATGCCGTCCCGCGACGGCGTCAATTCCAACTCGGCGCCCAGGAAAGTCATCATCTTGCGCCGTTCGACGGATTGCGATTCGGGCATCGTCAGGATCAGCCGATAACCCTTGGCGGCGCAGGCAAAGGCGAGTGCGATCCCGGTATTGCCCGACGTCGGCTCGACGATCACGGTTTCCGGCCCGATCTTGCCGTCGCGTTCGAGCGCCTCGATCATCGAGACGCCGATCCGGTCCTTGACCGACCCGAGCGGGTTGAAGAACTCGAGCTTGGCGAGTATCTCGGCCTCGACCCCTTCGTCGGCGGCGAGCCGCGACAGGCGCACCAGCGGCGTCGCCCCGATGGTGTCGATAATACTGTCATAGATGCGGCCCCGAAATTCCGCGCCGTTGGCAGCCATCGCTCAAGGTCCAGGATGTTGCTCGAATTTAATTACGCGCGAGGAATGTAATTCGCCACCGGGCCCACCTCAAGGGTGCTTAGACTTCGGCGACCTTGTCGATCGGCTCGGATACCTCGGCAGGGTCTTGATCGGCATCCGACCCGATCGCCCCCGCATCGGCGACCCGGCGTTCTTCCTCGACAGGGACTTGTTTCCGGCGGCGGTCAGGCCCGAAATAGCTGTCTAATCTGACGAATTGGCGGGGTTCTTCGATGATCGTGCGGATACGGCTATACAGCGTGTTGGCCGTGATCGGTTTGGCAAGGACCTCGTTCACACCGGCGTCGCGGGCCGCCATGACCTGCCCGACCTCGGTATAGCCGGTACATAAGATGATCGGCACATAGGGGTCGGCGCTGTCCTCGTCGCGCCGAATACGCCGGGCAAGCTCGAAGCCGTCCATCGGCTCCATCACATAATCCGAGATGATCAGATCCGGAGCGAACGCGCCTGCGACATCGATTGCTTCCTCGCCGTTGGGACATTCACGAATATTGTCCGCCGACAATCCGAGGGCACGCAGGAACTCCCGAAAAACCGACCGCATATATTGGTTGTCGTCCACGACCAGGACTTTGAGGCGGGAAAAATCGTAGGCCATCGTCGAGCACAAAAATTCTTTTTGTGAACAAGACAATCATTAGTGGCAAGTTCGGTTAATAAATCTTTAGCGTGCAGTTCGGTCATTGGCCACAATTCCCGTCCGGCCGACAGCATGGACCGAGTCCCATAGCGTCAGATCGTGAAATCCGGTTGTGCCCTAGTCCCAGGCTCGACGCCGGCGCTACGCGCCTTACGGCACAAATCCTCGATCGTGATCGCGTCGAGATGCCGGATCGCCTCGTCCTCCAACTCCCGCCAGATCGGCGTGAGCACTTGGTTTCCTAGGTCGGACCCTTCTTCCGGTTCGGATTCGGCGGTCTCGAGTTCGGCAACGATACGCACGATCTCGCCGAGCGCGATGCGCCGCCGTTCACGGGCCAACCGATAGCCGCCGCGCGGACCACGGACGCCCCGCAAAATTTCCGCCCGCACGAGATGCTGCAGCACCTGTTCAAGATAGCGGCGCGGCACGCCTTGGCGTTCAGCGATCTCGCGACTTTGCACCGGCATGTCCGATGCGTGATAGGCGATGTCGAGCACCGCCTCCACCGCCAGCGCCAGTTTCCGGGTGAACCGCATCATTGGCCGGACGCCCCGGTATCGGTCGACGTGCCGGTCGAGCCGAAGCCGCCGGCCCCGCGTTCGCTCTCGGACAGGTCATCGACCTCGCTCCACGCGAGCTGCGTCACCGGTGCGACGACCATTTGGGCGATCCGCATGCCGCGCGACACCGTGAACGGCTCCGTGCCGAGATTGGCAAGGATAACCCCAATCTCGCCGCGGTAGTCGGCATCGACGGTGCCGGGACTGTTCAACACAGTGACGCCATTTTTCAGCGCCAGCCCGGACCGGGGCCGGACCTGCGCCTCATAGCCCGGCGGCAAGGCGATGGCGAGACCCGTCGGCACCAACGCCCGTTCACCTGGCGCCAACGTCATATCGGCATCGACCGCCGCCATCAGGTCGAGTCCGGCGCTTTGAACCGTGGCGTAGGCCGGCAGCGGAAGGTCGTTGCCGTGCGGCAACCGTTTTACATCGACGCGGACAGTACTCATGAAGTGGCTTCAGCCTCGCGCGCCGGGTGATCCTTGAAATAGTCCGCGACACAGCCGGCAAGCTTGTCCGCCGCCGCGGCTTTGCTCATCCGCGGCCAATCCTCGACACCGCCGTCGCGCACCAAATGCAACGTGTTGGCGTCGCCGCCGAAGGTGCCGCTGGCCGGTGATACGTCGTTGGCCAGCAGCCAGTCACAGCCCTTGCGGGCACGTTTTTCCGTCGCGTTCTTGACGATATCGTCGGTCTCGGCCGCGAAACCGACGACCAGTGCGGGCCGGCGGTTGCCGGTCGCCGTCGCAATGGTCTTGAGGATATCTGGGTTTTCCGTGAGTTCGAGCGTGGCCGGCGCACCCTTGCTCTTTTTAATTTTGCTGGCCGCCGCGTCCTTGACCCGCCAGTCGGCGACGGCGGCGGCAAAGACCGCGACATCGGCCGGCAACGCCTGCTCGCAGGCGTCCAGCATCTCGCGGGCACTTTCGATATGCACGACCGACAGGCCCGGTGGATCGGGCAAATTGACCGGCCCGGTCACCAGCACGGTTTCCGCGCCAAGATGCGACAACGCCGCCGCGATCGCATGGCCCTGTTTGCCCGAAGAATGATTGGCGATGAAGCGCACCGGATCGATCGGCTCGCGCGTCGGGCCGCTGGTCACCAGCGCACGCCGCCCAGCCAACGGCTTCGAGCCCGTGCCGGCAAAGAAACCTTCGATCGCGGTCAGGATATTCGGGACATCGGTCATCCGGCCGTCGCCGAATTCGCCGCAGGCCATGTCGCCCGCGACAGGGCCGACGCGCTGGACGCCACGGCTTTCCAGTGTCGCGATGTTGGCTTGGGTGGCGGCATGTTCCCACATGCGGACATTCATCGCCGGCACGATCATCACCGGCTTGTCAGTCGCCAGCAGCGCGGTAGTAGCCAGATCGTCGGCAAGCCCGCCCGCCATCTTCGCCATGATATCCGCGCTAGCCGGGCAAACCACGAGCAGGTCCGCATCACGCGACAGCTGGATATGGCCCATTTCCGATTCGTCGGTCAGCGAAAAGATGTCGCCGTAGACCTTGTCCTCGGACAGCGCCGCCAGCGACAGGGGCGTGACGAACTGCGCCCCGCCCTTGGTCAGCACGCAACGCACCGACGCACCGCGCTCCCGCAGGCGGCGGATCAGGTCCAGGCTCTTGAAAGCCGCGATCCCGCCGGAAACGATCAGCAGGATGCGCTTATCCGTTAATGTCGCCACGATCTCATCCTCTCGCACCGCAAATTTACATCGAGCGGCTGTAAATAATACCTAATGCGTGACGCCGCCGGGGGCAAGACGTATGGCCGAACCGCAAGCAACCGGGTTTTCGGCGTCGGGGGCGTTCGATCCCCCCACCAATACCTACGCCATTAAGCGGGAAAGCGGTAAATCCGAAGTTAAGGCATTAAAAAAGCGAACCGATCAGCAACCCGACGGCCAACGCGGCGATCACCAACATTCGGCTGCTCGGCCGCCAACCAGCCTCGTTTTCTCCGCGCAGCGCCGCCACCGTGTCCGGGTGCAGCTTGAATCCGTCTTCGGTGACGGTTTCGGAAAGCCGCGACGCCATCCGCGCCAGGGCGGGTATCCCGTTGGCTATATCGGCGAGGTCGCCGGCAGCCTGCCGCAAGCGAGCCTCGGGGCCGCGGTTCTCGATCATCCAGGCTTCGATCAACGGCTGTGCGACGACCCACATGTTGGTGTCCGGGTCGAGCTTCCGGCCGACGCCTTCCGCCACCAGCATGGTCTTCTGCAGCAACAAAAGCTGCGGCTGGGTTTCCATGTTGAAACGGGCGGTCACTTCGAATAGCTGGGCCAGCAGCCGCGCGACCGAGATTTCGTGCAACGGTAGGCGCACGATCGGCTCGCCAATGGACCGGCAGGCCTGCATGAAGGAGTCCCGCGACTCGCCACGCGGCACATAGCCGGCGTCGAAGTGCACGTCCGCGACCCGGCCGTAGTCGCCCTGCAGAAAACCGAACAGCATGTCCGCCAGGTAATGCCGGGTCGGCCGGTCGAGCCGCCCCATGATGCCGAAATCGACCGGCAGCAGCGTCCCGTCCGCCCCGACAAACATGTTGCCGGGATGCATGTCGGCATGAAAGAAACCATGCTCGAATACCTGCTGGAAAAAAGCGCGGGCCGAATTGGCGAGAATATCCTGAACGTCCAGGCCGGCCGCCTGCAATTGTTCGATGTCACCGATCGGAATCCCGTCGACCCGTTCGATCGTCAGCACCCGCCGGGTCGTGCGCTGCCAGTCGACGCCGGGCACGCGGAAACCGGGTTCGTTTGCGGCATTGTCGGCAAGCTCCGACGCGGCCGCGGCTTCGAGGCGCATGTCGAGTTCGTTCGCCACCGAGTCCGCAAAGATCCGGACCGCATCGACGGGCCGTAAGCGCCGAAGGTCGGGCAGGGTCCGTTCCGCCGTCCGCGCCAGCCATTCGAAGAGTTCCAGGTCACGGTCGAACTGCCCCTCGATCCCCGGTCGCAAGACCTTCACCGCCACCTCATCGCCGTCGGCGGTGACGGCGAAATGGACCTGTGCGATCGAGGCGGCGGCAACCGGCGTCTCGTCGAAACTCTGGAAGACCTCGCTCAGATCGGTTTCCAGCTCGCGCTCAATCGTTGCAATCGCGGTGGCTGCCGGGAACGGCGGCATATCCGCATGCAACGCCGACAGGTCATCGGCGATGTCATCCCCGATCAAGTCGGACCGAACCGCCAGCGACTGGCCGAACTTGATGAAGCTGGGGCCAAGATCGATCAGGGCGGCAGCGAGCCGTTCTCCCGGCCGTCCCTTCCCCTGGTTCCGCGCTAGACGCCGCAACAGCCACAGCGCCCAAGGCGGGGCGCCGGCCTGCTCGAGCGGAAAGAGCGCGTCATGGCGGGCCAATGTCCGGGCGATCCGGATCAAACGTATGAGGCTGTTCAGCGATTTCGACATGAATTTTGCGGTGCCGCAGCCCGCCCGTCAGATCCGCCAACCGGCGTGGATCGCGGCGATACCGCCACTCAGATTGCGGTATTTCACCAGGTCGAACCCGGCGCCGCGCATCCGCCCGCAAAGGTCTTCCTGAACGGGAAAGCGGCGGATGCTTTCCACGAGATAGCGATAGGCGTCTCGGTCGCCGGCGACCATGCCGCCCAACACCGGCAGCACCGAGAAGGAGTATCGATCGTAAATCTCGCGGAAACCCGGGATCGCGACATGGCTGAACTCGAGGCAGAAAAACCGGCCGCCGGGACGCAGAACCCGCCGCGCCTCGGCGAGCGCCGCGTCGATCCTGGTCACGTTGCGCAACCCGAACGCGATCGTGTAGGCGTCGACGGAGGAATCCGAAAACGGCAGCGCCTCGGCATCACCGACCGTCCAGCGAATGTCGGCGACGCGCCCGCGGTCGATCGCCCGATCCCGCCCGGTCATGACCATGTTTTGGTTGATGTCGCAGACGGTGACCCGGCCGCCACCGGCATCGAGAAACCGCCCCGCGATATCGCCGGTCCCACCGGCAACATCGAGCAGATGCATCGACGGCCGCGGCCGCAGCCAATCCACCAGCGCGCCCTTCCAGAGGCGATGGACGCCGGCGGACATGAGATCGTTCATCAGGTCATAACGGGTGGCCACGCTGTCGAAGACGTCACGCACGAGCCCGGCCTTCGACGCCGCGTCGACATCGCGGTACCCGAACGACGCCGTCGCCGGCCCGCTCGAATCGCGTGTGTGGGTGTTATCGTCCGCCATGCGGCGACGATAGCGCAGGCGGCATTAGTTTGCTAGAAGATGCGGCCATGCCAGAGCTTCCGGAGGTTGAGACCGTTTGTCGCGGCTTGCGGCCGAAGCTGGAGGGCCGCGTGCTGACCGATGTGATTCAGCGCCGGCCGGATCTTCGGTTCCCAATTCCCGACGGCTTCGTCGACCGCCTGCGCGGCCGGCGCGTGCTGCGCGTGCATCGTCGCGCCAAGTACATCCTCGTATCGCTCGACGACGGTACCGTGCTAATCGCCCATCTTGGTATGTCTGGCCGTATGACGCTGCATGACGACGCGCCGCCGCCCGCGGGTCCGCACGACCATGTGGAATTCGCCACGGACGCCGGCTGCACCATCCGCTTTTGCGATCCACGCCGGTTCGGCATGATGGACCTGACGACCGAACAAATGCTGGCCGGGCACCGCATGCTCAAGGATCTGGGGCCGGAGCCCTTGTCCGACGCTTTTTCAGCGGATCACCTGAATGCCGTGCTGGCCGGACGACGCACGCCGATCAAGGCCGCCCTCCTGGATCAGAAAAACGTTGCCGGACTTGGCAATATATATGTGTGCGAAGCGCTGTTCCGCGCCGCCGTGTCGCCCCGCCGCAGCGCCCACACGGTGCCGGGCCGCCGCGCCGACCGGCTGACCCGTGAGATTAAGGACGTACTCGAAGAAGCGATCGCGTCGGGCGGGTCGAGCCTGCGGGATTTCGTGCAAGCGGACGGCGAGTTGGGGTATTTTCAGCATCAGTGGCAGGTCTACGGACGCGAAGGCGATGATTGCGGCTACGGCGCCGGGCCGGGCGGACCGAACCGGACCTGCGAGGGTGTCATCCGCCGCATCACGCAAAGCGGCCGGTCCACTTTCTATTGCGGAAAGCATCAACGATGATTCAGCGAACCCGACCGATCTTCCGAATCGTCTGCCTCGCGGCCGCGCTGCTGGCCGCCGCCACGGTATGCCGAGCTGGCGAGTTCCTGGCTGGGTTCGACGACCTGCCGGTGATGCCCGGCCTCGCGCCGGTCAAGGAAGCAGGCATCGTGTTCGACACCCCGGCCGGCCGAATCGTCGAGGGTTATGCCGCGGGTGCGGTCGAGCGGGGCGCGGTGCGGCGCTTCTACGCCAAGACATTGCCGCAACTCGGCTGGACCAAGAAGAGTCAAAAAGAATTCCGCCGCGAAGGCGAAAAGCTCACAATCGATTTCAAAGGCGAGGACGGCGCGCTCACCGTGCGCTTTACCTTGTCGCCAAAGAACGCCGCCGGGCGAAACCGGTAGCGACTGGGAAACGCAGGCCAGGAACACACCCCGGGACGGCGGAACATGACGCGCCGTGCCGGATCAAGAGCAAGAGACAATAATAAGGACCCTGATCTGATGACGTATGAACACATCTTGGTGGAGCGCCGGGACGCTGTCGGCCTGATCACGCTTAACCGACCGCAAGCGCTCAACGCCTTATGCACACCGCTGATCGAGGAGTTGGGCACGGCGCTCGACGATCTCGAAGCCGACGACGCGATCGGCGCGATCGTCCTGACCGGTTCCGAGAAGGCGTTTGCCGCCGGCGCCGACATCAAGGAGATGCAGCCGAAATCCTACATGGATTGCTACCTCGACGACTTCATCACCGACGGCTGGGAACGGGTCGCGGCGACACGTAAACCGACGATTGCGGCCGTGGCGGGCTATGCGCTCGGCGGCGGCTGCGAGATGGCGATGATGTGCGATTTCATCATCGCGGCCGACACCGCGAAGTTCGGCCAGCCTGAGATCACTCTCGGCGTGATCCCCGGTGCAGGCGGTACCCAGCGGTTGACGCGCTTCGTCGGCAAGTCGAAGGCCATGGAAATGTGCCTGACCGGCCGCTTGATGGATGCGGACGAAGCGGAGCGGTGCGGCCTCGTGAGCCGAGTCGTTCCAGCGGACGAATTGCTCGACGACGCGCTCAAGACGGCCGGGAAGATCGCCGCGATGTCCCGCCCGGCGGTCTATATGGCCAAGGAATCCGTCAATCGGTCCTACGAAACCACGCTGGCCGAAGGCGTCCGGTTCGAGCGCCGTCTGTTCCATTCATGCTTTGCGACCGACGATCAGACCGAGGGCATGGCTGCCTTCACCGAAAAGCGGAAGCCTGATTTCAAGAACCGCTAGCCGACCACCATCGCCGGGGTGATCCGGGCCGGGGCAAATCGACATCCGAGTCGAGCGGATTGGGACCGATCCCAAAGCCCCGGTTTCCTGGCGAATTCCGGGCATTTGCGGGCTTGACGCGGTGGCACTGGCCGACTATAAGCGCCACCGTCCGTGACGATGCCAATCGCGCGCAAACACGGCGGAAATCACGGCCAAACCAGGGAATACGAGAAACATGGCAAACACCAAAAGCGTCCGGAAACGCGTCCGGCAAACCGAACGCCGCACCATCCTAAACCGCGCCCGGCGCAGCCGAGTCCGCACCTACCTTCGCAAGGTCGAGGAAGCCATCGAGGCGAAGGATAAGACGGCAGCGGAAGCCGCCTTCAAGGAAGTGATGCCGGAGATGCATCGCGGCGTGGGCAAGGGCATCATGCACCGGAACACGGTCGACCGGAAATTGTCGCGTTTGTCCAGCCGGATTAAAGCCCTCTGACGCACTGCAACGGCGGCGTCTCGCCCCTGTTGCAAAAGTGAAACAATGACGGCCGCGCCCCTTTGGCGCGGCTTTTTGTTTTTTCAGGTTTAGCGGGCACTTCGGAGCAGCCCTTCGTGATCGCCTTTACTGTCAACAATTTTATTTTAGGAATTCGCGCCGGAACTGCATTGAATCCCGTTGAAGACTCTTGGGGCCATCGGTAGATTGAAATCCTCAGCAGTCAGGGAGAACTGTGCCAACAACGGTCAAGCGAGACAGTCCGGTCGCAAGACAGAGGTTATAAGGGTCAAGGAGCAAAAAAATAATATGTTCCAGCCCTTTAAGCATCGACGGAATTTTCGGCTCGTTTTTGTGGGTTAGCGTCAGAGGTCGTCTGGTCGCGAGGGGAGTTGTTTGTTTCAATTGGTGAACGGCCCGGCGTAAAACCCGGTTCGAAGGCTCCGCACCACATGGCCGCGCTAGTGGATTATCTATGTCCACGCCGCGCAATTGGCATCGTCCTTTCCGACATGAGTGTCGTCCGATCGACCGTGAGTTGCATGGTTCACCGGATGAAGACAGGGTAACGGGGTTGTTACGGTTTGCCGTTGAGGGAACTGTAGCAGGGGGTCGGGTGACACCGGCCGCCGCGAGACGAGGGGGTTTACGTGGCGATGAATGAGTCGCTGTCGGCGCAGTGGGCAAGAATTCGTGGGCGTTTGCGAGCGGAATATGGTGAAGCGGCATACCGAAGCTGGTTGAAGCCGTTGACATTAATGGGTTACGCGGATGGACATATCCGCATTTCCGCTCCGACACGTTTCATGTGCGACTGGGTTCAGTCGCAATATGGCGAACGCATTGGCCGCCTATGGAAGGCGGAAAACGACGAGATTTCCGGCGTCGCGATTATTCTGGATAGCGGTGGCCAATCGGCCGCGGTTCCATCGATCAGCGGTGCCGCCGCGGTGAGCCCTGCCACAATGCCGGCCACCGCTCCGGCGATGGCGGATGCCGATATCGGCGCCCCGCTGGACCCGCGCTTCACCTTTGGCAATTTCATCGTCGGCAAGCCGAACGAGTTGGCCTTCGCGGCCGCGCGCCGCGTCGCCGAAGCGAACGCGGTGCCGTTCAACCCGCTGTTCCTGTATGGCGGCGTCGGTCTGGGCAAGACCCATTTGATGCACGCCATCGCATGGCAGCTTCGCGAGACGCGGCCGGACCGCCGGGTCATCTATTTGTCGGCGGAAAAGTTCATGTATCAGTTCATTCGAGCGCTGCGATACAAGGACACGGTCGCGTTCAAAGAACAGTTTCGGTCGGTCGACGTCCTGATGATCGACGACGTGCAGTTCATCGCGGGCAAGGACAGTACGCAAGAAGAGTTCTTCCACACCTTCAATGCGCTGGTGGATCAAAACCATCAGGTAATCATCTCGGCGGACAAGTCGCCGAACGATCTGGATATGGAAGACCGCATGAAGTCCCGGCTCGGCTGGGGGCTGGTCGCTGATATTCATCCCACGACCTACGAATTGCGGCTCGGCATCCTGCAGTCTAAGGCGGAGCAGCTCGACACGCCGATCCCGCAGAAAGTCCTGGAATTCCTGGCGCACAAGATCACGTCGAACGTGCGCGAACTGGAAGGCGCCCTGAATCGGATCGGCGCCTATGCCAAACTGGTCGGCCGGCCGGTCACGCTTGAGAATACGCAGGACGTGCTGCACGACATCCTGCGCGCAAACGACCGCAAGGTGACGATCGAGGAAATTCAGAAGCGGGTTGCCGAACATTTCAACATCCGTTTGTCGGAAATGTACTCGGCACGGCGCGCCCGCGCCGTCGCCCGCCCGCGTCAGGTGGCGATGTATCTGTCGAAACAACTGACCGCACGTTCGCTGCCGGAGATCGGACGGAAGTTCGGTGGTCGCGACCACACGACAGTCATGCACGCGGTGCGCAAAGTCGATGAATTGCGATCGCTCGACAGCAATTTTGCGGAAGATATTGAGCTGCTGCGGCGCATGCTGGAGACCTGATCCAACACCCCCGAGGGCGGACCAAACCGCACCCGGGACTCACCTTTCTTATCGCTTGTAAAACAAGCGCTTAAAATGACCTCTCGACGGTTGCATCGCGCCCAAAAAACGTGCGGTGTCGGCGGTGCTGTGTTATATTTTACGACCGTTCACCGATCGAGTCTTTCAACACGTCAATCGTCGTCGAACGGGCCGGAAGCATCCGGTATCCGAAAGGGAACGAGTCCCTCTTTTTTGGCTGAAACGAGACGCTGAATAACATGAAACTTACCATCGAACGCGCCGCGCTCCTTCGGTCCCTCAATCATGTACAGAGCGTGGTTGAGCGGCGTAACACGATTCCCATTTTATCGAACGTCCAACTGCAGGTGGCCGACGGCCGGCTTGGGTTGACCGCAACTGATATGGACCTGGCGATCGTCGAGACGGTCAACGCCGCCATCGAAACCGACGGATCGACAACGGCGCCAGCGCACACCTTGTACGACATCGTCCGCAAGCTGCCGGACGGCGCCCAGGTTGAACTCGACGCCGGGGGCGACTCGGGTCAGGTTCTGCTGCGCGCCGGACGCTCACGCTTCACGCTGCAGTCGCTGCCCACAAGCGACTTTCCGCAAATGACGAGCGGCGACCTGCCGCATCGTTTCAAGCTGAAAGCGGCGGACCTACGGGCGCTGATCGACCGCACGCGCTTCGCCATCTCGACGGAGGAGACCCGCTATTATCTCAACGGCATCTATCTGCACATGGTCGCCGAGAGCGAGGATGGCGGCGGCGAGGTGCTGCGTGCCGTCGCAACGGACGGGCACCGGTTGGCGCGGGTCGAACTACCGCTGCCGGACGGCGCGGCCGGAATCCCCGGCGTCATCGTCCCCCGCAAGACGGTCAACGAATTACGCAAGCTGATCGACGAAACCGAGGAAGATGTCGAAGTCGGCCTGTCGGACGCCAAGATCCGCTTCGCCTTCGACGATGTCGAACTCACCTCGAAGCTGATCGACGGGACCTTCCCGGACTACGACCGGGTCATCCCGACCGGTAACGACAAGTCGCTGGATGTGGATTGCCAGCATTTTGCCGCGGCAGTCGACCGGGTCGCGACGATTTCCACGGAAAAATCCCGCGCCGTGAAACTGAGCGTCGAGAACGGTATCGTCACGCTCAGTGCATCGAGCCCGGATAGCGGCACCGCGACCGAAGAGATCGAAGTCGAGTATCAGCAGGATGCGATTGAAATCGGTTTCAACGCGCGCTATCTGCTCGACATCACGCAGCAGATCGAAGGCGAGACAGCGCGGTTCAGCATGGCCGACGCGGCGTCGCCGACCGTAATTCGCGACGGCGACGACAAGAGCGCGCTTTACGTGCTGATGCCGATGCGCGTGTAGCGCCGGGGCGGAGGCAGGACGATTCTCGCGCCCGCGCACCCAAACACCGCGACAATGCCGGTGACGACGCCAGTGTCTGCACCTGCGGCATTGTCCGTCTCCCGCTTGCGACTGACGGATTTTCGCTGTTATGCGGCGGCGCGGCTCGACCTTGATGCGCGGCCGGTGGTCCTGACCGGCCCGAACGGTGCCGGCAAGACCAACATGCTGGAAGCGGTGTCCTTGCTGGCCCCGGGACGCGGATTGCGCGGCGCGCGGCTCGACGACATCGCACGCAGCGGCGGCAAAGGTGGGAACGACGACACCGAAGGCGGCTGGGCGGTCGCAGCGTCGATCGCCACGCCGGACGGCGAGCGGGAGATCGGCACCGGGCGCAGCCCGGACGGCGGGACACGACGGGTCGTCCGCATCGACGGTGCACCGGCGAAAAGCCAAGCGGTCCTGGGCGAGCATGTTAGCGCGGTCTGGCTAACGCCGCAGATGGACCGGCTGTTCACCGACGGGTCGACCGGCCGGCGGCGGTTCCTCGACCGGCTGGTGTTCGGTTTCGACGCCGCGCATGCGGGCCGGGTCAGCGGATACGATCATGCGATGCGGGAACGCTCGCGGTTGCTGCGGGACGGCGCAGGGGACGACACCTGGCTCAGTTCGCTGGAACGCAAGATGGCCGAACGCGGCGTCGCCATCGCCGCGGCCCGGCGCGAAATGACCGCCCGGCTGGCGCGGCTTTGCGGCACGCCTTCAGGCCCATTTCCCGGCGCGGAAGTGACGGTGACCGGGTCGGTCGAAGAATGGCTCGACGAAGCGCCGGCATTGACCGTGGAAGACCGGTTGCAGGCAGCATTGCGCGACAGCCGGCCCCATGATGCAAGTGCGGGCGGGGCCGCGGTCGGGCCGCATCGCAGCGACCTGAAAGTACGCCATTTGGCGAAAGACATGCCGGCGGAACTGTGCTCCACCGGCGAGCAGAAGGCCCTGTTGATTGCCGTCGTGCTGGCCAACGCGCGGCTCCAGACGGCGGAGCGCGGCCGTGTTCCGCTGCTTTTGCTGGACGAGGTCGCGGCCCATTTGGACGAGGTTCGCCGTGAGGCTTTGTTCGAGGAAATTTTATCCACCGGCTCCCAGGCATGGCTGACTGGGACGGATCCTGCGTTGTTTGCATCGCTCGGTGACCGGGCGCAGAAGGTCGCGGTCGAAGATGCAACGCTGACGCAACGATCCAGATTTTAGCCGAAACCGATAAAAGAGAATGAATTGATGAGCGATACCGCTGCAAACGTCGATCAGGATTACGATGCCGATTCAATCAAGGTGTTGCGCGGGCTCGATGCCGTGCGCAAGCGGCCGGGTATGTATATCGGCGACACGGACGACGGCACCGGACTGCACCATATGGTGTTCGAGGTGGTCGACAATGCCATCGACGAAGCCATGGCCGGGCATTGCGACCGCATCGACGTCACGCTGAACGGCGACGGCTCGGTCACGGTGAAGGATAACGGCCGCGGCATCCCCGTCGACGTGCATGAGGAAGAAGGCGTTTCCGCCGCGGAAGTCATCATGACCCAATTGCATGCGGGCGGAAAATTCGATCAGAATTCCTACAAGGTCTCCGGCGGGTTGCACGGCGTCGGTGTCTCGGTGGTCAACGCGCTGTCTGCGACGCTTGACCTGTCGATCCGACGTGACGGCAAGCTGCATTTCATGCGGTTCCTGCACGGCGACGCGGAAGCGCCACTCGCGGTGACCGGTGACGGCGAAAGCGAGAGCGGCACCGAGGTGACGTTCACCCCTTCGACCGAGACCTTCACCAGCACGGATTTCGATTTCGCGACCTTGGAGCATCGGCTGCGCGAGTTGGCATTTCTCAACTCTGGCGCCCGTATCATCCTGACCGACGCCCGCATTCCGGAACCGAAGGTCGTCGAGCTGCATTACGAAGGCGGCATCGAAGCCTTCGTGGAGTATCTCGACCGATCCAAGACGGCGTTAATCGGCAAGCCCATCGGTATTTTAGAGGACCGCGACGGCATTCAGGTCGAAGTGTCGATACAGTGGAACGACAGCTATCACGAGACGATGCTGTGTTTCACCAACAACATCCCGCAGCGGGACGGTGGCGCGCATCTGGCCGGCTTCCGGGGGGCGCTGACCCGGCAGGTCAATACCTATGCCGCAAATGCCGGAATCGCGCGCAGGGACAAGGTCAATATCACCGGCGACGACGCGCGCGAGGGCCTGACCTGCGTCCTGTCGGTCAAGGTGCCGGATCCGAAATTCTCCAGTCAAACCAAGGACAAGCTGGTGTCGTCCGAGGTTCGGCCCATCGTCGAGTCGGTGGTGAACGAAAAACTCAGCCAGTGGTTCGAGGAGAACCCCGGCGAGGCCAAACGCATCGTGCAAAAGGTGTACGAGGCGGCCGCCGCGCGCGAAGCGGCCCGCAAGGCGCGCGAGCTGACCCGGCGCAAGGGCGCGCTGGACATCGCCAACCTGCCCGGCAAACTGGCCGACTGCCAGTCGCGCGATCCGAGCGAGTGCGAAATATTCATCGTCGAGGGCGACTCGGCCGGCGGGTCCGCAAAACAGGCGCGGGAGCGCCGTTTCCAAGCAATCCTACCGTTGCGCGGCAAGATCCTGAACGTGGAACGCGCCCGGTTCGACAAGATGATCGGATCAGCGGATATCGGCACCCTGATCGCGGCCCTGGGCACGGGTATCGGCAAGGAAGACTTCAATCCCGACAAGGTGCGCTATCACAAGATCATCATCATGACGGACGCGGACGTCGACGGCAGCCATATCCGCACATTGTTACTGACCTTGTTCTACCGGCAGATGCCGGAACTGATCGAGCGCGGCTATCTCTATATCGCAGAGCCGCCGCTCTACCGCGTCAAGAAAGGCAGTTCGGAAGTCTATCTCAAGGACGAACGCTCCCTGGAAGATTACCTGCTGCGCAACGGCTTGGACGACCTCACGCTGACGTTGGGCGACGGCAGTCAACTGGCCGGCGAAGACCTGTGGCAAGTCATCGATTCGGCCCGCAACGCCAAACATTTACTGGAATCGATGGCGCAAAAGGTCGGGAACCGCGACATCGTCGAGCAATCGGCCATCGCGGGCGCGCTCAACGCCGACATCCTGTCCGACCCGGAACGCGCCAAGGCGGCGGCGGACTATATCGCGAAGCGGCTGGACAATCTGGCCGATCCACTGGAGCGCGGATGGGCCGGGACGCCGACCGATACCGGCGGGCTGGAATTCTCACGCACCCGGCGCGGCGTGACCCAGCGGTTCGAGATCGACGGCGACCTCGTCCGCAGTGCCGATGCGCGCCGCCTGGACGCGAAAGCCTCTGAATTTCAGGAATATTACGGCCGGCACGCAACGCTGACCATCAAGGACCAGGAGGTCGAAATATTCGGACCGGTGACCTTGGTCGACCAGATCAGCAATGTCAGCCGAAAAG
Source organism: Alphaproteobacteria bacterium (assembly GCA_021774335.1). Classification (GTDB taxonomy): domain Bacteria; phylum Pseudomonadota; class Alphaproteobacteria; order UBA8366; family UBA8366; genus JAJFJD01. The sequence continues at coordinate 88,148 of JAJFJD010000059.1, forward strand.
GCCTGGGCGTACAACGGTACAAAGGACTGGGCGAAATGAACCCGGAACAGCTTTGGGAGACCACGATGGACGTGGAAGCCCGAGTGCTGCACCAGGTCAAGATCAGCCATGCGGACGACGCCGAGGAGGTCTTCTCCACGTTGATGGGCGACCTTGTCGAACCGCGCCGCGAATTCATTCAATCGAACGCCCTGAAAGTCGCCAATTTGGACGTTTGACGAAAATTGAACCCGTTGCGGCCGCCGTTCGCGGAGCGCACACACGCGGGGACGTTGTGTTATAGTGCGACCTGCGATATTGGTATCGTCGGAAGTGGAGACCAAGGTCCTAGACGAGGCTCGTTTGTCGATAAGAAAAAGCAGTTACACGTACGAAGATTTAATCGAGTGCGGTCATGGCCGTTTGTTCGGCCCGGGAAATGCGCAGCTACCGCTGCCGCCGATGTTAATGTTCGACCGGATAACGCATATCTCGGAAGAAGGCGGCGAGCATGGTAAAGGCGAGATCATCGCCGAGTTCGATATCAAGCCGGAACTTTGGTTCTTCAAGTGCCATTTTGAAAACGATCCGGTCATGCCCGGCTGTCTCGGTCTTGACGCCATGTGGCAGCTCGTCGGATTTTTCCTGGGTTGGGTCAATGGCATCGGCAGGGGCCGCGCGCTTGGGGTCGGAGAAGTGAAGTTCAGCGGTCAGGTTCTCGAAACCGCGAAGAAACTGACCTATCAGATCAACGTGAAGCGCGTCGTCATGCGCCGGCTGGTCTTGGGCATCGCCGACGGTATCCTGAAATCCGATGGCGAAGTCATCTACAATGTGAAGGATATGCGCGTCGGCCTGTTCACATCCCAGGAAGGCACGTAACACCTAAGCTCACGGGTTTCTCGCGAGGTTGAATATGCGGCGTGTTGCGGTCACCGGGCTGGGCATCGTGTCCAGCATTGGCAATGACAAGAATGAAGTGCTCGACTCCTTAAAAGAGGGGCGTTCGGGCATCGTTCACTGCGAAGAATATGCGGAACGCGGCTTTCGTAGCCATGTGCACGGCGCGGTCGATATCGACATCGATGCGCATATCGACCGCAAGCTCAGACGCTTCATGGGCGATGGCGCTGCGTATAACTACATCGCCATGCAGCAGGCGATCGATGACGCCGGCCTGACCGAGAGCGACGTCTCGAACGAAAACACCGGGCTGGTCATGGGCTCGGGCGGCCCATCCACCAAGAACCTGCTTCTGGCCTGGAACTTGGCGCAGGAAAAAAGCGCCAAGCGCGTCGGCCCGTATATGGTGCCCCGCACCATGTCGAGTACGAATTCCGCGACGCTGGCCACCCCGTTCAAGATCAAAGGCGTGAATTACTCGATCAGCTCCGCCTGCTCGACGAGTGCCCATTGCATCGGCAACGGGACCGAGCTCATCCAATGGGGCAAGCAGGATATTGTGTTTGCCGGCGGCGGCGAGGAACTGCATTGGACGATGACCGTGCTGTTCGACGCGATGCCGGCGCTGTCGTCCAATTTCAACGACACGCCACAGCGCGCGAGCCGTGCCTATGACAAGAACCGCGACGGCTTCGTGATCGCCGGCGGCGGCGGGGTCGTCGTTTTGGAAGAACTGGAACACGCCAAGGCGCGCGGCGCCAAAATCTACGGCGAGATCGTCGGTTACGGCGCCACGTCGGACGGCTACGACATGGTGCAGCCGTCAGGCGAAGGCGCGGTGCGCTGCATGAAGCGGGCTATCGACGGGCTCAACATTCCGGTCGGCTATATCAACGTGCACGGGACCTCGACACCGGTCGGTGATATCACCGAGCTGGAGGCGATCCGCGAAGTGTTCGGCGACCAAGTCCCACCGATCAGCTCGACCAAGTCCCTGACAGGACATTCGCTGGGTGCGACCGGCGTACACGAGGCGATCTATTCTCTGCTGATGATGGAAAACGAGTTCATCACGGCAAGCGCCAATATTGAGGATATCGATCCCGGTGCAACGGGATTCCCGATCGTCACCGAACGGCAGGATAACGTGCCGCTGGAATGCGTCATTTCCAACAGCTTCGGGTTCGGCGGCACCAACGCCACACTGGTCTTCAAACGATATGACGCCTGACCGGCCTCCCAGCGGGGCCGCGATACCGCAAGTCCGGACCACTCCGGCAATTTGGCGCAGGCCGCACAATAACGGCAACAACGGGCATACCCGATGACCGCAGGATCTTTGATGGCCGGCCGCCGTGGTTTGGTGATGGGCGTCGCCAACGACCATTCGATCGCCTGGGGCATGGCCAAGACGGCACACGAGCACGGCGCCGAACTAGCGTTCACCTATCAGGGTGACAGTTTCGAACGTCGCGTCCGGCCATTGGCCGAATCGGCAGGCTCAGATCTCGTCCTGCCCTGCGACGTCACCGACGCCGCCAGCATGGATACCGTGTTCGATACGATCAAGGAAAGCTGGGGCGGCCTGGATTTCGTGCTGCACGCGGTCGCCTTCTCCGACAAGGAGGAACTGAAAGGCCGCTACATCGACACCAGCCGGGACAACTTTCTGCAATCTCTGGAAATTTCCTGTTATTCCTTCACCGCCGTCGCGCAGCGTGCGGCCCCGCTGATGCAGCCCGGCGGCAGCTTGGTGACGCTGACCTATTCCGGCGCGGAACGGGTCATGCCGAACTACAATGTCATGGGCGTGGCCAAGGCGGCGCTCGAGGCCAGCGTCCGCTATCTGGCGACGGATCTTGGCAAGGACGGCATCCGGGTCAACGCGATCTCCGCCGGGCCCATGCGGACGCTCGCCGGCTCGGCCATCGCCAGCGCCCGCACCGTCTTCAAATGGCAAGGGGAGCACGCGCCGCTACGGCGCAACGTCACGCTTGAGGATCTTGGCGGCGCGGGCGTCTACCTGATGTCCGATCTTTCGGCCGGAGTGACCGGCGAGGTGATGTATGTGGACGCCGGCTATAACGTCATCGGCATGGTCAACCTGCCCGAAGACTAAGCCGCTGGTGCGCCTGCCCCCTTCAAATCTGCCTAGTCTTCCAGTACTGCCCAACCTTCCAGCACTACAAAGAAAAACGGCCGCCGGAATATTCCAGCGGCCGTCTTCATTTGGTCGGGCGCGTGCCTATTCGGAGGCGCGTTGCTGGTTCCGGCGCGGCGGACGCCGCCCACGGTCCCCGCCTTCGCGGTCCCGTCGGGGTTCGCGAGGCTCGACCTCGATCTCCTCGCCGGTTTCCTGATTGACGGCCCGCATCGACAGCTTGACCTTGCCGCGATCGTCGATGCCGAGCACCTTGACCTTGACCATGTCGTCTTGCTTGACAACATCCTCGACCGAAGGCACCCGTTCCTCCTTCAGCTCAGAGATGTGCACAAGGCCATCCCGGCTGCCGAGGAAGTTCACGAAGGCGCCGAAATCAACGACCTTCACGACCTTGCCTTCGTAGATCTTGCCGACCTCGGGTTCGGCGATGATCGAGTTGATCCACTCGACCGCGCGGTCACCCGCATCGCTGTCGACCGCGGCGACCTTGACGGTGCCGTCGTCGTCGATGTCGATCTTGGCGCCGGTCACTTCGCAGATTTCGCGGATGACCTTACCGCCGGTGCCGATCACTTCGCGGATCTTGTCACGTGGAATGCTCAACGTGGTAATGCGCGGCGCATGTTCGGACACTTCCTCGCGGGCGCCGGTGATGGCGTTGGTCATTTCGGTCAAGATATGCAAACGGCCATCCTTGGCCTGATCCAGCGCGATCTTCATGATCTCCTCGGTGATCGAGGTGATCTTGATGTCCATCTGCAGCGCGGTGATGCCGGTATCGGTACCGGCCACCTTGAAGTCCATATCGCCGAGATGATCCTCGTCGCCCAGGATATCCGAGAGGACGGCGAAATCGTCGCCTTCCTTGATCAATCCCATGGCGATGCCAGCGCACGGCCGCTTGAGCGGCACGCCCGCATCCATCAGCGACATCGACGCACCGCAGACCGTCGCCATCGACGACGAGCCGTTGGATTCGGTGACCTCCGATACGATGCGGATGGTGTAGGGGAAATCCTCCTTGGCCGGGATGAGCGGCCGGATCGACCGCCAGCCCAACTTGCCGTGGCCGATTTCACGACGACCCGGCGACCGCAGGAAGGATGCCTCACCCACCGAGTAGGGCGGGAAGTTATAGTGCAGCATGAAGTTTTCGCGATACTCGCCTTCGAGCGCATCGATGATCTGCTCATCCTGCCCGGTACCGAGCGTGGTCACCACCAAGGCCTGCGTCTCACCGCGGGTGAACAAGGCCGAGCCATGGCTACGGTTCAAGATGCCAACTTCGCAATCGATCGGCCGCACCGTCTTGGTGTCACGCCCGTCGATCCGCTGGCCGGTCTTGAGGATGTTGCCCCGCACCACGTCTTTCTCCAGACCTTTGAACAGCGAGCCGGCGAGATTCATGTCGACATCCTCGTCCGCTTCGGCGAGGGCGGTGAGCGCGTCTTTCTTGACCTGGCTGACCGCTTCGACGCGTTCCTGCTTGACCGTCAGCGAATAGGCGTCGCGCAACGGCGTTTCGGCGAGGGCCGTCAACCGCTCCTGCACGGTCTGGGTCTGCTCCGCCGGTTCCGGCAGCGCCCACGGCTCTTTCGCGCAGGCCTCCGCCAGATCGACGATCATGTCGAGTACCGCGCGACCTTCGCTATGGGCAAACATGACGGCGCCAAGCATGGTCGCTTCGTCCAGTTCATGCGCCTCGGACTCGACCATCAGCACGCCTTCATGCGTACCGGCTGCAATGAGATCCAGCTCGGACTTTTCCATGTCCTCGGCCGGCGGGTTCAGCACATACTCGCCGTCGATATATCCGACGCGGGCGGCCGTGACCGGGCCGAGAAACGGAATGCCCGAGATCGTCAGCGCCGCGGATCCGCCGATCAGCGCTACAACGTCGGGATCGTTCTCGAAATCATGGGTCAGAACGGTGCAGATCACCTGCGTTTCATTGCGAAACCCGCTGGGGAACAGCGGCCGGATCGGGCGGTCGATCAGACGCGATGTCAGCGTTTCCTTTTCGCTCGGCCGTCCTTCGCGTTTGAAAAAGCCGCCTGGAATCTTACCGGCGGCGAATGTCTTTTCCTGGTAGTTGACGGTTAGCGGGAAAAAGTCGATTCCCGCCTTCGGCGTTTTCTGTGCAACTGCGGTGCACAAGACCTGCGTGCCGCCATAGGTCGCGAGCACGGCCCCATCGGCCTGGCGCGCGATTTTCCCTGACTCCAGGATCAGGGGCCGTCCGCCCCATTCGATTTCTTTTCGTGTAATTTTGAACATCTATCTTCCCTTTACATTCCAAAACCGCCAGCCGTTTAACATCATATCCAGTCGGCTGCGGCGATACGCCGGTCAACGGAATCCTTCCGTGACCGGTCGTTCCAGCGTCGGCACCATCGCCGATTTTGCCGGAAGCCCGGTTCTCGTCTTGCGGGCCGCAACGCAGCGGCTCGGCCTGTGACGGATACCCGGTAGTTAGCGGCGCAGACCGAGGCTCTTGATCAATGCCTCGTATTGCGCCTGGTCTTTATCTTTGACGTAGTCGAGCAATCGACGCCGTTGTCCGACCATGACCAGCAGGCCGCGGCGCGAATGAAAATCCTTTTTATGGGATTGCATATGCTCGGTCAGATTCTTAATGCGTTCGGTCAGCACCGCGATTTGCACCGGCGCCGAACCGGTGTCGCCCTGACCAATGGCGAACTCTTCAATGAGTTCCTGCTTTCGTTCACTTGTGATCGACATCGGGTTCTCCTTAACTATCTATAGGTTCAGCACCCGGAGGGGATGGACCTCGCCCGCCGCATAACGCGTGAGCGCGATGGGCTTGCCTCGGCCCACCGCGAGCACCGTATCTCCGTCGTTGAAATCGGCGATACGGTTGAGATCCATTTTCCGAAGCAGAGACACGGTTTGCCCATTGCGCAAACGGCTCGCCTCACTATCGGTCAGGGCCAGAGCCGGGATGTCGTCCAGCGCGGTCTCAACCGGTAGCAGGTGCTCCAAAACGGCGGCACTGTGCCCAAAAGAGCGCAGTTCGTCCAGCGAAATCGAGTTTTCCTCGTCGAATGGTCCGACCCGGGTCCGGCGCAGGTCGGCGATATGCCCGGCAGCGCCCACGGCCCGCGCGATATCCCGCGCCAGGGACCGCATATAGGTGCCCGCACCGCAGGAAACCTCGAACACGGCATGGTCCGGCTCCGACATATCGACCAGATCCAGGCTCTCGACCCAGACCTGCCGAGATTCCAGTTCAAACTCCTCGCCGTCGCGCGCCCGGTCGTAAGCGCGCTGCCCATCGACCTTGATCGCCGAGTAGCGCGGCGGTACCTGTTCGATCTCGCCGGTAAAGTCCGGCAGGACGGCGCGGACCGCCGCCTCGTCGGGGCGGGAGTCGTTGGTTTTCACCACGGTCCCGTCGGCATCATCGGTATCGGTCTCCGCCCCCCAGCGTAGGGTGAAGCGGTAGGTTTTCAGTCCGTCGACGACATATTGCATTGTTTTAGTGGCCTCGCCGAAGGCGATAGGCAGGATGCCCGTGGCCAATGGGTCCAGCGTTCCGCCATGGCCAGCCTTCGCCGCATCGGTCAGGCGTTTGACGGAATTCACCACCGCGGTCGACGTCATGCCGGACGGTTTGTCGACGATGAGCCATCCGTGGACTGGCTGACCTTTGCGTTTTCGCCGCCCCATCTTCAGCGCTCGCCCGGATCAGATGGGTCGGATGGGGTCGGCGCATCTCTTGGTGTCTCCGGACCCAAATCTTGCGCCACATCCTCGGACCGCAAGATCGTGTCGATCCGGGTCGCCTCGTCATAGGTCTCGTCCCGCCGGAAGGTTATATTCGGGACATTCCGCAACTGGACCGCGCGACCGACCTGTCGTTTGAGGAAGGGCGCCGCTCGGTCGAGGGCCTTGATCACCTCGCCAGGACGCTCGCCGCCCAACGGCATGACGTATGCCGTTGCATTGCGCAGGTCGGGGCTCATCCGAACCTCAGAAACGGTGATGCTGACGCCCCTCAAATCGGGGTCGCGCAGATCGCCGCGGTTCAGGACCGCTGCCAGACAATGGCGGATTTCCTCGCCAACGCGCAATTGCCGCACGCTGGGCGCGCGGCTTCTCTCCCTTGCTTTCATCGCTGTCCGTCCAATACGAAGGCCGAAACGGGGGTCCAGCCCGTAGGCTGGAGCACCCGGCTACAGGCTGCGCGCCACCTCTTCCACTTGGAAGCACTCGATGACGTCGCCTTCCTTGATATCGTCGTAGTTCTCGAACGCCATGCCGCATTCGTAGCTTTGCTGTACGGTCCGGACGTCTTCCTTGAAGCGGCGCAATGTCTTGAGATTGCCTTCGTGGATGACGACATCGTCCCGCAGCAGCCGCACCTTGGACCCGCGGCGAACCTCGCCTTCGGTCACCATGCAGCCGGCGACCTTGCCGGCCTTGCTGACGTTGAACACCTGTCGGATTTCGGCGTAACCGAGCTGCGTTTCGCGAACCTCCGGCGCCAACATGCCGCTCATGAGCTGCTTCATGTCGTCGATCACGTCGTAGATGATCGAGTAGTAGCGGATGTCTACATTGTCGCGCCGCGCCAGATCCCGCGCCTGCGGGTTGGCACGAACGTTGAAGCCGATGATCAGTCCGTTCGACGCATTGGCGAGAACCACATCCGATTCCGTGATGCCGCCGACCGCCGTGTGCAGCAACCGCACCTTGACCTCGTCGGTCCCCAATTTCTGCAGCGAACCGATGATCGCCTCGACCGAGCCCTGTACATCGCCCTTGATGATGAGGTCCAGCTCGGAGACTTCACCGGCTTGGATCTGATCGAACATCTGCTCGAGCGTGCCACGAGCACCGGCGGCATGCGACTGCCGCTGTAGCTGACGGCTGCGGTATTCCGCAATTTCCCGGGCCCGGGCTTCATCCTCGACCACGTTGAAGTCGTCGCCCGCGGACGGCGTGCCCTGTAGGCCAAGCACTTCGACCGGCTGGGAGGGACCCCCTTCATCAATTTGATTGCCGTGATCGTCAATAATTGCCCGTACACGGCCCCACTCGGCGCCCGCCACGAAGACGTCGCCACGGCGCAGTGTGCCGTTCTGGATCAACACAGTCGCCACGGAGCCACGGCCCTGTTCCATTTTGGCTTCGACGATGGCGCCCTGGGCCGGAGCCGAGGGACTCGCCTTCAACTCCAGCAGTTCCGCCTGCAGCAGAATCGCCTCTTCGAGTTTGTCCAGATTTGTCTTCGCGATCGCCGACACTTCGACGTCGAGGACATCGCCGCCTAACCCTTCCACGACGATTTCGTGGTTGAGCAGCTCGTTGCGGACCCGCGTCGCATCCGCGCCATCCTTATCCATCTTGTTTATAGCGATGATCATCGGCACTTCGGCCGCCTTGGCGTGAGCGATGGCCTCTGCAGTCTGGGGTTGCACGCCATCATCTGCGGCGACGACCAATATGACGATATCCGTCACTTTAGCGCCGCGCGATCGCATCGCGGTAAACGCTTCATGGCCCGGCGTGTCGAGGAAAGTGATCGGATGACCACCGGAAATCTCGACCTGGTAGGCGCCGATATGCTGAGTGATGCCGCCGGCCTCGCCGCCTGCCACGTCGCTGGACCGCAGCGCGTCAAGCAGGGATGTCTTGCCGTGGTCGACATGGCCCATCACGGTGACGACGGGCGCACGGGATTCCAGGTCCCCCGACAGGTTCAGTTCCGTGCCGAGACCGATTTCCACATCGGCTTCGGAGACGCGTTTGACCTTGTGGCCGAATTCCTCGGCGACCAATTGCGCGGTATCGGCGTCGATCTCTTGGTTAGTGGTCGCCATAATGCCGGCTTTCATCAGTGATTTGATGACATCGGCACCGCGCGCTGCCATGCGGTTGGCAAGATCGCCAACAGTGATCGTATCCGGGATGACGACCTCGCGCACCACGCGATGCGGGTCGTTGCGGCGCTGTTCCGCCAATATGCGCTGCCGTTCACGTTCCCGGGCCCGGCGCATCGACGCCAGACTGCGGGCGCGCTCTGTCGAGCCCTCGTCGTCCGCCTCCTCCAGCGCCTGGCTGATCGTCAGCTTGCCGGTATCGCGGCGGCGCGGCTCGTCGCGCCCGCGCGACGGGGCGGGCTTTTTGACTTCGGGCCGTGCCTTGGTTCTTGGACGGCGTGACTCTTCGGTGCTTTCCTTCGCTTCCGGGGCGGCGGGCTGGGCCGCGGGCTCCGGCTTGCGGCGGCGCACGTCCTCGTCGGTCTTTCGGCGGGTGTCCTCTTCGGACTTGCGGCGCGATTCTTCTTCGACGCGGCGTTTGGCTTCGGCCTCATCTCGGGCGCGCTGGGCTTCCGCTTCGGCCAGTTCCTGACGTTCGCGCTCGACTTCGTCGATGCGGCGGCGCTCTTCGTCGGCGGCGGCGTCGTGCAGCGCCCGCACCCGGGCGGCGCGTTCCTGTTCGGTGAGATTATCCGAGTCGTCTGGCAGGCCCGAAATATCCCCTTGCAGAGCATCGGTATCCTGAACGACCCGCATACGCCCACTGGCGCCGCGCTCAAAGGTTCGCTTCTTGCGCACCTCGACCGTCACGGACTTGGTCCGGCCATGACTGAAGCTCTGCCGAACCTGACCCGTTTCGACCGTCTTCTTGAGCTCCAGCCGTCCCGGCCGGCTCAACGTCAATTTGCCATCTTGTTCGTCGTTCTGCGTCATTCCGTTCCTCTTTCGGCATCTTGCTGCCGGAATCCAGATAACCGCCGTGCATCGACCAACAGGCTATCCGCTATCTTTCCTGAAGCAACGACCGCATGCACCACATGTTCACGCCCGAATGCTCGCCCCAATTCCAACCGGTCCAACTGTTCGACGAGCGGAATACCGGCCGCTCCCCGCTGCATCTTCTGGCGACCACCGGCCGCCGCATCCGACGCCGCGAAAACCACCCCCGCCGAATTCCTGGCGAGAAATCCCGTAACCTTGTCGAAGCCGGCGACGGCGCCACCGGCGCGGCGCGCCAGCCCGATCAAATCGAGGCACCGATCCCGCAACAGGATTTCCACCCGCGCAGGCAATTCTTCGTCCACAATCACATTGCGCCGGGCAGCGCGCGCAAACAAGCGATTTGCGACCGCCGCCGCAATACTGGCACGATCCGCAGAAACCCATATGCCGCGACCCGGCAGCGATGCCGCGATATCCGGAACGATACGGTCGTCAGGCCCGACGGCAAAGCGAACCAGTGCCGCCGTCTCGCGGCTCTCGCCGGACACGATACACCGACGGCACGGCGTGCCGGACGGGTCTTTACCGTCCCGTCCGTCGTCATCCTCCGCCGTCTGTACCGCTGCCAACATTACCGCTCCTCGTCCATACTGCCCGGATGACGCCTAGGCGTCCTGGCGCGGCGTTTCCGCCGCAGCCTCACCGTCGGTCTCGCCATCCGCCTCAGCGGCCGCTTCGGCCTCGGCCGCCGCCGCTGCTTCCGCTTCCGCCTTGGCCGCTGCCAATTCCTCTTCGGTGAACCATCCGGCGGCGACGCGCGCCGTCATGATGATGTCGTTCGCTCCGTCCTCACCGAGATCGTATTCCCGCAGGATTCCCTCCTGCCGGTCGGTCAATTCGTCGGAGGCAAGATCCGCGAAGTCTTCCAAGGACTTGATCTCGCGTTCGCCCAGCGTGACCAGCATTTGCGGGTTCAATCCGGCGACGCCGATTAGATCGTCCTGGACGCCGAGGTCTTTCGCGGCCTGCGTCAGCCGCTCGCCCTCCGACTCCAGGAACGTCCGCGCGCGGAGCTGCAGCTCGGCGGCGATGTCTTCATCAAACCCTTCGATGGAAGCCAATTCGTCGATCGGCACGAAGGCCACTTCTTCGACATTGGTGAAACCTTCGGTCACCAAAAGATGGGCAATGACATCTTCCACATCGAGCGCGGCGATGAAGATATCGCTGCGTGACCGGAATTCCGCCTGCCGGCGATCAGACTCTTCCTTCTCGGTCAGAATGTCGATCTCCCAACCGGTCAGCATCGACGCAAGCCGCACGTTTTGTCCGCGTCGCCCGATCGCCAGGCTGAGTTGCTCGTCGGGAACGACGACTTCGATCTTGTGCGCATCTTCGTCGAGAACGACCTTGGCGACTTCCGCCGGCGCCAGAGCGTTGACCACGAAGGTCGCCGGATCGCCGGACCAGGGGATAATGTCGATTTTCTCGCCCTGCAATTCGGCGACCACCGCCTGAACGCGGCTACCGCGCATACCGACACAAGCGCCGACCGGGTCGATGCCCGAGTCGTTCGAGAGGACGGCGATTTTCGCCCGGCTGCCCGGATCGCGCGCCACGGCACGGATCTCAATGATGCCGTCGTAAATTTCCGGCACTTCCTGGCTGAACAGCTTCGCCATGAATTGCGGATGGGTCCGCGATAGAAAAATCTGCGGCCCGCGTTGTTCGCGGCGGACGTCGTAGATATAGGACCGAATCCGGTCGTTGCGGCGGAAGCTTTCGCGCGGCAGCAACTCCTCGCGCCGAACCACCGCCTCGCCGCGCCCGAGATCCACCGTGACGTTGCCGAACTCGACCCGCTTGACGATGCCGTTGACGATCTCGCCGACACGGTCCTTGTATTCCTCGTATTGCCGTTCGCGCTCTGCTTCGCGCACTTTCTGCACGATGACCTGCTTGGCGGTCTGCGCTGCTATCCGGCCGAAATCGATGGGCGGCAGCGGATCGACGATGAATTCGCCCAGCTGCACATCCGATTTCTTCTGCTGCGCCGCGGCCAAGGTCAGCTGCGTCGCCTCGTTCTCCACGTCCTCCGTTACCTCCATGTAGCGGGCGAGGCGAATCTCACCGCTCGTCCGGTCAATTTCGGCTCGGATATCGTTCTCGTGGCCATATTTCGACCGGCCGGCTTTCTGGATCGCCTGCTCCATGGCTTCGAGCACCTGATCGCGGTCGATGCCCTTTTCACGGGCGACCGTGTCAGCGACCGATAACAGCTCCGTCCTTGGATAGACTCCTGCCTCAACGGTTTCCATGCTGTCCATGATCCTAGTCCATACTCCTCGTTACGCGCCGTGCCGGTTTCGGCCGCCGGGCGCCGATATTGTTCTAGTGGCTGTGTTGGCCACTCTGCGCGGCCGCCAACAGTTCGTCTGTCATCAGCAGCTTCGCGCTTTCAATTCCATCAAAGGGCAGTTCGGCCACGCCCTGATCCAACTCCAGCTTCACGCAGTCGTTCGCGACCCCGATCACCTGTCCCCGAAACTTCCGCTGCCCATCGATCGGTTCGCGCATCTCGACCCTGGCGCGGAATCCCGCAAAACGCTCGAAGTCGCGCAATCGCGTCAGCGGACGATCGATGCCCGGCGAACTGACTTCCAGCTCATACGCGCCGGCAATCGGATCTTCAACATCGAGCAACGCCGACACGGCGCGGCTGATACTGGCACAGTCGTCCACGTTCATGCCCGCCTGATCGGTCCGTTCCACCATCACCTGCAGATGACGCCGATCCCGGTCGCCCAGCAGACGGACACGGACAATTTCATAGCCCATGTCGTCTAGGGCGGGGGCAATTATTCGCTCGACTCGAGCCGCCGGATCCATACTTTCCATCGGTCCACCTTCCCGTGGCCCAAAACCAATCCATGACCCAGAACTAAAAAGGGCGGGCCGCAGGCCCACCCAATACATTTAGTCGACGTATCGACCATATGGGTAACTTCTCGTGTTATTTAAGCGTTTTCGAGCCCTACGACAAGGTCTTTCTGTGCGCTTTGCTGTCTGTCTGGGCCGCTCAATCCGGCGCGGCGGCGGCCGGGTCGGGCCGGCGGCGAAAGCGAAGATAGACGCAGGCAGTTCCCCGCTGGAGCGCTTTTTCCTCATAGCGGGTCGGCGGCCAATCCGCCGGCCGCTCCCGCCAATCGGCCGGTCCCTGGGCAAGCCATTCGAATGCGTTATGGCGCAGGCAGTGAAACAGCATCCACCGCAGATAATCCATGTGATCGGTGGCCAGGCGGAGTTCGGCACCGGGCGCCATAACCCGCGCCAAGGCATCGAGCTGCGGTGGCGCGACGAAACGGCGCCGGTTATGCCGCGCCTTCGGCCAAGGGTCGGGAAACAGGATGAATGCACGGTCCACGGACCGGTCCGGCAGCCGGTCCAACACTGTGCGGGCATCGTCGGGAAAGACGCGGATATTGTCGAGCGGCGCACCGTCAGGCGCGGCATCGATTACCGCAAAGAGTTTCGCTACGCCGTTTAGGAACGGTTCACAGCCGAGGAATCCGATTTCCGGATGCGTCGCAGCCTGTCGAGCAAGATGCTCGCCGCCGCCGAATCCGACCTCCAACCAGAGGGCGCGGACCGGCCGCGGGAACCAGTCCGCAGGGTCACCGTCCAGCGCCTCGGGCTCCAGCGCAAGTGCCGGCAGCATCTGATCGAGCAGCCGCGCCCGCTCCGGACGGAGCCGTCGGCCGCGCCGGCGGCCGTAGAGAATTCGCCGGTCTTCCTTGGCCATAACATCCGCCTCGCGCCGTCAGGGCGAGCCATCCGGAAAGGATTAGCTCAACGCGCCCTGCAACGCATCGACCAGGTCGGTCCGTTCCCAGGAGAATCCGCCGTCATCGTCCGGCGTACGCCCAAAGTGGCCGTAGGCCGCGGTGCGCGCATAGATCGGGCGGCTGAGATTGAGATGTTCGCGAATTCCCCGCGGACTCAGGTCCATGGCCTGTGTTACCGCAGCGGTGAGCTTCTCGTCGTCGACCGTCCCGGTGCCGTATGTGTCCAAATAGACCGACAGCGGCTTCGAAACGCCGATCGCGTAGGCGACCTGAATCGTGCAGCGATCCGCCAATCCGGCGGCGACCACGTTCTTGGCGACATAGCGCGCGCCATAGGCCGCCGACCGGTCGACCTTCGTGGGGTCCTTGCCCGAGAAGGCGCCGCCGCCATGCGGCGCGGCGCCGCCATACGTGTCGACGATGATCTTGCGGCCGGTGAGGCCGGCGTCGCTGTCCGGGCCGCCGATGACGAAACGCCCGGTCGGATTAACGTAGAACTCGTCCTCGCCGCACATCCATCCTTCGGGCAGAACATCGACAACGAAAGGCCGGATCAGCTCGCGGATCTCGTCCTGTTCCAACGATTCGCCGTGCTGCGTTGAGACGACAACGGAGGTGGCCCGCACCGGCTTGCCGCCTTCATACGCCAGGGTGACCTGGCTCTTCGAGTCCGGGCCAATCCCGGGCAACTTGCCCGCGTGCCGTGCAGCCGCCATGCGGCGCAGGATATCGTGGCTGTACTGGATCGCCGCCGGCATTAGTTCCGGTGTTTCCTTACACGCATAACCGAACATCAGGCCCTGGTCGCCGGCACCTTCATCCTTGTTGCCGGCCGCGTCGACGCCCTGTGCGATATCCGGCGATTGGCTGTGCACGTAACATTGCACCTCCAGGTTCTTCCAATGGAAGTTATCCTGCTCGTAGCCGATATCCTTAACCGCCTTGCGCGCCAGCGCTTCCATCTGGTCGGCATCGATGTCCTGCGGTCCGCGAACCTCACCGGCGAGAATCACGCGGTTCGTGGTGACGAGCGTTTCAACGCCCGTCCGCACATCGGGGCCGGACGCCAGGAACAGATCCACGATCTCGTCCGAAATACGGTCGCAAATCTTGTCCGGATGTCCTTCGGACACCGATTCGCTGGTAAAAAGGTAATCTCCCGTTGGCACGCGCACGTCCTCCATCAAATAAGCAAAATATCGTCCGAAACCGAATGCCCGATCACGGTTATGAATCGCCAAGCGCCCGTTGAAATCAACAACGGGCCGCTCTTTTGACAATGTTTTCTTATATCGTCAAGACGCGTGAAAAACGCCCCGTCCGCCGGAGTAACACGAACGTACGGGTTTTTCAGTCGTGATCGTTGACGTTGGACAGCGCTTTCGCAAGATCGAAGACGCGCTTCCGGACATTCGGGTCCTTGATACGATAATAGGCACGCACCAGCTCCAGCGTCTCTCGCTTAGCCATCGGATCCACGTCAAAGCCGGACGGCGGCAGATCGGGAAGCCCCACTTGCTGGGCCGGCGACCGTTCCGAAACGTCTGGCGACATGTCATCGAAGAAAAACGAAATGGGAACGTCCAAGACACGAGACAAATCAAACAACCGACTCGCACCAATTCGGTTCGCCCCCCGTTCGTATTTTTGAACCTGCTGAAAGGTCAGACCCAGCGCATCGCCGAGCTTCTCCTGACTCAATCCCAGAAGAGTACGACGCAACCTGACGCGACTTCCCACATGGATGTCTACTGGGTTAGGTTTGCCTGTTCGACCCGCAGACTGCCGCACAGGCGCTGTATTCGACATGGTCCTACGATCCCCATTTTTCCAAAATTTTCAATACCCTTCCGGTAGACCCTTGTTATGTCAAAGTTTCGACACGGTCAAGGCCGCCCCGGTTTAGTAAGTATAAAAATATTTCAACTGCGCAATCGCCTTAGGAAAACTAACACAACGCAAGCGAGCATCCAGATTGCCAGGAAAAGCATATCATAGTACCGCCCGTAAAGCGTTTTCTGGCCGACGACGGCGGGTAGACGCACATCCAACACCCCCTTCTCTCGCAATCCCAGCCGGGCCAAAACCCGACCGTAGGAATCGACCACGGCGGAGATCCCCGTATTGGCCGATCGAATCAGCGGCATGCCTTCTTCGACGGCGCGGACCCGGGCAATCGCAAGATGCTGATAGGGCCCTGCCGTCAAACCATACCATGCATCGTTGGTCAGGTTGAGTAGCCAAGCCGGGCGATCGGCACGGTTTAAGACGGCGCCGGGGAAGATCACCTCATAACAGATCAACGGGCTCATCGCCGGAAGGCCGGGCAAGCGCACGGTCTGGGGGCCCGGACCGGCGGAATAGTCAACGGCCCCCTGCGTTATCTTGGCAATCGGCAGCAGACTTCGCAATGGCACATACTCGCCGAACGGCACCAGATGCGCCTTATCATATTGCCCGACCACCGCGCCCGACCCGTCAATGGCGAACATCGAATTCCAAAGGCGCAGCGGATTCATCTCCCGGCGCGGCGCACCGGTAATCACCAAGCCGCCCGGCGGGACCACGCTGGCGACGGCCGTGCGTTCCAATTGCTGGTTTTCGACAAAGAAAGTGGCCGCGTTTTCCGGCCAGATAATATGAGTGACCCAATCCGGACGATTGTCGCGGCTGAGCTGGAGATGCAGGTCGAGGTTTCGCTGCCGCAAGCTGCGCCGCCATTTCTCCTGCTGCGGAATACCGGCCTGAACCAGGCGAAGGCCGACCCCGGGCACGACCGCCTCGCCTGGCGGTGGCGCTGCCGCCAAACGCGCCATGCCGCCGGTCCATGGTCCGGCAAGCAACACAACCGCGGCAACGCATCCGATCCAGCGCCGGCTGCCGGAATCAGCCAGCGCCGCCAGCAAACAGGCCGACGCAATCGCGATCAGGCTGACGCCGTAAATACCGACGACCGCCGCGGTCTGCAGCAACGCATCGGAGCCAACCCAACTATGCCCGGCCAGGTTCCAGGGAAAGCCCGTGAGGATATGGCCGCGCAGCCACTCCGCACCGACCCAGGCGATAGACAAGGCGAGTGCCCGGTCGAGATGACTCCGCCCGAACGAAGCCGCCACGGCCGCCGCCCCGGTGAATATCGCCAGAAAGGCCGGCAGGCCGAGCGATGCGAACGGAATCATCCAGGCGTGCTTGCCGGCAAAGATCAGCAAAGCGTTGCCGATCCAATACAAACCGGCCGCGAAGAAGCCAAAGCCGAACCACCAGCCGAGCCCGAAGGCCGAGCGCCACCCGCGGGCGCCCGCGAGCATCCATACGAAGATGGGAAATGCCAGGTAGATTGCCGGCAGGACATGCGCCGGCGGCAGCGCCAGTGTCGCGACCGCGCCGCCGAAAAAGGCGATTCCGCGCCGGCGCCAACCGGTCAACGCTGCGAACCAGTCCGCGACGGCCGGCATCAAGGGCTTCCGCACGGCGGCCGCCGCGGCGTCACTCATCGGCGGGCTGGGGAATGGGCAGATTGCCGAGGCGAAGCCGGCGAATGCGGCGCGGGTCGGCCTCGATCACCTCGAATTCGACCCCGGAAGGTTCGTGACAGACGACCTCGCCGCGCATGGGCACACGTCCCGCGATGCTGAACACGAGCCCGCCGAGCGTATCGATATCTTCTTCGCGTTCTTCCGCGGACCGGATGGAACACACCTCGTCTTCGAAATCGTCAATCGAATAGCGCGCGTCGGCGATTACCGTGCCGTCGCTCCGCCGCTGCAGGCTGGGGCCGACGGCGTCGTCATGCTCATCCTCGATCTCACCGACGATCTGCTCGACCGCGTCCTCGATCGTCACGAGCCCGTCGATCCCACCGTATTCATCGACAACGAGCGCCATATGCGTGCGCGACAACCGCATCTTCAGCAGCAGATCCAGCACCCGCATGCTGGGCGACACGAAAAGGACCTCGCGCACCAGCTTGGTCAACTCCGCGGTCTTGTTCCGGCCGACAATCGCCAACACATCCTTGATGTGGACCATGCCGATGACCTCATCGAGGGTTTCACGATAGACCGGCAAGCGTGAATGACCCTCCTTGGCCATCATTTCGACGACCTCGTTCAACGTTGTCGAACACTCGACGGCGACGATATCGGCGCGCGGCACCATGACGTCATTCACCGTCAGGCCGCCGACCGTTAAGATCGAGTCGATGAGCTGACGTTCCCGCGAATCGATCGGGTCTTCGCGCTCTTCGTGTTGTTCGATGAGTTCTTCTAGGGTCTCGCGGACGTTCGATCCGCCGTTGCGCCCATTGCGCAATCCCTTGAACCAACGCCGCCAGCCAGCCGGCTTTCGCAGGTCGACTGCGGTGTCGGGACTAGATGGAGGTTCCGTTTGTGCAGCGTCGTCGTTCATAGCCATGGGCATTTACGGGCAGTCATTCCGCCACGTCACCGTATTGATATGGGTCGCCGACCCCCAGGTCTGCAAGTATCTGCGTTTCCAACCGTTCCATTCGCTCGGCCTCCGCGTCGTCCTCGTGGTCATATCCGGCCAAGTGCAATACGCCATGCACCACCAGATGTCGAAGATGATCCGCCACCGGTTTACCCTGCGCCGCCGCTTCGGCTATCACGGTCTCACAGGCCAGGACCACGTCGCCCAACATCGTGGGCACCGCGTCCATACTGCCGGCGGGGCCGATTGGAAAGGACAGCACGTTGGTCGGACTGTCTTTTCCGCGATGGTCGCGATTGAGCGTCCGAACCATGGCGTCATCCGCCAGCACCACGCTGATTTCCACCGCTGCCGCCGTGCCGCCGCCGCTTGCCCGCCACGCCGCCGTTGCAGCGCTGCGGACCAGGTCCTCGACATCCGGCAGGATATCCGTCCATTGGCGCATCGGCGTCGCGATATCGATGGCGACGGTATCGCTCATCGGCGGCGCGCCGCATTCTGGCCGGCGCCGGACGCGTCACGCGCGTCATAGGCGCGGACGATGCGCGACACCAGCGGGTGCCGAACGACATCGCGCTCGGTGAAATGAATGAAGGCGACGGACTCGACCTCGTCGAGGGTATCGACCGCGTCGCGCAATCCGGATTTTACGCCGCCCGGCAGGTCGATCTGACTCAGGTCGCCGGTGACCGCCATATGGCTGTTCTCGCCGATCCGCGTCAGGAACATCTTCATCTGCACCGGCGTGGTGTTCTGCGCTTCGTCCAGGATGACGAACGCATTGGTCAATGTCCGCCCGCGCATGAAGGCGAGCGGCGCGATTTCGATTTCTCCGGTCTCCAGCTTCTTCAAGACCTGGTCCGCCGGCATCGTGTCGTAAAGCGCATCGTAGAGCGGCCGGAGATAAGGGTCGACTTTGTCCCGCATGTCGCCGGGCAAAAATCCCAAGCGTTCGCCCGCCTCGACCGCCGGTCGCGACAGCACGAGCCGGTCGACCTGTCCAGCCAGCAACATTTCGACCGCGTAGCATACCGCCAGGTAGGTCTTGCCGGTTCCGGCGGGGCCAATCCCGAAGACGAGTTCATCGCGGCGCATCGCCTCGATATAGCGGGCCTGCGCCGGCGAGCGGGGCGATACCCGCTTGCGCCGCGTCTTGATGACCGGTTCGTCGCCATCCCGCTGTGAATCGTTCTTGTCGGACATCCGCAACGCGGCGTCGACTTCGCCGGCATCGACGGGCAGGCCGCTTTTCACGCGGCCGTACAAGCGTTCAAGCGCCCGTTGCGCCAGGGCCGCAGGCTCCGCCGATCCCGCAATGACGATCTGGTTGCCGCGGCTGGTCAGCGAGACGCCGAGGCGCTGCTCGATCTGCGCCAGGTGTTTGTCATGTGAGCCATACAGCAGCGGAAGTAACCGGTTGTCTTCGAAATCAAGCAACAGGGTCGCGGCGTCGGCGGGTGTCGAAAGCTGTGTCACGCGACCGCCATCTCCCCGCGCGCCGGCATATCGACGAGTTCGCCCTTCAAACTGTTCGACGTGATCTCCACGATCCGTATCGGCCGGATGTCGCCGATCAACTGCTCTGTCGCGACGACATGGACCGGCTGCAGATAGGGCGACCGCCCGACCACCTGCCCGGCATGGCGGCCGCGGCTTTGGAACAGAACCGGCAGTTCGCAGCCAAGCTGGCTTTGATTGAACGCGTCCTGCTGCGCCCGCAACAGTTGCTGCAAGCCCGCCAGGCGCTCGTCCTTGACGGCTTCCGGCACCTGGTCGCCGATATCGGCGGCGGGCGTTCCCGGCCGTGGGCTGTATTTGAACGAAAAAGCCTGGGTGAAGCCGACCTCGGTGACCAGCGCCAGGGTCGCCGCAAAATCCTCGTCGCGCTCACCCGGAAATCCAACGATGAAATCGGACGACAGGGTAAGGTCCGGATTGGCTGACCGAAGATCATCGACGATCCGGCGATAGTCGTCGGCTCGATGGCGGCGGTTCATCGCCGCCAGGATCCGGTCGGACCCCGACTGTACCGGCAGATGCAGGAACGGCATCAACGCCGGAACCTCGCCATGGGCCGCGATCAGATCGTCGTCCATGTCGCGCGGATGGCTGGTGGTGTACCGGATGCGGTGGAGCCGGTCGATCTCCGCCAACCGGCGAACCAGGCGGCCGAGCCGCCATTCGCGGCCATCCGGCCCGGTGCCGTGATAGGCATTCACGTTCTGGCCCAATAGCGTGATTTCGCGCGCGCCGCCGGCAACCAGCCGCTCGGCCTCGCGCACCACGGCATCGATCGGCCGCGATTGTTCGGCGCCGCGCGTATACGGCACGACGCAGAAGGTGCAGAAGCGGTCGCAGCCTTCCTGGATCGTCAGGAATGCCGACACGCCGGGCGCCGCCGTCTCTTCCGGCAAGAAGTCGAACTTGTCCTCCGCCGGGAATTCCGTGTCGAGCACGCGGGCACCGTCGGCGCGTTCGATCTCGGCGATCATATCGGGCAGCCGGTGATAGGTTTGTGGGCCCAAAACGATGTCCACACTCGCGGCGCGGTCGAGAATTTCTTCGCCTTGCGCCTGGGCGACACAGCCGGCGACGGCGACGATCATGCGGCCGCCCTCGGCGCGGCGCTGCTCCTGAAGCGCGCGCAGCCGGCCCAGCTCCGAATAGACTTTTTCGGCCGCCTTCTCGCGGATATGGCAGGTGTTGAGGATCACCAGGTCGGCGCCGTCGGGCGACGGCGACGGGGTGTAGCCAAGCGGCGTCAGGACATCCACCATGCGGTCGGAGTCATAGACGTTCATCTGGCAGCCGTATGTTTTGATGTAGAGCTTCTTGCCCACCGTCAGCAGCCTGCCTGCCGCCCCGGGGCATATCGCGTTTGGCTCTTGCCTGCGAAACTTCTGGTCAATGCGGTAAAGTCCGGACTTTCGGTCCTGTTCACCCTTGTTATAGCCCGTATCGGACCAATGAAAGATTAACTTTTCACATATCCCCCGCCGTTTCAAGCGCCGGTAAAGGCCGGCCAATCCGGCAGTTGCGCCCACCCCGCCTCCGGAACGCGGGATTCCGCTGGATCGTCGCCGAAAATCTCGCCGAGCCGGCCGGAACGGGCCAAGTAAGCAGGTCGTTTTACCGAATGTGTCTGGCCGGCGCCGGGCGACTGCGTGTGTATCGACAATGCGCGTCTCTACCGCCTTTACCAAAATGACGTGCTGCAACGGTGGCACCCAATGGAGCAGTTGTATCGCCAGTCTGTGTGACGGTTTTGACGCGGATTTTTAATAAACGGCGGCGTCTATTCTATTGGCTCTATTTTGTTGAGTTCTTTTTGGTTTTCAGTGGAATTCCATATAGTTCGAGGCGGTGATCAATGAGGTCGAAGCCCAGTTTTTTGGCCACGGCACGCTGCAACGCCTCGATTTCTTCGTTTTGGAATTCGATTACCTCACCAGTCTCGATATTGATCAGGTGATCATGGTGGATTTCGGTGGCTTCTTCATAGCGGGACCGGCCGTCGCGGAAATCATGCCGTTCCAGAATATCGGCCTCTTCGAAAAGCCGCACCGTTCGATAAACCGTGGCAATGCTAATCCGCGAGTCGATACGCAAGGCACGCCGGTGCACGGCCTCGACATCGGGATGGTCGGTCGCTTCCGACAACACCCGTGCGATGACACGCCGCTGCGCGGTCATTTTCAGACCCTTATCGGCGCAAATTTTTTCGATTCGATCCGGCACGGCAACCCCGCTTCGTCTTTGCGAGATTAACTATAGTACGATCGCAAGGAAGAGACACCACCCGCGTGGCGTTGATCCACGCCACGCGCGTCCGGGCCCGCCCCTTGGACGCAACCGCAGATCCGTCTATACCGGACGGCTGCGGCGCGACCGGGTTCCCAGCCCGATTTGTTTGGCGAGACGACTGCGCTGTTTCGCGTAATTCGGCGCAACCATCGGATAATCCGGCGACAAGCCCCACCGCTCCCGATATTCCTCGGGCGTCATGTTGTAGGCGGTCTTGAGATGCCGTTTGAGCATCTTCAATTTCTTACCGTCCTCAAGACAGACGATGAAATCCGGCGTAATCGATTTCTTGATTGGAACGGCTGGCGTCGGCCTGTCAGCGTTTCCGCCTTCGGCCCCACCGACCAACGCAAGCGTACGATAAACCTGTTCAATCAAACTCGGCAAATCGGAAAGCGCTACCGTATTATTGGAAACGTGAGCGGCAACAATCTCGGAAGTATGTCCAAGAATTTCTTCCCGTTTCACCTCTCCAGTGGATGACTCTGTCATCGTTTCGTGCCCCTTTATTGATACGGTCACCTGCATGACCCGTTTTCCGCAGTTTTAGCGGAAAATTCTCCCACCTAATTATTCTTTCTTTTGGTTCCTCCGACTAACCGATTCTGCATGTCGTTTATAGTCGAAGAAACGTTAGTAACTATAGTGTAGCAAGCATTAGCCGTACACATCAAGAGAGGGTGATTCTTCTACTATTTCGATGAATAGTCGGATTTTCTTACGGGATAGCGCATGATCAACGCTGAGACGCGGTGCCCGTTCTTTCGCAAATAGTATCCGCGGCGGCGGCCGACCTCGCGGAAACCGGTCCCTCGGTAGAGGGCAACCGCGCCAGGGTTATCCTCCCCCACCTCCAGAAACACGGCATCAACGCCACTCAGCGCCAGCCGAAAGACCGCATCGTTCAACAACGCCTGGCCTGTTCCGCGGCGGCGCTCGGCCACCGCGACCCCCAGACTCAAGATTTCACCTTCGCCCGCGACGGCACGCGCAATGACGAAACCGGCGCCATATCGCTCGGCCGGATCGCCACGCCAGGCAATCGTCGCCCACGCGCCGGGCGACGCGATCAGCGATTCCAGCGCCGGGCGGGCATAAGGTTCATCGAAACTGCGGGCATAGAGGTCGACCAGAAGATCGAGATCGGCGGTCGTGACCGGTTGAACGGCAAGCGCCGTCATCACCCGGGCTTCCGCGGCGCCGGTCGTACCTTCGGAGGCGTGGCATCGGGCGGCCGCAAGTAAAGAGGGCTGGGCGGCGAATCGCCAAGGCGCGGCGCCACCGCCATCCAGCGTACGGCCGCCAACCGCCCCAGGACGGCGATATCGGGCAACCCGGCCCCATCGGCAGGCCGGACAACATAACCGGCCGCCGTCAGCGCCGGCGCGACTGCGCGGCCGCCATCCCCGGCAATGGCTATGTCGCCGGCGTCAAGGCCGCCTGCCATCAGATAGGCCGGCACCGCATCGGGAAGCAGCGCTGCCGGACCGGCAAGCGGCCGACCATCCGGATCGAAAAGCTGGACATAAGCGTCGGCGCGTTTGGAATCGAGCGCAGCCAGCACCGACAGACCGGGCGCCGCGTCCGCCGCCACAACCTCTAGTGTGGTAAGGCCGAGCACCGGACACCCCGCCGCCAACCCCATCGCCCGCGCCGCCGCCAGGCCGATCCGCACGCCGGTGAAGGCGCCCGGCCCGACTGTCACCGCAATGCCGTCCAGGCCGGCAACGCCCGACGGACCGGTCAATCCGGCCTCGCCCAGGATATCGGCGACCATCGGCATCAGCGCCTCGGCATGGCCGCGCAGCATGTCTTCGCTGCGCGACGCGACGACCGCACCATCGGCAAAGACCGCGGCGGAGCAGCGGTTTGTCGCGGTATCGATCGCCAACAGCATCATGACACTGGCCCGTCTCCTGTTACAGGACGCGGCAAACGGTATCGAAATCGAGCCGCGGTGCGCGGGGCTCGAGGGCCGATCCGTCGCCATGGCCGATATTGCACAGAAAATTGGATCGATACGGTGTCCCGTCGAAGAAAGCAGCGTCGACCTTGGCATTATCGAACCCGGACATCGGACCGCAATCCAGCCCCAGCGCACGGCAGGCGATCATCAGATAAGCGCCCTGCAGCGTGCCGTTGCGGAACGCAGTTTCTTCGATCAGCGCATCGTTCCCAGTGAACCACGCCCGCGCATCGGCGAACGGATAGAGATCCGGCAGGCGCTCGTGAAAATCCATGTCATAGCCGATGATCGCTGTCACCGGGGCGGCCATGGTCTTGTCCACATTGCCCGGTATCAGACAGGGCCGCAGTTTTTCTTTCGCTTCGGCGGATGCGACGAAGACGAAGCGGCCGGGGGAACAGTTCGCGCTGGTCGGGGCCATCTTCAACAGGTCGTAGACGGCACGCAGCTGGTCTTCCCCGACCGTGGCGTCTTTCCAGTCGCGGTGCGACCGGGCAGCGTTGAATAAAATGTCGAGGGCGGCCTGATCCAGCATTGTTTTCTTCCCCTTGATTGCGCGTCGTCACGCTTTTCTTGGTCCTGCCGCCGGGCCGTGCCCGGACAACGGGTCATTCGATAACCGCTTGTCGCGATTCGCGAAGCGGCCTATACCTGTCACACTTTCGGAACCGAGTGCTTGCCCGATTCCATCATGAAATACAACATTCCCGGCCGACGGCAATGGTTGACGATCAGCGCGCTGGCCGCGCTGGCGGTGCCGCTGATGGCACCCGAAACCACGGCCCAAACCGCGGCCAAGAATCCGACATCCGCCGTCGCGGTCATGTATCACCGCTTTGGCGAAGATGCCCATCCCAGCACTAATATAAAGCTCGAACAATTCGACGCCCATCTCGCGGAACTCTCGAGCGGCAAATACACCGTCCTGCCGCTGCCGGAAATCACCGCCGCGCTGCGTTCGGGCACGCCGCTGCCGGACCGCGCCGTCGCCATCACCATCGACGACGCCTACCGGTCGGTCTACACCGAAGCTTGGCCACGGCTGCGCAAGGCCGGCCTGCCGTTCACCCTGTTTGTGGCGACCGAACCGGTAGAGCAACGCCTGCCGGGCTTCATGACCTGGGATCAGATTCGCGAACTGCGCGATGCCGGGGTGACCATCGGCGCCCACACCCATTCGCATGCGCATCTTGCGAAAGGCTCGCTCGCCGCGGCCAAGGCCGAGATCGACACATCGAACGCCATCCTGAAGCGCGAACTCGGCGCGGTACCGCCGCTGTTCGCCTATCCGTTCGGCGAATCCTCGGCCGAGGTCACGGCGCTGGTCCGCGCCGCCGGCCACAGCACCGCCTTCGGACAGCATTCTGGCGTCATGGAATCGGGCCAATCGCCCTACTATCTGCCGCGCTTTGCGCTGAACGAAACCTATGGTGGGATGGACCGGCTGACGCTTGTCCTGAACGCGTTGCCGGTGCCGGTGACCGGCATCGTGCCGACCGACCCGCTGATCAAGCCATCCGCCAACCCGCCGGCCTTCGGATTCACCGTTGATAAATCGGTGCGGGGCTTATCACAACTCGCCTGTTACCACTCGCAAACCGGCAAGGCGACAATCGAACGGCTTGGCGCGCAGCGCATCGAAGTGCGCTTCAATGGCGAATTCCGAAAGGGCCGGTCGCGGATCAACTGCACCATGCCTGGACCCGGCGGCCGATGGCGCTGGCTCGGCATGCAGTATTACGTGAAGCCGTAAAATTCGACGTGGCGTTTGCGTGGGGAAAGCCGGCGCTAAGCCGAACGGTCAGACGTCAGATCCCTCGTGCGGGCTCTTGTCGCTCAGCCGGGCGGCATCGAGCGGCGCCAGCTTGTTGGTGCGAATGACGCTGCGCAGCAGGTCGAGATACGCGCCCTTTTTCTCCGAATAGGAAATCATCGCCGGCAGTAGATTGTGCCCAGCCAGCCGCTTTCCTTCGGACCGCATGCCAGTGCGCATGTCGCGCAGCCCGGCATAGGCACGGTGCGTGTTCAGGTTATGCATATAGGAGCGCACCGAATCGCCGAGATGGTCGAAGCTGCGAATCTTGTGCGATTTCCCGACATCGCGGCCGCTCGGCACGATGCCCTTGTGTTTCGCCGTGGTCCATTGCCCGAAGGCGGCGTTGCCCTCGCGGACGAAGCGCGACGTTCCCCACCCGCTTTCGATCGCGGCCTGGGCGAGCGCCAGCGACGGCGGCACCGCGTCAACGCGGCGCAGCAGCAGGTCGAGACGATTCGGGTCGGTCCTGTATTCCGTGGCAATCGCTTCCAGGCGATGCTGCTGGTCAGGGCTCAAGTCGCTGCCGGCGGCCAGCTTGGCATCGAATACCAGAAGCTGCGCCCGTTGCCGCAATACCCGTTCGTTAGCGTTCAGAACCAACGGCAGCATCAGGCGCAGGAAAACGGCCTTGCGCTCACGTGACTGCTTCAACGCGCTGAGTCCATCCGGCATCTTGGACAGGAACAGACGCGGCACCGGCATATTGTCCTTCCGGACCGCGTCGAGATCGTAGCCCATGGACGCGAAATGGCGGCTCAACTTAGCTGGCGTCGCAAAAGCGAGAATGGCCGACGGCTTCCGCATGCCGACCATGCCGGCCTGGTCAAGAATGGCGGCGACATGCTGCTGCACCGGCGGCACAAAGGCGGCCGCAGCCCCGGCCATCAGAATCCCGGCAACGCCGACGGTCCAAGCGCGCGACCGTCGCATTGCGCCGTTTTTAGTCTGGGTATGAGCCGGGATTTTTTTCATGTGCCTGTATGTTCATCGGGACGCGGGCGGCTAAACGCCGACAGCGCGCACCTCGACAACCTCCGGAATATAATGTTTGAGCATGTTCTCGATGCCCATCTTCAGCGTGGCCGTCGAACTCGGGCAGCCTGCACAGGCACCCTGCATCGTTAGGAAGACCACACCCTCTTCGAAACCGTGATAGACGATATCGCCGCCATCCATCGCCACTGCTGGGCGGACGCGGGTATCGAGCAATTCCTTGATCTGCGTGACAATCTCGTCGTCATCCTCGGAGGCTGCGTTGCCGTCCGTACCATCCGCCGCATCGGTCATGACCGACCGGCCGGCTGTGAAATGTTCCATGATCGCACCAAGCAGGGCGGGCTTCATGATGTGCCATTCGTGCTCGGCGGTCTTGGTGATCGTGATGAAGTCACGGGCAAAGAAAACCGCCCCAACCCCGTCGACATCGAACAAGCGGGCCGCCAGCGGCGACCGGGTGCCCGCATCCTCGGCGGTCGTGAAGTCGGCCGTGCCGGTTTCGAGCACAGTCTGCCCGGGCAGGAACTTCAATGTCGCCGGGTTTGGCGTCTGTTCGGTCTGAATGAACATTTTCTCGATCTCTCCTGCCGAGCCAACGCCCGGCGATCCGTTGGTGATAGAATGCCTGCTCACTGGGGTTAAACAATTACACTTTTGAAGTAGTCCTTTAGCCCGAAAGCAGGGGTTTCCCTAACTCAGTTAGAAAATATCTACGTTATTTCAAGTATTTCCTCGTCAGACAGATTGCCCGGTACGATCGTGATCGGAATCCGGGTTTCGCGTGCTTTTTTGCTTAACAGGTAGCTGATGAGCGGTCCCGGCCCGCTGGATCCGGCGCTGGCCGCCAGCACCAGGATCGAGATCGACGGCTCTTCGTCGAGCAGCGCCATCAACTCTTCGCGGGTATCCCCTTCTCGGATATAGAGAATCGGGTATCGCCCCGACCATTCGAGGACTTCCGCCGACAGCCGTTGCAGAAGCTGTTCGCCCTCTTCGCGGGCCTCCTGCCGCATCAGGTCGCCGACCGATGCCCAATGCTGAAAATCCGCGGGCTTGATAACGGTCATTAAGGCCACGCGGCCGCCCGTATTGCGGGCACGCCGACAGGCGAAATGCAGGGCGACGGGCATTTCCTTGCTGTCGTCGACGACGACAAGCATGATCCGCTCGCTCTCTGCCTTTTCCTCACCAGCCGACGCTGCCGATTTTTCGGTATCCGCGCTCATTTTCCTTGATCCTCACACCCGGCGGTAGTCTGCCATCATGCCGCGGCCAGGCGCAACACGCGCGGCCGCGCGTACAATAGGCCGCTGATTTGACAGTCTTTACGGTTGGACGAAACCGACGATTTCCTGGATTTCCCGCATGATCGGCCCAGAAATGGCGCGCGCCTTGGTCCCGCCTTGGCGCAGAATGCCGTCGATATAGTCCGTATCGACCACCAGACGCTGCATTTCCTCGCCGATCGGCCCCAGGACCGATACGGCCAATTCCGTCAGGCCGCCCTTGAACTCGGAGAACTGCTGGCCGCCGACCTCTGCCAGCACGTCCTCGCGGCTCTTGCGGGCAAGCGCCGCATAGATGCCGACCAGATTTGTCGCTTCCGGCCGGTCCTCCAGCCCCTTGACCTCGGACGGCAACGCATCCGGATCGGTCTTGGCCTTGCGGATCTTCTGGGCGATGCCGTCCGGCCCATCGGTCAGCGTGATACGGCTGTATTCCGACGGGTCCGACTTCGACATCTTGTTGCGGCCGTCGCGCAGCGACATGACGCGGGTCGCCGGCCCCAGGATCAACGGCTCGACCTCCGGGAAATACTCCACGCCGAAGTCCGAATTGAACTTCTGCGCGATGTCCCGGCACAGTTCCAGATGCTGCTTCTGATCGTCGCCGACCGGCACATGCGTCGCCTTATAGGCAAGGATGTCCGCCGCCATCAGGTTGGGATAAGCGTAGAGCCCGACCGAGGCGTTCTCCCGGTGCTTGCCCGCCTTCTCCTTGAATTGGGTCATCCGGTTGAGCCAGCCGAGCCGCGCCACGCAATTGAATATCCACGCGAGGCTGGCGTGATCCGGGTTCTGGCTTTGATTGAACAGGATGTTTTTTTCGGGGTCGATGCCCGAGGCTATCAACCCGGCGGTTACTTCGCGCGTGCTCGCCAACAGTTCAGCCGGATCCTGCCAAACCGTGATCGCGTGCAAATCGACGATGCAGTAGAGGCACTCGTATTCGCCCTGGAGATCCACCCAGTTGCGGATCGCGCCGAGATAGTTGCCGAGATGAAGGTTGCCGGTGGGCTGAATGCCCGAGAAGATGCGGTTCATTTTCTGGTCCCTCGCTTTGGACACGCGGATGATCGGGGGCCCCCGATTTGGACGCGGGGGCGGCTAACGCGCGGAGTTATCCCGGCTGCCGGGGCCGCCGTCAAGCATCGTCCAACGTAAGCAAACAAGGGAAAGAGGTTCAGCCCAGGCGGTGACGCTGGGACCGTGGCACGAACTGGCCGGTGGCGACGTGGCGCACGCGCTCGTCCGAATGCTTGGCCAAGACCGGCTGCAGCGCCAGATAGAAACGCCCAACCGCCGTCTCCCCCCAGAACCAGTCGCGCAGTTCGCGCGGACTGGCAGCGCCCGGCTGTGCCGTCGCCGCCTCGTGATACCAGCTCCGCACGTCCTCGCAGGCCAGCCGCACCGCTTCACCCAGCGTCAGGTCGGGCAGCGGGTTGTCCGGCGTGCCGTCGAAGAACCCGTTCAGAAAGCGCACCACGTCCTCGATCTCGAGTTTGCACAGCCCGAAGGTCGTCCGGCCACGCTCTTCCAGGGCGAAGGCATGCCAGGGTGCGAGACGCTCGATTTCCGCGAAGACCTCTTCGAGCAGCGCCGACCCGGCCTCGGCCTTTGGGGTTGGCAGCGATATCGGACAGACCCAGCCCGACATGTCGCCGGACGGCCCGCCAGGTGCATCCTCGGGAAAATCATCCAGCAGGACCGGCCCATCGTTGCGTTCCAGCAGGGCGAGCGCGGTCCGCGCCACCTCGGTTTGGAATTCCGGTTCGTTCGGCGCACCGAAGGGGCGGCCCAGGTCGAACGGCACCCACAGGAACCGCGGCGGGCGCATCTGTTCGGTGTTGGGCCGGACCAGGCTGATGCCCGTCGTCGCGATGCCGTTGGCTTCCAGGTAATGCGCGGCCGCACCGACCGCGCGCGTGCAGTTGGGTCAGACGGGGCTGAGCAGCACCGCGTTGACCTTGTCTTCTTTCAGCATGCCGGCGAGTTCGATCGCCGTCGGCTCGATCTCATGCGGCAGCCACCCGGCGCCCATCAGCGAATAATGGAACCGCGCCAGCGAGCCGATCTCGCCCGCCACCTCAAGTTCGCGCAGCCGATCGATCGGGAACACCACGTTGGTGTCCTGTTGGAACCCAGTGCGGTCGTAGTTGACCGAGCTGTGCGACATCACCAGATCCTTCGCCGCCACATCGCCGGGAATCACCCGGTATCCTGTATCGCGGATATCGAAGCTGCGGTCGTCCCGTCGGTGAAGACCCGCGGTGGTGATGATCGCGACCCGGCGCTCGGCAACCGGTGGGCCGGAAACCCAGGGCGACGTCTCGAAAGCGTCGCATTCCTTGCCCAGCAGATGCGTAACGTCGACGTCCGGCAGATCACTGAGGCGCACCATACTCTTATATACCCTGAACGAGATGCTCGTGGGTCCGCGGCACCAAGGCCTTGTGGCCGAGCAACTGCATCATCCCGCCGTCGAGGGTCCGGCAGGTCGCGGCGAGCCGGCGCACCATGGCCCCGGCCGCAGTGTCCTGCCAATACCAATCGTTCAACGCGACGCTGCCGCTCGGACCCGGCTGCGCCGTCGCGGCTTCGAAATACCAGGCCTTGATATCGTCGGACGCGAATTTGAGCGCCTGCGGCAGGGCGATATCCTCGCGCGGGCTGGCGATCGATTGATCGTCCATGAAATCGGCCAGCAGTTTGACCGCCGCACCGATGTCGAGCCCGCTCAGGCCGACCGTAGTTCGCCCGCGCTTCTCCAACGCCACCTGATACCAGGGGCGGAGTTGGTCCATTTCGGCAAGCACGGCGGCAAGCGCACCGTCCGGTGCGGCATCTTCGGCCGGTGGCGTCAGGTTGACCGGGCAGACCCAGCCGGACATGTCGCCGGACGTGCCACCGGGCGCGTCGTCGGGGAATTCCGCGAGCACCGGGCCTTCCGGTTCCGCGAACAGCGCCAAGGCCGCTTCGACCACGCGGCGCTGAAAGGCCGGCTCGTCGGGTGCGCCGATCGGCCGCCCCAGTTCGAACGGCACCCACAGCGCGCGCGGCGGATTCAGTTTTTCGGTGTGCTCACGCACAAGGCTGATCTGCGTCGTCACCAGCCCTTCTTCTTCGAGATATCGGGAAAGCCCGCCAACGGCGCGCGTGCAGTTGGGTCAGACCGGCGTCAACAGCACCGCGTTGACCTTGTCCTCTTTCAACAGGCCGGCCAGTTCGCGGGCGCGCGGCTCCAGCTTCTCGGGCTCGGTCGCCCCCATGAAGGAGTAATGGAAGGCCGCGACCGATCCGATCGTCCCGTCGGCCGCCAACTCGTTCAGGCGGTCGATCGGAAAGACCACGTTGATATCCTGCTGAAAGCCGCTGCGGTCATAATTGGTCGAGACATGGCTCATGATGAGTTCGGACGAGTCCAGGTCGGCCGGGATCACCCGGTAGTCCGCAGCACCGGGCCGGAAGGTCTCGTCGCTTTTCCGCGACAGCCCCGCCGAGGTGATGATCGCGACGCGCATCTCGCCAAGCGGCGGCGCATCGGTCCAGCGGCTATCCTCGTTCACGGGGCAGGGCAGGTCGAGGAGATGTTCCGCCTCGATCTCGGGAAGGTCGGATAGTCGAACCATGGATGTTCCTTTTCCACTGCCCAGGACGGGCGGCGCTGGCCTGAGACGGCGCAATAAAACAGACCGAACCCTATAGACGGCCGCGGAGAACTGTCAAATCAACTCCGCCGCAAGGCGCGCCGCAAATCGGAAATCCGCGCCGCGCCGAGAAGTGGCGCGACAATGGCGAAAGTCACGAGCCCGCACATCACCAACGCCACAAGTGCTGCGATGCGTTCGCCGGACCCGCCGCGCAGAAAGTCGGCCAATCCTTGATTGGCGCCCCACAAGGCCACCGCCATGCAGAAGGACGCCATCACGATGCGCGGCACCCGGCCACGCAGCCGGGCGTCGAAGACGAGATGTCCGCGCCGATGCAGGATCACCGCCAGGATCGCGGCGTTGATCCAGGCCGAGCAGGCAGTGGCGAGTGCTATTCCCACATGGGCCAGCACCTGCATCAGGACAACAGCGACCCCGATATTGACCGTCATCGCGACGACCGCCACCTTGACCGGCGTCGCCGTGTCCTGCCGCGCGAAGAATCCCGGCGTCAGCGCCTTGATCAGCACATAGGCGGGCAGCCCGAGTGCAAAGGCGCCGAGCGCCCCTGCGGTGGCTGCCGCATCAGCCGCGTCGAAAGCGCCCCGCTCGAACAGCACCCGCACGATGGGGTCGGGAATCGTGACCAGCGCCGCCGCCGCCGGCACCGTCAGCAGCAGCGCGAATTCGATCGCGCGGTTCTGCGTGTCGGTCGCCGCCTGTTCCTCGCCGGCGCTGAGATGGCGCGACAGCATCGGCAGCAGCGCCACCCCAACCGCCACGCCGATCACGCCGAGCGGTAATTGGTTCACGCGGTCGGCGAAATAAAGGTAGGAGACCGAGCCTTCCGGCAGCAGCGAGGCCAGCACGATGTCGATCACCAGATTGACCTGCACCACGCCAGCGCCGATCGCGCCCGGAATCATCAGGACCAGCAGCCGCTTGACCCCGGGCGTCAGCCGCGGACGGGGCAGCCGGAACATGATTCCCGCGCGCCGGCAGGCCAGCACCATCCATATGAATTGTCCGGCGCCGGCAACCGCGACACCCGTCGCAAGCGCGTAGCCCGGCACCGTGAACACGCCTTCGCGAATCGCCAGCAATACCCCGATCATGACGATGTTCAACAGCACGGGGGCCGCCGCCGTCGCCGCAAACCGGTGCATCGAGTTGAGCATGCCGGCGAGCAGCGCGGTCAGCGCCATGAACATCAAATACGGAAAGGTGAGCTGGGTCAGGTCGACCGCGAGCGCGAATTTCTCCGGCTGATCCGCAAACCCCGGCGCCAGCACATACATCAGCCAGGGCATGGCCAACTGCGCCGCCAGCGTGAAGCACAACATGACGCTGAGCAGCACCGCCGCGACCGAGGCGGCGAACGCGCGGGCGGGAACAGGGCCGTCCTTGGTCAGCCGATCGGTATAGAGCGGCACAAAGGCGGCGTTGAACGCGCCCTCAGCAAACAAACGGCGGAAGAAATTGGGAAACTTGAAAGCAACGAAAAAGGCGTCCGCCACCAGGCCAGCGCCGATGATCCCGGCGAACAGGATATCCCGGCAGAAGCCGAGGATGCGGCTCGCCATCGTCCAGCCGCCCAAGGTCGCAATCGCACGGAACAGGGCCATGGCGGCTGTTTACCCTATTCGCCGCAGGAGAAGAAGTACTGCGCCCGGCGGCACGCGCTTAGGGTGCCGGCGGAAGGTCCATCTCCAGGATGGCCATCTGGAAAGCATAGGAGACTTCGCCGTCATCCTCGTCCACGTCGCGGTAGATGATCGCGATGAACTCTTCGCCGAGGCTGACCTCGACCGACCCGTCCATCTTGGGCTTGCCCAGCCGGATCCGTTGCGATCCAAAGGTTTCGCGAAGATACGCCTGCAATCGCACGACTTCTGTTTGTTCCATAATGCCTCCTAGCGTTGACGCCGCGCGGCTATTGCCACAGGCAGCCTCATCAATACGGTCAAATAAGGGAAATTTCCATCTTTACGGCCAAGCCTATTCCGCGGCACTTGCTCCGGCCTTTGCGGTACGCGCCCGGGTGGCGGGTTTCTTACGCGGTTTGGCCGCCGGTTGGCAATCGGGATCGGCCAGCGCTTTCAACAATCGTTCGCGAATCTGGTCCAGCTTGCCTGGATGTTCGACCTTCAGACCGAACACATCCTTCACATAGAACACGTCGACCACCTGTTCGCCGTATGTCGAAATCTTGGCAGCGAAAATCTGCAGGCTGAGGTCGGCCACGGCCCGGGTCACGTCATACAGCAGGCCCGGCCGGTCGCGGCCGTTCACCTCGATCAGCGTGTGGCGGCTGGATGCCTTGTTGTCGATCAGAACACGCGGCGCCACCTTGAAGACATCGGTCCGGGTTGGATAGCCCTGCCGCTTGCGCAGTTCGGTCAACGGTCGCAGGCGGCCCGACAAGGTCTGTTCGATCAGCACGGACAGCTTGGCCAGCTTGTCCGGCCGGGCGAAGGCTTGGCCGTCGGAGTCCTGAACCAGGAAACTGTCGAGCGCCATGCCGTTGTTCAACGTGTTGATCTTGGCGTCCACAATGTTCGCGCCGGACACCGCCAATGCGCCGGCGATGCGGCTGAACAGGCCCGGATGATCGTCGGCATAGAGGGTAATTTCCGTAACCGCCCGCTCCGTATGCACCCGCCGGTCGACGCTGAGCGGATGGCCGCTTGCCTCGGCTTCACGGATGAAACGGGCTTGATGCTGCAGCGTTTCGTCGTCATAGGACAGCCAATAGGCCGGATGTCCGCGCGCGACATGGGCGTCGAGTTCCGCTTCGGGCCAATCCGCGAGATCGGTGCGCAGGGCGGCGACCACAGCGGCGGCCCGGGCGTCCCGGCCTACGGTGGCGTGTCCGCCCGACATCACCGCCTCGGCCCGGTAATACAGGTCGCGCAGCAATGTCGCCTTCCAATTGTTCCAGCGCCCGGGCCCAACGGCCCGGATGTCGGCGACCGTCAGGCAAACCAACAGACGCAGCCGTTCCGGCGATTTCACCAGGTCGATGAAATCCATGATGGTTTTTGGATCGCCCAGGTCGCGCTTGAAGGCGACGTTGCTCATCAGCAGGTGATAGCGCACCAGCCAGCTCACGGTTTCAGTCTGTTCCGGTGTCAGGCCGAGGCGCGGGCAAAGCCGATCTGCGATCTTCGCGCCCAGCACCGAATGGTCGCCGCCCCGGCCCTTGGCGATATCGTGCAGCAGCACCGCGACATACAACACCTCGCGCGACAGCACTTTGTGGATTACCTCGGTCGACAGCGGATGGTCGTCGGCCAGCTCACCGCGCTCGATCCGGTTGAGAATGCCGATCGCACGGATTGTGTGCTCGTCGGTGGTGTAGACGTGGTACATGTCGTACTGCATCTGCGCCACGACACGGCCGAAATCGGTCATGAACTTGCCGAGGACGCCGGCCTCGTTCATCCGGCGCAGCGCCACTTCCGGATTCTTTTCCGCCGCCAGAATACTGAGAAAGATGCGGTTCGCTTCAGGGTCTTCGCGCAGACGCTTGTTGAGGCGCCGCAGGTTCCGCGTGATCAGGCGCAGCGCTTCCGGATGGATATCCAACGACCGGCGATGCGCCACCTCGAACAAGCGCAGCATGTCGACCGGACTCGTGGCGAAATGCTTTTCGCTTTTCACCGTCAAGCGTCCGCCCTCGACGACAAATCCTTCGACTTCACGCTGGAACAAACCGGCCGGAAGCCGCAGCAGGCTGCGCCGTTCATGCCGCGCCTCGAGTGCAGCACAGAAGATCCGCGTCAAATCGCCGATATCTTTCGCCACCAGGAAATAATGCTTCATGAAGCGCTCGACATCGGACGAGCCGACATGATCTCGATAGCCCATCCGGGTCGCCAATTCCGGCTGCAGATCGAAGGTCAGGCGTTCCTCGGGCCTGTCGGTCAGATAGTGCAGGTGGCAACGCACGGTCCACAGGAAATCCTGCGCCTTGTCGAACAGCGCGACTTCCTGATCGGTGAACAGGCCTTCCTCGATCAGAAGTGCTACATCGTCCACGCCGTAGAGATATTTCGCGAGCCAGAACAAAGTGTGCAGATCACGCAGCCCGCCCTTGCCGTCCTTGACGTTGGGTTCCAGGACGTAGCGCGAATCGCCCATGCGGAGATGCCGCTCGTCGCGCTCGCGCAGCTTGGCGTCGACGAAGTCGGGTCCGGTGCCTGCCGCGACTTCGTCGCGGAACCGCGTCCGCAACTCGCGGAACAGGGATTGCTCGCCCCAGACGAAGCGGGATTCGAGCAGGCCCGTACGGATCGTCATGTCCGCTTTGGCCTGGCGGATGCAGTCGTCGATCGACCGCGTCGCATGCCCGACCTTCAGGCCCAGGTCCCAGAGCGTATAGAGGGTATGTTCGATAATCTGCTCGCTGCGCGGCGTCTGCTTGTAGGGCAGCAGGAACAACAGATCGACATCCGACTTCGGCGCGAGTTCGCCACGCCCGTAGCCGCCATAAGCGACGATCGACAACTGCTCGCCCGCGGTCGGGTTGGCCGCGGGATAGATGTAGTCCGCCGCGATGTCGTACATCACGCGGATTAGTTGATCCATCAGGAAACAGTGGCCCTGAACCGCCAGCGCGCCGCTCTGGTCCTCGTCGAAGCGGCGGCGGATTTCCGCCCCGCCGTCCGCCAGCGCTGCGCGATAGAATTCCAGCATGGCTTGCGGCCGGTCGCTCTCGGAGAGGTCCCCGTCCAGCACCGCCAGCGCCGCTTCATGCAGCACGGCGCGATCGATTATCGCGCGTTTCTTCCGCAGTCTTTCCATTGCTAAGTCATGCGTCAGCTTGGCGCTGAATGCAAGGGAAACTACCGCTTTCCGGGCTTCCGGGTCAGTCGTCCAGGAGCGCTCGCAGGCGGTAAATCAGGTCGAGTGCCTCGCGCGGGGTCAACTCATCCGCGTCCACCGCGGCGAGGGTTTCCTCCACCGCCGATGGTTGTGCGACCGCCGCCTTCGGGGCATCGGCGAGCGCCGCGAAGAGCGGCAGGTCTTCGGCGAGGCGGGTCATGGCGGAGGACTGCTCGCCGCTTTCCAGCGTCTTGAGGACCGACTCCGCCCGGTCGATCACCGCGGGCGGCAGTCCGGCCAACTTCGCGACGTGGATGCCGTAGGAGCGGTCCGCCGCGCCGGTCGCCACCTCATGCAGGAAGACCACCTCGCCCTCCCACTCCTTGATCCGCATGGTGTAAGGCTTGAGCGCGGCAAGCCGCGATGTCAGCGCAACCAGTTCGTGGAAATGCGTCGCGAACAGCGCGCGGCAGCGGTTCACCTCGTGCAGGTGCTCGACCGCCGCCCAGGCGATCGATAAGCCATCGAAAGTGGCGGTGCCGCGGCCGATCTCGTCGAGGATGACGAGCGAGCGTTCGGTCGCCTGGTTGAGGATCGCCGCCGTCTCGACCATCTCGACCATAAAGGTGGAGCGGCCACGCGCCAGGTCGTCGGCCGCACCCACCCGGCTGAACAACCGGTCGACCACGCCGAGCCGTGCCGAGTCCGCGGGCACGAAGGACCCCATCTGCGCCAGTACGGCAATCAGGGCATTCTGACGCAAGAAAGTACTCTTACCCGCCATGTTCGGCCCGGTCAGCAGCCACAGCCGGTCGGCCTCGCCGAGATCGCAGTCGTTGGCGACGAAGCCGCCGTCCTGCCCGTCGCGCAACGCGGCCTCGACCACCGGATGCCGCCCGCCCGTAACCGCGAATTCGCTGGTGTCGACCACCGCCGGGCGGCAATAGCGCCGCTCGACCGCGAGATCCGCCAGGGCCGAGGCCACGTCCAGCGCCGCGAGCGCCGCCGCCGCCAGCGCAATCGCGTCGGCGCGGGCCGCTACTTCGACGATCAGGTCGTCGAACAATTGAAGTTCGATCGCCACCGACTTGTCGCGGGAATCGGCGATCCGCCGGGCCAGGTCCGCGAGTTCGGTGGTGCTGAAGCGCACCGCGTTGGTCATCGTCTGGCGGTGAATGAAGTCGTCGCCGAGACGGTCGACGAAACGCTGCGTCACCTCGATGAAATAGCCCAGCACATTATTATGCCGAATCTTGAGCGTGTCCGCGCCGGTCTCCTCGCGGTAGCGGCGTTCCAGGTTCGCGATCAGGCGGCGGCTCTCGTCGCGCAGCTCGCGCACTTCATCCAACTCCAGCGCATAGCCGCGCGCGATGAATCCCCCGTCCCGCGCGTTCAGTGGCAGTTCTTCGGCGAGCGCCCGGGTCAGCCGGTCGACCAGCACCGCATGCTCACCAAGATCGGTCAACGCCTCGGCGATGCCCGACGGCGGGGGCACGGCGGCGGCTTCGATCACGCTACGCAGGGCATCGGCCTGGACCAGCCCGTCGCGAACGGCGGCGACATCGCGCGGCCCGCCACGGCCGACCGTGATCCGCGACAATGCACGTTCCAAGTCCGGGCAGCGCCGCAACCCTTCGCGCAGATCGGACCGGGTGTCCGGGTCGTCGGCGAACCAGCTCACCATATCGAGGCGCGCGTTGATCGCGGCCGGATCGGTCAATGGTGCTGCCAGCCGTGCGGCCAATGCCCGCGCGCCGCCGCCGCTGACGGTCCGGTCAATGACCGACAGCAGGCTGCCCTGGCGGTCGCCCGTCAGGGTGCGTACAAGCTCAAGATTTCGCCGGGTCGCCGCATCTATTTCCATCAGCGCACCCGCCGATACGCGGCGCGGCGGCGCCAGATGCGGCAGCTTGCCGACCTGGGTCAGTTCCACATAGTCGACCAGTGCGCCGGCAGCGGCCAGTTCGGCGCGGGCGAAATCACCGAAGGCGTCGAGCGACCCGACCCCGTAAAGCGCAGTCAGGCGGCGCTGCGCATTCTGTGAATCGAAGCGGCTGTCCGGCTGGATTGAGACGCTTTCGCCGCGCTCCCGCAGAATTTCGGCAAGATCGTCCTGGGCTGCGAGTTTTTCGGGCACGACCAACTCGCCCGGATCGACCCGGGCCAGCATCGCGCCCAGGCCCACCGCGTCACCGCCCTGCAGCGGTTGCGTATAAAAAGCGCCGGTCGACATGTCGAGCCAGGCCGCGGCAAGCTCGCGGCCGACCCGGGCCAAGGCCGCCAGATAGTTATGTGCCCGCGCATCCAGCAGCCCGTCCTCGGTCAGCGTGCCGGGCGTGACCAGGCGGACCACGTCGCGTTTCACGACCGACTTGTTACCGCGCTTCTTGGCTTCGGCGGGGTCTTCCATCTGTTCGCAGATCGCGACCCGGAACCCCTTGCGGATCAGCCGCGCCAGATAGCCGTCGGCCGCATGCACCGGCACGCCGCACATCGGTACTTCGCGGCCGTCATGTTCGCCGCGCTTGGTCAGGGTGATGTCGAGCGCCGCCGCCGCGCCGACCGCGTCCTCGAAGAACATCTCGTAGAAGTCGCCCATGCGATAGAACAACAGGCAATCGGGATACGCTTCCTTGATCCGCAGGAACTGCGCCATCATCGGCGTCGGGCCGGCCGGCCGGCGGCTCGGTGCCTTTTTGGGATTGCGGGAGATCGGGCGGGTCATGGCGGGAGGAAAATAACACGGCGGCGGCGGGCCTTCCATGCAGGGAACACGCGACTCCGCGAGAATTTACGACCGTATACCGCGCAACGCGGATGCTAGCCATGCCGGACGGCTTCATGCCAGTATGGCTCCGGCGGCGGAACGGCGACTTTCCTCAACACATCTCGGCGACACCGGCTGTGGCGGGAACGGCCACCGAAGGCGATGACCGCCATGGCGCGCGCCAGAAGAATTTCAGCGACGACTGGACAAATTGGACAACCGCGCCAATTGCATGACTGGACCAACTGAATAGGGGCGGCCGAAACGCTCATGGCAAAGAAGAAAACCGAAACGCCGGAAGAGTTGCTCAAGCAGGACGCATTGCGCATGCACGCGCGCGGCCGTCCGGGCAAACTGGAAATTCGCGCGACCAAGCCGCTGACGACACAACGTGACCTGTCACTCGCCTATTCGCCGGGCGTCGCCTATCCCTGCCTCGCCATCGAGGAAGACGCCGCCTGCGCCTATGACTACACGGCCAAGGGCAACCTGGTCGCGGTCATATCGAACGGCACCGCCGTGCTCGGCCTCGGCAATATCGGCGCGCTCGCCTCGAAGCCGGTGATGGAAGGCAAGTCGGTCCTCTTCAAACGTTTCGCCGATATCGATGGCGTCGACCTCGAAGTCGACACCGAGGACGTGGACACCTTCGTCAACTGCGTGAAGGTGATCGGCAAGACCTTCGGCGGCATCAACCTCGAGGACATCAAGGCGCCGGAATGTTTCCTGATCGAACAGCAGCTTCGAGAGCTGCTCGACGTGCCGGTCTTCCATGACGACCAGCACGGCACCGCAATCATCACCGCCGCCGGATTGGTCAACGCGCTCACCCTGACCAAGCGCGACATCAAGGACGCGAAGATGGTGGTTAACGGCGCGGGCGCGGCATCGATCGCCTGCGTCGAGCTGATCAAATCGATGGGCGCGCCGCACGACAACATCGTGCTGTGCGATTCCAAGGGCGTCATCTACCAGGGCCGCGCAGAAGGGATGAACCAGTGGAAGTCGGCGCATGCGGCGGCGACCGACGCGCGCAGCCTGACCGACGCGATGAAAGGCGCCGACGTGTTCATCGGCCTGTCCGCCAAGGACGCGGTCAACAAGGCCATGGTCAAATCGATGGCCAAGAATCCGATCATCTTTGCGATGGCCAACCCCGACCCGGAAATCACGCCGGAAGATATCGAAAGCGTGCGCAAGGACGCCATCGTGGCGACCGGCCGGTCCGACTACCCGAACCAGATCAACAACGTGTTGGGCTTTCCGTACATCTTCCGGGGCGCACTCGACGTGCGCGCATCGACCATCAACGACGCGATGAAGATCGCCGCCGCCGAGGCGTTGGCCAAACTGGCCCGCGAGGACGTGCCCGACGAAGTGGACGCCGCCTATGGCGGCAAGCGGCTGAAATACGGTCCCGGCTACATCATTCCAGTGCCGTTCGATCCGCGGCTGATTTCCGAAGTGCCGGCGGCGGTCGCCCAGGCAGCGATGGACAGCGGCGTGGCGCGCGCGCCGATCGCGGATATGGCTGATTACCGCAAGCAGTTGTCGGTGCGGCTCGACCCTGCACTTTCCACTCTGCAGTTTATCCATACGCGGGTCAGCGCCAACCCGCGCCGCGTGGTGTTCGCCGAGGGCGAGGAGGATCGGATCATCCGTGCCGCCGTCACCTTCCGCAACGCCGGTTTCGGCACACCAGTCCTGATCGGCCGGGAAGACCGGGTCCGCGAGGCAATGACGCGGCTCGGCATCGAGGCGAATGGCGGCCTGGAAATCCACAACGCGCGGATCAGCAAGAACAATCAGAAATACACCGACTTTCTATACGAACGGCTGCAGCGCAACGGGCATCTCTACCGCGACTGCCAGCGCATGGTGAATCAGGACCGCAACGTCTTCGGCGCCTGCATGATCGCGATGGGCGACGCCGATGCGATGGTGACCGGCACGACACGCAGTTTCGCCACCGCCTTCGAAGACGTGCGGCATGTCATCGATCCGAAGCCCGGTGAGCGGTTGATGGGTGTCACGGTCGTGGTGACGCAGGGGCGTACCGTGTTCATCTCGGACACCAACGTCCACGAAGTGCCGACCGCCGAGGAGCTGGCCGACATCGCGATTCAGACCGCGGCTTATGCCCGTCAGTTCGGCCAGGAACCTCGGGTGGCGCTGGCATCCTTCTCGAATTTCGGCCAGCCGATGCGCCCGCATATGGAGCGGGTGCGCGAAGCCGTCCGGATTCTCGACAGCCGCAACGTCGATTTCGAGTATGACGGAGAAATGCAAGCGGACACGGCCTTGAACTTCAATCTGATGCAGCAGGTCTATCCGTTCTGCCGGCTAACGGACGCCGCGAACTGCCTGATCATGCCGGCACTGCACAGCGCCAGCATCAGCGCGAAGCTCTTGCGCGCGCTCGGCGACGGCACCGTGATCGGGCCCGTGATGATCGGCCTCGCGAAGCCGGTGCAATTCGTGCCGATGGGGTCGACAGTGAACGATGTCGTCAACGCTGCCGCCTTGGCTGCGCATGACGCAATCCTTTAACATCGGCGCACTATAAAGGTGGGTTAGAAAAGCCGCGGAACAGGCGCCGGCATCACAAAGGCTTGTTCCGCCCGATGAAGGATGGCCCATGCCGTACCGTCGGCCCGATCGATTGCTTCTAGCCGTTTTCACGGTTGCCGCCCCCGGCATTCTGGTGCTGGCGGGTCTCTTGATCGCCGGCATCCTTTCACCTGGGATCACCCTTGCCGCCGCTGCCATTCTCTTCGCCCTGGCCGGCGTGATTGCATGGCGCCATGTCACCGACCTGGCCCGGCTTCGGTTGCGGGTCGACCAATTGGCGGCGGGTGGGAACGATCCCGGCTACGCGGCGACGACGGTCGGCGACCTGTCGCTCGCGATCGCCCGTCTCGGCCGCCAATGGCAGGACGAACGGGAAAACCTGGCGGCCGAACGGGCGACAGCGGATTACATCCTCGACGCCTTGCCCGATCCGCTCATCGTGGTCGACAAATCCGGCATGGTGGTGCGCGCCAACAACGCCGCCGAAGAAATCTTCGAGACCGAACTGACCGGCCGCGACCTCGCCGCCGGCCTGCGCCACCCGGTCCTTCTGCGGGCAGTCGATTCGGCACTGAACGACGGCAATAGCCTGGCGGAAGAAATCGCCATGCCGCCGCCGACGAATCGGAATTACAGCGCCCTCGTCGAACCGCTGGGAGAATCCGCCGACAGCGGCGCGTTGATCCTGCTGCACGATCTGACGCCGGTCCGTCTGGGGGAGCGCATGCGGGCGGACTTCGTCGCGAATGTCAGCCACGAATTGCGGACACCGCTGTCGAGCCTTCTTGGCTTCGTCGAAACGCTGCGCGGCCCCGCCCGCGACGACACGGAAGCGCGCGACAAATTCCTCGCCATCATGCATGAGCAGGCCGGGCGGATGACTCGCCTGATCGAGGACCTCCTATCGCTGTCGCGCATCGAAATGGACGAACACCGCCGCCCCGACACACCGGTCGATTTACGCCAGGTGCTCGCCAAGGTGAAAGACATGCTGTCGATGAAGGCGCGCGGTCGCAATATGCCGATTCAGATCACCGTCCCTGACACACCCGCCACAGTGCCCGGCGACGAAGACCAGCTAACGCAGGTGTTTCAGAACCTGATCGACAACGCGATCAAATACGGCGGCGAAAATACCCCGGTCGAGATCGTGCTCGGCCAACCCGACGCTGCCCAGCTTTCGGTTACCGTGACCGACCATGGTGCCGGAATTCCGCGCGAACACCTGCCCCGGCTGACCGAGCGGTTCTACCGGGTCGATGCGGCCCGCAGCCGGCTGCTTGGCGGCACGGGGCTTGGCCTCGCCATCGTCAAACACATCATCGCACGGCACCGCGGGCAACTCGATATCACCAGCGCCGAAGGCGAGGGCAGCAGTTTTACGGTCACGTTGCCGATCTTCGCCGACGCATCGGAAGAGCCGCCCGCCGAAATGACGGGCTAGACTGGAACGGGTCGCGATGCGCCCGGCCCATCATTCTGTAAAACAACACTTTTTCATCTAGCTCCGTCTATTTCCCGGCCCGGCAAAATAACCGCCCGGCTGTCATTTTTCTGTAACGGAACTGTCGTAAATGAGTCGTGGCTAAACACTAGGGTCGGTCACGCCGTAGGGGCGATGCCGGACGATTTAAATGGCGGCGGCTTCGCTACGGATTTTTACAACGAATCATCCAAACCGAGATATCCACGAAGAACGGAGCGTGACCGTGATTAAGAAAACCCTCCTTTTAAGCGCAATGGCCTCGATGGCCATGGCAGGCTCTGCCCTCGCGCGCGACCAGATCAACATCGTCGGGTCGTCCACCGTCTATCCTTTCGCGACGGTGGTCGCCGAAAAGTTCGGTAAGACCACCAGATTCAAGACGCCGAAGATCGAGTCGACCGGCTCGGGCGGCGGCCTCAAGCTGTTCTGCGCCGGCGTCGGCGTCCAGCACCCGGACATCGCCAATGCCTCGCGCCGGATCAAGAAGACCGAAGTCGAGCGGTGCGCCAATAACGGCGTCAAGGGCATCACCGAGGTGAAAATCGGCTATGACGGAATCGTCCTCGCCAACTCGAAAAAGGCAAAGCCGATCAAAGTGACCCTGCGGCAGCTTTACCTCGCGCTGGCGAAACAGGTTCCGGAACGCGGCAAGGATGGCGGCAAGCTAATCGCCAATCCTTTTAAGAAATGGAGCGACATCGACCCGTCGCTGCCG
The DNA here is from genome assembly GCA_021774335.1 of Alphaproteobacteria bacterium. GTDB lineage: Bacteria > Pseudomonadota > Alphaproteobacteria > UBA8366 > UBA8366 > JAJFJD01. The sequence continues at coordinate 132,094 of JAJFJD010000059.1, forward strand.
AATGCCGCGATCGAAGTGCTCGGCCCGCCGCCGACCTCCGGTACCCGCGACGCGTTCAACGAACTCGCCATCGAAGGCGGCTGCAAGACCTTCAAGTCGCTCAAGGCGGTGAAGAAGCAGGACAAGAAGAAGTATAAAGCGATCTGCCGCGGCATCCGTGAAGACGGTGCGTATATCGAAGCCGGCGAGAACGATAACCTGATCGTTCAGAAGCTCGAAGCCAACCCGAACGCCTTCGGCGTCTTCGGCTACAGCTTCCTCGATCAGAACGCGGACAAGGTTCAGGGCAGTCAGATCGACAACGTCGAGCCCACCTTCGAGAACATCTCCGCGCAGACCTATCCGGTGTCCCGTGCGTTGTTCTTCTATGTGAAGACGGCGCATGTCGGGAGAATCGCCGGCATCAAGGAGTTCGTTTCCGAGTTCACCAGCGACAAAGCTTGGGGTCCGGAAGGGTATCTCGCCGACCGTGGCCTGATCCCGTTGCCGGACGCCGAACGGAAGAAAGTCCGTGCCGCTTCGGTTGGCATGGTCAATCTCTCCATGTAGGACCGCATCGGCGGCCGGCTTAAACCCCGGCCGCCGATTTCATTTTGACCCTCGACCGGCCGATATGGCCCAACCAGAAAAGTCAGCACCAAACCGGGCGAAAAAGTCCGGCCCCCAGGGAAGTAAAACGGATGCAGCTCTTTGTTCTATTCGCCGTCCTACTGGTGCTGACCTATATCGGGTTTGCGATGGGGCGCCGCCGCGCAGTTGCCGTGGGTGGAAACACAGCGATCGGCCTGCATTCCCTTCCGACTTATCATGGTCTCTACATCATCCTCTGGTGCGGCCTCCCGGCGCTTGCCGTCATGGGGCTCTGGCTGGTGTTCGAGACGACCATCGTGACGTCCCTGGTCGTCGGCGCGCTGCCGCAGAACCTTCAGAGCCTGCCGCCAAACGAATTGAACCTTCTTATCAACGACATCCGCAACCTGGCCGCCGGCGACGCGACCAGCGGCGACGCGAACGCCGATTTGAAGGCCGCGGCAGCGCGCTATGCGAGCCTACAGCAGATTGGTTTCGCCGCGATGGCGGTGGTCTGCCTGGTTCTGGCGATCGCCGGGATCGGCTTCGGGCGGCGGTATATTACGCCGGACCTGCGCGCCCGGAACCTGGTCGAGCGCACGATCATGGTGTTCCTGGTCGGCGCGTCGACGATCGCCATTCTCACCACCATCGGCATCGTCATGTCCTTACTGTTCGAGGCCTGGCGCTTCTTCCAGATGGTATCGCCGGTCGAGTTTCTGTTCGGCCTGGAGTGGAGCCCGCAGATCGCGCTGCGCGACGATCAAGTGGCGTCGTCAGGATCGTTCGGCGCCGTCCCCATTTTCGCCGGCACCGCGCTGATCAGCATTATCGCGCTGTGCGTGGCCGTGCCGATCGGCCTGCTGTCGGCGATCTATATGGCGGAATACGCCGCGCCGAAATTTCGCGCCGTGGTCAAGCCGCTGCTGGAAATCCTAGCCGGCATCCCGACCGTGGTCTACGGCTTCTTCGCCGCGCTGACGGTAGCACCCTACCTGCGCGACACGGGCATTGATCTCGGCCTGACGATTTCATCGGAAAGCGCGCTCGCCGCCGGGCTGGTCATGGGCATCATGATCATTCCCTTCGTATCGTCGCTGTCCGACGACGTGATCACGGCGGTACCGCGGGCGATGCGCGAGGGCTCCTACGGCCTCGGCGCGACAAAGTCCGAGACCATTCGCCACGTCATCATCCCGGCGGCATTACCGGGCATCGTCGGCAGCGTGCTGCTGGCCGCTTCCCGCGCCATTGGCGAGACCATGATCGTGGTGATGGCCGCCGGCCTTACCGCGCGGCTGACCGCCAATCCCTTCGACGCGGTCACCACGGTAACCGTTCAGATCGTCACGCTGCTTGTCGGCGATCAGGAATTCGACAGCCCCAAGACACTGGCGGCCTTCGCACTCGGCCTGGTGTTGTTCGTCATTACGCTCTGCCTCAACGTCATCGCGTTGCGCGTGGTGCAGAAATACCGAGAGAAATATGACTGACGCCACCGCTCCTAATTCCCCTCGTCTCCGCAATACCGCCGAACGGGTCGATGCCGGCTTGAAGCGGCGCTACGCGGCAGAGAGACGGTTTCGGCTGTATGGGCTGATATCGATCATCCTGGCGGTCTCCTTCCTCGGCCTGCTGCTCGTTAGCATCGTGTCGAAGGGATACACCGCGTTCCAGCAGACTTTCATCCAGCTTGAGATCGACTTCGCCAAGGAAGACATCGACCCGCAAGGAACCGCCGATCCGAAGGTGTTGGCCGGCGCCGACTATGGCGGGCTGATTAAGAAGACGCTGCGGAGCCAGTTCCCGGACGTGAAGAGCCGCCGCGACAAGCGCAAGCTCTACAAGCTGGTCAGCGGCCACGCGGCCTATGACCTGCAGGACCTGGTCGTCGCGAACCCGGCAATCATCGGCACCTCGCGCAAGATATGGGTGCCGGCATCCGACGATATCGATGTCTTTGTTAAAGGCCATGTGAGCGCCGACGTGCCGGAAGACCAGCGCCGCATCAAGGACATTGAAATTGCCTGGGTTACGGCGCTGCAGGAAAAGGGCGCGCTCGAGAAGAAGTTCAACGCCACTTTCTTCACGTCGGGCGACAGCCGCGATCCCGAGGTCGCCGGCATCTGGGGCGCCGTCTCCGGCTCCTTCTTCACCCTGATCGTCACGCTGCTGCTGGCCTTCCCGCTCGGCGTCATGGCGGCGGTCTACCTCGAGGAATTCGCGCCGAAGAACCGCTGGACCGTCATGATCGAGTTCAACCTCTTCATTCTCGCAGCGGTGACGTCGATCGTCTTCGGGCTGTTGGGCCTCGTGGTCTTTCTCAACTTCTTCAACCTGCCGCGCTCGGCCCCGCTGGTCGGCGGCATGGTGCTGGCCCTGATGACCCTGCCGACAATCATCATCGCATCGCGCGCCGCGCTGAAAGCCGTGCCGCCCTCGATCCGCGAGGCGGCGCTGGGCATCGGCGCCAGCAAGGTGCAGACCGTGACCGATCATGTCCTGCCATTGGCGATGCCCGGCATGCTGACCGGCACGATCATCGGTATGGCGCAGGCGCTCGGCGAAACTGCGCCGTTGCTGATGATCGGCATGGTGGCCTTTATCGTCGATATCCCGTCCGGTCCGCTGGACCCGGCGACGGTGTTGCCGGTGCAAATCTATCTTTGGGCCGACAGCGCCGAACGCGCTTTCGTGGAACGGACCTCGGCGGCGATCATGGTTCTCCTGGCCTTCCTCGTATGCATGAACCTTATTGCAATCATCCTGCGGAAACGCTTCGAAAGGCAGTGGTAAGATGACCCGGCACTTGGAGCTCAAATCGATGACGGTTGAAAAAACCAAAACCATGGTGGCGGACGACACGCCCTGCGCCATGCCGGTCATCAAGATGTCGGCACGCGATGTCGACGTCTACTACGGTGACAAGCAGGCGCTGATGGGGATCGACCTCGACATCCGCGAGCGCGAGGTGACGTCGCTGATCGGACCGTCCGGGTGCGGCAAATCCACCTTCCTGCGCTGCCTGAACCGGATGAACGACGTAATCGACATCTGCCGCGTCGACGGCGACATCCAATTGGACGGTAAGGACGTTTACCACCGCGGCGTCGACGTGGTGCAGCTTCGCGCCCTGGTCGGCATGGTCTTCCAGAAGCCGAACCCGTTTCCAAAATCGATCTACGACAATGTTGCCTACGGACCCAAGCTGCACGGCTTGGCCGACAACCGCGAAGACCTCGACGAGATCGTGATGACGAGCCTGGAACGCGCGGGATTGCTCGACGAGGTCAAGGACCGGCTCGACCAGCCCGGCACCGGTCTGTCCGGCGGGCAGCAGCAGCGCCTCTGCATCGCGCGCGCAATCGCGGTCTCGCCCGAAGTCATCCTGATGGACGAACCATGCTCATCGCTCGACCCGATCGCCACCGCGCGCATCGAGGAGCTGATCGACGAACTGCGCGCCAATTTCACCATCGTGATCGTGACGCATTCCATGCAGCAGGCCGCGCGGGTATCGCAGCGCACCGCTTTCTTCCATCTTGGGTATCTCGTCGAGGTCGGGGATACGGAGCAGATCTTCACCACCCCGAACGACAAACGCACCCAGGATTACATCACCGGCCGCTTCGGCTGATTGGAGAGACAATCGTGGCAAATGCAAGCGAGCATATCGTCAAGTCCTATGACGAGGAGTTGAAACAGCTCAACGCGCTGATCAGCCGCATGGGCGGCCTGGCCGAAACGCAATTCGACGGCGCCGTCCAGGCCGTGTTGCGGCGCGACGCGGAATTGGCGGAACAGGTGCGGGCGGGTGACGCGCAGATCGACGCGCTGGAACATGAAATTGACGCGCTCGTGGTGCGGCTGCTGGCGCTACGCCAGCCGATGGCGGTCGACCTGCGCTACATCGTATCGGCGCTCAAGATCGCGGCCGACCTGGAGCGGTTCGGTGATCACGCCAAGAGCGTGGCCAAGCGGGCCATCGCGATCAGCCAGGTGCCGCGCATCCCGGCACCCGGACTCGACCGCATGGCGCGTATGGTGCAGAGCATGATCAAGGAGGTGCTCGACGCCTATCTCGAGAACGACACCGACAAGGCGATCCGGATCTGGCGTCAGGACGCGGAAGTGGACGAGTTGTACAATAGCCTGTTCCGCGAACTGCTGACCTACATGATGGAAGATCCGCGCAACATCACCGGCTGCACCCATCTGCTGTTCATCGCGAAGAACATCGAGCGGATGGGCGACCACGCCACCAATATCGCCGAAATCGTGCATTACCAGGTCAAAGGCACACAACTGCCCGATGACCGCCCCCGCGGCGATGACCCGAGTTTCACGGTCGTCGACAATGACATTCCAAACAACGAAGATCGAACGCCATTATTATGAGGCCCCGTATACTGATCGTGGAGGACGAGGCGGCCCTCGTCACGTTGCTCCGCTACAATCTCGAACGCGAAGGATTCGACGTCTTCGAAGCCGGTGACGGCGACGAAGCGCTGGTCGTTGTGGACGAGAGCCCCCCTGACCTTATCCTGCTCGACTGGATGCTGCCGCTGACCAGCGGCATCGAGGTGTGCCGCCAACTGCGGCGCAAACCGGAAACCCGGACGACGCCGATCATCATGCTGACCGCGCGCGGCGAGGAAGCCGACAAGGTGCGCGGTCTGGACAGCGGCGTTGACGACTATGTCACCAAGCCGTTCTCCCCGGCCGAACTGATCGCCCGCATCCGCGCCCTGCTGCGCCGCGCCAATCCGGCCCCGGCGGATGAAACGCTGCATTGCGGCAACATCCGCATGGATCTGGCGGCGCATAAGGTGCACCGCGGCGACCGCAACGTGCATCTAGGACCCACCGAGTTCCGCCTGCTGCGCTATCTGATGGAGCATCAGGGCCGCGTTTTCAGCCGCGAACAGCTGCTGGATGCGGTTTGGGGCCGCGACGTCTTCGTCGAGGCCCGGACGGTCGACGTTCACATCCGGCGCTTGCGCAAGGCGTTGAACGATACGGGCGACAACGACCTGATCCGCACGGTCCGAGCGGCGGGCTACGCGCTGGAATGTCCCAGCTCAGCCTAGCGGCAGCACCGCTTCGGAGATCGACGGCTCGCCGGGCATCGACTTCACGGTGAAGCCGAGGTCCTTGCACATGTCGATCATCGGTCGGTTCTCGCTGAGGATTTCGCCGAACAGTTCGCCGAGGCCGCGCGCCTTGGCATGGTCGATCAGCAAGCCCATCAACCCATAGCCGAGGCCCTTACCCTTCCAGTCGGTGCGCACCATGACGGCGAATTCCGCACGCTCGTTATTGGCGTCCGCTGCAAGCCGCGATACGCCAACCGCTTCCTTGCTCCCGTCCCCCTCGAACGCCACGAAGGCCATCTCGCGCGCATAGTCGATCTGGCTCAATCGCGCCGCAAGCTTGTCCGGCAGCCCTTTCATTGCATGCATGAAGCGCATGCGGATGTCTCTCGCGTCGGCCCGGGCGATCATGTCCTGCAACCGTGGAGCATCGGTTGGCCGAATCGGCCGTACCGGTATCGAGCGTCCGTCCCGCAGCGTGACTGTCCCGCGCAGCTCGGCGGGATAGGGCTTGATCGCCAGCCGGGCGCCTGGCACGGCATCCACCGGAACCGGCGCGACCCGAATCCGTGCATCCACCACGATCACACCGTCGCTGTCGGCCAAAAGCGGGTTGATGTCGAGTTCGGAAACCGCGTCCAATTCGGCGGCGATCCGGGCGACCCGCAACACCGTATCGACAACCGCGTCGACATCGGCCCCGGCGCGGCCGCGATATCCGCGCAACAGGCCACCGATCCGGGTTTCGCCGATCAGCGCTTCCGTTAGCGTCGGGTCGAGCGGCGGCAGCGCCATCGCCGTATCGCCGATCGCCTCGACCCCGGTTCCGCCTTCGCCGAACAACAGGACCGGACCGAACTGGGCATCCTCGCTCATGCCGACGATCAACTCGAACGCGCCCGGGCGGCGCACCATCGGCTGCACCGTGACGCCATGATAGCGGGCGTCGGGACGGACACGGCGGACCCGTTCCTCCATCGCCTGCGCGGCTGCCGCCACCGCGCCCGGGGTCTCGAGATCAAGCATCACGCCGCCGACATCCGACTTATGCGTGATATCCGGCGAATGAACCTTGATCACGTAGGGTCCGTCGAAGGTTGCCGCCTGCCGCGCGGCCTCGGCCGCCGTTTCCGCGACCAGGGTTTGGACGACCGGCACGCCATAGGCGCGCAACACCGCCTTCGCTTCCGGTTCGGAGAGCCATTCGCGATCCTCGCCAAGCGCGGTATCGATCACGGCCATGGCGGCCGCCCGGTCGACCGACAGATCCTCGGCATCCAGCGACGGCACACGCGCCAGCGCCGCTTGGCCCGCGCGATACCGCATCAGATGCGCGAAGGCCCGCACCGCATCCTCGGGCGTGTCGTAGGTCGGCACGCGATGGGCGGAAAACAGTTTCCGCGCCGGCTCGGGCGCTGTCCCACCGAGCCAACTCGTCAGCACGGGAAATCGTCCCGTCGTCCGGCAATCGACTACCGCTTGCGCCGCCTCGGTGCTGTCGGCGACGGCGGTTGGGCAGTTCAGCACCAGCACGGCGTCCACGGCCTTATCCGCCAGCGTCGCCTGCAGCGCGTCGCCGTAGCGTTGCCCGGACGCGTCACCGATGATGTCGATCGGATTGCCGCCGCTCCATGAGACGGGCAGCACCGCATCCAGCGCGGCGACCGTGTCCGGCGACAACGTCGCGAGCGGGCAGCCTTCCTCGACAGCGCGGTCGGTGGCGAGCACGCCAAACCCGCCGCCGTTAGACAAAATAGCGAGGCGGTCGCCGGTAAAGCGCGGCGCATGCGCCAGCGTCTCGACCGCGTCGAACAGTTCCTTGGTTTCCAACACCCGCAGCAAACCGGCGCGGCGGAACACCGCGTCGTACACCGCATCCGACCCAGCCAGCGCCCCGGTATGCGAACTCGCCGCCTTGGCGCCCTCGGGCACGCGGCCGGCCTTGATCACGATGACCGGCTTGGTGCGCGCCGCGATCCGCGCGGCCGACAGGAATTTGCGCGCGTTGGTCACCGCCTCGACATAGAGCAGGATCGCCCGCACATCGGGCTGCAGCGCGAGATAGTCCAGCATGTCGCCGAAATCCACGTCGGCCATATCGCCGAGCGACACCATGTGCGAGAAGCCGATACCGCGCGCGGCGGCCCAATCCAGCACCGACGTGACGACCGCGCCCGACTGCGACACGAAGGCAAGATCGCCCGGGGCCGCGTCGATATGCGCGAAGCTGGCATTCAGGCCAGCGCCCGGCACCAGCACGCCGAGTACGTTCGGCCCGATGATCCGCATGCGCTGCGACGCCTCCAACATCGCTTCCCGCCGCGTCTCGCCGTCGCTGTCGCCGCCTTCGCCGAATCCCGCGGTGATAACCACCGCCGCCTGCGCGCCCTTCTCCCGCAACTCCGCGATCACACCGGGCACCGCGTCAGCCGGGGTGCAGACGACGCCGAGGTCCGGGACCATCGGCAAGTCCGCCACCGACGGCCAAGCCAGAACACCGCCGATGGCCCTATGCTTCGGGTTCACCGGCATGATCGGCCCCTGAAACCCCGCCCGCATCAGATTGCGCGCGAGCACAGCCCCGACGGATTTCGGCCGGTTGCTGGCGCCGACCAGGGCGATCGAAGCCGGCCGAAAGATGTAATCGAGATCGCGGATGCTCATGAGCGATGGCGCTCCAATTCGGCGCGGTATAGCGTGGCGGCCTCGGCGCCGAAACAACAAAAGACCACGCGGTCGACGGTAGATCCGCCCATTATCTGCGTAGCAACCGTATCTATGGCGATCTTGGTCGCGTGATCGAGCGGAAACCGGTATACGCCCGTGGAAATCGCCGGGAAGGCAATCGAGATGACGCGGTTCTCCGCCGCCACTTCCATCGATCGGCGGTAGCAGCTTTCCAGCAACGCCGGCTCGTCCGCCGCTCCGCCGGCCCACACCGGACCGACCGTATGGATCACGTGCTGTGCTTTCAGGTCGTAACCGCCGGTGATCTTGGCTTCGCCGGTGGCGCATCCGCCTAGCATCCGGCATTCTTCCAGCAGTGCCGGCCCCGCGGCCCGGTGAATTGCCCCATCGACGCCGCCGCCGCCAAGCAGGCTTTCGTTCGCCGCGTTGACGATCGCGTCGACCCGTAGCTGGGTGATGTCTCCGTCGACCACTTCCATCGCATCCGCCATGACACCGTTCCTTCGTGTTCGGCGACGCTAGCAAAACGCCGTTACAGTTTAACTGATCTGGCGCAATGCGGCGGTGCGTCAATCAGGGTGCGGAACGGCCGTCGCGGGCGGTTTTTCTTCGGGCGGGTAACGCCGCATCATCCAGATCAGCAGCGCAAGACCCGGCAGCGCCGCCAGCGTGGTCAGCAGGAAGAACATCAGCCATCCGGTCTGGTCCGCGAGCCAGCCGCCGCCGGCCGAGAGCGCGGTCCGGCTGGCCGCCGCAAGCGACGACAACAGCGCGTATTGCGTCGCCGTATAGGCCACGTTGCAAAGGCTCGAGAGATAGGCGACGAAGGCGGTCGTCCCCATGCCGCCGGTCAGGTTTTCGAAACCGATGGTGACCGCCAGCATCGGCAGCGAATAGCCGACATAAGCCTGCAGCGCGAAGACCAGGTTCGACGCCGCCTGCAATACGCCGCAGATCAGCAGACTCTTGAGGACACCGTGGCGAGCCACCAGCCAGCCGCCGAGGCCGGCGCCGATCAGGGTCGCGGCAAGCCCCCAGCCCTTGCTGAGCACGCCGATCTCGGCCAGCGAGAACCCGGTCCGCAGGTAGAAGGGCGTCGCCATGAAACCGAGCAAGGCATCGCCATACTTATAGAAGACAATGAACAGCAGCACGGCGATCCAGCCGGGCCGGGTCATGAATTCGGCGAAGGGACAGATGACCGCGCTATGCACCCACAGAGCCGCCGAGCGAACGCCGCGCGGTGCGCCCGCCAGCCGGGCCGCACCGGCTTCTTCCAGCCGCTCGCTTTCGGCGGTGCGGCGCACCTTGGGTTCCGGGTTGACCAGCACGGTGATCATGCCGACCACCATGCAGACCGCCATCGCCGCATAGGCCGCGGTCCAGCCGTAGTAGTTCGCGATGATCAGCGCACCGCCGCCCGATACCAGCATGGCGATGCGATACCCGAAGACAAGATTCGCCGCGCCCGCGCCGAGCCGCGATTCCTCTAGGATTTCTGTCCGGTAGGCGTCAATCACGATGTCCTGGGTGGCCGACGCGAAAGCCACCACCGCGGCCCAGGAGACAAGGCGCAGCAGCCCGGCGGGCTCGGACGGGTCGAGCGGCGCCATCATCGCGACAGCGACCAAAAGCATGACTTGCGCGAAGAGCATCCAGCCCCGGCGCCGGCCAAACCGCGCCGTCAGGAGGGGCAGCGGCAGCCGGTCGACCAGCGGCGACCAGAAAAACTTCAGCGTATAGGCGATGCCGACCAGGGCGATCAGCCCGATTTCGGTGAGCGAAATGCCCGCCTGTTCGAGCCGGGCCGCCAGGGTGGAGCCGGTCAGCGCCAGCGGCAGCCCGCTGGAAAAGCCGAGAAAGAGCAGCGACAGCACCCGCCGGTCGAGATAGACCGCAAGCGCCGCCGCCCAATCCCGGATCATGTTATCCGCATCCGGCGCGGCCGGCGCATCCGGCGAGAAACCTCGGACATCAGCCGAGCGCCGCCACCGCGTCGCGCAGGTCGGCCTCGGGCCGCGCGCCATAATGCTGGATCACCTCGGCCGCAGTGATCGCTCCGATCTTTCCGCTGGCCTGCAGGTCCATCCCCCGCGTGTAGCCGTACAGGAACCCGGCGGCGTACTGATCGCCGGCCCCCGTGGTGTCCAAGACCTTCGAGACCGGCGCCGCATCGATCACGTGGACCTCGTCACCGCTGACGATGACCGCCCCTTTCTCACTGCGCGTCAGGCAGGCGACCTTGCAATGGCCGCGCACCTGCTGCAGCGCATCGTCGAATCCGTCCACCTGATACAGCGAGCAGATCTCCACCTCGTTGGCGAACAGCACGTCGACATGATGCTCGACCAGGTCGCGGAAGGCGTCGCGATGGCGGTCGACGCAAAAGCCGTCGGAGAGCGTGATCGAAACCTCGCGTCCCGCCGCATGCGCCGTTTCGGCGGCTTCGATGAAGGCCGCCTGTGCCGGCGGCTGATCGAACAAATAGCCTTCCATATAGACGACACGGCCGTTCCGGATGACGTCCTTGTCCAGGTCGTCCGGCGTCAACAGACAGGCCGCGCCCAAGAAAGTGCACATGGTGCGTTGCGCGTCCGGTGTCACCAGCACGAGGCATCGCCCCGTCGCGGGACCGTCCGTCGCCGCCGCCGTATCGAAATCGCAGCCAAGCGCCTGCATGTCATGCCGGAACACGGTGCCGAACTGGTCGTCACGCACTTTGCCAATATAGGCCCCGTTCCCGCCAAGGGCGGCGAACCCCGCCATCGTGTTGGCGCAGGACCCGCCCGACGCTTCGATGCCCGGCGGCATGCGATCGTAGAGCGCGCTCGCCTGGTCGGTATCGACCAGCATCATGCCGCCTTTCGACAACTCGTTGCTGTTCAGGAAGGCATCGTCGGTCTGCGCCACCACGTCGACCAGCGCATTGCCGATGCCGACCAGATCGTATTCCGGCTGTTCCGCCATAAAGAAGTCTCTCCTTGGGAATCATGCGGCGCCCGCCGCCGCGGGCGCAGTATAGACGGGCGGCCGGGCCGGGCAAGCGGCGGCTTGGTCACCCGCCGGTAGAGCGATGGCTATTGAATCCGCGGTTCGGCTCAACACATATAACCACAGCGGACAGAATTATCGCCGGGCGCCGGCCGATTCCATTCAACTATTTGTTTTTCAAGGAAAGTTAATAATGCTGGGGATCGAGAAAGTCGACCATGTCGGAATCCGGGTAAGCGACAAGACCCGGTCCATGGCCTTTTACGAGACCCTGGGTTTCAAAACGTTGACCGATGCCGGATTCGACCAGGGCCACCCCATCATCATGCAGCACCCATCCGGCGTGGTGTTGAACCTGCTGGGGCCGAGCAACACCGCGACCGACGCCAACATCCTGATGGATGTGGCGGAGAAATACCCCGGCCTGACGCATGTCTCCTTCAAGGTGGGATCGATGGACGCCGCCAAGGCCTTTCTGGAAGAGCAGGGCATTGCGTTGACCGGCGAGTTCAGCTTCAAGGGCATGCACGCCGTGTTTATCCGGGACCCGGACCTGAACGTCATCGAATTGGATGCCTATGCCGGCGAGGAGCCGGCGACGCGCGGCGGCCCGGCCGGCGGATATGACGAGCACCCGTAATGGACAGCGCGGCTTGCGGGCCCGCGACGAGACTTGTAAAGAGACGCCATGATTTCTCATTTTTCAAAAGCGGTCGGTCAGCTCGGTGATCCGAAGCTGCGCCGCGTGTTGTGGCTCAGCATCGGCCTGTCGCTGGTGCTGTTCATCGTGTTGTGGTTCACGTTGTGGTGGGTCGCGACCACCGTGCCCGCGGACGCCATCCCCGGCATGGAGTGGCTCAAGGAGACGCTCGGCACGATCTTCGACTGGCTGGCCGGATTCCTGTTCATCGGCACCCTGCTGGTCCTGACGCTGATGCTATTCCCGGCCGTGGTCACCGTGATCGTGGGCTTCTTTCTGGACGAGGTGGCCGACGCCGTCGAGGCGCGGCATTATCCCGCCCTGCCCGAGGCGCGCGAACAATCCCTGTCGGAAGTCGTTGTTTCCACGGTGAAATTCGCGTTACTGGTGGTGCTACTGAACCTGTTGGCGCTGCCGTTCTACATCTTGCTGTTCTTCGTGCCGCCGCTGAATTTGGTGCTGTTCTACATGGTGAACGGGTATCTGGTGAGCCGGGAGTATTTCGACATGGTCGCGCAGCGGCGGCTCGCGCCCGGCGACGTGAAACGGCTGCGGCGAAGCCATCGGGGCAGCCTGCAGCTCGCCGGCATGGCGCTGGTATTGCTGATGACGATCCCCATCTTGAACCTGCTGACGCCGGTTCTCGGCACCGCCTTCATGGTTCATGTCTATCAGCGGATGTCGATGAAGAAACTCGATCACAAATAGCGTCGACACGCCGCCATCACACCTTTGTCACGATTCAGTTCGTGTCAGCTTCCGAGAAACATCGTATAGTCTTACCAATATCGAATTGCGTAGGGTGACTGCGCGTCAGGTCGTTATTTGCGCGTGTTTCCCTGCCGATAAATGAACCCATTTATTCATTTGGGACGCATAGGAACACCACATGGCCGAAGATCGCAAACCCCCGCAATTTCCTTCGGAACTGGCGCGGCGGGTCGTGGGATTGCCCAGTAGCGGGCACCAGGACGGGCTGCATGGCGAAGGAAACAAGAAACTCGTCGTTGGACGCGACATCTCGCTCTCCGGTGAAATCACCGATTGCGACGTGCTCGTCGTAGAAGGCAAGGTCAAGGCATCGCTGCGCGACAGCCGCCGTTTCGAAATCAGCGAAACCGGCGTCTTCGAGGGCAGCGTGGAAATTGACGTGGCTGAGATCAAGGGCCGTTTCGAAGGCGACCTGCTCGTGCGCGGGCGGCTGATCGTCCGCCGGACCGGCAGCGTCACCGGACGCATTCGGTACGCCGAGCTGGAGATCGAGCGCGGCGGCCAGATTTCCGGCGACATTCAGGTCATAGCCGAGTCCGAGACGGCAGCACTGCCGGGCCCGGAAAACATTGCCGGCTATACCCAACCGACGGTCGTCGAGGACACTGCGTCGCTGGATCGAGAATCCGACCTCCGTGCCTGAGCCGATCTCTCTTCTAAAGGCCGCGGTGCTATCGTCTGCACTTGTCCTGCTCGCCGCCTGTACCACCACCGGTCAGGATGCATCGGCCGTGGGCGGCGCGAACAACCAATCCGGCACGACGACGGGTGCGGGCGAAGCCAGCGACCCCAATCAGGGGCAGAAAACCGCCCGCGCGGTACTGTATGATCCGGAAGAATTCATCGGATATCGGCCGCAGCGGTTGTTGCCCATCCTGGGCGCGCCCGATTTCGTACGCCGCGACGGACCGGCCCAGATTTGGCAATACCGTGCCGAGAACTGCGTCCTCGACCTCTTCCTCTACGGCAAGAACGACGACAGCCAGGTCCGGCATGTGGAATTGCGTGAACGTGTCCCCGGCGTCGAACCGGTGGAGCAGTGCTTCAGCCGCCTGCGCACCGCCCGGCAGGGCAAGCCGGCAAGCTGAGCCGCCTGACGCCGCAACGGTTCCTCAACATTTCCCAATCCGGTTAACCCTCGGACTACCTTGCGGCGCTGCAAAGTGCGGTCCATTTGCCGTGTGCGGAAATCCATGCTCATAATTGCGGTAGCAGAATACGTGGATTCAAAAAAACAAAGAGCAAACCGATGCATCGATTTTTCATCTGCCTCGCTGTCACTTTGCTGCTGGCCGCCCCGACCGCCCATGCCAAGCAATGCAAACAGAAAGCAGTAACCGGAATCTCCACCGGCGCAACGAAGCTGGCGATTGTCCGGAAAGGGGACGCCATGAATTGGGCATACAGGCACTGGGATAAGCGGTGCACACAAACCTATCCGGGCGTCTGGTGCGACCGGAAGATCGCTATTCGCAAGAGTACAAAGTGCAACCGGCAGCCGAACGGCATCGGCGGGCACAATCACAGTTGCGAATTCTCCGCCCGGCCCTGCAAAAACTGACGCCGCCTGAATAGGTGCGCTAAATGGTCTTCGCCTTGTAGGCGCAGAGGTCCCGCACCCCGCAGACCGCGCAATCCGGCTTGCGCGCCTTGCAGACATAGCGCCCATGCAGGATGAGCCAATGATGGGCATGTAGCCGGTAGTGTTCCGGCACCACCTTTTCCAGCTTCTTTTCGACCTGCAGCACATTCTTGCCCGGCGCCAGACTGGTCCGGTTGCCGACCCGGAAGATATGCGTATCGACCGCGATGGTCGGTTCGCCGAACGCAATATTGACCACGACGCTTGCCGTCTTGCGGCCGACCCCCGGCAGTTTTTCCAACGCTTCCCGGTCGCGCGGCACCTCGCTGTTGTGCTCGGCAATCAGCTTTTCGCTAAGGCCGATGACATTCTTGGCCTTGTTGTTGAAAAGCCCGATCGTCTTGATGTAGTCGCGCACTTTCGGAAGGCCGAGGGCGAGCATCTTTTCCGGCGTGTCCGCGACCTCGAATAGGGGGCCCGTCGCCTTGTTGACGCCAACATCCGTCGCCTGCGCCGACAACACGACGGCAACCAGCAGGGTGTAGGGATTGACGTAGTGCAGCTCGCCCTGCGGCTCGGGGTCCTTCTCCTCAAGGCGGCGGAAAAACTCTTCGATATCGGCTTTTTTCATGAGGCGAGAGTAAACAACCCGACGCGCCGGGCCAAGCCCGAGACGATCCGTCGCAGCCTCTGGACGCAACCGCGTCCATATCCGATAGTGAGCCATGACTGCGAGACAGAACGCCGCCGGAACCATGGATGAGGCATCGTCGGAACCCGGTTCGGACTCCGGCCCAGACTCCGATGGCGAGCGCATTTTCTTCGACGCGACCCTGCATCCCAACCGCAGCCTAAGCCCGGCGGGGTTTCGCATTCTCATGCTCATCACAGGTGCGTCGGCGTTGATCATCGGCACGCTTTTCATGGTCGCGGGAGCATGGCCGGTGTTCGGCTTCTGCGGCGCGGAATTCCTATTGCTGTATTTCGCCTTTCGCATGAACTACCGCGCGGGCAGGGCGTATGAGCAGATTCGCCTGACCGACAACCAACTCGAAATTCGCCGGTTCAGCGCGCGCGGCGAGGTCGGCCGGTGGCGGTTCGAGCCCACCTGGCTGCAAATTTCGATGGAGAACCCGCCGCAGCACGACAGTCAGATTACGCTGACGACCCATGGACAACGCCTGACGGTGGGGGCATTCCTGTCCCCGGCGGAGCGGCTGGAAGTCGCAGATGCATTGAAAGACGCAGTTGGCCGCTGGCGGAACCGCTGGAATCCGGCAATCGCGGGCTAGCGCCGCCCGGACGTCTATTCGAACCCAAGCACGTTCTTCATGCTGTAAAGACCCGGCGCGCGGCCTTTGGTCCACAATGCCGCACGCACCGCGCCGGCGGAGAAGACTTGGCGACTGCCCGCGCGATGGGTCAATTCGATCCGCTCCCCCTCGCCCGCGAAGATCACCGTGTGGTCGCCGACCACGTCGCCGCCGCGCAATGTGGCGAAACCGATCTGCCCGTCGGGACGCGGCCCCGTATGGCCGTCGCGCACCGCCTGGCGCACTTCGGCCAGGTCGACCTTGCGCCCGGCGGCCGCGGCCTCACCGAGCCCGACCGCCGTGCCCGACGGTGCATCGACCTTGTGCCGATGGTGCATTTCGACGATTTCGATGTCGTAGGCCTCTGGCCCGAGGATGCCGGCGACCTGTTCGGTCAGCGCCAGCAACAGGGTAACGCCGATGCTCATGTTCGGCGCGCGCACCACGGGGACATGCCGCGCGGCCAATGTAACCGAAGCCTCCTGATCGGCATCCAGCCCGGTGGTGCCCGCGATCAGGGCGGTTTCGGCCTGGGCGGCGAGGCGGGCGTGTTCCGCCGTTGCCGCCGGTGCGGTGAAATCGATTACGGCGTCGACCGCGGCGATCATTTCCGCCGGATCGTCCAGAACAGCCACGCCCAAATCGCCGACACCGGCAAGCGCGCCCACATCCTGACCGACCGCCGTGCTGCCGGGCATTTCCGTAGCCCCGGCAACGACGCATCCGTCCGTGCCATGGACTTGTTGGACCAGCATCTGGCCCATGCGGCCCGCGCCGCCGACGATGCCGATTTTCAGATCATTGCTCATCATCCGCCTCCCTGCCGTTGCAGGGTTCCGGTTGTATCGCATGGCCGGGATTTGAGAAAGCGGCAAAGCGCCTCGGAATTGAGAATGGCGCAACGCGCCTAGCGGCGCCTCGCTATTCGGTTAGGTCTTCCCAGAATTCCTTGACCCGCGAGAAGAATCCGTCGGATTGCGGGTTCTGATTCTTGCCACCGCCGGCTTCGCGGAAGTTTTTCAGCAGTTTCTTCTGGTCTTTGGTCAGGTTGACCGGCACTTCGACGGCGGTCTCGATATACATGTCGCCGCGGCCCTTGCTGTTGAGCACGGACATGCCCTTGCTGCGCAGACGGAATTGCTGCCCCGACTGGGTGCCTTCGGGAATCGATACTTTGGCCCGCGACCCGTCGATGGTGGGCACCTCGACATTGCCGCCAAGCGCCGCCGTGGTCATCGGGATTGGAACGGCGCAGAATATATCGCTGCCCTCGCGCTCGAAGATCTGGTGCTTCTCCACGTCGAGAAAGATGTAGAGATCGCCGGGCGGCGCGCCGCGCACGCCGGCCTCCCCTTCGTCCGCCAAGCGGATCCGAGTGCCGTCATCGACCCCGGGAGGAATATTCACCGCCAGAGTTTTCTCCCGGCGAACCCGGCCCGCGCCGCCGCAGGAACCGCAGGGATTGTCGATCACCTGGCCATGACCGCCACAGGACGGGCAGGTCCGTTCGATGGTGAAGAACCCTTGCTGACTGCGCACCTTGCCGGCCCCGCCGCAGGTTCCGCAGGTGGTCGGCTGGGCGCCGCCCTCGGCGCCGGAGCCGGAGCATTCGTCGCAGCTGACCGATGTCGGCACGCGAATGTCGATCTTGCGGCCGTGGAAGGCGTCCTCAAGCGAGATATCCAGATTGTAGCGTAGGTCGGCGCCGCGCCCGGCGCCGCCGCCGGCACCGCGCCGCCCGCCCATGAAGTCGCCGAAGACTTCGTCGAAGATGTCGGAGAATCCGCTCGCAAAATCGAAACCCTGCGCACCCCCGCCCGGCCCGCCGCCATTCTCGAACGCGGCATGGCCGTACCGGTCGTAGGCGGCCCGCTTCTGATCGTCTTTGAGAATTTCGTAGGCCTCGGCCGCTTCCTTGAACCGGGATTCCGCGTCGGTATCCCCCGGATTCCGATCCGGATGGAACTTCATCGCGAGCTTCCGGTAGGCAGACTTAATCGCATCCGCCTCGGCGTCGCGGCCCACTCCCAGGACCTCGTAATAATCCTGCTTATCCATCGGCCACCCTTGATGGTAAAGCGGGCCTTCGGTGGCAGTTCCTGCCCCGAAGGCCCAATTGAATTTTGTCTATGTCATGCGCGACAAGACGTCCCCGCGGTTAGGCCGACTTTTTATCCTTGCCGGCCTGATCGTCGTCGACTTCCTCGAAGTCGGCGTCGACCACGTCTTCCGCGCTGGCTTCACCATCCGGTCCCGACGCATCCGGGCCATCCCCGCCCTCGGCCGCCGCAGTCTCGTCCTGGCTCGCCTTGTACATCGCTTCACCAAGTTTCATGGCAACTTGCGACAAGGATTCGGTCTTGGCCTTGATGGCTTCGACGTCCTCGGCCTCCATCGCTTCCTTGAGCGCGGTGAGTTCGGTCTCGATCGCTTCCTTATCCGCAACCTCGATCTTGTCGCCGAAATCCGTAAGGCTTTTCTCAGTCGTGTAGACAAGGCTGTCCGCCGCGTTGCGGACTTCGACAAGTTCCTTGCGTTCCTTGTCTTCCACCGCGTGCTCTTCGGCGTCCTGGACCATCTGCTCGATGTCGTTGTCGGACAGGCCGCCCGATGCCTGGATGCGGATCTGCTGCTCCTTGCCCGTCGCCTTGTCCTTGGCGGACACGTTGACGATGCCGTTCGCGTCGATGTCGAACGTGACCTCGACCTGCGGCATGCCACGCGGTGCCGGCGGGAGACCGACCAGATCGAACTGGCCGAGTAGCTTGTTGTCCGCCGCCATCTCGCGCTCACCCTGGAACACCCGGATGGTCACCGCGGTCTGATTATCCTCGGCGGTCGAGAAGGTCTGCGACTTCTTGGTCGGAATCGTCGTGTTGCGATCGATCAGCCGGGTGAACACGCCGCCCAGCGTCTCGATGCCCAGCGACAACGGCGTCACGTCCAGCAGCAGCACGTCCTTGACGTCGCCCTGCAACACGCCGGCCTGGATCGCCGCGCCGCTGGCGACAACCTCGTCCGGGTTCACGCCACGGTTCGGATCCTTGCCGAAGAAGCTTTTCACCGCCTCGAAGACCTTGGGCATGCGGGTCATGCCGCCGACGAGGATCACGTCGTCGATTTCGCTCGCCTTCAAGCCGGCATCCTTGAGCGCCTTCTTACAGGGCTCGATGGTGCGCTCGATCAAATCGCCGACCAGCGCTTCCAGCTTGGCCCGGCTGAGCTTCATGTTGAGATGCTTCGGCCCCGACTGATCGGCGGTGATGAAGGGCAGGTTGACGTCGGTCTCCATCGAGCTCGACAGTTCCATCTTGGCCTTTTCGGCCGATTCCTTCAGACGCTGCAGCGCGAGCTTATCGCCGCGCAGGTCGATGCCGTTTTCCTTCTTGAATTCGTCGGCCAGATAGTCGACCACGCGCTGGTCGAAGTCCTCACCGCCGAGGAAGGTGTCGCCGTTGGTTGACTTCACCTCGAACACGCCATCGCCGATTTCCAGCACCGACACGTCGAAGGTGCCGCCGCCGAGATCGTATACCGCGACGATGCCGCTGCCTTTTTTCTCCATCCCGTAGGCGAGAGCGGCAGCGGTCGGCTCGTTGATGATGCGCAGAACCTCAAGGCCGGCGATCTTACCGGCGTCCTTGGTTGCCTGACGCTGCGAATCGTTGAAGTAGGCAGGAACGGTGATGACCGCCTGCGTGACATCCTCGCCGAGATAACTTTCGGCGGTTTCCTTCATTTTCTGCAGGATGAAGGCGCTGATCTGGCTCGGCGCGTATTTTTCGCCGTCGGCCTCGACCCAGGCGTCGCCGTTCTCGCCCGCAATGATGTTGTAGGGCACGAGACCCTTGTCCTTTTCCACCGCGGGATCGTCGACACGCCGTCCGATCAACCGCTTGATGGCGAAAAATGTCTTGTCCGGATTGGTCACCGCCTGCCGTTTCGCGGCATGGCCCACCAGCCGTTCGTCGGAGTCGGTAAACGCCACCATCGACGGTGTCGTCCGAAACCCTTCTGCGTTTTCAATAACCTTGGCCTGCGAACCTTCCATGACGGCAACGCAGGAATTAGTCGTCCCCAAATCGATCCCGATGACTTTACTCATGTGACCCTCTTTGCTTTACGGCAAACCCTTACCGACGAATTCTCGCCAAATTCCAGTCTCAGCGGCCCAAACTGCGGCACCGCCACAAGGATTCCCAATTTCACGGTTTTGATTAGTAACTGACGGCTATATAGGGAGAGTCACGCTCTCGTACAAGAAACCGGAAGGCTAGTTTATGTGCTTAACGGGATAAATTTGGGCGATTTTTCGATCTATCCGATGCAAAACGCCAATGCGCGCGGCTTGATCCGGCACCGAGGATGCGCGAGGCTCGGCCCAATAGGATCAACATGATCATTTCAGCCAGCTACAAGACTGATATTCCAGCGTTTTATCCTGCATGGTTTCTACGCCGGCTGGCCGCCGGGTATTGCCGGTCCATCAATCCGTGGGGCGGGCAGGTTTACGAGGTGCCGCTGACCCCCGATACGGTCGGCGGGTTCGTGCTGTGGACCCGGAACATCCGCCCGCTCGCACCCGATCTTGGCCGGGTGGCCGCGGTGGCCCCCTATGTGGTGCAATTCACCGTCACCGGCTATCCCCGCACACTCGAGGCCAGCACGATCTCCGCGGACCAGGCGGTCGATGATCTGCGGGACCTGTGCCGCCGGGCCGGCCCCCGGGCCGCGGTCTGGCGCTACGATCCGATCCTGTTCACGAGCGCCACCACGGCCGACTGGCATCGCCGTAACTTCGCGGCGCTGGCCCGGGCACTGGCCGGAACGGTCGACGAGGTGGTGGTGTCCTTCGCGCATATCTACCGGAAGACCCGCCGCAACCTGGAGGCCGCAGCCGCGCAATCCGGCCTGACCTGGCGTGACCCGCCGGACGACGAAAAGGCGGCGCTGGCCGCCACGCTGGCCGGGATCGCCGCCGAGCATGGCATGGCGTTTCGGGTCTGCGCCCAGGCGGCCCTGGTGCCGCCGGGCGGCGCGCTCGCGCGATGCATCGACGCGGACCGGCTGTCGGCAGTCGCCGGCCGGACCATCCGCGCGCCCGTGAAAGGCAACCGGGACGATTGTCTCTGCCATCGGTCACGCGACATCGGGGCATACGATACCTGCCCTCACGGCTGCGTCTATTGCTATGCGGTGACATCGCCGGCCACGGCGAAGCGGCGCTATGCCGCACACGACCCCGAGGGCGATTTCCTATTTGCGCCGGCGGAAGATCCTCAGCGGTCGTCGGCGAGGCGGATGCCGGAGAACATCCAGCGCTGATGCGGATAGAAGAAGTTGCGGTATGTCGCGCGCGCATGACCACCCGGCGTCACGCAGCACCCGCCGCGCAGCACCATCTGGTTCGACATGAATTTGCCGTTATATTCGCCGATCGCGCCGTGTGCCGGGCGGAACCCCGGATAGGAATTGTAGGCGCTCTGCGTCCATTCCCAGACATCGCCGATCATCTGGCGGGGCCGGCTTTTCTTCTGGGGCGCGGGCGTCGGGTGAAGCCGGCCGGTTTCCAACAAGTTCGCTTCCGTCGTCGCCGTAGAGTCTGATTTCGCGGCGACCGTCTCCCATTCAGCCTCGGTCGCCAACCGCTTGCCCGCCCAGGCGGCGTAGGCGGCGGCTTCATAGTAGCTGACATGGCTGACCGGCTTATCCGGATCCAATGGCTGCAGCCCGGCGAGGGTAAATTCGAGCCGCTCGCCGTCCTTCTCGCGCCAATACAAGGGACCGCACCAGTCGTTCGTGCGTACTGTCTCGATGCCGTCCATAAACCAGTGTTCGGCCCGGTCGTACCCGCGATCCTCGACGAATTCGAGATACTCGCCGTTGGTCACCAGGCGCGACGCGATGCGAAAATCATGCAAAAGCACATCGTGGCGTGGCGATTCGTTGTCGAACGCGAAGCCGTCGCCGCGATGCCCGATGCCTCGCACCCCACCTTCAATCTCGACCCAGTCGAGTGTGTCTGCGGCAATGCCGCCGGCCGGCGCGTCCGACGCATAAGCAGGCGCCAACGGGTTACAGGAAAAGACGTGCTTGATGTCCATCAGCAGCAATTCTTGATGCTGCTGTTCGTGGTTGACGCCGAGAGTCACCAGCTCGGCGATGCGGTTGGCGGAATTCCGAGGCGGCGCGGTCAGCAGTCGTTCCATCGCCCGGTCCACATGCCGCCGATAGGCAATCACCTCATCGGCCGACGGCCGGGTCAACAGGCCGCGTGCCGGGCGGGCATGCCGTGGCCCGGCGGCTTCGTAGTAAGAGTTGAAAAGATAGGCGAATTGCGGATGGAAAGCCGCGTAATCGGCCATGAATTCGCCCAGGACGAAGGTCTCGAAGAACCAGGTGACATGCGCCAGGTGCCATTTCGTCGGGCTGACGTCCGGCATCGATTGCGCTTGTTGATCCTCGTGCGATAGCGGTGCTGCGAGCGATTCGGTCGTCGCGCGAACACCGCGGTAGCGGGCCAGCAGTGCTTCCATCTCTCCGGAGTCTGCGGTGAGGTCTTGTCCGTCGGTGTCGATGACGCTCCCCTTGACGTCTTGTCGTATCTACGACCAACGCGCGGCGGCGTCGCGAAGTTCCGGACCCTATCCGGTTACCCGAAATTTTTCAACGCGGACTATGCGCGGCTCCTGCCATCGGATGTCAGGACACGGCGCGCGCTAGTTCCACACCGGTCCTAAGCCGTCGTATCGACGTGCCCCGTGTCGTCGGGTGGCGAATTTTGCTGGCCCTTCGATACGGCAACCATGGCAGGCCGCAGAAGCCGGTCATGCATGACGTATCCCGGCTGCAGAAGCTGCACGATCGTGCCCGCCGGTTCAGGGGAATCCGGCACCTCGAACATTGCCTGGTGGTAGGTATGATCGAATTTCTCGCCCAGCGGCTCGATCTTCGTGATGCCTTGCCGCTCGAACGCGGTGAGCAGGTCTTTCTCGACCATCTCGACACCGACGACCAGCGTCTTGAGATTCTCGTCGCGCTCGCGCAGTTCCTCCGGCACGCTTTCCAGCGCCCGGCCGAGATTATCCGACACGTTCAGCAGGTCCTTGGCGAAACCGCTGGAGGCATATTTCCGGGCATCGGCGAGTTCGCGTTCCGACCGGCGCCGCGTATTCTCGGCATCCGCCAGGGCCCGCAGGCTGCGGTCGCGGAGATCGGAGATCTCCGCTTCAAGCTGTTCAATGCGCGCTTCCGCGGCGGCCAACGGATCGTCCGACAAGTCTTCGGCGGGCGCATCGGGCGCGGCGGCGGCCGCGTCATCGATCTCGGCCTCGGGGTCGCCGGCTTCAGCCGGCTTCTTGTCTTCGGTCATTGAAATTCTTCCGTTCTCAATAGAGGTGTCACTTGCCGATCAGATCGCCCACGATCTTGGCCGTGTAATCGACCATGGGGATGATCCGCGCGTAATTCATTCGGGTCGGTCCGATCACGCCGATGGCGCCGATGATCCGCTCTTCGGTCTGCGCGAACGGCGCGATTATCATCGAACAGCCGGCATTGGAGAAGAGTTCATTTTCCGAGCCGATGAAAATCTGCACGCCTTCGGCAATATCCGTCGCGTCGATCAGTTGGAGCAAGGTCTCCTTTGTTTCCAGCGCCTCGAACAGACCCCGGATACGATCTAGATCGGTAACCGCGGTCACATCTTCAAGGAGGTGCGCCTGACCGCGCACGATTAAAACCCCGCTATCCGCTTCGCCGCTGTTCGCCCAAGTCGCCAGCCCGGCCTCGACCACCTTGGTCGTCAGGCCGTCCAGCTCGGTCCGGTGGGCGGAGATTTCGCTTTCGACCTCGTCGCGGCATTCCAGCAACGAGCGCCCGACCATGCGCGTCGTCAGGAAATTGCTCGCCTCAACCAGGCTGGAGGCAGGCAGGCCGAGCGGGATATCGACGACCCGGTTCTCAACCGTGCCGCCCTCGCCGACCATCACGACCAGCGCCCGGCCCGGCCCGAGGTTGACGAATTCGATGTGGCGCAGCTTCTCCTGCGACTTCGGCGCCATCACCAGGGCCGCGCATTGCGACAGGCCGCTCAACAGGCCCGACGCTTCCTGCAGCACCTGCTGCGAGTTGATGCCCGCCGCCTTGCATTGTGATTCGATGCTGGCGCGTTCTTCCTGCGTCAGATTGCCAAGCTCCAGGATGCCGTCGACGAACAGCCGCAACCCGGCGTCCGTCGGCAACCGGCCAGCCGACGTATGCGGCGCGTAGAGCAGGCCGAACTCTTCGAGGTCGGCCATGACATTACGGATCGTCGCTGGCGACAGCTGAAGGTCGGACCGCCGCGACAATGTGCGCGAGCCGACCGGTTCACCCGTCTCCATGTAAGCTTCGACAACGTGACGCAGAATATCCCGCGACCGTTCGTTGAGCTCTTTTGTCATGCTATTCGGAATGTAGTTAGCGCCCCCCGGACCGTCAATGGACGCAGACGCACCGCCTTATGGGAAAATGCCCGGAAGGCCGCTGGACGCGGTCCTCCCGAGCGGGTAGCTTGCGGCCGACCATCCAACAAAAGCGAGACTGCCATGCGCCCTTCCGGCCGAGCGAATGACCAATTGCGCGCCGTCACACTGGAAACCGACGTGTCGAAATACGCCGAGGGCTCCTGCCTTGCGAAGTTCGGCGACACGCATGTCCTATGCACCGCCAGCGTCGAGGATTCGGTGCCGCCGTTCCTGCGCAACAGCGGTGAGGGGTGGGTGACCGCCGAATACGGCATGCTGCCGCGCGCCACCCACACCCGGAACGACCGTGGGCGCACCATGCGCTCGGGCCGCACCCAGGAAATCCAGCGGCTGATCGGGCGCAGCCTGCGCGCGGTGACCGATATGAAAGGCTTCGGCGAGCGGCAAATCCGCGTCGACTGCGACGTCATGCAGGCCGACGGCGGCACTCGGACCGCGGCGATCACCGGCGGATTCGTGGCGCTGCATCTGGCATTTCAGCATTTGCACAAGATCGGCGCGGTCAAGACGATCCCGATTTCGGGGCAGGTCGCGGCAATTTCCTGCGGCTTGTGGAGCGACACGGCGGTGCTCGACCTGGATTATGCCGAGGATTCGACCGCACAGGCAGACGCCAATTTCGTGCTGACCGAGACCGGCGCCATCGTCGAGGTGCAGGGCACCGCGGAAGGCGAACCGTTCTCGCGCGACGCCTTCGGCGAGCTGCTCGACCTGGCCGGGAAAGGCATCGCCGGATTATGCGACGCGCAGCGCACGGCGCTGGGTCTCTAGGCCATGCCCCGGAAACTCGCCGGCGAAAAACTGGTTATCGCCAGCCACAATCCGGGCAAGGTGACGGAAATCGGCGCCCTGGTCGCCCCCTACGGCATCGATGTGGTGTCGGCCAGCGATCTCGGCCTGCCGGAACCCGAAGAAACCGGCACGACCTTTGAGGCCAACGCCCTGCTGAAGGCCCATGCATCGGCATCGTCGGCGAATCTGCCGGCGCTAGCCGACGACTCCGGCCTCGTCGTGCCAGCGTTGAACGGCGACCCGGGCATCTACTCCGCGCGCTGGGCCGGGCCGGGCAAAGACTTCGCGATGGCCATGGAAAAAGTTCACACCGCGCTTGAAGGCAAGGCCGACCGGCGTGCGCATTTCCATTGCACGCTGGCGATCGCCTGGCCGGACGGCCATGCCGACTGTTTCGAGGGTACGGCAGGCGGCACGCTCGTCTGGCCGCCGCGCGGCGGCCGGGGGTTCGGCTACGATCCGATGTTCCAGCCGGATGGTCACGACATTACATTCGGGGAAATGGATCCCGACGCAAAACACGCCATCAGCCATCGGGCGGAAGCGTTCCAGCGCTTCGTCTCGGGATGTCTTGGGGCGGAATGCCTTGGCGCGGGATGTCTGGGAAGCTGACCCCGCCGGGCGGTCCGCTCGCCCTGTATGTGCACTGGCCGTTCTGCCTGTCCAAATGTCCTTATTGCGATTTCAACAGTCACGTCCGCGAGCAGATCGACCAGGACCGCTGGCGGCGTGCCCTGCTGCGCGACCTTGACGCGACGGCCGACGAAACGCCGGGCCGGACCATCACCAGCATCTTCTTCGGCGGCGGGACGCCGTCGCTGATGGACCCGGCCACCGTCGCCGCGCTGATCGAGCGCGCCGCCCAGCGCTGGACCCTCGACCCGGATGTGGAGATTACGCTTGAGGCCAACCCGACCTCGGTCGAGGCCGGCCGCCTGGCCGACTACCGCGCCGCCGGAGCGAACCGCATCTCGCTCGGCGTCCAGGCGCTCGACGACGCAGCGTTGCGGTTTCTCGGCCGGGAGCACAGCGCCGCCGACGCGATGGCCGCGGTCGATCTGGCGCGCCGGCTGTTCGACCGGTTCTCCTTCGATCTGATCTATGGCCGCCCGGGGCAGACGCTCCCCGACTGGCGCAACGAATTGGAGCGGGCGCTGGTCCGCGCGGGCGACCATCTGTCGCTCTATCAACTGACCATCGAGCCCGGAACTGCTTTCTATCGGCGGGCGGGCCTTGGCGAGACGCTGACATCGGACGACGACGGCGCGGCCGCGCTCTACGAATTGACCCAGAGCATGCTGTCGGACGCCGGCCTGCCCGCCTATGAGATTTCCAACCATGCCCGGCCTGGATCGGAGTGCCGGCATAACCTGACCTACTGGCGTTATCAGGATTATGCCGGCGTCGGACCCGGCGCGCATGGACGGTTGACCCTGGACGGCCGGAAATGGACGACGCAACGGTTGCGCTCGCCGGAGTCGTGGCTCGACGGGATTGAGGACGGCAGCGGCGGCGAGGAAGCGCGGACCGCGTTGGAAGCCGAGGACCGGCTGGCCGAAATGGTCATGATGGGGCTGCGGTTGGCCGAGGGCATTCCGATTGCACAGCTGGAGAAAGATACCGAAAAGCCGATCGACGCTTGGATCGATCCAGCGCGGCGGCAACCGTTGATCGAGGGCGGCTTCCTCGACCCGGACCCGGACCGGCTGCGCGTGACCGCCGACGGACGGCAGCGTCTCGATGCGGTCATCAGCCGGCTGCTGGCGTAATACCGCCGCCGGCCGTCAGTTGGTGAATTGCTGGAACGACTCCTGCGGTGCTGCGATCATCACAACGCCCTCGCGGCGGACTTCCAAAATCGCGAGCGCTCGCTCCGCCACGCCGGTCGGGTTGAGGCGGAACAATCCGTCGACCCCGAGGAAACCATTGGGATTGGTCAGAGCTTCGAAGGAGAAATCGGGCCCGCCTTCGCCTTGCGCCAACACTGCGGCGAGAGCCGTCGCGTCATAGGCCAAGGATGAAAGCCGGGCCGGCGCACGCCCGAAGGCCGACTTGAACCGTGCGGAGAAGCCTGCCCATTCGGCCGGGGCCGGGGCGGCGAACCAGGCGCCGATCAGCGACGGTTCTGATTCGGGTTTCGGTATTTCATCCCAATTGCGCAGGCCGAGCATGCGCACCGCCGGCGGATCCACGTCGTAATAGGACAGCAGCGATGCGAGCGCGCGCAACCGCTGACCCGTTTCCGGGATCAGCACGGCGTCGAAATCCACGTCGCCGATGGTGTCGCGTTTCTCCAACCGCTTGAGGGCACGGCGCGAGACTTCCCCAGGCTGGCGTTTCAACTGCGCCCGCTGCTGCATCAACGCCTTGCGGCGCTGATCGTAATCAGCGAGCAGTTTGACGTCCTTGCTAAAGTCGGCGGCGCCCGGATCATAGGATTGCGTCCGCACGAGGGCGCCACCGCGCTGCCGCGCCGCGTCCTGCGTCGCCTGCACCACAGTCTGGCCGAATTCATCCTGGGGGGCGAGTACGGCAAAGCGCGCGAGCCCGCGGCTGCCCGCAAAATCGACGATGGCCTTGACCTGTTGCTCGGGTACGAAGCCCATGATGAAGACGCCCTCGCCCGCGACCCGCTGCGAATTGGAAAAAGCGACGACCTGCACCGACCCCATCCGCGCGACCGGGGCTACCGCCTCGACGGAACTGGCCAGCAACGGCCCCAGGATCAGCCGGACACCTTCGGTCACCGCTTTCTCCGCCGCGGCGCTGGCGCCGGCCGGCGTGCCCTGCGTATCGAACGGCATCAGCGTGAACTTGTCGCCGGCGATTTCGAACATCGCCAGCTCGGCGGCGTTTTGCATCGCCTTGCCGAGGCCCGCGCGTGGGCCCGACAGCGGCAGCAGAATCCCCACCCGGATCGTACCGTCATTCGGATAGGCCTGCCGCGCACCTTCGCTGGGCAGTTGCCCGTCCTGCAGTGACGGCAATGGAGGCACCGGCGGCAAATTGGGATCGCGCGGCCCCTGGCCGTACGTGTCGCCACCGTCTACAGTTGCTCCTGAGCACGACGCCAGTAACAGCAGCCCCAGCGCCGCGCAAAGCAATCTCAGAGCAGCGTGACATGGCCAAGAGCCGGAATTTCTCCCGATCCAGCGCATCGGGTCACCCCCGTGATCAGACCCCCGCAAAACCCGGGAAGGCTGCCGAGCCTAGCGGCGACACGGCCGGAAGTAAACCGGGCCCGGGGCTTTATGTGGTGCCGACGCCAATTGGCAACATGCGGGATATCACCTTGCGCGCATTGGATATTTTGCAGCAAGTGGACCTGATCGCCTGCGAAGACACGCGGGTGACCGGCCGGCTTCTCGATTTCCACGGCATCACCACGCCGGTTACCGCCTATCACGACCATAATGCGCCCCGGGTCCGTCCGGAATTGCTTCGCCGCGCCGAGGGGGGCGCCAGCATCGCCCTGGTTAGCGACGCTGGCACACCGCTGATCTCGGACCCCGGCTACCGGCTGGTGCAGGAAGCGGTGGAGCGGTCGATCGCAGTGACCGCCCTGCCTGGCGCATCGGCGGTCATGACCGCGTTGACCGCATCCGGACTGCCAACCGACCGATTTCTGTTCCTCGGCTTTCCGCCCAGCCGCGCAAGCGCGCGCAAAAAACTGTTCGAGGAGGTCGCCGCCGTGCGCACCTCCCTCGTGTTTTTCGAATCCGCCCGACGGCTTGCGGCCAGCCTGGGCGCGATGGCGGTGGTGTTCCGCAGCCGTGATGCCGCGGTCGCGCGCGAGCTGACCAAGCGCTACGAAGAATTGCGCCGCGACACGCTGCCAGCGCTCGCGAAACACTATACCCAGGCCGGGCCACCGAAAGGCGAAGTGGTGATCGTCGTCGGACCGCCCGGCGATCTGCCGCCGCCGGGACCGGAAGAAATCGACCGGCTGCTGCGCGAAGCACTGGAGACGCAGAGCATGCGGGACGCCGTTTCCACCATCGCCGACCAGACCGGCGTGGCGCGGCGCGCGGTTTACGACCGCGCGCTGGCGTTAACGGGCCGGGGCCGGCGATGATTCGTGATGTGGTGACCGGTGATGTGGTGACCGGGCAATGAACAGACGCCGGCGCGCTTGGCGCCGGGGCCATTGGGCGGAACATTTCTGCGCCGCTGCTTTAGCCGTGCGTGGCTATCGCGTGCTGGCGCGGCGGCTGCGCTACCCGGTCGGTGAAATCGATCTGGTGGCCCGGCGCGGCGGCACGCTGGCGGTGATCGAGGTCAAGGCGCGCCGCGACACGGCAAGCGCCATGGAGGCGGTCACGCCCCGCCAACGCCGCCGAATTGCGCGCGCCGCGGAATGGCTCCTGGCGGAACGCCCCGCCCTCGCCGGCCTGGCGCTCCGGTTCGACGTGATGCTGGTAACGCCGTGGCGCTGGCCCCGGCACGTGACCGACGCATGGAGAATTTAGCCCGCCGGTTTCGCCCGGTTGCGGTTCCCGCCAATCCTGCTATACAGCTAGGGTCATGAAACCGGCGACACGTATTCCTTCAATCGACGACAAGAGTTTCCGGCCACGGACCGCTCGCCGGCCGATGGCTTTTGTGCTGTGCGCGGCGCTTTCCCTGGCCCTCGGGCTGGCGGGATGTGGCCCGGGCGTGGTGATCGGCGCGGGCGCGGCCGCCGGCAACGCAGCCCTTCAGGAACGCGGTTTCGTCAAGACCGTCGGCGATACCGCCACCGAAACCAAAATTGCTGCAAATCTGGCCAATCACAGCGCCAAACTGTTCGTCGACGTTTCGGTTGAGGTCTACGAGGGGCGCGCATTGATGACTGGCGCGGTCGACAAAACCGAAAACCGCATTGATGCGGTTCGCATCGCCTGGAACGTGAACGGCGTGCGCGAAGTCCTCAACGAGATTCAGGTGCGCGACACGAGCGACCTGTTGGATGCCGCACGGGACCAATTGATCACCGCCGACCTGAGCGCGACGATCACGGTCGACAAACGGATCAAGAGCATCAACTACTCGATCGAAGCAGTGAACGGCACGGTCTATCTAATGGGAATCGCGCAGGGTCAGGCCGAATTGGACCGGATCCGCAACCACGCCCGGCAGATTCGATATGTCCGGCGCATCGTCAGCCATGTTCGCATTAAGGGCGCGAAAGGTGGCGCCGGGTAGCGGAATCATCTCCGAGGCCGACCCGGCAGATATCCTGCGGCGGGTCGGCGACAACCCGTCGAGCGCCTTCGATCTGGCAGACGCCGCCCTGGCCTTGGCGGCATTGGACCGGCCCCGCGTCGATCTCGCCCACTACCGACATCATCTCGCCGTACTCGCCGACGACGTGCGGGCCGTCATCGCCGGCGATGGCCTGGAAAACTGCGTCAACGCACTGAACGAAACGATCCTGGGCCAGCACGGTTACGAGGGAGATCAACTCACCTACGACGACCTGCAGAACGCGAACTTGATGCGGGTCATCGACCGCCGCAAGGGCCTGCCGGTAGCGCTCGGGATCCTGTACTTGCACGCGGCCCGGGCCCAGGGCTGGTCCGCGGCCGGGTTGAATTTCCCCGGACATTTCCTGGTCCGCGTCGACCATGACGGCGAACGGGCGATCATCGACCCCTTCAACGCCGGCACTGTGTGCAGCGCCGGCGACCTCCGCGATCTGCTGAAGGCGATGCAGGGCGCCGAGGCGGAGTTGTCGCCGGACCAGTATGGCGACGTGAGCGACCGCGAAATCCTGCTGCGGCTGCAAAACAACATCAAACTGCGTCATATCCAGATGAAGCAGGCCGACAAAGCCGCCATCGTCGCCGAATCGATGCTTCTTTTTGCGCCGGATTTCAACGGGTTGCGGCGGGAGGCCGGACTCCTGCACGCGCATGCCGGCAATCTTCAGGCGGCCATTTCTGCCCTTGAAGCATTCCTTGAACACGAGACCCACGACGGGCCGCGGCACGAGATCGCGACCCTGTTGCAGCAGCTTCGTCAAAGATTGAATTGAAGCGCTGGGCCGCCACCGCCGGGCCCGCTATAGTCGCGGCGAGACGCGCGGCCGCCCCCGCGGCAAACCACCGCGCACCGCCCAGCGGAAGCAGGAGAACATAGATGAGCCTTGCCGTTGCCATACAGATGGACCCGATTTCCGGCGTAGACATCAACGCCGACAGCACCTTCGTCATGGCGCTGGAAGCGCAGCGCCGCGGGCACGGGCTGTATCATTATCTACCGCAGGACCTGTCCTTCCGGCACAACCGGCTGTTCGCCCGGGTACAGCCGTTGGAAGTGCGGCGCGAACACGGCAGCCACTTCACACTTGGCGCTGCACAAATGGTCGATCTCGCGACGATGGACGTGGTGCTGATGCGTCAGGATCCGCCGTTCGACATGGCCTACATCACGGCTACGCATCTGCTGGAGCACATCCATCCGACCACGTTGGTGGTGAACGACCCGGTGTCGGTGCGCAATGCGCCGGAGAAACTGTTCGTCACTCATTTCAGCGAGTTGATGCCGCCCAGCCTTATCACCAGCAACCGCGACGAAATCCTCGCCTTTCGCGACGAACATAAGGACATCATCCTAAAGCCACTGTTCGGTAACGGCGGCGCCGGCGTCTTCCACCTTGCGCCCGGCGACGAGAACCTAAGCTCGCTGCTGGAAATGTTCACCGAGATGTACCGCGAACCGATCATCGCGCAGCGCTACCTGCCCGAGGTGCGGGATGGCGACAAGCGCATCATCCTGATCGACGGCAAACCGATGGGCGGCGTGTCCCGGGTCCCGGAACCCGGCGAAGCGCGCGCCAACTTCCACTCCGGCGGCCGCGGTGAGAAGACCGAGTTGACCAAACGCGAGCAACAGATTTGCGAAGCGATCGGCCCGACCCTGAAAGAGCGGGGATTGATCTTCGTCGGCATCGACGTGATCGGCGACTACATGACCGAGATAAACGTCACCTCGCCGACCGGGATTCAGGAGATCAACCATTTCGACGGCATCTCGATCGAAGGCGCGATCTGGGATGCGATCGAGGAACGCCGCCAGAAGCGTTAGTGGAGCAGCGCGCGTGTGGCTGCCCGACGGCAGCCGGAATGATCAGAAACTTTCGTCGAATTGCCGCTGGATCGAGAGCGACAGCAGGTTGCCGCCGCCGTCGAAGGACAGCGCGCTCTGCAGCAGATCGTTGAACAACAATGTCTGTTTCTGCTCTTCCAACGCTTTTTGCGTCTGCTCCAGAAGCGCCTGCTGCTGCACGTTAGTCGCCAGCGCATTATGCTCTTCGATCAGCTTGGTGTTGAAATCGCGATGCGCGGTGACCTTGGTCAATTGCGTTTCGACAATCGTGATGTCGAAGCGCAGCGTGGAGGACGCCGCATCCAGATCGGCGAGCGCGTCGTCCAGCTTGTCAGGATCGGTGAAATTGCCGTAGAGGAAGGAATTCAGTACGCCAAGGCCCTTGCGCTCGAGCGTGCCGCTGAGATAGGGCGACGCCTCGCCGTCGCGGGTCAGCGAAATCGAGCCGGTATCCGAATCGTAAACAACCGTGTCGGTATCCGACACGATTTGGCCTTCGTCGCCGAACTCGGTCGGGAATTTCGTAAGGACCGCCCCGAAAATGCCCGGATAGTGGTTATCGCCGTTGCCGTCGGTGATGAAATAGTCGCTGCCGGAAAAGATGCCGGTGACTGTCTGGTCAATCGGGCTGTCGGGCTTCGTCTTATAGGTCAACGTGCTCGGCGTGAAGACGTCGCGGATCGAGCTGCCGATGATGTTGCCTTCGATGCCGCCGGAATTCCGCACCTTGATGTTCAGCTGGCCCAACAGCTGATCGAAGGTATCGGCGTGAATGGCGCGCTGACTGTCGTCGATCGTGGTGCTCTGCGCCAGCACGATCTGCTTCCGCATGTCGCTCAGGAGTTTCTTGATATCCACCAGCGTATCGCGCGCGTCGGTCACCGCCGCCGTCGTCCGTTCCAGCTTTGAAGACAAGCGGCTGAAATTCTTGGCGCGTTGCTCCGCGAGCCGCGCCTTGCCTTCGATATTCGTGAAATCGAGACGTTCGGTCGAGCGGTTCCGGGCAGCCGACGAACTGGCCCGGGCGGCCGCCAACAGGCCGTTCGCTGTCGATGCGCTCGGCAGCGCCGAGAACAAGTTCAGGCTGAGAGCATTCAAGCGCGAAACATCGACCATACGTGCCTTCTCAAACCGTACTCGGCAAATTCTGCCCGGTGATGGGCAAAAATTGCCTACTAACCCATTGTAATATAACAGATAATTTCGGTAAAGGCAAGGCTGTTGTTTTCACGCCGATTGCCGCCACGTCTGCCAACCAACAACCGACTCAGCGCCGCGGCGCCGACCGGCAGCGCGCATATCGTGCCTTGGCATCGGCCTCCTCCGCCGCCAGGTCGGCCAGTATCGCTTGTTCCGCCTTTCGCAACCTAAAATCCGCCGCATTGTTCGCGGCGATGTCGGCGTTGAATAACGCTTGGATCGTTTCGCGCTCCTGCTGGAGCCGCGCCAAGTCGCGATCCAAAGCCGCGCGGCACTCGACCGCAGCCGTCGATTTTCCAGGCGATTTTCCAAGCGGTTCCACCGGTGGACCGCCGGCCGAGGCGGTGGCGGCCGTCATCAGAAATCCAGCGAGAAGGATGGGAAAGCGCATCATGGTGTCGGCAGCCTAGCATAGTGTGCGGCGGTAAGGCTCCTGATCCGCAGGCCCTGAATCCGCGCGGCTAACCCTGGAGAATTTCCTGGCCCTTGCTGTCGAAGAAGACGGTCAGCGCCAGGATGATGTCCACCGTTACGCCGTCCGAGGCGAGCGGGAACCGGACACGTTCCATCTCGTAATAATCTTTCTCCGGGCGCATCTTGGACCGGCCCCGCGCCCAGCTTGGTTGGC
Source organism: Alphaproteobacteria bacterium (assembly GCA_021774335.1). GTDB lineage: Bacteria > Pseudomonadota > Alphaproteobacteria > UBA8366 > UBA8366 > JAJFJD01. Next base: position 166,039 of record JAJFJD010000059.1, read on the forward strand.
GGGATTCAACAATGTCGATAAACACGCTGGGGTCGTAGTTCGGCCACCGCTCATCAAACCAGCGTCCGGTATTATCCTCGCCGGCGTAATTGACCACCTGGGTGCCAAGCAGCCGGAACTTGAAGCGATATGGATTCCGGTACACGTCGATCAGCCAAATGTTTGGCAGCAGTTCCGGAATATCCACCGGGTCAATATGCTGCCGCCCCGGAAGCCCAGTTTCCGGGTGTTTCGAGCGCCAATAGTCCTGCACCGCCTTTACTTTGGCGTGGCAATCTTCCGGAATCGGAAGGCTGATTGGCGATGGAATTGATTCCGCCATCTGGACCATCAGACAGGGGGCCTTTTATGCAGCATTTGTGTAGAGTGCCGTCCAGATATTAATATTTCGGTAATGAAATCGCTTGATTCATACTCAAAATATCCCGTTATGCGAGAATTAATTTACCTTGCCACCATCACAGGAAACAATGCGTGTTGCCCGGCAGCGCGCGCAGGGAAGCGAAATTCGGCGGCCTGATAGGCCATTGCCGCCCAGGGATTGAACACAATCCTGTTTACCTCTCCTTTCAGTGAGTATGATTAACGGCCAACCGGCATTCCACGCAGGGGAGCGCGCCGTCATCGTTGCGCATGTGAACACCGTCGCCTTCCAGGGCATCGACACGCTGCCGATCGACGTGCAGGTGACGTTGGCGAACGGCCTGCCCGCCTTCACCGTGGTCGGCCTGCCGGACAAGGCGGTGGCGGAAAGCCGCGAGCGGGTGCGCGCCGCACTGGCGGCACTTGGCCTCGGCCTGCCGCCGAAACGGATCACCGTAAACCTGTCGCCTGCCGACGTGCTGAAGGAAGGCAGTCATTTCGACCTGCCGATCGCGCTCGGCCTGCTCGCCGCGATGGATGTGCTACCGGACGACGCGCTCATCGGCTACGCGGCGCTCGGCGAGTTGGGGTTGGACGGCGCGATCGCCCGGGTGTCGGGCGTGCTGCCGGCGGCGATCGGCGCGCATGCGGCGGGGCTCGGCCTGATCTGCCCGGCATCCTGCGGCGGCGAGGCGGCATGGGCCGGAGAGGTGGCGATCCTCGCCCCGGCGACGTTGCTGTCCCTGATCAATCACATGAAAGGCACGCAGACGTTGACGCCGCCGGCGCCGGAATTGCGCGACGACGATGCGCCGCTGCCCGATCTGGTCGACATCAAAGGGCAGGAGACCGCCAAACGCGCCCTCGAACTGGCCGCCGCCGGGGCGCATAACCTGCTGATGATGGGGCCGCCGGGCGCCGGCAAGTCGATGCTGGCGCAGCGGTTGCCGGGCCTGCTGCCGCCGCTGCAACCGAGGGAGGCGCTCGAGGTCAGCATGGTGCAGAGCGTCGCCGGACTGCTGTCGGACGGCGCGATCACCCGGCGGCGGCCGTTCCGTGATCCGCATCATTCGGCATCGCTGCCGGCGATGGTCGGCGGCGGCATGCGCGCCAAGCCGGGCGAAATCACGCTGGCGCATCACGGCGTGCTGTTCCTGGACGAGCTGCCGGAATTCTCCCGCCCGACGCTCGAATCCCTGCGTCAGCCGATGGAGACCGGCCGCGCCTCGGTCGCCCGCGCCAACGCGCATGTCACCTATCCCGCACGATTTCAACTGGTCGCGGCGATGAACCCCTGCCGCTGCGGTCATCTCGACGACCCGGCGCTCGCCTGCGCCCGCGCGCCGCGCTGCGCCCAGGACTATCAGTCGAAGATCTCCGGCCCGCTGTTCGACCGCATCGACCTGCATGTGGACGTCCCTGCGGTCAGTGCCACCGACCTGTCCTTGCCGCCGCCCGCGGAAACCAGCACCGACGTCGCCGCGCGCATCGCCCAGGCCCGCGCGATCCAGACCGCGCGCTATGAAAAACTCGGCCAGGCGGTCGGCACCAACGCCGAAGCCGACGGCGCCCTGCTGGAAGACATCGCCGCCCCGGACCCGGAGGGCCGCAAGCTGCTCACCGACGCCGCGGAACGCCTGAAACTCAGTGCCCGCGGATATCACCGGGTGCTGAGGGTGGCCCGGACCTTGGCGGATTTGGAAGGCCAGCCCGACGTGCGCCGGGTGCATGTGGCGGAAGCGCTGAGCTACCGGCGGGTGATGGCGCGGGGGTAGGCTCTGTCAGCCTCCCAGACAAGGCAGCTGCCGATGAGAAGCAATTACTAGTTCAGTAAAAGTTGGACCATAGGACTTTATAATTAGAAAGTACTATATCTCCGGTCTCCATTTAGTTGCATGCTCCTCTGAATTATTACGATTGTTGCACGGGTCGCAGCTGTTTATTCAGCGCAGAAAGCGCTCATCCAGCGAATTAGCGGCCGCCCCAGGGAGCATCGATTATGGTGAAGGCCAACACAATCATCGCGGCATTTTCTCTTATCTTATTGATATGTCTTGCGAGTTTGGTCAAAGCTGGGGACCGCAGCGAGCAAAGCTCAACGCCTCGCGCTACCGTCAGCATTTCTCAAATAGGGTTTTCTGCATCTGAAGCAGAAAAACCTCACACCGAAAGTATTGATGCGGCTAAGAGTTCTTCTCAAAATAACAGTGGCATCAATACTAGCGATGACACGGACCTGGCCGAAAACACTGCCGCCGACGAAACCACCCCATCCTCCGCCGAGCCTGCAGACGCCAAGTCGATCGCCAGTTTGAGCGCGGGTGGCGGCTCATCCACTGTAACAGCAGAAGGCGATGACGATGTGGTTGCAGGGGCGGCACCCGTCTTCCTCGGGTCCGCGGACGATACCTGTATGGGGTCGTCCGGCGCCGGCGGGCAGGGCGCGGCCTTTGGCTTCAGTCTTGGTTCGACTTGGACCGACGAGAACTGCAAGATGTTGAAAAACGCCCGCGAATTGAAGAGTCATGGGCATCGCGCGGCCGCAAAAGCGCGCCTCTGCATGGATAATGATAACGCTTTGGCATTCGAGCTCGCCGGCGAGCCTTGCCCGCGCGCTCTTCCGTCGGCGCAGGCGGCCCTGTGGACGATCCGTCAGCATAATCCGAGCTACCAAACAGCCACGGCGCATAGCTTTCAAGTCGCCGCCCTCACCGATGTTTCCGGACGAGACAACCAGCCGTCGGCAGAACGCCAAAACCCAAAGAAGATCAGTGGCTTGTCCTCGAACGGTGAAGAAATCGCCGGGACTTCGAAGATCGGGACGCTCATCGCGATGATGGTTTCCGCCGTTACCCAGGCTGCTTCAGCGGTTTCTCCCGATTTCGACGGCGATCTGAACGGCGCGTCCGCGATGGACGGCATCGAATAAGGGGCTCGCGGTCCACGTTTGGTTGCGATTGTCCAGCGTTGGCGCGGGGATATCCCCTGCCCCTTACAATTCCCGTTTTATTAACCATATTACAGGTAACAGCCTCCAGAAGCTGAGACTCCCCCTCAACGCACTTCTGGTGCCGCGCGTATCCCCACCACTCCCCCCCCCGCGTGCGGCACCTTTTCTTTGTCGCGACAACCGTTCGGCGGCGCATGCAGAAACGCACCGGCTTTGAATTCCCGGCCGGGCAGGCGGTGCTGGTTTAGGGAAAGCCCGCGGGTCCGTTTAGTCGGTCAACCGCACGAAGCGGTACCGGACGCGGCCGAAGATCGCCGATTTCTCCTCACGCACAACGATCCCACGGCCTTTGCGGAAGGTGATGTGGCGGGCGCCGGCCAGCAGGCCTTCGCGCCCCTCTTCGGTCTTGATGATGATTCGGGTCGGCGGGCCGGTACCCGGCTCCAAACTACCCTCCAGGTCGAGGAACTGGGCATTCAGGGTCCGCCCCGGCGTCCACGATTCGGCGAGCCAGGTGAGATAAAACGCGCCAAATACCAATAGGAGCGCACCCGGCCAGAGGAACCACTTCAGCCGGTCGCGCCAGAGCAGGCGGGTCAGCCGCGCGCGCTTATCGGCATCCATGCGCCCACCCTTCCTGTTGTTCCTGGCTCGAAACAAACCATTCCCTCAAGCCTTTGATTTATCGGTATTTCTATACTCTATTCGATCAAGAATAACGATGGGTTAGCGCCGGGGCGATTTCCACCCCAATCGGGTGCGGGACCGGACATTTTTCCGGCGAGTTTCACCACCTGGCCCGTTAACTGTTTGATAAATCTCACGGAGTATGGTTCGGGCACTGGACAGAAAGTCCGGCATTAAACGCGGAAGAAACCCGATGCTCACCCCCTGGAAATCCTACCGCATGGACCTGCAGCGCGCGCCGCAGCGCTTCTGGACCGATTTGGGCCGGATCGAGGCCTATGCCGAGACATTGTGCGGTTTCCCGCTCGGCCCCGGCACGCTGGACCAGCTGACCATAGAGGTCCGCGCAAATGCGGCGCGCGCGGCCGCCGCGGCCGAGTTCGGCCCGGAGATCATGGCGGCGCCAGGCGGCGATGACCTGGCCGAGGCGGTCGGCGCGCTGTTCGACGTGATCGACCGGCGGCCCGACGCGCCGATAACCGCTCAAACCCTCAGCCACGACAACGAAGCGGCCGGCGACATCGCGCAGGCGGTGGCGCTGACCCAACTGGCGGCGATGGCGGATGGGACCGGGCCTGCCGGACCTGCCGGGCCGGCCGCCGTGGCGGCGGCGTCGCTGGCGGATCAATTCACCACGCCGCGCAGCTGGGGCAAGCTCACCCAGTTCTGCGACTGGCTGAACGGCCACGAATTCCTGCCCGCCAAAGACGACACCTTTCAGACCGCCGCCCTGCGCGCGATCGCGGCGCATCAGTTCCTGCTGATCCTGCGTCCGTTCAACCATGGCGCCGAGATCACCGCGCGGCTCGCTGCCTTCCGCGTGTTACGCGCGGCCGGGCTGCCGCCGCTGGCGGCGCATCTGCCGGCGATCCATTTCGGGGCGACCGCCGATCAATACACGGAACTGGCGGTCGAGGCGATCGAGGGCGGGGGCGCCACCATCGCCTTCGCGGTCTATGCGGCCGACGGCATGGCCACCGGTCTACGCGGCCTCGTCCGCGCCCTGCGCGACGCGCAAACGAAGAGCGCCTGGCGCGACGTGGTGCTGCAGGCCTTCGAGGGCCGCGAGCGGACCGGCGACCGGCGGCGGCGGGTCCTACTGGAAGATCTTGGCCGGCAGGACGCGCCGGTGCGGATCGGCGCCTTGCGCGGCCTCAGCCCGCGTCTGACGGACGCCTATGCCGGCAAGAGCGAGAAAACCCTGTCACGCGACGTGAAGTGGCTGGAATCGCAAGGCCTTATCGAACGCACCCTGAAAGGCGTACAGCCGCGCCGCGACGCGGTATATACGCTGGCGCACGCCGCCTGAACAGCGCGTGAGCGGGCATTGACGCGGCTTCTCATCCATCGCACAGTTTCGCGAGCGTGGGGTTGAATTACAGGCGCTTAACCCAAGCTTAATGGCGCATTGCGCATATAAACCGGTGATACAGAGATCATGCGAGTTTGCGGGATGATGAGATAGTTGGCCATATTATCTGCACCCGCATCGAGGGCGGGCAGGGCGTCCTAACTCTCCGGCATCCTGTCCGTCCTCACTTAATAAAACACCAGAAAATTCAGTGAAGACCGGACGGCGTCATCCCTTGGCGGCACCAGCAGCGTCGGCAGGCCCGGCCGTATTATTGGCGGCGGCTTTTTCCGCCTCGCGGCGCGGGATTTCCTCGAGCGTGGCTTTCAGATGCGCCAGCACGGGTTCAAGCGCGGTACACAGCGCGAGAAGAAATCCGTAGCCGCCTTCCTTATAGGCCTTGCGCCGCACATAACACTTGTAGAAGCGCGAGAAGATCTTGCGCACCATGTTGGGGAAGCTGCCCACCTCGCCGCGGTCGATGATGTCCTTCGCACGCGTGGTGGTCTTGCGGTCGAGCCGGTCGAGCACGTCCGAAATGTCCCGGTCGATGTAATGCAGCACGGCGTTTTCCAGCATCGGCCCTTTTGTGCCGGTGTAGGTTGCGCTGGGGTGGAGGCGGCTGTTCTCCCAAACCTTGCACCCTTTGCGGAACAGCGCGCCGAGCCAGCTTTCCTTGCCGAAGCCGCCGCTTCCCATGCCGTAGCGGATGTAGCGCTTGCCGATGTGGTTCTTCACCGGCAGGTCGAAATAGTCGCCGGTGTCGGATGCGATGGCGGCGCGGATTTCCTGGGCAAGGTCGGCCGGGACCCATTCGTCGGCATCGATCTCAAGAATCCAATCGCTGCGGCAATAGTCGATGCCGGTGTTGCGGCGATCGCCCCAGAACTCAAAGGCGCCCTCGATGATGCGGTCGGTATAGCGCTCGGTGATTTCCTTCGACGCGTCGGTGCAGCGGTCCAGCACGACGACGATTTCATCGGCGAAGGTGAGCCGTTCGAGGCAATCGGCGAGGATGTCCTCCTCGTTATGAACGACGATAAGCGCCGATAGGGTAGGGTCGGCCATTGCGGTTTTCCACTCCTGTCCACCGGCCCAGCTTTCGGTGCGATTCTGCGGGCTTTAACCGATCCTTAAGGGGCCGCACCTACCCTCGCCGGTGAGAGAGAGTAGGATTCGAATGGCCCGTTACACCGTTACTTATTACGCCGCCGCGATGGTCTATGTCACCGTCGACGTGGAGGCAGAAGACGCCGGCGCCGCGGAAGCGACTCCCTTGCCCGAAGACATCAGCGCGGACGTCGACAAAGTGTCCCGCGCACTCCCAGAAGGCGAAGCCGCGCAAAAGGTGCAGGGTGTCGAACTCCGCCGCACCGACGACTGGGAAATCCTCAACGTCCGCGACGACTCCTCGAACTGACGGCCGTCAGTCCACACGCTTGATCATCGGCCCGATCCGCCGGCCTCCCACCAGATGCACGTGAAAATGCGGCACCTCTTGGTGTCCGTCCTCGCCGGCATTGGCGATCAGCCGATAGCCCGAGTCGAGCACACCGGCCTTCTCGGCGACCGCATGGATCGCCCGCATGAAGCCAGCCAGCTCCGCGTCGGTGGCGTTGGCGCAAAACTCGTTGCTCGACAGATAGGGGCCCTTCGGGATGATCAGCACATGCACCGGCGCCTGCGGGCCGATGTCGTTGAAGGCGAGCGCGTGGTCGTTCTCATACACCTTGTCGCACGGAATTTCGCCGCGCAGGATCTTGGCGAAGATGTTCTCGGAATCGTAGGACATGCCGTCTTCCACGGTTAAGTCGGGGTTGGGTCGGCGGTCAGCCGCTCGGGTTTTCCCGTTCGGCCATAATCAGTGGGACGGTTTACCGCGCCGCTTCTCGAGCGCCGTCCACACCGCATCGGGCTTCACGTTCTGATCCGCCCACAGCACCAGCAGATGATACAACAGGTCGGCGCTTTCCTCGGCGAGCAGGGCCTTGTCGCCGCGCAGACCTTCGATCAGCGCCTCGACGGCTTCCTCGCCCACCTTCTGCGCGATCTTGGCGGTGCCGCGCTCGAACAGCCGGGCCGTGCCGGAGGTCTTGGGGTCCGCGCCTTTACGGCTCTCGACGATCTCATACAGCTCGTCGAGGATGTGCGCGGACGACGCCTTTTTCTTATCGGCTGCCACCGTGATGTCTCCTGAAATTCGTTTCGCGGCACTGCCTATCAGAATTCCCGCAGCTTGTCAGGGCCGAACGGGAACGCCCGCCGCCGCCATATGCGCCTTGGTCTCGCCGATGGTGAATTCACCGAAATGGAAGATCGAGGCCGCGAGCACCGCCGAAGCATGGCCCTCGCGCACGCCGTCGACCATATGATCCAGCGTGCCGACACCGCCGCTCGCCACCAACGGCACGGGGATGCGGTCCGCGACCGTGCGGTTCAACGCATTGTCGAAACCGATCTTGGTGCCGTCGCGGTCCATCGAGGTCAGCAGTATTTCGCCCGCGCCCAGATCGACCATGCGCTCGGCCCAAGCCACCGCGTCGATGCCGGTCGGCTCGCGCCCGCCATGGGTGAAGATTTCCCATTTGTCCGCCCCGGTCGATTTCGCGTCGATGGCGACGACGATGCATTGCGTGCCGAAGCGTTCCGCCGCCTCGGCGACGAATTCCGGCCGGTGCACCGCGGCGGTGTTGATCGACACCTTGTCCGCGCCGGCCAGCAGCAGCTTGCGGATGTCCTCGACCTGCCGCACGCCGCCGCCGACGGTCAGCGGCATGAAGCATTGCTCGGCGGTGCCGCGCACCACGTCGTAGATCGTCTCGCGGTTCTCATGCGACGCGGTGATGTCGAGGAAGGTCAGTTCGTCCGCGCCGGCGGCGTCATAGACCTTGGCCTGTTCCACCGGATCGCCCGCGTCGACCAGATCGACGAACTGTACGCCCTTGACCACACGGCCCGCATGCACGTCGAGACAGGGGATGACGCGAATTTTCAACATGGCGCGGCGTCCGCGGGCGAGGGCAGGGCCGCAATCGCCGCCCAGAGGTCGACCCGCCCGTCGTACAAGGCGGGAGAATCCCGATACATCAACATGCCGCAGCCCCCGCCGGAGAGGGTAGGGCCGCAATCGCCGCTCGGAGGTCGACCCGCCCATCGTATAAAGCGCGCCCGACGATGGCGCCGGCGATGACCTTTTCTCCGGCCAGCGCGATCAGGTCATCGAGCGACGACACGCCGCCGCTGGCGATCACCGGGGTCGACAGCGCCCGCGCCAGGCCGGCGGTCGCTTCCACGTTCGGTCCCTGCAGCACGCCGTCGCGGTCGATATCGGTGTAGACGATGGCGTCGGCGCCCGCGTCCTCGAACCGCAGCGCCAACTCCTGCGCCGCCAGTTCGGAGACCTCGGCCCAGCCTTCGACCGCGACCTTGCCGCCGCGCGCGTCGATGCCGAGCGCCACATGGCCCGGCCATTTCCGGCAGGCCTCGCGCACCAGATCCGGATTCTTGACCGCAACGGTGCCGAGCACGACCCGCCGCACACCTTTCGTCAGCCACATCTCGATGGTTTCCAGCGTCCGGATGCCGCCGCCGAGCTGCACCGGCAGGTCGGTCGCGGCAAGGATCGCGTCAACCGCGTCGCCGTTCACCGGCTTACCCGCAAAGGCGCCGTTGAGGTCGACCACGTGCAGCCAGGCAGACCCCGCCGCCGCGAAGGCCGCCGCCTGCGCGCCCGGGTCGTCGCTGAATACCGTTGCCTGGTCCATGTCGCCCTGGCGCAGGCGCACGCATTGCCCGTCTTTCAGGTCGATCGCCGGATAGAGGATCATGCGCCGTCTCCGTCGTCCCTAAGAAGCTTGCTGTAGAAGTGACCCGCAACCCAGGCGTCGCCGACCCGCGCGTAATAGGGTTGGGTCGCCCAGCGGGTGTAGCCGAGCGTCTCGTAGAGCGCGATGGCGGCGGTCTGGGTTTCTCGAACGTCCAGGTTGAGCACCGCGAAGCCATCGTCCCGCGCGGTTGCCTCGACCGCCTCGATCAGCGCGCGCGCGACGCCATGCCCGCGCGCCCAGGGGGCGACGAAGGCGGCGGTCAGCGTCACCGCATGCGATTGCGCTTCGTTGTTGCGCGTCGGCCGGACGAGTTGCGCCGACCCCGCGACCACGCCATCCATCCGCGCCAGAAACAGGCTGCGCTCGGGCACCACCAGCACGCCGCGCCAGTAGGTTTCCAGCACTTCGCGCGGCGGCGGGGACAACCAGCCGAAACCACCGCCCTCGAGGATCGCGGCCTCGGCGGCGTCGCACAGGTCGTGCCGATCCGCCCCCTTGATCTGGGTGGCCTTCTCGACCTTGATCGTCGTTTTCGCGGGTTCCGTCATGCCGATCCCTCAGGGAGACCAAGTGAGAAAGTTCGCGATCAGCCGTAATCCCACCGCCTGACTTTTCTCGGGATGGAATTGCGTGCCGACCATGTTGTCGCGGCCGACCATCGCGGTGATCGTGCCACCGTGATCGGTCGTCGCCAACACCTGCGCCGCGTCCTTGGCGACAAGGTGATAGCTGTGGACGAAATAGGCATGGTCGCCGTCTCCGAGGCCTTCGGTCACCGGATGCGGCCGGGGCAGGGTGAGCGTGTTCCAGCCCATATGGGGCACCTTGAGCGCCGGATCGGAGGGCGCGATCGCGGCCACCTCGCCGCCGATCCAGCCGAAGCCGTCATGCCGCCCGTGTTCGAGGCCCACATCGGCGGTCAATTGCATGCCGACGCAGATGCCGAGAAACGGTTGGCCGCGGCCGATCACCGCGTCCTGCAACGCGTCCATCATACCATCCACCGCCAGCAGTCCGCGCTTGCAGTCCGCGAAGGCGCCGACGCCCGGCAGGACGATACGATCCGCCCGCGCGACCGCGTCCGGGTCGCCGGTGACCAATACGGGGCCGTCGCTCTGGCGCTCGAATGCCTTCGCCGCCGAGCGCAGATTGCCCGATCCGTAGTCGATGATCGCTACCGTCATGTTTCGCCAAACCCGCTGCGGCTATATCGCCGGCGTCGGTCTTCTTGTGTTACAGCGAGCCGCCGAGCACGCCCTTGGTGGACGGAACGGCGTTCGCCTGCCGTGGATCGATGTCGATCGCCATCTTCAGCGACCGCGCGAGCCCTTTGTAGCAGGACTCGACGATATGGTGGCTGTTCTCGCCATAGACGTTTTCCACATGCAGCGTGATCCCCGCGCTCTGCGCGAAGGCTTGGAACCATTCCTTGAACAGTTCGGTGTCCATGTCGCCGAGCTTGGGGGTGGGGAAATCCACCTTCCACACCAGATAGGGCCGGTTCGAACAATCGAGCGCGACCCGGGTCAGCGTCTCGTCCATTGGGATGACCGCGTTGCCGTAGCGCACGATGCCCTTGCGGTCGCCGAGCGCTTGCGAAAACGCTTCGCCCACCGCATAGCCGGAATCCTCGGTGGTGTGGTGGAAATCGATATGCAGGTCGCCCTTGGCCCGCACGGTCAGGTCCATCAGGCTATGGCGCGAGAGCTGCTCGAGCATGTGGTCGAGAAACCCGATGCCCGTGCTCACGTCATACGTGCCCGTGCCGTCCAGGTCGATCTCCACCTGGATTTCAGTCTCTTTGGTATTGCGCGCTACGCTTGCCTTGCGCATGACAGCCTCCGGTCGCTGAACCGGGCGTCTTGTATCACCCTGCCCGGCAAAGGGCCAGCAGGGAAACGGGATAGCATCGATCGATACCCCTTGATCAAACGGCGGAAAATCGCCACATCCTGTAGGCCATTTCGCAGAATCCGGTATTTCCACTAAAAGGACAGATATGAGCGAACCCGCCACATGGCATGGCACGACGATCCTTTCGGTCCGCAAGGGCGACACGGTGGTGATTGCCGGCGACGGCCAGGTCAGCCTGGGCCAGACCGTGATCAAGGCGAACGCGCGTAAGGTGCGCCGGCTCGGCGACGGCTCCGTGATCGGGGGCTTCGCGGGCGCGACCGCCGACGCCTTCACCCTGTTCGAACGGCTCGAAGCCAAGCTGGAACAGCATCCCGGCCAGTTGACCCGCGCCTGCGTCGAGCTGGCCAAGGACTGGCGGACCGACCGCTACCTGCGCCGCCTGGAGGCGATGATGGCGGTGGCGGACTCCACCGTCTCGCTGACACTGACCGGCAACGGCGACGTGCTGGAGCCGGAAGATGGATTGATCGGCATCGGATCGGGCGGGCCTTATGCTCTGTCGGCAGCCCGCGCGCTGATCGGCGCGACCGAGATGGACGCCGAGGAAATCGCCGCCCGCGCCATGAAGATCGCCGCCGACATCTGCGTCTATACCAATGAAAACGTTATAATCGAAAAGCTATGAGCTCCTTCAGCCCCCGAGAAATCGTTTCCGAACTCGACCGTTTCATTGTCGGCCAGGACGACGCCAAGCGCGCCGTCGCCGTAGCACTGCGCAACCGCTGGCGACGTCAGCAGCTGACCGACGAGATGCGCGAGGAAGTGCTGCCGAAGAACATCCTGATGATCGGCCCGACCGGCGTCGGCAAGACCGAGATCGCGCGGCGGCTGGCCAAGCTGGCCAACGCGCCCTTCATCAAGGTCGAAGCGACCAAGTTCACCGAGGTCGGCTATGTCGGCCGCGACGTGGAACAGATCGTCCGCGACCTGGTCGAGGCGGCGATCCACATCGTCCGGGTGGACCAGCGCAAAACCGTCATCCCAAAGGCCGAAGTGACAGCCGAGGAACGGGTGATCGACGCCTTGGTCGGCGAGAAAGCCAGCGACGGCACCCGCCAGTCCTTCCGCAAGAAACTGCGCGAAGGCGAGCTGGACGACCGCGAGGTGGAAATCGACGTTGCCGACACCGGCGGCATGGGGCTGCCCACGCTCGACGTGCCCGGCATGCCCGGCGCGCAGATGGGCATGATCAATCTCAACGACATGCTCGGCAAGGCCTTGGGCGGCCAGCGCACCAAGCGCAAGCGCATGACCGTGGCGGAATCCTACGAGGTGTTGGTCGCGGAAGAGGCCGACAAGATGCTCGACGAGGAGCAAGTGGTGCGCGCCGCCATCGACTCCGTGGAGCAGAACGGTATCGTCTTCCTCGACGAGATCGACAAAGTCTGCGCCCGGTCGGACCGGCAGGGCGCGGATGTCAGCCGCGAGGGCGTGCAGCGCGACCTGCTGCCGCTGATCGAGGGCACGACGGTCGCGACCAAGCATGGCCCGGTGCTGACCGACCATATCCTGTTCATCGCATCGGGCGCGTTCCATCTGGCGAAACCATCGGATCTGTTGCCCGAATTGCAGGGCCGGCTGCCAATCCGCGTCGAGCTGAAAGCGCTGACCCAGAGCGATTTCGGGCGCATCCTGCGGGAGCCCGAGAACAGTCTGATCCTGCAATACATAGCGCTGTTGAAAACGGAGGAGGTGGCGCTCAGCTTCACCGAAGACGCGATCGACGAACTGGCGCGGCTCGCCGCCACGATCAATCTGAATGTCGAGAATATCGGCGCGCGCCGTCTGCACACGGTGCTGGAAAAACTGCTTGAGGAAATCAGCTTCACCGCCACCGACCGGTCGGGCGAAGTGATCGCCATCGACGCCGACTACGTGCGCGAGCGCGTTTCCAGCCTCGCCGAGGACGCGGACCTGTCGAAGTTTATTCTGTAGGAACCACCACCCATCGCGGAGGCCGGCGCATGACCGAGCGCATCTGGGACAAATTCCTGACCGACCGGGACAAGAAGGTCTTCGACCAATCCGGCTACGGCAGGCGCGTCGGGTTCGGGGCGCGGCCCGCGCTGTTCATCATCGACGTGCAATATAATTTCTGCGGCGACGACCCCGACCAGGACGAGGAGGACGCGCTTGCACAATACCGCACCTATTGCGGCAAGGCCGGCTGGCGGGCGGTGCCGCGGATCGAGCGGCTGATGACCATCGCGCGGACGAAAAACATTCCGATCTTCTATACGCAATCGGAACGCCGGGCGGATATGCTCGACAATGGCGTGCAGACCGGCAAGAGCCATCGCGGCGCAGAAAAGACCACCACCGAGGGCACCCACGCGACCCAGACCGTCGCCCCCATCGCGCCGCGCCCGCAGGATATGCTGATCGGCAAGCGAATGCCCTCGGCCTTTTTCGGCACGCCCTTCATGAGCTATCTCAACTTTCTCGACGTGGACAGTTTGATCCTGACGGGCTGTTCGACGTCGGGCTGCCTCCGCGCCACGGCGGTCGACGCCTACAGCTACAATTTCAAGGTGACGATCCCCGAGGAGACGACCTTCGACCGGTTCGAGACCAGCCATGCCGTCAACCTCTTCGACCTGAACTGCAAATACGCGGACGTCGTCGCCACCGACGAAGTCGCCGCCTATCTGGAAAGCTTGCCCGCCCGCGACGCCATCGCCGCGGAATAGCCAGCCCGCACCTACCGCGCCGGCAGGGAAATCTCGATCTGCGTCTTCACCGAATTGGCGATGAAGCATTTGTGGTGGGCCGCGGCGTGCAGCTCCGCTTCGGCCTCGGCCGAGGGCGCCTCCTCCACATAGGTGACGGTGGGCGACAGCCGCGCATGCGTCATCGCCTGTTCGCCATTCTCGATTGCGGCCATGGTGCCGACCGCGCGGTCCGCGTAGGACGCGACCGGATAGCCCGCCTCCTGCGCCAGATGCAAAAAGAACAGCATGTGGCAGCTCGACAGCGACGCGACGAAGGCTTCCTCCGGGTCCACGAGCGCCGGGTTCGAATAGGGTTCGGGCACGATATGCGGCGAGGGGGAGGCGGGGATCGTAGCACCACCGTCGAACCGCCATTCGTGCTCACGCGTGTAGCGCGGCGACGGTCCGACGTCCGGATCGCGGGTCCAGACGACATGCGCATCATAGGTCGCCATCATGAACGTCCTTCGAATCCGCCGGCGCGCCGGCCCGGTCGGTCATGCCGTAGTCGCGGATGACCTCGGCGACCCGCAGGCGATAGTCGGCAAAAATCCCGCCCCGGCCCGCCTGCTGCGCCTCGCGATGCTTGGCCAGCGACCGCCACTGCTGCACGGCGTCCTCGTCGCAAAAGAAGGAAAGCGACAACACCTTGCCGGGCGTCGTCAGGCTTTCGAACCGTTCGATCGAAATGAACCCGTCGACCTGCTCCAGCAACGGCCGCAGCTCTCCGGCGATGTCGAGATAGGCATCGCGTTCGCCGTCGTGCGGCTCGACCTCGAAAATGACGGCGATCATCCGCTACTCCTTGTCCGTGTCCTTCACCGCCGCCAGCATCCTACCGATCAAGTCGTCGGGCAGATCGGAGATGCGTTCGGCCAGCAGGTTGGCGAGTTCCGTCGCGTCCGGACTGAGACCGGCGGTGTCGACCGTGACGCGCGGGTGCGAAATCCGGGCAAGCCCTTGCAGCGCCTCGGCCTCGTCCCAGATGATGTTGAAATAGCCGCAGATCTGATGCTGTAGCAGCAGGCTCGGGCGGCCGCGCTTGCCGTGTTCCAGCGCCGACAGATAGGCAGGGGACACTTCCAGCGCCTCGGCCATGTCGGTCAGGGTGACGCCTTTCTCGCGCCGCATCTCGCGCAGTTTCTTACCGAAGGGCGTCATCGGATTCGCTTCAACAGGACATAGAGGGCTCCGTCACCGCCGTCCTTGCGCTGGGCGTGGCTGAAGGACAGGAGGCGCGGCCGCAGGTCCGCCTGGTTCAGCCAGCGCGGCACCGCCTCGCGCAGCACGCCGCCACCCTCGCGCCAGGTGCCTTTGCCCGTGACCACGAGCACGCAGCGCCGACCGGCCTCGTGCTGGCCCACGATAAAGGCGGTCAGCGCGCGGTGCGCCTCCGCCTGGGTCATGCCGTGCAGGTCGATCCGTGCCTCGATCTCCGTGCGGCCCTTGCGCAGACTATCGGCCGTGCGGCGGTCGACACCCGGCGCGTCACCGTGGCCAAGCTCGGGCGTGGCGCGGCGGCGCGGCGGAGGTGCCGGTTGTTCCACGGAAGCGCGGCAGGGCGTCTTGGCCTTGCGGCGGGGCGAGACGGCCTTTGCCGGTGTCGCAGGGGTTAGGGGATCCCGTCCCGGCGGCAACTCATCGGCGGTGGATTTCGGAATCGGCTTCACGTCGCCGGTGACCTTACGCCACAGATCGGCCTCGTCCGCGCTGGGCCGCCGGTCCTTACCCGCCATCGCGCCCCCCGCTTCCGGCCCCGTGCACAGCCAATGGGCCGTCTTCAATCAAAATGATATGCAGGCGGCGCGGACCGTGCGCACCGAGCTGGATGGTCTGCTCGATGTCGGCGGTACGCGACGGGCCGCTAACAAAATTCACCGCGCGCGGGATCGGCCCGGTTTCGCGCAGTTGGTCCCAGGCTTCCTCATACGGGCCGACCACCTGGCTCGCCCGCAGCACCACCACATGGGTGTCGGGCAAAAAGTTCAGCGTCGTCGGATGGTCCGCGCCCGACCGCAGCATCAAGGTGCCGGTTTCCGCCACCGCCGCGAAGGCGGGCGTCAGACTGACCTCATCCGCGCCGTGCGACCGGCCATAGCTGACGGTCAGCGCCGGGCGCGCGTCCCAGGGCAGCGCCTGCAGCGTTGGGGCGGGGGCGGCGCGCACCGCGGCCGGCAGATTCTCGCCGGCGAGATAATCTGCGACCGCGCCGGGCACCGCGGCGGCGTCATCCACGCGGGCGACGGTCGCGCTGAGCGCCGTGGCATGCTCGACAAACAGCTCCACCAACGCCGGGTGATCCTTGTCGACCCGGGCCGGGATGGTGCCGCGCCGTTTCGCGGCGATCCGTTCATCGGGCGACTGGGTGTCGGGCGACTGGGCGTCAGGCGACTGAGTATCCTTGGCCTGACTTGCCTTGGCCTTTCGGATCGTGCCGAGGATCTGGTCGCGCGCGCTGACGGTATCGTTCATCGCTCGCCTCCCGCTGCGTCCCATTGCTGCTGGAAGGTCGCGCCCTGGGGTGCCGGCATGTCGCGATGGCGCGTCCAGCCGCCGGCGAATGGCAGGCTGCGGAAGCGGCCGCGCCGCCGTCCGGCCGCGGCCAGCGCGCGCATTTTCATCCCCGCGAAGAATTGGTAGAGCCGGGGCCGCCGCGCGAAGAAGGCCCACATCTTCAGCCCCGCGCGCACCGTGCCCGGCGTCAGACCGCGCTCGAACTCGCGCTCCCGGTAATGCCGCATCAGCTTCGGCAGCGGGATATGCATCGGGCAGACTTCCTGGCACTTGCCGCAGAAAGTCGAGGCATTCGGCAGGTGGCCCGCCTGGTCGATCCCGATCAGCGTCGGTGTCAGCACCGCGCCCATCGGGCCGGGATAGACCCAGCCATAGGCATGCCCGCCGACCGCGCCATAGACCGGGCAATGGTTCATGCAGGCACCGCAGCGGATGCAGCGCAGGATATCCTGGAACTCGGTGCCGAGCAGGGCGCTGCGCCCGTTGTCGAGCAGGACGACGTGGAACTGTTCGGGGCCGTCCTCGTCCTCCGGCCGGCGCGGCCCGGTGGAGAAGGTGGTGTAGGAAGAGAATTCCTGCCCGGTCGCCGACCGCGCGAGCAGCCGCAGGATGGTCGAGGAATCCTCCAGCGTCGGGACGATCTTTTCCAGACTGGCGGTGACGATGTGAATCTTCGGCAGGGTCTGCGTCAGATCGCCGTTGCCCTCGTTGGTGACGATCACGGTCGACCCGGTCTCGGCAATCAGGAAATTCGCGCCGGTGATGCCGACATCCGCGTCGAGATATTTCTGCCGCAGCATCGAGCGTGCTTCGTCGACCAGCGCGCGCGGTTCGTCCAGGTTGCGGTCGGCGTCGAGCTGGTCATGCGTCTCGAAGAAGGATTCGGCGACCTTCTCCTTCGGCACGTGGATCGCGGGCGCGATGATGTGGCTCGGCGGTTCCTTGCGGAGTTGGATGATGTACTCGCCGAGATCGGTCTCGATCGGCGTGACGCCGTTCGCCTCCAGGAAATCGTTGATGCCGATCTCCTCGCCGATCATCGACTTGCCCTTGGTCACGGTCTTGGCGTCGACCGAGCGGCAGATGTCGAGGATCGTGCGGCGCGCCTCTTCGGCGGTACGGCACCAATGCACCTGCCCGCCATTCTCGATCACCTTGGCCTCGAAGCGCTCGAGATATGTGTCGAGATTCGCCAGGACGTGATTCTTGATGTCGCGCCCCTCGTCGCGGAGCGTGTCGAATTCCGGCAGTTTGGCGACCGCATTGGCCCGGTTGACGACGAAGCCCACCTTCATCTTGGTCAGCGCCTGCTGCAGGTCCGGATCGGCCAGCGCTTGTCGCGCGTTCGACTTGAACGATGGGCTGGTAGTTTCCATCAGCTTTCGCCCTCACCGGATTCCCCAATCGATTCTCCAATAGCGGGGGCGTCGGTCATGCCGGCCAGCACCTCGGCCACGTGGCGCGCCTGCACCGCCGAACCGCGCCGCTTCAGCTTGCCCGCCATGTTGAGCAGGCAGCCCATGTCGCCCGCGAGCAGCAGATCCGCGCCGGTCGCCTCGATGTCGGCGGCCTTGTCCTCGACCATATGATTGGAGATCTCGGGATACTTCACGCAAAAAGTGCCGCCGAAGCCGCAGCAGACCTCGGCGCTGGGCAGGTCGACCATGGTCAGCCCGTCGACCGAGCCGAGCAGGTGGCGCGGCTGCTCCTTGACCGACAGTTCGCGCAGCCCCGAACAGGAATCGTGATAGGTCGCGGTCCCGTCGTAGCGCGCGTCCACCGCCTCCATCCCCCGGATGTCGCGCAGGAAGGACACCAGCTCATAGGTCCGGCGCGCCAGATGGTGGGCGCGCTGCGACTGTTCGGGATCGTCGTCGAACAGGGCGGGGTAGTGGTCGCGGATCATGCCGGCGCAAGAACCGGAGGGTGCGACCACATAGTCATAGCCGTCGAAGGCATCGAGCACCTGGCGCGCGATCGCCCGTGTATCGGCCCGGTCGCCCGAGTTATAGGCGGGCTGGCCGCAACAAGTCTGAAGCCGCGGCACCGCGACCCGGCAATCCGCCGCTTCGAGCAATTTCACCGCCGCGAAGCCGACGCTCGGCCGAAACAGGTCGACCAAACAGGTCACGAACAGACCGACGCGGGGATTTTCTTTTTCGTGTGTCATGCGCCCGAACGATCAACCCTTGCCATTCCGCCAGAGAATGGCGGGCGGCGGGCGCAAATGCAACAAATCGAAACGGATATTCAGTTAATAATGACGAGATGGCCCGCCGCGGCGGAGCCCCCTCGATCAGCTCTGCGGCAGGCGGGCGGCGGCGGGGAGGGGGAGCAGGATGAAATAGCGGCCGCGGCTGCGCATTTTGCCGGCCTCGGCCAGCGCGTCGGCGCCGTAGCCCCAGAAGAAATCGCCGCGCACCGGGCCCTTGATCGCGCCGCCCGCATCCTGGGCGACCATCAGCCGGCGCAACGGCCGCGCCTCGTCGTTGGGCCAGTTGGTGTCGAGCCAAACCGGCAGGCCGAGCGGGAAGAAGCTACGGTCGACCGCGAGGCTGCGCCCCGGCGTCAGCGGCACACCCTGCGCACCGAGCGGCCCGGCCTCCGGCGGGATGCCGTCGAGAAAGCGGAAGAAGATGAAGCGGGGATTCTCGGCGAACAGGGCCGCCGCCTTGTCCGGGTTGGCGTCGATCCAGCCGCGGATGCCGTCCCACGACGCTTTCTCCTTGGTAATCTCGCCGCGCTCGATCAAGGCGCGGCCAATCGATGCGTAGTCGTGCCCGTTATGCCCGGCGAAGCCGACCCGCACCACGCCGCCATCGGGCAGAACCACCCGGCCCGACCCCTGGACATGCAGCATGAAGACATCGACCGGATCGTCGATCCACAGGATCTCGAAATCCCGGTCGCCGAGCGCGCCACCCTCGATATCGCCGCGGGTGTGATACGGCACGAAGCGGCCGTTTTCGACCCGGCCGACCAATTGGCGGCCTTTCATCTCGGCATCGAACACGCCGAGGTCGGCGATCACATGATCATCCGGCAGTTTGTAGATCGGCACGCCAAAACCGTCCTGGCGAGCCCGCGCGCCGCGAATCTCGATCTCGAAATAGCCGGTGAAGAGGCCCTGGTCGCCATCGGGGCCGAGCGCGGCGAAGGGCCGGAACATGTCCTGAAAGTACCGCCGCGTGTCGTCAGCGGATACATCCTCGGCGAGGGCCGCGGCGGCATCGCAGGCCGCGCGCCAGTCATCGGCAGTCACTGTGATCGCACCAAGGCCGTTCGATCCGTTCGGGGGACGGGTCAGCATCACGCCGCAGGATCGCCGGAAAGCGGCGAGCGCGGGACGCGGGTCGTCTTCGGTCCAGCCCGGCAGGTCGTCGTAGGACAGCGCCGAAAGACGCAGCCCTTCTGGCGCGACCGGCGGCGGTTCGCACGCGGCTAGCGCGCCGAGCGCCAATATCATGGCGCCGCGCCGGAGGGCGCGTAGGAAGGGGAAGAACCGCGGAAGCGGTCTAGTTCGGGCTGCGCGTCGCAACAAGCGACCAGTTCGGATCTGACGTTTTGGTATTGCGCGCGAAGGTCCAGATATCGGTCACCTTCTCGATCCCATTGGGGTCGCCTTCGACAACCTCCCCATCCTCGTTGCGAGTCGCATTCACCTGATCGCTGACATATTTGACGGTGACTGAAGCGATGCCGTCTTCCAACGACGCTTCGAGGATATCGGTGGAATCGATGCCGACCAGGGTCGTTTCCTTGGTCTGGCTTGCGCGTTCGCGCACCCGGATCGCCTCGGAGAAATTTTCGTAGACGTCCTTGCTCAACAGCGAGCGCAGCGTTTTCATATCGCCGAGCGCGAAGGCGGTGATGATCATCTCGAACGCCGAGCGCGAACCGTCCATGAAACCTTGCCGGGTGAAGCTGGGATCCGCCAGTTTGATCTGCGTAATCGCCGCACCGAGCGGGGTATCCGGCTCTTCTTCGGCGGGTTCGTCGCGGGTCGGGATCGCAACGACATTATCGTTGCCGGCATCATCCGCCGGCCCCTCGCTGCCGCCGACCCCGCCGAACGGTTCGCGCCCCTGCCGTTCCTGGCCGGTCCGCTTACCGAGTACGCTCCCAAGCCGATACACGAGGAACGCGGCGATCATCGCAAACAATATAACGTCGAAATATTCGAAACCGCCGCTCATTCGATGCTCTCAGTCTCCGCAGGGTCGGCCGGACAGCCCATTATACCGCGCCGCCCGGTCCATTTTTCCATCAGCCGTCCGTTGAATAGGCTCAACCCCGACCTTAGGTTATGGAGGCGGATCGATGCAAGAACCCGGCAATGCCTCGGTGTCGCATGTTCAACCGCCCAATTCATGTTAGATAGGCAGTTCCCCGGGAAAGGGCAAGCATGCCGATACTTATTCTTCTGGCCTTTATTCTGGTCCCGATCGCCGAAATCGCCGTCTTTATCAAGGCAGGCGAGATGATTGGGCTCGGCTGGACGTTGGCGGTCATCATTCTGACCGCCATGATCGGCACCGCGTTGCTCCGCCAGCAAGGCCTGAAAGTGCTGTCGCAAACCCAGGAAAAGCTCAACCGCGGCGAAATGCCGGTCGGTGAATTGTTCACCGGATTATGCCTCCTGGTGGCCGGCGCCCTGTTGCTGACGCCGGGATTCATCACCGACGCCATCGGCTTCGCCCTCTTCCTGCCGCCCCTGCGGACCGTGCTCGGATATTTCGTGCTGCGCCGACTGTCGCGCGGGCAGGGCGCCCGGGTCTGGGTCAATGGTGAGGAAGTCGGGCCCGGGTCCGGCCGCGGACCAGGAGCGGGACCGGCAGCCGGACCGGGAAATGACCGTGGACCCGGTGCAGGGCCGATCATCGACGGCGACTACACCGACGTCACCGAATCTCCAAGCAAGGATGAATCCGGCACCGGGCCGGGTAAGTCCGGGTCCAGCCCGTGGCGGCGGATCGAATAGGCCGGAACTTCCACAGACCATCACAGATCATGACGGAGCGGATCATATGATTTTGATGCGGCATGGGCAGTCGCATTTCAATGTGGCCTATGCGGAAACACGCAAGGACCCCGGATTGCGCGATCCGGGACTGACCGATCTCGGCCGGGAGCAGGTCGCGGCAGCGGCGGCGCATTTGGAACAGGAACAGCGGGAGGTTCGACGTATCATCGCCAGCCCGTATTCCCGCGCGCTCGAAACTGCGGACATCGTCGGCAAAGTTCTGGGCCTGCCCGTGGCCGTCGATCCTATGGTCGGCGAACGCGCGGTGTTCACCTGCGACATAGGGACGCCGCGCTCGCATCTCGAGCTGCGCTGGCCGGACATCGCGTTGACCCATGTGGACGAGGAATGGTGGCCCGCGCTCGAGGAAAGCGAACCCGACTTCCATGCCCGGTCGCTGGGCTACCGAACCCGCCTGACCGATGGCGGCGATTGGCGCGGCACGCTGGTCGTCTGCCATTGGGGATTCATCCGCGCCCTGACGGGGCATGGGGTCCAGAACGCCGATCTCGTGGCATTCGACCCGACCGCGCCGCATCCGGGCGGCGGCACTGTTGTGCCGGTTGCCGATCCATGTTAGCCACCGAAATCACGCCAAGAAGGAGCATGTAATGCCCAGTGACACCACAGGCAGCGACGCAGACGGCGCCGATTTCAGCAATCCTCAAATCCGCGGCGAGGAAGAAGATTCAGGCCTCGCAGTACCGATTCATTTCGTGCTGCAATACATCAAGGACCTGTCTTACGAGAATCCCCGGGCGCCCGAGATTTATCAAGATTTCGACGAGCCGGACGTTAACATCAATGTGAACGTCCAGGCCGACGACCTGGCACCCCGCGCGTTCGAGGTTTCGCTGAAGCTGTCGGTCTCGGCGAAGAACGGCAACGAAACCGCGTTCCTCGCGGAACTGGATTATGCCGGCATCGCGAATGTCGACGACTCCGTTCCGGAAGAGAATGTCCGGCCGCTCGTGTTGATCGAAGGCCCGCGCATGCTCTTTCCGTTCGCGCGGTCTATCCTGGCGAACCTGACCCGCGACAGCGCGTTCCCGCTCCTGCTGCTGGGACCGATCGATTTCGTCAAGATGTACAGCGACAGTGTCCAGGCACAACAGGGCGGCGCACCGGTTCAGGAATAACGCGCGACAGTCACTGCCGCCAGATTGGATCCTTCAGCGTATCCACCAGCGCCGCATGCGCTTCCAGTTCTTCGGGGCTGGCGGCGTGCGGACGGGCGGGGCGGAATGGCCGTTCGGCGGATTGCCGCGCTTGCGTGACGCCATCGGACGACGCGAGTTCGAGGCCCGGCTGCCGCCCGCCGATCAATTCGAGATAGACCTCCGCCAATAACTCCGCATCGAGCAGCGCGCCATGCTTGGTGCGGGCGCTGTTGTCGATTTCGAAGCGGCGGCACAGCGCGTCCAAACTGGCCTGTGCGCCGGGAAAGCGCGCCCGTGCCATCTGTACTGTGTCGATCGACCGGCTCATCGGAATCGGCGCCTGACCGAGCCGCTCCAATTCCGCGTTGAGGAACCCCATGTCGAAACTGGCGTTGTGGATGATCAGCTTGGCGTCGCCGATGAAGCTGAGAAAATCGCCCGCAACGGCGGCGAAGACCGAATGTTTCTCCAGGAAGGCCTCGGACAGGCCATGCACCTGGAAGGCCTCGTCCGGCATGTCGCGCTCGGGATTGATATAGACGTGATAGGACTCGCCGGTGAGGATGTGATTCACCAGTTCGACGCAACCGATTTCAACGACGCGGTCGCCGCTTCTGGGTTTCAGGCCGGTGGTTTCCGTATCGAGAACGATTTCACGCATCGTGGCAGGTGGACTCCGGTCGGAAGTTAAATTCGATCGATGCCGACAGTCAGCAGGGTGGCCAGTGCCGGCCGCTCCGCTGCGACATGAGTCTGACGATTGCCATCAGCCGCTGCAAGGTCAATCGATGGCCGAGACCGGATGGCACGATGAAGTCGGCGCGCCGGCGCTTATCCAGTTCGGGCATCTGGCGCGCGCGAATCTCTTCGAGCCGTTCCTTGGTCATACCCGGCCGGCGCAGCACACGGGCGGCTTGGATGAAGGCCGGCGCGGTGATCAGGATCGTCGCGTCGCATCCCCGGTCGCCACCGGTCTCGAACAACAGAGGCACGTCGAGCGCCACCACCTTCATCCGGCGTGACGCTTCGCGCCGCAGGAAGCGGCCTTTCTCCTCGCCCACCATCGGATGCAGGATCGCTTCCAATCTTTTGAGGGCAGCAGGATCGCCGAACACCTTGGCGCCGAGCGCCGGGCGGTCGACCGCGCCATCCACCACCACGCCCGGAAAAACTTCGCCCACGGCGACGACCGCGCGGCCGCCGGGGCCGATCAGGCGATGCACCGCGGCGTCGGAATCATGCACCGGCACGCCGAGCCGGCGCAGCATCGCCGCTGCCGTGCTTTTGCCCATGCCGATCGATCCGGTCAGTCCGAGTATGATCACGCCGCAGCCTCCGAGGATCAGCCTAAATCGGCCAGCACGAAATCGCGCAAGGCCGCATCGACCTCGGGCCGCATGCCGAACCATGCCTCGAACCCGGGCTGCGCTTGATACAGCAGCATGCCCAGCCCATCCACGACCAGGTTGCCGCGCGCCTTGGCGGCCGCCAACAGCGGCGTTTCCAGTGGGGCATAGACGATGTCGTTGACCACCGCGCCGGCCGAAAGGTGTGTCAAGTCAAGGTCGAGCGGCGGCTGGCCCACCATGCCGAGCGTCGTCGAATTCACCAGCAGCGCCGCACCGGCGAGTGCATCGGTCCGATCTTCCCAGAGTGCGACCGACGCCGCCGGACCGATATCGGCGGCAAGCGACTCTGCGCGGGCTTGCGTCCGGTTGAGGATGCGCAGTTCGGCCACGCCGGCATCGACCAACGCCACCGCCACCCCGCGGGCGGCGCCACCCGCGCCGAGCAGGACGACCGGGCCATCCACCGGTTGCCAGCCGCTGCCTTGCGTCAGGTTTTCGACGAACCCGTAAGCGTCGGTGTTGCTGCCCTGTAGCCGCCCGTCATCACCGACCACGATCGTGTTGACCGCGCCGATGCGCCGGGCCTGTTCGGTCACCGCATCGCAGATATCGACCGCCGCCTCTTTATGCGGAAGGGTGAGGTTCACGCCACGAAAGCCCAACGCCGGCAGCGCACGCAACGCCGTGTCCAGGTTCTCGGGTGCTGTGGCGAGCGGAACATAGGCACCGTCGATGCCATACCGGTCGAGCCAATGTCCGTGCAGCCGCGGCGAACGGGAATGACCGATCGGCCAGCCCATGACACCTGCGAGTTTTGCCGAGCCGCTGAGAATCATTCGGCGACGATCCCATGACCGCGCAGATAGTCAAGCAACGGCAGCAGCGGAAGACCGAGGATGGTGAAGAAGTCGCCGTCGATCCGGCTGAACAATTGCGCCCCCAGCCCTTCGAGCTGATAGGCGCCGACCGACCGGCAAGCATCCTCGCCGACGCGGTCGAGATAGTCATCGATGAACCCGTCACTGAAATCGCGCATGGTGAGCCGTGCCCGGTCCACATGCTGCCAGATGCTTACGCCGTCGCGGATCACGGCGGCGGCCGTGACCAATTCATGGGTCCTGCCGCGCAACGATTGAAGATGCCCGCGCGCATGGGCGACGTCCGGCGGCTTGTCGAACCACACGCCATCGCAGTCGAGCATCTGATCCGCCCCGATCACGAGGGCGCCGGGATAGCGGCGCGCCGTCTGTTGCGCCTTCAACTCGGCAAGTGTGATCGCAACCTGCGCAGCGTCGGCGCCGTCGGTCTTCAGCGATTGTTTCACCTTATCTTCGTCCACCGAGGATGGGTCCTGAACCGGATCGAGCCCAGCGTTCCGCAACACGGTCATCCGTGACTGACTGGCTGAGGCAAGCACAAGGGCCGGCGCGGCAGGCGGTTCATTCATCTTCGCCGCGATCCTTTTCATAGCGTTGCAGGATCGCGGCGGCGGTTTCCTCGATCGACCGGCGGGTCACGTCGATCACCGCCCAATCGTTCTTGGTGAACAGGCGGCGCGCGGCGGCGACCTCCTCACGCACGGTTTCCGGATGCACGTAGTCGGTATCATCTTCCTGCGCCAGCAATCGCAACCGGTTGCGTCGAAGCTGGATCAGCCGCTCCGGCGTTTTGGTCAGCCCGATGATGAAGGGTCCGGTCTCCTTATCGAGCGCGAAGAGTTCCGGCGGCGGATCGACCCCCGGCACCAGCGGCACGTTCGCGACCTTGTATCCCCGGTTCGCGACATACATCGACGTCGGCGTCTTCGACGTTCGCGATACGCCGACAAGAACGATATCGGCGTTGTGCAAATTCCACAGGCCCTGGCCATCGTCATGGTTCAACGCGAATGTCATCGCGTCGATTCGCTCGAAGTAATGCGCATCCAGCACATGCTGGCGACCGGCCTCGCCCTGGCTTTCCAGTCCGAGATAGGCGCCGAGCGTCGCAATGACCGGGTCCAGAATCGGGATGCATGGCACACCAAGATTTCGGCAACCATCCTGCAATACCGTGCGCAGTGAATCATTGACGATGGTGAACATCACCACGCCGGGATGATCGGTCACACTGGCCAGCACCTTTTCGACATGACCGGTCGTGCGCACGAGCGTCCAATGATGTTCATGCGGTTCGACGCCTTCGAACTGCGACAGGCAAGCGCGTGCGACACTGTGTATCGTTTCACCGGTCGCATCCGAGACCAGATGAAGATGAAACTGTTTGACCATACCCGGACCGTCGACCTGTTCGCTCACATCCGCCTTCGCTTAAACTCTGTTAATCGAATCTGGATAACATCGGCTTTGTCATGAAACCGACATTCTATTCGCGAAGCCGGAATCTTCGCACACAAGGTTTCCGCTTCCGGATAACTCTTATCCACCGCCAACAAGAACACGAATTAGTGATTCCATGATCATGTTGTGCACATCATTCACTTTATTCCCGACTCGCCCATTTATATAGGCAGTGTCAGGCACTTGGACCGCTTATACACAAGCGGCTAATCCATGCACAGCGTACTGGGGATAGGAATTGGTTTACGGTGATCCCCGTTACTCACCGCACCACTACTACTACATCATTACATTAAATAAATAATATGGTAGTGAAGGGAAAATTTATGGTCTGCCAATTTCACCAAATCGATGTGACTCCGTGACGACTGATCGCAATTCTTTCCTTCGAACGCTGGCCGGAGAAACCTGCACGCCGCCACCAATCTGGCTCATGCGTCAGGCAGGCCGCTATCTCGCCGAGTATAGAAAAATCCGCGCCGAGGTCGGGAGTTTTCTCGACCTTTGTTACTCACCGGAACACGCCACCGAAGTGACTCTGCAGCCGATCCGGCGTTTCGGGTTCGATGCAGCGATCCTGTTTTCCGACATCTTGGTCGTGCCGCATGGTTTGGGACAGGAGGTGCGGTTCGTCGAAGGAGAGGGGCCCAAGCTGTCGCCAATCCGGAATGCTGCCGAAATGTCGGGCTTGTCGCTGACGGGGATGCAGTCCACCTCGGGGCCGTTGGAGCCGGTCTACGAAGCGGTTGGCCGCATCCGTGAAGCCCTGCCGGCGGAGACGGCGTTGATCGGCTTCGCGGGCGCGCCCTGGACCGTGGCGGCCTATATGGTCGAGGGCGGTACAAGCCGCGATTTCCACGCGATCAAGTCTTGGGCGTTGACCGATCCGGATGGGTTTGGACAGCTGATCGATATGCTGGTCGCGGCGACGGTGGAGCATCTGTCGCGCCAGGTGAGCGCCGGTGCCGACGCGGTGCAGATCTTCGACAGTCATGCGGGTGTTTTGCCCGACGGTGCGTTCGAGAAATGGATTATTGAACCGACGGCGCGTATCGTCGCGGGGCTGCGCGGGACGCATCCGGACGTGCCGATTATCGGATTTCCGCGCGGTGCGGGCTTGCGCTATGCGGATTATGTGGCGAAGACCGGCATCACCGCTGTGGGGCTCGACAGTGTGGTGCCCGTGACATGGGCGCGCGATGCGCTGCAATCAAAATTGCCGGTGCAAGGTAATCTCGACCCGGTCTATTTGCTGGCCGGCGGGACGAAGATGTTGGATGCCGCCGATCGAATTCTCGACGCGCTGGGCGATGGGCCGATGATCTTCAACCTCGGCCATGGCGTGATCAAGGAAACACCGCCCGAGCATGTGACGGCGTTGGTCGAGCATGTCCGGGCCCGCACGGCATGAGCGAGCGGCTTGCGGTCGTATTGTTCAATCTGGGCGGTCCGGACCGGCCAGAAGCGGTTCAGCCTTTCCTGTTCAATCTGTTCAACGATCCGGCGATTATCAATTTGCCGCAACCGCTGCGCTGGGCGGTCGCCAAATTGATATCGACCCGGCGGGCGCCGGTCGCACAGAAAATTTATGAAGAATTGGGGGGCGGGTCACCGCTCCTGGCGAATACCGAAGCGCAGGCCAGCACCCTGCAGGAGACCATTGCGGCGAATGGAAATGGCGCGGTGGAACTCCGGTGCTTTATCGCAATGCGCTACTGGCATCCGTTGACCGAACAAACCGTCGCGGAGGTGCAGGCCTGGAACCCGGACCGTATTCTGCTTCTACCGCTGTATCCGCAATATTCGACGACGACGACCGAATCCTCGATCCGCGCGTGGCGGCGCGGCGCGGCGAGAGCAGGATTATCGGTCCCGACCGCGACCGTTTGTTGTTATCCAGTATTGGATGGTTTCGTGACGGCGTCGGCCGGATTGTTGCGCCAGACGCTGCGTTCGATGGAGGACGGGGCGCGGCCGCGGGTGTTGTTCTCGGCGCATGGTCTGCCGCAAAAAGTGATCGACCGTGGTGACCCGTATCAATACCAGGTGGAACGAACCGCAGCGGCCATCGTGGCGGCACTGCCGGAGGAAGATTTCGACTGGACCGTTTGTTATCAAAGCCGCGTGGGCCCGCTGGCGTGGATCAAACCCTATACGGAGGATGAAATCCGGCGCGCCGGGGATGACGGCGTGCCGTTGATCGTCATGCCGATCGCCTTCGTGTCCGAGCATTCAGAAACACTGGTCGAATTGGACATCGAATACCGCGCCCTGGCCGAGGACGCCGGCGTGCCCGGTTATAAACGGGTACCGACGGTATCGAACGACCCGATCTTCATCGGCGGTCTTGCGAAACTGGTCGACGAAATGGCACAGCCCGCCGATAATTTTTCTGCGGCCGGCGGCGCGCGAATTTGTCCCGCCGATCGGCAATGCTGCGGTTATACGCAGCTCGACGGGCGAGGGGGTGGATGATGGAAATTTATCAATGGATAAAGGCGTTGCATCTGATCAGCGTGATCGCGTGGATGGCCGGACTACTCTACCTGCCGCGGCTGTATGTCTATCATTGCGATGCGGAGCCCGGTTCGGATAAGTCCGAGACATTCAAAGTCATGGAACGCCGGTTGCTGCGCGCGATTATGAACCCGGCGATGATTGGTGCTTATGTTTTCGGTCTCTGGCTGCTGTATCTGAGCGAGGCATGGACCGAAGCCTGGATGATAACCAAGCTGGTCTTGATTGGGGTCCTGACGATGGCGCATCATTCGATGGCGCTGTGGCGCAAGGATTTTGAGGCGGACCGGAACCAGCGCAGTGCCAAATTCTACCGAATTGCCAACGAAGTGCCGACCGTGTTGATGATCGGAATTGTCGTGCTGGTGATCGTTCAGCCTTTTTAGAGTCTTTCCGAAGCACGGTTGACGGTAAAGAAATATTTACCATTTTTCGGATATAGTTCTTGTCCGCGACATACTTTTGAGTATAGTTCGTGAAACGGTTAGCGGTATCGCTTCGCCGGCGTTTGGTGAACCTGAACGCAGGAACGATAAGTCCCCGCATTGAACCGTCTCCCAACGATACGATTTCCGACAAAGAACGACGGTTTCGCGCCACTGGCGGAACCATCTCAATAAAAAGCGAACCCCAATTTCCGCACAAGCTTCACATAGCGGCAGATCCATGAAATTTGATGATGTTCACCTCCACGACCTTAAGCAGAAGGCGCCGGCCGAACTTCTCGGAATAGCAGAAGAGCTGGAGATCGAAAACGCCAGTACCCTGCGCAAGCAGGACATGATGTTCGCCATTCTCAAGGAATTGGCCGAACAGGACGTGCCGATTACCGGCGATGGCGTTCTCGAGGTGCTTCAGGACGGATTCGGCTTCCTCCGGTCGCCGGAATCGAACTACCTTCCCGGACCCGACGATATTTACGTCAGTCCCAGTCAAGTGCGGCGGTTCGGATTGCGAACCGGCGATACGGTCGAAGGCACGATCCGGGCGCCAAAGGAAGGCGAACGTTATTTCGCGCTGTTGAAGGTGAACAAGGTCAATTTCGATGACCCTGAACATGTGCGGCACCGCATCAACTTCGACAATCTGACACCGCTCTATCCCGATGAGAAGCTCGGCCTCGAAATCGAGGCCACGCCGACCGACGGGAAAAAGCAGGACCAGACCTGCCGCGTGATCGAATTGGTCGCGCCGATCGGCAAGGGGCAGCGCGGCTTGATCGTCGCCCAGCCACGTACGGGCAAGACGGTGATCATGCAGAATATCGCGCATGCCATCACCTCGAATCATCCCGAAGTCTATCTCATCGTGCTGTTGATCGATGAGCGTCCGGAAGAAGTCACCGACATGGCCCGCTCGGTTAAGGGCGAGGTCGTCAGCTCGACATTCGACGAACCGGCGGCGCGCCATGTGCAGGTCGCCGAGATGGTCATCCAAAAGGCGAAGCGCCTGGTCGAGCACAAGCGTGACGTCGTGATCCTGTTGGATTCGATCACCCGCCTGGCGCGCGCCTACAACACCGTCGTGCCGAGTTCGGGCAAAGTGTTGACCGGTGGCGTGGACGCAAATGCATTGCAGCGGCCGAAGCGGTTCTTCGGTGCGGCGCGGAATATCGAAGAGGGCGGGTCGCTGACAATCATCGCGACCGCGCTGATCGATACCGGCAGCCGGATGGACGAAGTGATCTTTGAAGAATTCAAGGGTACCGGTAACTCGGAAATCGTGCTCGACCGCAAGCTGTCGGACAAGCGCACCTTCCCGGCGATCGATATCCAGAAATCCGGCACCCGGAAAGAAGAGCTCCTGGTCGACAAGGCCACCCTCTCGAAGATGTGGGTGCTGCGCCGCATCCTGCTGCCGATGGGGCTGACCGATGCCATGGAATTCCTGCTGGAGAAGCTGAAGCATTCGAAGAGCAACAACGACTTCTTCGATTCGATGAATCAGTAGTGGGGAACCAGTAATGGGGAACCAATAGCGGTTTCCGCTACCACTGTTACGCAAGTAACCGCGCCGGCCGGACCCGTTCCCGCCGGCGCGTTGCGTTTCGGGAAAGCCCCGCATTCCGGGGGTTTCGGCCGGTTTACCTTCACATGCAGTTAAGGTTCCTACATCTAGTGGGTTAGCCCATCGGAGACCACCAAATGGGCGATTTACCGGTCGACGGCCCGGAATTAAAATTCCGGCCAAGACCGCGCCCGTATTTTTAAATCACGGCATGACTCGGGCATGAAAAAAGGCGGGATCGATATAATCCCGCCTCCGTTCATTTTAGTTGGGCTTACGGCAGCAGGATCGTCGATCCCGTTGTTTTGCGGCCCTCGAGTGCGCGATGCGCCTTCGCCGTGTCCTTCAATTTGTAGGTTTGATCGACCCGGATCTTGAGGCCGTTCTTGACCGCGCGGAACAACGCCCGGGCGCTTTTCTGCAGATCGTCGTCTGCGGCGACATAGGTCATCAGTGTCGGCCGTGTGAAGTAGAGCGACCCCTTCTGCCCCAGGATGCCGGTGTTGAACGGTGGGACCGGGCCCGACGCATTGCCGAAGGAGACCAGGGTGCCGCGCGGCGCAAGGCAGTCGAGCGACGATTCGAAGGTCGACGCGCCGACCGAGTCATAAACAACCGGTACGCCCTTGCCCTTGGTGATCTTCTCGACACGCTTGACCAGGCTCTCTTTCTTGTAGAGCACCGGGTAGGTGCAGCCATGGCGTTTCGCCAGCTTGGCCTTCGCGTCCGACCCGACGGTGCCGATCACCTTGACCCCGAGTTGCTTGAGCCATTGGCAGGCGATCAACCCAACGCCGCCGGCGGCGGCGTGGAAGACCACGGTGTCGCCCTTCTGAACCCGGTAGGTGCGGCGGATCAGGTATTCGGCGGTCAGTCCCTTCAGCATCATCGCGGCCGCCTGCTGATCGCTGATCCAGCTCGGCAGTTTGACGACGCGGTTCGCCGGCACGACGCGGACGTCCGTGTAGGATCCCGGGATCGTGCAGTAGGCGACGCGGTCGCCTTCTTTCAGCCCCTTCACGCCGCGTCCGACGGCGTCGACCACGCCGGCCGCTTCCATGCCGATCGTCGCCGGCAGGTCGAGCGGATAAAGCCCGGACCGGTGGTAGGTGTCGATGAAGTTGAGGCCGACCGCGGTCTGTTGAATCCGGATCTGACCCGCCTTGGGGCTTTGGAGGGGAACTTCCTCGTATTTGAGGACCTCGGGTCCTCCCGTCTTATGCATGCGAATAGCGTGCGGCATTTCAATGAATCCCGTTCTAAATGGTGAAAGAAAAAGTCTCGGCTACGGCGCGCTCAGGAAAGGTTTTCCTTGAAGCAGGCGAGCGTGCGCTCGTCGGCGAGTGTGGCCGCCGCCGCGTCGTAGTTGACGCCGTTGTTGCGCGCAAAAGCATGATCGACGCCGGGGTAATTGTGGACCGCGACATGTGCGTGTCCCTTCAGCCCGTCGTTGATCTTGGCCTGCGCCTCCTTCGAGACGAAGCCGTCCTCTTCCGCGATGTGCAGGATCGTCGGCGTGGTGATAGCGGATGCCTTGTCGAGTTGCTCGTCGATGCCGACGCCGTAGTAGGAGACGTTGCATTCGGCGTCGGATTCGGCGGCCATCAGATAGACCAGCAAGCCGCCGAGGCAGAACCCGACCGTGCCCGCCTTGCCGCTGCAGCCGTCTACCCCGCGCAGATGCGCGAGAGAGGCTTTCAGGTCCTCGACCCCTTTCGGCACATCGAAGCCTTGATACAGCTCGAACGCGCGCGCCCATTCCTCTTCCGACTGATCGGTGAGCTGGATGCCCGGCTCTTGCCGCCAGAAGATGTCGGGGCATAACGCGAAATAGCCTTGCGCGGCCAGGTGGTCGCAATGGTCGCGCATATCCTTGTTCACGCCGAAGATTTCCTGGATGACGAGAATCCCGCCGCCGCTGCCGCCGGCTGGCGCGGCGAGATATCCCGAGAAGGCGCCGTCGGCGCCGTTGATGGTGATGTCTGGCATTGTCGCTGTTCCCTATACCCTGTCCCTGTCACGATCCGGTTCCGGACCGTCCCTGTCGTCGGCCCGCGCGGTTCTTGTCGCAGTCGGTAGACTGTGCGGTGCGCGGTTCGGCGGCAGAATATCCCGCGCGCTCGGGCTTGTCACCGGTAGGCGGCGAACAGATCGTCATGCGCTTCATGCGCCAGCAGCCAGCGTTTGGTCGGTGCGCCTTCGCCGCCGGAGAAGCCGCCGAGCTTTCCGCCCGCCGCGACGACGCGATGGCAGGGCACGATGATCGGAATCGTGTTCTGCCCGCAGCCTTGCCCGACCGCTTGCGGCGGCATGCCGATCGCCTTGGCGATGTCGCCGTAGGTGCGGGTGAGACCGAATGGGATGTCGAGCATCGCCTGTCGCATGGCCACTTGGAAAGGGGTGGCCGGCGCGGCGAAGGGCAGGTCGAAATCCTTGCGGTCGCCCGCGAAATATTCGGTCACTTGATCCGCCGCTGTCTGCAACAGGGCCGTCGCATCTTCGGTAACGCCGGCGCCGAAACACAATTCGGCGATCGCGCCATCCCGTTCGATGACGGCGAGGGGGCCGAGCGGCGAGTCGAAGGTCAACGACGGCATTTCTACGGGTTCGGTTCCATCAGTTTCTCGCGCAGCGCCGCCGCGTCGGTGATTGGCGCGGAACACACCATGCCGGCGCAGACATAGGCCGCGGGCTTGCCGTCCACCAAGCCCTTGCCCGCCGCCGGGTGGCCGTCGGCCAAGGTTTGGTCCGGGGCGAGGAGTGTCAGCACCCGGTTCGGCAAGGAGACGCGCCGCACGACATCGCGGAGGGCGACGGTCGCTGCCTCCGACGCGTCGCCGACAATGACGATTTGTTGCGCCGACTGCAGCAGTTCGTTGCCGTTCAGCAGGCTGGAGAGCGGGAAGAAATTGCGCTGCACCTCGCCGGAAAAGGCGGCGATCAGCGTTTCCGCCTTGGCACGATAGGCATCGTCGCCGGTCAGGTGGTACAGCCGCGCGAAAACGCCGACCAGCACCCCGTTGCCCGCGGGCACGGCGTTGTCGTTGGCGTGTTTGCTGCGCGCGATCAGCGACGGCGTGTCGTCGGCGGTGAAGAAATAGCCGGGGGCGTCGGGATCGCTGTAATGCGCGTCGACGTCGGCGAGCCAGGCCTTCGCCTGATCGAGATAGCCCGTGTCCCCCAGCACTTCGTAAAGGGAGAGGGCGGCGCGGCTAAGCGTGGCGTAGTCGTCGAGAGTCGCCGGATGGCGCGCCCGGTCGTCGCGCCAGCTGTGCCGCAGTCGGCCGTCGACGGTCATGTCGGTTTGGACGAAGCGGAA
Source organism: Alphaproteobacteria bacterium (assembly GCA_021774335.1). GTDB lineage: Bacteria > Pseudomonadota > Alphaproteobacteria > UBA8366 > UBA8366 > JAJFJD01. The sequence goes on from JAJFJD010000059.1 coordinate 200,073, forward strand.
GGCGCGCACCGCGGCCTCGATCCAGTCCGGCCGGTCGAAGGTGTCGCCAGCGGTCGCCAACGCGCCGATCATCAATCCATTCCAGTCGGCCAGGACCTTGTCGTCGAGGCCCGGTGGAATGCGTTTGACCCGCTCCGCGAACAGCAGCACGCGGTCCTCGGCGAGGCGGGCCTCCTCGGCATCGTCCAGGAATTCCATACTGTTCAGGCGGTTGAGGATGGTGTTGCCTTCCCAGTTGCCGAATTGCGTGACGTCGTAGACTGCCTTGAACGGGGCCGCGCGGCTGCCCAGCAATTCGTCGATTTCCGCTTCGGTCCAGACGCAGAACTTGCCTTCGACGCCCTCGCTGTCGGCATCGAGGCTGCTGGAGAAGCCGCCTTTCGCCGTGACCATTTCCCGCAGGACCCACTCGACGGTTTCCGCGGCGCGTTGCGCGTAGAGTGACGATTGCGTGTCCTGCCAGACCAGAGTCAGCAGGTCGAGAAGCTGGGCGTTGTCATAGAGCATCTTCTCGAAATGCGGGACGAGCCAGCGGTCATCGACCGAATAGCGCGCGAAGCCGCCGCCGAGATGATCGTAAATGCCGCCCTGGCACATGTTGTCGAGGGTGACCGCCACCGCCTGACGGAAGGGTTCGTTGCCGGTGCGTTTCCAGGCCCGCCAGATCTGCTCCATGATCTGCGATTGCGGAAATTTCGGTGCGCCGCCGATGCCACCGCGTATCTGATCGACATTCTTGGCGAGATGTTCCGCGACCTTGTCCAGCAGATCGAGTGGGACGGCGCCGCCCGGCTCGGGCTGCGCGAGTTTCTCGAGCCCTTCGCGCAATGCCACGACATTCTTTTCGATGCGCTCGGGCTCGTCGCGGAAGACCTTGGCGACGCTGTTCAACACGTCACCGAAACCGGGCCGGCCGAAGCGGGGTTCCGGCGGAAAATACGTGCCGCCCCAGAAGGGCTCGCCTTCGGGGGTCAGGAACATGGTCAGCGGCCAGCCTCCCTGTTCGCCCATCATTTGTAGGGCGGATTGATAAATTCCGTCGATGTCCGGGCGTTCCTCGCGGTCGACCTTGATGTTGACGAACTGCGTATTCATCAAGTCGGCGATGCCGTCATTCTCGAAGCTTTCATGCGCCATTACATGACACCAGTGGCAGGCGGCATAGCCGATCGACAAAAGGATCGGTTTGTTTTCGCGCTGGGCGCGGGCCAGGGTTTCTTCGTCCCAGGCCATCCAGTGCACGGGATTGTCTTTGTGCTGCAATAGATAGGGGCTGGTTTCCTGCCCCAGCAGGTTCTCGCTCATGTCGTGCCGTACTCCCCAGCCTCGGTCGCGCGTTGCCGCTTCGCTGCTTCCACAGTAGCTTAGCGCCGGGATGCACACCAGACGCGCGCATCCAATGATGGACTCCATCAAGGGCTTGCCCTGCAAGGGGATGTAGGCTGAATAGGCGGAGAGTCGAGCGCGTGCATCCGCGCAAAGAGGGACGCAGACGACGATGAGCGAGACGATCTACGCCTTGGCCAGCGGGGCCGGCCGTGCGGGTATCGCGGTGCTGCGCCTGTCGGGCCCGGCGGCCGATGCCGCCTTGTCGGCATTGTCGGATGCGCCATTGCTGCCGCCGCGCCGGGCTACGCGGGTTCGTCTGTGCGATCCCCAGACCGGCGCGCCGCTCGATGACGGGCTTGCGCTGCGCTTTCCCGGTCCCGCGAGTTACACCGGCGAAGACGTGGTTGAGCTGCATATCCATGGCGGCGGCGCGGTGGTTGCGGCGGTCTTCGAGGCGCTGGGTCGGTTGCCGGATTTACGGATGGCCGAGCCTGGGGAATTCACCCGCCGCGCGGTGCTTGCTGGAAAGATGGACTTGACCGCGGCGGAGGGATTGATCGATCTGATCGACGCGGAAACCGAGGCGCAGCGGAAGCAGGCGTTGCGGCAAGCGGATGGCGCGCTGGGCGCGTTGTATGACGACTGGCGCGGGCGCTTGATTCCGGCGTTGGCTCACCTGGAGGCGGCCATTGATTTTCCGGACGAGGATTTGCCGGAAAACCTCGCCGCGAAAATCGAGCCGGTGCTGGCGGCGCTGCGGGCCGAGATGACGGCACATCTCGATGACAGCCGGCGTGGCGAGCGGTTGCGTCAGGGGGTGCAGATTGCCATCGTTGGCCCGCCGAATGCGGGCAAATCGAGCCTCTTGAATACCTTGGCGCAGCGGGACGCCGCCATCGTGTCCGCGACCGCGGGGACCACGCGGGACGTGATCGAGGTGCGGCTCGACCTCGGCGGTTTCCCCGTCCTGGCGGCGGATACCGCCGGGTTGCGCGAGGCGCGCGATGAGATCGAGGCGGAAGGCATCCGCCGGGCGCGGCGTTGGGCCGGGGCGGCGGACCTGAAAATCGTGGTTTTTGCCGTGGATGATCCTGCGGCGGCGCGCCAGGCTGCCGATGTGGTGGATTTAGATACTGTCGTTGTACTGAATAAGATCGATCTCAGGGAGCCGGATTGGACCCCGCCGCCGGCGATCGGACATTTTCCGGTGTCCGTCGCGACGGGGCAGGGCGTGGATGCGTTGATCGCCGGAGTGACTGAGGCTGTGGCGGATCGGATTTCCGTCGGAGCGGCCCCGTTGATGACCCGGGCGCGGCACCGTGCGGCCGTCACGGAATGCGGGGAGGCCCTGGACCGTGCCGCTGCGGCCCCGTTGCCGGAACTCGCGGCGGAGGATCTGCGGCTGGCCGTTCGCGCGCTGGGGCGGATCACCGGAGCCGTCGATGTCGAGGATTTGCTGGACGTGATTTTCCGGGATTTCTGCATCGGAAAATAGGCATCCTGCCAACAATGTTTCACGTGAAACATTCCGGCGCCTGCGTGGACGGAGTCCCTCTTCGGAGGCTTTGACTTCCGCCGGGCCCGCCCCTACATTCCGCGCCATGAACGCACAGCGTACATCGATGGAAGGCCCAGCGGCCTGGGACGTGATCGTCGTGGGCGGCGGGCATGCGGGCTGCGAGGCAGCGGCGGCGGCGGCGCGTTTCGGCGCGGCCACGCTGCTGGTCACCCATAAGCTCGAGACCATCGGCGAGATGTCCTGCAACCCTGCCATCGGCGGCCTTGCGAAGGGCCATCTGGTGCGGGAGATCGATGCGCTCGACGGCGTGATGGCCCGCGTCATCGACCGGGCCGGTATCCAGTTCCGGATCCTGAACCGCAGCAAGGGGCCCGCCGTCCGAGGGCCGCGGGCCCAGGCTGACCGTAAGCTGTATCGCGCCGCGATGCAGGATGTCCTGGCCGAGCAGGAAAATTTGCAGATTCGCGCCGCCAGCGTCGAGGATCTCATCCTGACGCCGGAGGGTGAAATCGGCGGCATTCTCACGGCGGAAGGGGAGGCATTGCGGGCGCCCCGGGTGGTGTTGACCACCGGCACTTTCCTGCGCGGCCTGATTCATCTTGGCGAGGAGCGCACTCCGGCCGGACGGGTCGGTGACGCCGCCTCTTATGGCCTGTCGGCGACGTTAGATAGGGCGGGCTTTGCGCTCGGACGGCTAAAGACCGGTACCCCGCCCCGCCTGGACGGCCGGACGATCGATTGGGATGGATTGGTGGTCCAGCCGGGCGACGATCCGCCGGTGCCCTTTTCTTATATGACGACGCGCATCGAGACACCGCAGGTACCGTGCTATATCACTTATACATCCCCGGAAGGGCACGATCTGATCCGGGCCAATCTCGATCGCGCGCCGATCTATTCCGGCCAGATCGCCGGGACCGGGCCACGCTACTGCCCGTCGATCGAAGATAAGGTGGTGCGGTTCGCCGATAAGAGCCGCCATCAGATCTTCCTCGAGCCGGAAGGACTCGACGATCCCACGGTCTATCCCAACGGCATTTCCACATCGCTGCCGCGGGATGTCCAGGCTGCCCTGATTAAAACCATTCCTGGCCTGGAGCGCGCCGAAATGTTCCGGCCGGGCTACGCGATCGAATACGATTTCGTCGACCCGCGGGAGCTGCATCCGACCCTGGAAACAAAAAAAATCCCGGGTTTGTACTTCGCCGGACAAATAAATGGCACGACCGGTTATGAGGAGGCCGCCGCCCAGGGTTTGATGGCCGGCCTCAATGCGGCCCTTGCGGTCTCCCATGGGGCTCCATTGGTGCTTGACCGGGCGGATGCCTACATTGGTGTGTTGATCGACGATTTGGTCACCAAGGGTACACGCGAACCCTATCGGATGTTCACCTCGCGCGCCGAATATCGCCTCAAACTGCGCGCCGATAATGCGGACCAGCGTCTGTCGCCGGTGGGGCAGCGGATCGGCTGCCTGTCGGCTGCCCGGGCGCGGCATTGGGTTTCCAAGCGGGATGCGCTGGCGGCGGCGCGGGAGCAGGCATCGGCGCTGCGCGCCAGCCCCAACGAGTTGGCGAAACACGATATCGCGGTCAGCCGGGACGGGGCCATGCGGACGGCGATGGACCTGTTGGCTTTCCCGGACATCACCGTGGAGACGCTGGCCGGCGTCTGGCCCGAGCTGGGTGGTATGACGGCGGAAGTCCGCAATCAGCTTGAGATCGACGCTCTCTATGCCAGCTATATCGAACGCCAGGACGCGGACATTCGAGCCTACCGCCGCGACGAGGCATTGCGGTTGCCGGTGGACCTGGACTATGCCGCCGTGGGCAGCTTGTCGACCGAGGTGCGGGAGAAGCTGATTGAGGCGCGCCCGTCGACCCTTGGCGCCGCCTCGCGGATTTCCGGCGTCACGCCGGCGGCGCTGGTGGCGCTGCTGCGGCACGTCAAACGGGACCGGCCGGCGGTTGGCCGCTGACCCGCTCACCCCCGAAGCCTTCGCCGAGGCATGCGATGTTTCACGTGAAACACTGGCCCGGCTCGAGACCTATGTGGACCTGCTGCGGCGCTGGCAGAAAGCGATCAACCTGGTCAGCCGGGGGTCGCTGAACGACGTCTGGCGCCGGCATGTTTGGGATTCGGCCCAGCTCATGCCGCATATTCCCGATCCCACCGCCCCGATCTTGGACATCGGCAGCGGCGCGGGCTTTCCCGGCCTTATTCTCGCCATTCTGGGGGTCGAGAATGTGACACTGGTCGACTCCGATGCCCGGAAATGCAGCTTTCTGCGCGAGGTCGCCCGGCAGACCGGTGCCCCGGCGACGGTCCTGACCGGCCGAGTCGAGGCGATGGCCGACGAGATTCCGCCGCCGGCGGTCATTACCGCGCGCGCGGTTGCGTCTTTACCTTTGCTTTTAGATACGATTAAATTATATATAAGACCCAATACAGTCTGTTTCTTCCACAAAGGACGGCAGGCGGATGTGGAAATCGAGGCCGCCCAAAAGGACTGGCGGTTCACCGTTTCAAGAATTCCGAGCCAAACCGACGCGTCGGGCGTCATATTACGGTTAGAGGATATTGCGCGTGATTGAGACCGGAGATCAGTCGGGCCTGCCATCGGGAACGGTTCAGGCCGGCCCCGCGGCCGCGCCGGCGAAACGGACCCGCGTCATCGCCGTCGCCAATCAGAAGGGCGGTGTCGGCAAGACGACGACCGCGGTCAACCTGGCCACCGCGATGGCGGCAATCCGCAAATCGGTGCTGGTGCTTGATTTCGATCCGCAGGGCAACGCCAGCACAGGGTTTGGGGTAGATCGTTCCGATCGCAAAACGACCTCCTACGAGGTCTTGATGGATGGCGTCCCGCTTACCGACGCGGTGCAGAAGACGGCGATTCCCGGTCTATCGATTGTGCCCTCCTCGGTGCATCTGGCGGGCGCGGAGCTGGAATTGGTCGAACAATCACGCCGGGAATTCAGACTTTCAGATGCAATCAACAGCTGCTCGGATAAATTCGACTATGCGTTGATCGATTGCCCGCCGTCGCTCAACCTTCTGACGCTCAATGCGCTTTGCGCCGCGGACGCCGTTTTGGTTCCGCTTCAGGTCGAGTTCTATGCGCTGGAGGGGCTCAGCCATCTGGTCACGACGATCGAGCGCGTGCGCCGGGCGTTCAACCCGACACTGGAAATTCTCGGCGTCGTTCTGACCATGTTCGACAAGCGCAACAATCTGTCGGAAATGGTGGCCGCCGACGTGCGGGCGCATTTCGGCGATAAGGTTTACGAGACGATCATCCCGCGCAATGTCAGAGTCTCCGAGGCGCCATCCTATGGCAAGCCGGTGTTGCTGTATGATTGGCGGTGCCCGGGCAGCCAGGCCTATATCCATTTGGCGAGCGAAATTCTCAAACGCGAAGCGATGGTGGCGTAATGGTGGCGGCGGACGATAGCAAAAAACGCGGGCTCGGCCGGGGCCTGTCCGCGCTGTTCGGTGAAGAGGCCGCGGTCAACGAGGCGACGACTCCGCCGGCCGCCGGCGATGGCGTGCGGCACATGCCGGTCGGCGACCTGCGGCCGGGCAAGTATCAGCCGCGCCAGCATTTCGACGACGAGAGCCTTGCTGGCTTGGCGGATTCGATCCGCGAGAAAGGCGTGCTGGAACCGATCCTAATCCGCGAGCGTCCCAACGGCGGCGGCTACGAGATCATCGCCGGAGAACGTCGCTGGCGCGCCGCGCAACTGGCAAAGCTGCACGAAGTGCCGGTTCTGCTGCGCGAATTCAGCGATCGCGACGCGCTCGAAATTGCGCTGATCGAAAATATCCACCGCGACGATCTGTCGGCGCTGGAAGAGGCCGAAGCCTACAAGCGTCTGATCGATGAATTCGAGCATACGCAAGAGGCCCTGGCGAAGGCGATCGGCAAGAGCCGCAGCCATGTCGCCAACACGCTGCGGCTGCTCGCGCTGCCCGATCCGGTGAAAGCGCAGATCCGCCAGGGTGCCTTGAGCGCGGGTCATGCGCGGGCGCTGTTGACCGCCGACGATGTGGAAACGCTGGCACAGGAGGTCGTGAAGAAAGGCCTCAACGTTCGGCAGACCGAACGCCTGGCGCGGCGCGGCAAGCCCAGCGCCACCGGCCGGCCGCGCGGCCGGCCGCCGAAGCCCGCGAAGGATCCCAACACGGCGGCGCTGGAACGTGACCTGGCCGCCATGCTCGGCCTGCGCGTGTCCATCGAGGAACGTGGTGAGGGCGGTCTGCTTTCGATTCACTACGAGACGCTCGAACAGCTCGACGACCTGCTACAGCGTCTGTCGGGCGGCGACGGCTAAACACCAACAAATTATAGGGTTCTGCAGGCGCCCTTATGCCCTGCGGCCGCGCTGTGCCAGGGCGGCAATCTGCATCAGGGCCCGGCCGCACAAGGCGGTGTCGGGCATGCCGGTTGTCTTGCAACCCCGTTCGGCGGCCAACACGATGTCCAGCGCGCGGGCAATGCGCACACCGCGCCACGCGCCCAACTGCCGGCGGAATTGCGTCTGCCGTTTGAAGAAGACCGGCGGGCGCAGCGCCTTCATCGCCTGGTCTGCCTGGTCACCCGCCGCAACCTTGTCCGCCGCAACCTGCAGCCGCAGAAGATGCCGCGCCACCGCGCGCAAGATCGCGACGGAGGCTTGTCCTTCCTGCAGGCTGCGGTGCAGCGTCCGGTCGACCGCGGGGATATCGCCGTCGGCCGTGGCATACACCAGATCGTCCAGCGTCAGCGCCGCGCTGTCACCGACCACGGCCATCGCATCGTCCAGCGTGACCTGCCCTGTGCCGTGCGCGTAGAGCGCCAGTTTTTCAAGTTCGGATCGGCTGATCCCCCGGTCGGACCCTAGATTTACCGACAAATAGGCCGCCGCCTCGGGTGCCGCGGAGAGGGAGGCGTCGGCCAGGACTTCGTGGATCAAGCGGTCCAGGTCGCGCGTATCGTCCGAATAACAGGGCAGAGCTGCCAACGCGGCGTCGCCTTCGAACAGTTTACGCAGCGCCGAACGCGGGCTCAGGTCGCCAGCCTGCAGGATGACCAGGCTATCGCCGGCCGGCATTTCCAGCATGTTCTTCACGGCGGTGGCAAGGCCGTCGGTTCCGTCGCGCACCCGCACGACGCGCCGTCCGCCGGTCAGCGCCATTGCCGCCGCCTCGTCGGCCAGCCGCGCCGGGTCCGAGGTGATGGAGTCGGAGGCCAGGTCCGCCACCAGGAAGGGGTCGGACAGGTCCGGAACGACCGATTGCGCCAAGCGGTCAGCGCGTTCGCGGACCAAACCGGAATCCGGCCCATAGACGAGCACGGCCCGGACGGCCGGGTCCGGCGCGCGGGCGAAGGCATCGGCCTTAGCGGCGGCGATCTTCACGGGTGGAGTCCTGCTGGCGCAAACGGCCCAAATAGACGCCGATGCGAAGTTTGATCGCATCGCTCAACTCGCGGATCGCGCGGTCGGACGCATCGGCTTCGGCGCTGAGCGTGGCGAATTCCGAATCGACAATGTTGTAGGAATTGACCGACCGTTCCGAGCCGGTAAGAACTTCCTGGTTATTCTTGGCGGTGTCCCGCAGCGAGAAGCTCGCACTAACCGTTAGACGGGCGCGCGTGGCGTCATCGGTGATCTGAATGCCAGTCTCTTCCTTGCCGACACCCATGGTGATGGACAGCGTATAGGCCGGTTGCCGTGGCCTACCGTTCGGGTTCAGCCGGTCGAGAAGCAAATTGTGAAACTTCTGGGCCAAGCGGTTATCTTCCCGCTTCTTGGTCTTGATATTGGCGATCTTGACGCTCCCCAAGTCGTCGGAAATCGTGCCGCCCGCGCTGTTCTTCTGATACAGCGGCTGAAAGCCGCACGCGGCCACGGCCAGCAGGAAAACGGCGCAGAGGACCGGGGAATATTTAGAGAACCACATTGACCACCTTGTTGGGCACGACGATGACTTTGCGCGGCGGCTTTCCATCCGTGGCGCGCTGCACATTCTCGAGCGCCAGCGCTTCAACCTCAACCTCTTCGCGCGCGGTATCGCGCGGCATGTCCAGAGTTGCGCGGAGCTTGCCGTTCACCTGAACCGCAATGGTCACGGACTCTTCCGCGAGCATCGCCGGATCATGGATCGGCCATGCGGTATCGACGAGAAGCTCCTGATGGCCTAACGCCTGCCACAACTCTTCGGCAAGATGCGGCATCATCGGGCCGATCAGCTGCGCTGCTGTCTGCAACCCCTGACGCCGGACCCACGCCACGTCGTCTGACGACCCATTCAGGTCGCCCAGCAGGTTGGTCAACTCGCGGATGCGCGCGACGGCGCGGTTGAAGTGGAACCGGTCGAGATCACCGCTGACCTCGGCGATGGTTCGATGGATCGATTTCCAGGCGGCATCCGCCTCCTTGCCGAGTGGCTGCGGCATCGGCGCACCGGCGCCGGCGAGCGGCGCGTCGGCGTCGGTGAACAACCGCCATAGCCGGTTGACGTAGCGCCATGCGCCTTCGATTCCGGCTTCGGTCCATTCAAGATCGCGGTCCGGCGGACTGTCGGACAGCATGTAGATGCGTGCGGTGTCCGCGCCGAAAGTGTCGATGATCGCCGCCGGGTCCACGACATTTTTCTTGGACTTGCTCATCTTCTCGGATCGGCCACGCTGAACCACGGCGCCGTTTTTCGCGTGGAGCAGCGTGCCGTCGTCGCCGGGACGAACATCTTCCGGGAACAGCCACTGGTCGTCCGCGTCGCGATAGGTCTCGTGGCACACCATGCCTTGCGTGAACAAGCCATCGAACGGTTCGTCCAATCCGATATACCCGCATTGCCGGAGCGCGCGGGTGAAGAAGCGCGAATACAGCAAATGCAGGACGGCATGCTCGATGCCGCCGATATACTGATCGACCGGCATCCAGTAATCGACCGCGCTGCGGGTGAAGGGGGCCGCATCATCATGCGGCGCGCAGTAGCGTTCGAAATACCAAGAGGAATCGAAGAAGGTGTCGAGCGTATCGGTTTCACGCCGCGCGGCCGCGCCACAGGACGGGCAATCGACATTCTTCCAGGTCGGATGATGTTCCAATGGATTGCCCGGCGTGTCGAAGGAGACGTCGTCGGGCAGCCGGACCGGCAGGTCCGCGGTGGGCACCGGCACCACACCGCAGGACCCGCAGTGGATGATCGGGATCGGACAGCCCCAATAGCGCTGCCGCGAAACGCCCCAGTCGCGCAGGCGGAAACTGATGGTGGACTCGCCGTCGCTCTGATCGACCAGACGGTCGATTGCCGCGCGCTTGCCCGCCGTCACATCGAGCCCATCGAGAAAATCGGAGTTGATAATCACGCCGTCATCGACAAAGGCGGTGTTCCCGATCTCGACCTGTGTCGGATCGGCATCCGCCGGGGCCACGACCGGCACAACCGGTAGATCGTATTTGCGGGCAAAATCGAGGTCGCGTTGATCATGCGCAGGACAACCGAAAATGGCACCGCTGCCATAGTCCATCAACACGAAGTTGGCGACATAGACCGGCAGTTCCCGTCCCTCGATGAACGGATGCAGAGCCTTCAGGCCGGTATCATGCCCGAGCTTCTCGGCGGTCTCGATCGCCTCCTCGCTGGTGCTCATACGGTTGCACTCTGCGACGAAGGCCTGCAACGCAGGATCTGCGGTTGCCAATTCCTGTGCCAGCGGGTGATTTGCCGCGACCGCGCAGAACGACGCGCCGAACAGTGTGTCTGGACGGGTCGTGAATACGTCGAGCCGGTCCTCCCGGCCCTTGAGCTTGAAATTGACCCGCGCGCCCTCGGACCGCCCGATCCAGTTCTGCTGCATAAGGCGAACCTTTTCGGGCCAGCGTTCCAGCGAGCTCAACGCCGCCAGCAGGTCGTCTGAATATTCGGTGATCTTCAGAAACCATTGACTCAAAAGTCGTTTCTCAACCGGCGCGCCGGTGCGCCAGCCGCGGCCGTCGATCACCTGCTCGTTGGCGAGCACCGAGTTTTCAACTGGATCCCAGTTAACCCATGACTCTTTTCGATAGGCCAGTCCGGCCTCGACGAAGTCGAGAAATATCCGCTGGCCCTGCTTGTAGTAATCCGGCTCGCAGGTGGAGAGTTCGCGGCTCCAATCGAGCGAAAGGCCCATCGATTTGAGTTGGTCGCGCATTGCCGCAATATTTTCGCGCGTCCATTTGGCCGGGTGGACATTGTTCTCGATGGCGGCGTTCTCGGCCGGCAGCCCGAAGGAATCCCATCCCATCGGGTGCAGTACGTTGAAACCGCGCGCGCGTTTGTAGCGGGCAACCACGTCGCCGAGCGTGTAGTTCCGCACATGCCCCATATGAATGCGGCCGGACGGGTAGGGAAACATCTCCATGACGTAGTATTTCGGCCGGCTTGGGTCTTCCCGCGCGGCGAAACACTGTCGGTCGTCCCAGACCGCCTGCCATTTCGCTTCGGTTTCTTTTGCGTTGTATCGGCTCATCTATCGCTTGTCCGTTCGGGCGCGCCGCTCGCAATGGTCACAATAATGCCCTTGGCGCCGCCACCGCATGCCGCGCGCGGCAATCAGCAACCTTCGCGACGCCGGCCGTATCGACGCCATCCCTTGCCTCAGCGCTGGTTGATGCGAATGCGCATCTGACGTGCCCGCTTGAGAATCGCATTCTCCATGTCACGCCCGGTGCGGCGGTCCACTTTGGCCTCGACCCAACCGCTTGCCGGTCCGCGCGTTTGCCGGAACACGGCGACGCGGAGTCCGTCCGCCCGCAATTCGCGGTCGAGAATGTAAACCGTCACTTTGAAGCGCTCTTCCGGCGTGGAGGGGGGGCTATACCAGTCGGTGATGATGATACCGCCGAACGGGTCCGCCGTACTGAGCGGCAGGAAGGATACGGTGTCGAGCGATGCCCGCCACAGGTAACCGTTTACGGCGATCGAAGCATCGCCACTGCCGCTGCCGCCGCCGGGACCCCCGAGGATCTGCTCGAGCAGGCCGCCGTTGCGGTCGTCGGTGACTTGCACCGGCTCGGCTTCCTTGGCCGCTTCCTTGTCGTTACCGGAGCAGGCGGCGCCGAGAAACGCCACCGCCATAAGCACAACCGGGAAAATACGAATGTTTCGGTACACCATAGCCGCCTATATGCCGGAAAACGGTCCGACATTTCCAGCGCTTTCTTTCAGGAGGGATGGTGACGTGGTGCCGCAGGCGTGCGGACGTGCGATACGGCCGATTCCAGCCGGTTAGAATCGCAGGCTGGTTCCGAGCATGAACCGCGTATCGAGCGGGGTCTCGGCAGTTTCGCTGTCGCTGTTGAAGTCGACCCAATCGACTCCGCCATAGATGTTGAGGCCGGGTGCGAATTGATAGCCGGCATTCAACGAGAAAACATCGACACGTGCCGTCTCGTCCGGCCGGGCTGTCCGGGCCTGCGATGCCGTGTAGGCCGCGGAAATGGATCCGGACCCGAACCGCAGGGCGACGCCGACATCCCAGAAGTCACTCGATTTGCAATTGCCGCCGGCTTTGCACGTCGGATCGGTGTGATCGCCGATATTCGCCCCGATTTCGAGGGCCGAATAACCAAGCGTCGCACCGGCCTGCCAGTTGCTTGAAAGGTCGCGTTTGGTCTGTGTCCGCGGGCCTAGTGACGTGTAGTCACTGGATTTGCGCGGCATGGCGGAGATGCCGATACCGACCCGCACCCCGGAAAGCTTTGGCGTGAAATAGGACACGCCGGCCGGGCCGCTGTATTTGACCTCGCTACCGTCGCCGAAGCTGTCGCTGCTGCGCGCGTTCTTGTCCAGATTAATGGTGCCCCACTGACCGGATGCGGAATACCCGGACACCGTGGCCGCGCTGGCGGCGCCGGTCTCTCCGATATAGACCTGATACCGGTCCTCCACGACCGCCTGCTGGCGCAAAGGGTCGGCTGCAGCACCAGCTGCCAGCGCAATCAGGCTGGCGGATGCTAACGCAATCAAGGATATGCGAGACCGATTCATTCGTTCAGCAATCGATAAGTGTTCAGTATGTACTGCTGCAACTAAGACGGTACGGCGCTATCGTTAACAGAACCTTAACGCCATTAACCTTGGACCACCCCAACGCAACAGCAGTCCGTCCTAAATCCTCGCTCAATACCGAGGTTCTTATACATAAGGTGGCATGGATTTAACAGAGTCCAAGGGGCTAATTGGAGGTATTGGCCCCGTATTCCGGCGATTGTGATGATTCGGCATCGGATCGTTACGGTCTCGGTTGCAGTCTCGGTTGCAGTCTCGGTTGCGGTCGGGCGCCGGCTCCTGTATGGGTCCAGGATGGCTGAATCGGTGGATATCACGGCAAATCTGGCGGCGGTTCGGGTTGAAATCGCGGAATCGGCGCGAAAGGCGGATCGCGATCCCGCGGACGTCACCCTGGTTGCAGTCAGCAAGACCAAACCGGCGGCGCTGATTGCGCGCGCCTTGGCGGCCGGGCAACGGGAATATGGCGAAAACCGCGTTCAGGAAGCGGAAGAGAAGTGGCCGGCCCTGCGTGAACAGTTTCCGCAGGCCGAGCTGCATTTGATCGGACCGTTACAGACCAACAAGATACGCAAGGCGGTTGCCCTGTTCGATGTCATAGAAACGGTCGACCGCCCGAAACTGGCCAAGGCCCTGGCCCGCGAGATGGAGAAGCAGGGCGTCCGGCGCGACTGTTTCATCCAGGTCAATACCGGCGCAGAACCCCAGAAAGCGGGCATTTTGCCGGAAGACTGCGATGCCTTCCTGCGCGATTGCATCGAGACGCTCAACCTGCCCGTGGTCGGCCTGATGTGCATTCCGCCGGTTGGGGAGGAGCCGTCCTTGCATTTCGGCTTGCTGCGGGAAATTGCCCGGCGGCACGGGCTCGCCGGGTTGAGCATGGGCATGTCCGCCGACTACCCTATCGCCGTCGCCTTTGGGGCGACGCATGTGCGCGTCGGATCGGCGATCTTCGGCGCCCGGGACTATCCGTCCCCGCCTGCGTGAACCGTCAGATGGTCGCCGGGGCCGCAGGCCGCGAGCGCCGTCTTCAAGTCATCCAGGGCCAATGCGACACAGCCTTCGGTACCGGTATATCCGGGGCGCGCGATATGCAGGAAAATGGCGCTGCCGCGTCCGGGGACTGGTGGATCGTCGTTATGCCCCAGGATTACGATGATGTCGTAGATCGGGTCGTCCCGCCAAAGCCGTTCGTGGCTCGCCGGATAGGGCAGTGATACCGGGCGGTTGTAGTGCGGGTCGTCCGGCGCGTCGCACCATCCATCGTCCGGGCAAAGCGCTGCTGCAGGCAACCCGGTTTTCGGTGGGGCCACGCGATCGGCCCGGTACAGAACCCGGCGTAACGGAAACCGGCCGACCGGTGTTGCGCCGTCGCCTTCGCGTTTCTCCGCGATGATGCCGGCGGTCCCGAGCGCACAGCGGAACTCCCGCCTGCCTACGATGACGCGATGGTCGGCGAAAACGTCGATATCCATAAATCGTATCCCGCGCCTTGCCTGCCGACGCTGTGCCAAACCGTTCGGCTAGATTTCATCCTCGAGCGTAGGGCTGCTGCGGGCCTGCATCAACACTTCGTACTTCTCAAGCGCCTGCCGCATCAGCGTCGGAACCGAACCGACATCGCCCGGCGGAGTCGCTTCCGTTCGTGTTGCGGCGTGCCCGGGCGCCGCGTCCGGCGTGGCCTTGGCGGTGGAATGGTGGGCGGCGGCGGTATAACGCGCCGGATGGTTCGAGACAACGCTGGGGAACGCCGGCTTCGCAGCGGGGTGGCCGCTCTTCCCGGTGGCCGGCGCTGCGCTGGCGGCTGGAATGACTGAAGCAGCGGCGCGTTGCGAGTGGGCGGCCGTCCGTGCCGGTGCGCCACCGAAGCCGAGCGCCGCGGCCTTGCGCGCGGCGGGCACCGCGGACCGGGCGCGGATTAACGCTTCGCTTGGTGGAATCTGGCCGTTCTGTGCGGCTTGCGCATTTGCAGCCTTGGCGCCCGCGCCGCGATCCGCCAGGAAGGCCGCCAACGCCGGGTTGGAGGCGCTCGGCCGGTTCGATTCGATCGTCGGTGCGGGTTGAGCGGCGGATGTGGCTGTGGGCTGCGACGCCGCCAGCGCCGCCTTGCTTGGCTCGAGCCGGGCGGCTGCGGCGCTGGCCGCTGCGACCGCGATGGTTTCGCCCCCGCCGCCGCCAGCAACAACACCAGCGCCGTCACCAGCGGGCTTGTCGCCGGTGAAGAGCGCCAAGGCCTTGTCGCCGAGATCCGAACCCGTCGCCTCGTCGATGATGGCGTTGACCAGTGCGGCTGCAAAACCGATCACACCGCCGAACAGCGCTCCGCCCATGACGCGCGGCGCTGGCGCGAGCTCATCGCCGGTGATCGCCCGGTAGAGCGTGCCGACAACCGGAATATGATGCAGCGGATTGATGATATCGAGAAGGTCGTCGAAGCCGAGGCCGTCCTTGCCGAACACGTCGGCGGTTTCCTCGACATACCAGATCTCGCCGTCGGCGACGGCGTCGCCGGACTCCGCATAGACGTTGAGCTCGGCCACGCGTTCTTCCAGCGTGGGCGGCGGGATGGCGGCCGGGGCCTTCGCAGCGATCGGGGCTGGAACGGAGGCCGGAGCCGAGGCGATGGGTGCACCGATGGTCACGGGTGCCGTGTCTCCTTCTCTCTCAGGAGACGTTGCAAGCCGGATGCCAGCCGGAACCCGCAATTCTGGCGGGTTTCAGGGGCGGAAATGCCGTTAAAAGGGCAGAAATTACCGGTTGTCGGCGCGTGGCGGCGGATGCTGCCTAGCGCAGTGGCGTCTCGGTTTGCTGCCGTAACAGCCAGATCGTATCGATCGCGAAGGAGGCCGCCGTCGCCAGCAATGCCGCGCCCGCCAGTCCCGTTGCCGCACCGGTGCTAACAATTGGGGCCAGCGCGATGCAGAGGGCGCCGCCCTGAAAAGCGCAAACCGCGCGCCGCCGGTTGCTTGGCGGCAAAGGCCGCAACATCGGCGGGTACAGACCGCTCGCAAGGATGAAGACGTAGCGCAGCGCTCCGATCAACATGATCCAGGCCCCGACCTTGCCGGCCTGCCAAAGGACGGCGGCAATGACCAACGCGAAGACCGCGTCGACTTCCATGTCGAACCGCGCGCCGAATCCGGTACAGCGGCCACCGCGCCGCGCGGCCCATCCGTCGACGCCGTCGAGCAGAAAGGCGCAGGTCGCCAGGCTGGCGGCAATCCACCACGCGACGGGGCCATAGGACATGGTATCGACCGCGAATCCCGCGACGATCATGATCATCCCGGCTCGGCCTAGGGTGATCATGTTGGCGGCGCCGAACGGGGCTGCAATGCCGCTGTAACCGAGCCCGCACAGCATGATGGCGGCGACGATCGCATAGCCCGCGGCGGCCACGGCGAGCCCGGCGCCAGACGCATGCAGCACCGCGCCGGCGAGGATCACCGACGCGCCAACCGCCACGGCCGTGATCATGCCGCCGCGCAACGCGGAGTGTCGCCCCGGTGGGTATGCTGCGTTTCGCATCATGTTTCTTATCCTGGGTGTTCGGCGCCGCTGAATCCAGAGGGGGCCGTTCACGCTTCCGTTTGCTCATCTTGCCAAAGGGGCGCGGACGCCGCATCGTGTGCCGCAATGACGTCGATGAAACAGCCGCGAGCGGCGCAACGCTCATCTGACGCGCCGGCATGGGATGCGCTGCGCGCAATGGCGCAGTTGCCGCCTGCCGCCGTCCGCGAGCGCGGATTGTTTAACGGTCGCGGGGGCCATGGCGCCCGCCGTGCCCAGGGGCTGGACACGGGCGACCGCGATCCCGACGGGCACATCGATTTGCTCGACCTGTATGCGCCGTTGCTGGCGATCGGACCGGATTGCATGGTCGCACATCTAGGGCAGAGCCTGGACGGCCGGATCGCGACCGCGTCGGGTGCGTCGCATTACGTCACCGGGCCGGAAGACATTCTGCACAATCACCGCATGCGTGCTCTATTCGACGCGGTCATCGTCGGCGCGGGCACGGTGCGCCACGACGACCCGCAATTGACCGTGCGGCTGTGCAGCGGTGACGAGCCGGTGCGTGTCGTCATCGATACCGAGCGGCGGCTCGATACAGGCTTTGGCGTGTTTGGGGATGGCGCGGCGGAAACCCTGTTGCTCACCGCGGTTGATAAGGCGGCCAGTGGCCGGCACGGCAACGCCGAGGTGATCGGCATCGAACGCTGGGGCAAGGGTCTGTGCCCGGCGGCAATCCGCAAGATGCTGACCGATCGTGGGCTGCGCCGGCTTTTTATCGAGGGCGGCGGCGTCACCGTGTCGCGATTCCTGGAGGCCGGCTGCCTCGACCGGCTGCAGATTACCATCGCGCCGTTGATCATCGGGTCGGGTCGGCCGGGGATTGTCCTGCCGCAGGTGGAATCTTTGTCCGACGTGCTGCGACCGGCGGTCCGGCGCTTCCGGTTCGGCGCGGACGTCATGGTCGAGTGCTTGCTGCATGAGTAAAACGCCGGCGCGCGCCTTCTGGGTGGCCCGGCCGGGTGAGGGCGAAATCCGCAGTGAGACAATGCCGGATCCGGGACCGAACGACACCCTTGTGACGGCGGCGGCCAGCGGCATCAGTCGCGGCACCGAAAGCCTGGTCTTTCGCGGTGCGGTACCCGATGATCAGGTAGACATCATGCGCTGTCCCTTCCAGGCCGGCGATTTTCCGGCACCGGTGAAATACGGCTATGCCATGGCCGGACGCACCGATGCGGGCGATCGGGTTTTCTGCCTGCATCCGCATCAGGACCGTTTCTGCGTTCCGGCGGAAGCGCTTGTGCCGGTGCCCGACGATGTGCCGGACCGGCGCGCGGTGCTTGCCGCCAATATGGAAACCGCGGTGAATGCCCTCTGGGACGCGGGACCGAGGCTCGGCGACCGGGTCGCGGTGGTCGGCGGCGGGACGGTTGGCTGCCTGGCCGCGGCGTTGGCTGCGCGTCATCCGGCGACGGCGGTCCAGCTTGTGGATATCGATCCGGCGCGGGCCGAGACTGCCAAGGCGCTTGGCGTCGATTTCGCCTTGCCCGATAACGCCCGGGGCGATTTGGATCTGGTCATTCACGCCAGCGGCTCGGCGGCCGGTCTGGCGACGTCGATTGGCCTGGCGGGGTTCGAGGCGACGGTATTGGAAATCAGTTGGTATGGGGCGGGCACCGTACCGGTTCCGCTCGGCGGAAACTTCCACAGCGGCCGCCTGACACTCAAGTCGTCCCAGGTCGGCGCCGTTGCGACCGCCCGGCGCAGCCGTCGCACACACCGCGACCGGCTAGTGCTGGCGCTGGAATTGCTGCGCGATCCAGTGTTCGACGCGCTGCTGACGGGGGAAAGCCGGTTCGAGGACTTGCCCGCGACGATGGCGCGGCTTGCCGCCGATCCCGGCGGCGCGTTATGCCATGTGGTGACATACGATACCGAGGGATAGGACATGTTCAGCGTCACCGTTTCCGACAACATCATGATCGCGCACAGTCTGAAGGGCGATGTGTTCGGGCCCGCACAGCGGATGCACGGCGCGACTTATGTGGTGGAAGTGGAACTCCGGCGGTCGGGCCTGGACGGCGACAACATTGTTGCCGACATCGGCCGCGCCCGCGCCCTGCTGGCCGAGGTTCTGGAGCCGCTTTCCTACCGCAATCTCGACGAATTGCCGGAATACGCCGGGCAGGTGACCACCACCGAGTATCTGGCGCGCGATATCTTCGAGCGGTTCCGCTACGGTGTGGTCCAGGGACAGCTCGGCGGCGACACCGCGACCGCGCTGAAGCGCATCGCCGTTACCCTGCGTGAAACGCCGAACGCCTGGGCGACCTACGCCGGCAAGGTGCATGACGATTGGGACGATGACACCGAATGAGGCAGGCGAGCCCGCCACCGGCGAGGCCCTGCATTTCATCCATCCCGGCGCGATCGATGCGCCGACCGGCGGCTCCCTCTACGACAAGCGCGTGATCGACGAATTGCGGCGCATCGGCTGGCGCGTCGATCTGCATGAATTGCCAGGGCGCTTTCCCGAGGCCGACGCGGTGGCGCGAGATGCTGCTGCGGCCGTCCTCGCCGGATTGCCGGATAGTGCCCGTGTGATCGTTGATGGTCTGGCGCTGCCGGCGTTCGAGGACGCCCTGCCGGATCACGCGGTGCGGCTGAGGCCGATGGCATTGGTGCATCATCCTGTCAGCGACGAAACCGGCCTGCCACCGGAAACGCAGCGGGTGTTGCGCGCGGTGGAGTGCGGCTTGTTCGAACACTTGTGCCGCATCGTGGTGCCGAGCCCCGCAATGGGACGGCGGGTCGCGGATTTTGGCGTGCCCGCCGATCGCGTCGCCGTGGTCGAGCCGGGCACCGATCCGGCGCCACGTGCCCAGGGGTCGGCGGGGCCAACTGTGCAGTTGCTCTGCGTTGCGTCGCTGACACCGCGAAAGGGGCATGTCGGGTTGTTCGCCGCGCTGGCTGACTGCGCCGACCTGGATTGGCGTCTGACTTGTGCCGGGCCAACGGACCACGATCCGGAAACCACGGCGGCTGTCCGGCGGATGCTCTACGAGACCGGGCTTGCCGCGCGGGTGACGCTTGCGGGCGAGATGCGGGGCGATGCGCTGGAAGCGCAGTACGCGGCGGCGGACCTGTTCGTCCTCGCGTCCTTCTATGAGGGGTATGGCATGGCATCCGCCGAGGCGCTGGCGCGCGGTCTGCCGGTGATCGCCAGCGGTGGTGGCGCGGTCGCCGATACCGTACCCAACACGGCGGGCATGATCGTACCGGCAGGCGATGTTTCTGCGCTGACCGGGGCGCTGCGCGCGTTGATCGCCGACCCCGGCTTGCGCCGGGTCAAGGCGGCGGGGGCATATCAGGCAGGTCAGGCGTTGCCGGATTGGCCGACGACCGCGGCGCGCTTCGCCGCGGCGGTAAGTGACTCCTGATGGAAGCGTTCGCCGAGACTTGGCTGCGGCTGCGCGAGCCTTACGATCATGCCGCCCGGTCCGCCCCCCTGGCGCGCCGCTTCCTGGCGGCGTTGCCTGCACTGCCGTGCGTGTTGGATTTGGCGGCGGGCGCCGGATCGAATGTCCGATACTTGGCATCGCTGGGGATGCACCCCGCCAATTGGGTGTTGGCGGACGCGGACCGAACGCTGCTCGCCTCCGCCGACGTTGGGACTGCGCGTGTGGAGCGGTGGGCCGTCGACCTGGCTCGACCGGATTTGGGGCTTGATCTGTCCCGCATCGACGGCGTCACGGCGGCCGCCTTCGGCGACTTGGTGTCGGCGGCCTGGCTCGCGCGGTTCGCGCGCCGCGTTGCCCGGCGTCGGCTGCCGGTCTTCATGGCGCTGTCGGTCGATGGCCGCGCCATGTGGACGCCGGAAGACGCCGACGATTTACTGGTGCAACGCCTATTCCGGCGCGATCAAAGTCGTGACAAGGGGTTCGGCCCGGCGCTCGGCGGCGGGGCACCATGGCGTTTGGCCTCCCTGTTTCGCGGTTACGGTTATCGCGTTCACATGGGGTGCAGCGACTGGCGCATCGGGCCGCAGGATCGGACGATGCACGATCGAATGATCGACGGATTCGCTGCGGCGGCTACCGCCGCCGCGCCAGAAGCGCGAAATACGATTGCCGGTTGGTCGGACCGCCGCCGGGCCCAGGCGGCCGACGGCCTGTTGCGTCTTTCCGTCGGCCATCGCGACTGTTTGGCGTTGCCGCCGCTAGGTTCGTCATTAAGATGATCACCGTCCCTCAATTCGCCGTGAGCGGCCGGCCGACGGATTCCCTCTAAACCCCTAGAATGGAAACAGAAAATACATTCCACGCAATGTGACCGTGAAAATTTCAGAATGCCGCGGGTCTTGCGTTATTCCGGCGTTGCTACCAGATTGGGTGAAATCCGACCCATACCTGGGTATGTGAATGCTAGGACGGAACGCCCCCAATGACTGGCAAGAAAATTCTACTCGTCGATGACGACGAAGTGCTCCGCTCTTCTCTGGAAGAGCAGTTGCAGCTGCACGAGGAATTCACGACCGCGGCCTGCGGGACCGCGGGCGAAGGGATCGAGCAGGCGAAGCAGCAACACTATGACGCGATCCTGCTGGATGTGGGCCTGCCCGACATGGACGGACGCGAGGCCTGCCGGTTGATGCGGCGGGGCGGCGTCAAGTCGCCGATCATCATGCTGACCGCAGCGGATACCGACGCGGACACCATCCTCGGCCTCGACGCCGGCGCGAACGATTATATCTCCAAGCCGTTCCGGCTGGGCGTGCTGTTGGCGCGGTTGCGTGCGCAGCTTCGCCAGCATGAACAGAGCGAGGACGCGGTCTTCACGATCGGGCCTTACACCTTCATGCCGAGTTCGAAGATTCTCGTCGATGAAGAGACGAGCAAGAAGGTGCGGTTGACCGAGAAGGAAACCGCCATCCTCAAGTATCTCTTCCGGTCCGGCGACAAGGTGGTCGGCCGCGATACCCTGCTCGGCGAGGTCTGGGGATACAACGCGGGCGTCACGACGCACACGCTGGAAACCCATGTCTACAGGTTGCGCCAAAAGATCGAGCGCGACCCGTCGAACGCCGAAATCCTGGTGACCGAACCCGGCGGCTATCGCCTGGTTCCCTGATTATCCCGCGCTCAGACTCAACCGCCGATGCAGGAACACCGCGCCGGCGGCCAGCGCTACCGTCACCGCGCCGAGCGTGGGCGGCAGCGTCTCCCATCCGCCGGTTTGCTGCACCAGCCATCCGGTGACGACCGGCCCCGCCAGGACCCCCAGATTCCGGCCGGTCATCAGCACGGCGAAAGGTTTGGCGGTCGCGCGGTCGATACCGAAGATCGTGCCCGGCATCGCGAACAGGCAGGTCGGGGTCAATCCGGCCGCGGCCGCGTAGACGCCGAAGGCCGCAATCCCCGCCGCGACCGGCCCGAGCACCGGCAGCAACAGCCACACCCCGCCTTGAACCACCGCCGCCGCGGCGAGCAGCAGCGCCACGGGCATGCCTGCCCGCAGGATCGGCGCGGCCAGCAGGTTAAACAGGATGACCAGCGCCGTCGGGATCATGAACAGAGCGGCGGCGCTCGAGACAGATATGCCGCGCGCCTCGACCAGATACGCCGGCAGCCAGGTGACATAAGCAAAGAACTGCACCGACCACAGCGTGAACAGGAAGGCCGCCAGCGTCATATCGCGCCATTGTTTGCGTGTCGCGGGCAAGGTGGTCGGCGCGGCCGCCGTGTCCTCAAGCGGTCGGCCAAGGTCGATGCCGCCCTGCCGCTGCAGCCGCCAGGTCCAGAAGGCAAGCGCCGCGGCGCCGGCAATGCCGGCAGCCCACAGCACGCGCCAGTTACTGCCGCCTTCATCCAGCCCGATGCCGGCCGCCACGAGGCTGGCGATCAACCCGCCGACGGGAATCCAAGCCGCGACGATGCCGGACGCGATGGCCAATCCGCCGGGTCCGGCGTTGGCGGTGCAGATCGACGGCCCGGCGATCGCCAGGATCGCAAAGGCGACGCCTTCGACCGCGCGGGCGGCCAGGAACAGCCAGCCGTTCTCCGGCCAGATCATCATCGCCATGGCGGCGAGCGCGAACATACCGAAAGCGGCATAGAGAAAGACCACCGCGCCATGCCGCTGGATCAATCCGCCGAGACGCAGCGACAGCAGCAGCCCGCTCAACGCATAGACGGACATGAATGCGCCGCCGAGAATGCGCTCGAACCCGTAAGCCTCGATCAGGACCGGCAAGGCCGGCGGCAGCTTGAGCTGCTGATACGCCGCCAGGGCCATCAGCCCGAAGCCGAATCCGATGCCAGTCCAATTGATTCCGCGCGCTGCCATGAATTAACGGATGTTTGATGAATGACGGGTGACAATAGCCCGGCGAACGGTTTACACCCAGTGGGCAGTTTCGCAGACTGCGCCAGGGGCGCGCTCGCTGGCGACAGACGACGATGAGGCGACATGTCGGACCCGGGGAAATTCTTCGTCCAGTTCTGGGGCGTTAGGGGCAGTATCGCTTGCCCCGGACCGGACACCGTCCGTTACGGCGGCAACACCTCTTGCCTTGAAATCCGCTGCGGCGGCCGGCTGTTCATCTTTGATGCCGGGACCGGGTTGCGTTTGCTCGGCCAGTCTTTGATGGAGCAGGGCGATGTCGACGCGGACCTCTATCTGACGCACACGCATTTCGACCATGTCTGCGGTCTGCCGTTTTTCGCGCCGTTTTTCGTGCCGGGCAATCAACTTCGCCTGGCCGCCGGTCATTTGAAACCCGAGACCGACCTGAAGCAGGTGTTGGTCGAGATGATGATAGCGCCGTTGTTCCCCGTGCCGCCGTCGATCTTCCAGGCACAGGTCAGCTACACCGATTTTACCGCGGGCGAAACGCAGTCGCCGGGGGACGGCGTTGTCATCCGCACCGCGCCGCTCAACCATCCGAACCGCGCGACCGGCTACCGCGTCGAGTATGATGGGCGGTCGATCTGCTATATCACCGACACCGAACATGTCATCGGCACGCCGGACCGGAACATTCTGGATTTGATCCAGGGCGCGGATCTGGTGATCTACGATTCCACCTATACTGACGACGAATATCCGACCTATGCGGGCTTCGGCCATTCGACCTGGCAGGAGGGCGTGCGGCTGGCGGATGCCGCCGAGGTGAAAACGCTGGTCATCTTCCATCACGAACCGACCCATGACGATGACCGGATGGACGCCATCGCGGCGGAGGCGGCCGCCCTGCGGCCGGGTACCATCGTCGCGCGTGAAGGCATGGTGCTGACGCCGTGATCCACCGCCTGACGGCGCGCGAGACCCATTTTTCCGACCGGCTGCGCGCGATGGGCCGCTATCGCGACGACCTCCACGCCATCGGGCCGGACAAGCCGCCCGCACCGCGCTGGAACCAGGATTGGTTTCCCCGGCTGGACGCGGCGATGGCCTACACCCAGGTCCGGGACCGCCGGCCTCGACGCATCGTCGAGGTTGGCTGCGGCCATTCCACACGATTCTTTTGCCGCGCGGTCGCGGACGGCGGCCTCGCGACCGAGGTGACGGCGATCGACCCCGAACCGCGTACGACACTTGCCGGTCTACCGGGACTGCGGCTCATGGATTGTCCAGCGCAGGAGGTCGGGACCGAGCCCTTTGCAGCCCTCGCGGCGGGCGATATCCTGAGCATCGATTCCAGCCACAAGACGGCGCAGGGCGGGGATGTGGATTTTCTGATGACCATGATGCTGCCGATGTTGCCGGCGGGCGTGGCCGTGCATTTTCACGACATGTTCATGCCCGATGACTATCCGGAGTCCTGGGCGTGGCGCGGCTATGACGAAGCGGTGGCGGTCGAAGCGATGATCGCGGGCGGCGGCTGGTCCATCGACTTCGCGTCGCATTACGCGGTCTCGCGCATGGCGGACGCGGTCGCCAGCAGCGTCGTGGGCGCGCTGCCGCTGGTCGAGGGTGCCATCGAGTCGAGTCTGTGGCTCGAACACGATTGATCCGGCTTGGTCACGAAGGCGCGGGCACGGGTCGCCAAGCAGCGGCATTCGTCCTAGTCTTTGCCGACTTCACGCGACGGCACCGCCCCCCGAACAATTCGGCGCGGCGTCGGAAGGGAACGGCGCATGACCCTGTGGCAACGGCTTCTGACTTTTGTAATTGGCGAACGCGGCGGCGCGATACCCGAACGCGTACGTCATGCCATACGCGAACAACAGGAAAGCAGCGAAAAGCTGATCGCCTGGGTTCAACTCGTCGTCGTCAGCACGTTCTCCGTGTTGTACGCGCTGTCGCCGAAGACATCGGCGGTCAATCCGTGGCTGTCGCCGGTGGCGTTGGCGCTGCTGTTCTATTTTTTGTTCACGCTACTGCGATTGCATTTGGCCTATCGCGGGCAAATTCGCGGCTGGCTTCTGGGGCTTTCCGTGATCTTCGACATCACGCTGTTGATGGTTCTGATCTGGAGCTTCCATCTGCAATACGGCCAGCCTGCTTCCTTCTCGCTGAAGGCGCCGACATTGCTGTACGTGTTCATCTTCATCGCGCTGCGGGCGCTGCGTTTCGAGCCGCGTTACGTGGTGATGTGCGGGGTGAGCGCGGCGGCGGGCTGGGTCCTGCTGGTGCTGTACACGGTGACGGCCAGCTATCCCGATACCATGATCACCCGCAACTACGTGACCTATCTCACCTCCAACTCGGTGTTGGTGGGGGCGGAGTTCGACAAGATCCTCTCGATCCTCATGGTCACCGGGATCATCGCCGTCGTGCTGATGCGGGCGCAGCGCCTGCTTGAGCGGTCGGTCGCGGAGGAGGAAGCGGCGCGCGACCTGTCGCGGTTCTTCTCGCCCGAGATCGTGCAGCAGATCACCCAGTCCGAGCAGCGCATCCGCGCGGGTGAGGGCGAGGCGCGCAACGCGGCGATCCTGTCGGTCGACATCCGCGGGTTCACCGGCCTGTCGAACCGGCTTGAGCCGTCGGCGCTGATAAAACTGCTGACCGACTACGAGGCTCGCATGGTCCAGGTCATCGAGACCAACGGCGGCAGTGTGGACAAATTCCTCGGCGACGGCATCCTCGCGTCCTTCGGCGCGGCGGTGACGAACGATAGTTACGCGGCCGATGCGGTGCGCGCCGCCGATGGCGCGATCGCCGCCGCCGATACCTGGGCTGCCGAACGGCAGGCCTCGGGTGAACTGCCGGTCCGTATCGGCGTCGCGGTGGCGAGCGGGCGCATCATCTTCGGCGCGGTCGGCTCGGAATCGCGGCTCGAATACACCTGTATCGGCGATCCGGTAAACCTGTCGGCCAAGCTGGAAAAACACAACAGCGCCACCGGTACCAGGGCGCTGGTTGATGCGGAAACCTATGCGCTCGCCCTGCAACAGGGCTACACGCCGCTGTTGACCCATGATCGGCAAAACGCGGCGCTAGTCGCGGGCGTCGATGCCCCTCTCGATGTGGTGGTGCTGTCGAGGTGAGTTTCTTTGAGTGCAAATGCGCCGTCTCGGCCAAGGTGGCCGCTCGGGATTTGTTTTAGTTATACGGATCCGCCGCGTCTCTGAGCCCGTCGCCCAGGAATTGGAAGGCGAGGACGACCAGGATCACCGGCACAACCGGCAGCATCAGCCAGGGGTAGAGTGCCACCACGTTGATGTTCTGCGCTTCGTTCAGCAGCACGCCCCAGCTCGTGATCGGCGGGCGCAGGCCTAGCCCCAAGAAACTCAGTGCCGTCTCGGCCAGGATCATGCCGGGAATCGACAGCGTTGCCGAGGCGATCAGATGGCTGCTGAAGCTTGGCAACAGATGGCGGGCGATGATGCGGCTCGGTTTCGCGCCCATCAACTGGGCGGCGAGGCAGAAATCCTCCTCGCGCAACGCCAATAGTTTCGAGCGCACCGCGCGCGCCAGTCCCGGCCAGTCGAGCAGGCCGAGGATCACCGTGATCCCGATATAGACGGTCACCGGCCCCCAGGTCACCGGCATGATCGCCGACAGCGCCATCCACAGCGGCAGTTCGGGGAAGGAGCGGATGATCTCGATCAGGCGCTGCACGAAGCCGTCGACCGCACCGCCGAAGTAACCGGCGAGCCCGCCGAAAAACATGCCGAGCAGCAAACTAATGGTGATGCCGACCAGGCCGATGGTGAGCGAAATGCGCGCGCCATAGACGATGCGCGACAGCATGTCCCGGCCGAGCCGATCGGTGCCGAGCAGGAACATCTGCCCGCCCGGCGCGGGGCAGACCAGATGGAAATCGCCGTCGAACAGGTTCCAGAAGGAATACAGCGCGCCCGGATAGTCGCCCTCGGTGCAGAAGAAGCGCAGCGGCTGCACTTGTTTTCGGTTGTCGGCATAGACCCAGCGCATGTTGTCCAGGTCGAGCGTGACATTCATGCCGTAGACGAACGGTCCGACGAATTGGTCGTCATGGAACAGGTGAACCGACTGCGGCGGCGCAAAGAGATAGTCGGTATGCCGCGCGTGCAGGTCATAGGGGGCGACCACCTCGGCAATCAGCGTCGAGAAATATAGGAGCAACAGGAAGGCGCCGGAAATCACGGCGAGCCGGTGGCGGCGCAGCTTCCACCACATCAGGGTCCACTGCGAGGCAAGAAAGACGCGCTCCTGCGCCGGGGTCAGTGTCTCGGCCATGCCCGGCGCGTAGGGCGCGGGGTTGACGTAATGCGGCAGGCGGTCGTCGCTCATGACGCCTCCGTCCCGCCGAAACGGATACGCGGGTCGAGCACGGCCAGCGCCAGATCGGACAGCAGCGTGCCGACGACCGTCAGTGTCGCCAGGAACATCAGAAAGCTGCCGGCCAGATACATGTCCTGGCTTTGCAGCGCCCGCAGCAGCATCGGCCCCGTGGTCGGCAATGACAGCACGACCGACACAATGGCCGCGCCGGAGATGATCTGCGGCAGCAGGTTGCCGATATCGGCAATGAACGGGTTGAGCGCCACCCGCAGCGGATACTTGATCAGCGCGCGCAGCGGCGGCATGCCCTTCGCCCGCGCGGTGACGACATATTGCTTGTCGAGTTCGTCCAGCAGATTGGCGCGCAGGCGGCGGATCATACCGGCGGTGCCCGACGTACCGATCACCAGCACCGGAATCCAAAGATGTTCCAGCACCGACATCGCCTTGCCCCAGGACCAAGGTTGATCCACATAGGCCGAGTCCATCAGCCCGCCGATCGACGTGCCGAACCAGACATGGGCGAAATACTGCAGCACCAGTGCCAACAGGAAATTGGGCGTCGCCAGACCGATGAAGCCGATGAAGGTGAGGCCGTAATCGCCGATGCTGTATTGCCGGACCGCGGTGTAGACGCCGATCGGAAAGGCCAGCATCCAGGTGAACAGGATCGTGGCGAAAGACACGATGAAGGTCAGCAGCAGCCGATCGCCGACGACATCGCGCACCGGCAGGTCATACTCGAAGGAATAGCCGAAATCGCCGCGCAGCATGCCGGTCAGCCAGAGCAGGTATTGTTGATACATCGGCCGGTCGAAGCCGTATTGCGCTTTGAGGAAGGCGATCTTGTCCGGGTCGACGGTCTCGCCCCGCGTCTCCAACTCGTTCATGTAGCTGGTGAAATAATCGCCCGGCGGCAGTTGGATGATGGCGAATACGATCAGGCTGATCGCCAACAGGGTTGGGACCATCATGAGTACGCGTCGGCCGATATATCCGAGCATCGCCTGCGCCTCGTCCGGTTAGCCGGTCGGACCCGGGGTCGATCGCGCGGCCGGAATAACGTTCAATTGGACGGTCATTTGCGGCGGTCCTCCGTCACCTGTTCCGGCGGTACGAACCAGAATGTGTCCGGCTCGTAGATTCCGAAATGCGCGCCCGGGTTCCACGTGTAGAGCCCGTGCTCCGGCACGTTGCGCAAGCGTTTGCTCACGACGACCGGCTGCAGCGTGCCGGCAATCAACCCGATGGTGAACACCTGGTCGGTATAGATCGACAACATCTTGCGCCACACCTGCGCCCGGCCGCGCCGGGTCGTCGCGTTGCGCCATTCGCCGAGTAGGTCGAGCAGCTTCCAGGCGACTGGCATGTCAGGCGACGCGCCGGCTTGGCCCGCGGTCTCGGTAAACTGGCCCCATTGCGGCCATTGATACTGGCGCTGCCGTGTCGGCGCGAGTTCGCGGGGGCTCGACTCCGGCGTCGCCAACCCGTTCTCCAGTCCGGAAGAGAGCGACATCACCGTCTGCCCGGCATAGATGCGATTGCGCAGCACGTCGCGGTGCGACGGTTTGATGTGCAGCTTGATGCCGGCGCGCAGCCAGCTGTCATGCACCAACTGCAGGACATCCGATTCCTCGGTGCTTTCCCCGGCGGTTTCCACGACGATCTCGATCGGCCGTCCGTCGGGCATCTTTCGGATGCCTCGGTCGTTGCGGTTGGTCAGCCCCATTTCGTCGAGCAGCGTGTTGGCTTGATCCAGGTCGAAATCGGCCCAGGCCTTCTGATAGGCGGGGTCGAACAATGGGCTGCTCGGCAACACCGTGTTCTGACCCTCGATGGCCTGGCCGAAATACATCACACGATTGATCTCGCGGCGATGGACCGCGAGCGACAGCGCGCGCCGGAACCGCACGTCGCGCAGCAGCGCCCGCCACCCCGGGTCCTTGACGTTTAGGTTGGGGTAGAGCGCCATATGCGCGCCTTTGCCGATGCGCCACAGGTTCACGTCGAAGTCGAGGCGTTTGCCGTTCTTGCGCAGGAACGTGAAGTTGTCGAAGCGCAGGTAGCGCGCCTGCAGGTCCGATCCGCCGGTGCCGGTCTTGGCGGGCACGATCTTCTTGTCGACCACGTCCATCACCACCCGGTCGATATAGGGCAATTGCCGCCCGTTCGGGTCGATGCGATGGAAATACGGGTTTCGCACGAAAACGAAACGGTCGGCCGGCGGCTTGGTGGTGTTGATCCACGGCTGCAGCGTCGGCAAGGCCGGGTTGTCGTTTTTATAAAGATTGTCCATCCGGTTGTGCAGCGGTGCCCAGCTCCGGTAGCCGCGCTTCTTGGCCATCTCCCGCAAGGTGCCGACGTCGAAATACGCCGCGTGGAACTGCCGCAGGTAATGTGCAGGGCGATAGATGAATGGCGGGCGCGCCTTCGCCATCGCCGGCAGGAAGGCCGGGTTCGGCTTGCGCCAGCTATACCGCACTGTGTGCGGATCGACGACTTCGAACTCGGGCAGTTCGCCCTCGACGCGCAGCATGTCGGGTGGCCCGGTCGGCGTCAGTTGCGGATTGTTGGCGATATTTTCCCAGTAGTAACGGAAGTCCTCGGCGGTGAACGGCGCGCCGTCCGACCAGCGATGGCCGGGCCGCAGATGCAGTGTGAAGACCCGCCCCTCCTTGACGTCGACCTTGCGGAGGATGTCGGGCACCAGTTCGAGGCGGTGATCGTAGCGCATCAGCCGTGCGTAGCCGTAGACCACCATGAGCCGGACATCCTTGGGCCGCGCCATCAGGATGTTGAGCGTCCCGCCATGCCGTCCCGGCACCTGGTTCTGCCGGGCGAATGGGGCCACCGACGGCACTTCCGGCAGGCGTTCCGCGAGCCTTGGCAGCGTGCCTTTCTCAACCGCTTCCATCAGGACCGGCGACTCTTGATAGACTGTCGCTGCCGCCGGGGTTATCAACCCGGCCGTTATGCTCAGCGCGGTCAAAAAGATGAGACGGACCAGCCGGGTCATAAACCGGTCTCCTCGAGTGCGACGTCGACGTTGGCGCGGATGAAATGCCCGTTGCCGAGGTCGAGCATGTCCTGCACCCTGCCGCTTTCCGCGCGATAGGCATCGGGCCAAGCGGCAGGATCGGCTTGCCGCCCAGCGGAAAGGGCGTCGAAGTCGAGCCGGTTCTCCAGATTCGTGTCCGGCACGGCGGCCAGCAGGCTTTGGGTATACGGGTGCATCGGGCGGCGGAACAGGTCGGCGCGCGGCGCGATTTCGACGATTCGTCCCCGGCACATCACGGCGATTCGGTCGGCGATATAGTCGACCACCGCCAGATTGTGCGACACGAACAGATAAGTCAGCCCCAGTTCGGACTGCAGGTCACGCAACAGGTTCAAGATCTGCGCCTGGATGCCCACGTCGAGCGCCGAGACCGGTTCGTCGCAGATCAGCAGCGCCGGTTTCAGGGCGAGCGCGCGGGCGATGCCGATGCGCTGGCGCTGACCGCCGGAAAAACTGTGCGGGTAGCGGTTGAGGAATCGTTCGTCGAGTCCGACCAGCCGCATGCAGTCGCGCGCCGCTGCGATCCGGTCGGCGCGGCTGCCGATGCCATGGATGACGAGCGGCTCGGCGATGATGTCGAGCACCGTCATGCGCGGATCGAGCGAGCCGTACGGGTCCTGAAAAATATACTGTACCTGTCGCCGGTACGCGGCGAGTCCGCTGCCGTCGAGCGCCTGTACGTCGATCTCCGCACCGTTGTCGCAATAGACAATGCTGCCCGCGTCGGGCCGGATGGCGCGCATGATGAGTTTTGCGAGCGTCGATTTGCCGGAACCGCTTTCCCCGACCAGGCCTAAGGTTTCGCCGCGCCGAACCGAAAGCGTCACCGCGTCGACGGCGCTGACCCGCGGGCCGCGCTGGCCGGGCATAAAGCCGTTCTTGCGCGTGCCGAATGATTTGCTGAGCGCGTCGATCTTGAGGATCGGCTCGGCATTGGCCGGTTTGTCCTTGGTCGGGCCGGGTCGGCGCGGATTGGCGGCTGCCGCCGGGGCGGTGGCGATGCTGTCATGGATCGGTTTGAGCCGGGCGGTCTGGTCGAGTCCGATCCGCGGCACCGCTTCGAACAAGGCCTTCAGGTAGGGGTGCTGCGCGTTGCCGAAGATGTCGTCGCGGGTGCCGGCCTCGACCACCTCGCCGTCATACATCACAATGATTTCCTCGGCGAGATTCGCAACCACGCCCAGGTCATGGGTGATGATCAGCACGGCCATGCCGAATTCCTGCTGCAGGTCGCGGATCAGCTTGAGGATCTGTGCCTGAATCGTCACGTCGAGCGCGGTCGTGGGTTCGTCGGCGATCAGCAGCGCCGGCCGGCAAATCAGCGCCATCGCGATCATCGCGCGTTGACGCAGCCCGCCCGAAAGTTCGAACGGATAGGCGTCATAGGCCTGGACAGGCTCGCGAAAGCCCACTCGGCGCAACAGGTCCTGCGTGCGTGCGCGGCACTCCGCGCCGGAGCAGCCTTCATGGAACTTCAGTGGTTCGCCGATCTGGTCGCCGATGGTGTGCAGCGGCGACAGCGACGTCATCGGTTCCTGAAAGATCATCGACATCCGGGCGCCCCGCAAGGCCCGCATCTCCGCGCCGTTCGGGCGTAGTGCGGCGAGGTCGACGGCAGTCCCTGCGGTGGCGGGGTCGGCGAATAGGATCTCGCCTTCGTCGATCCGGGCTTGGCGCGGCAGAAGTCCCATGATCGCGTGGGCGGTCATCGATTTACCGGAGCCGGACTCACCGACCAGGGCGACCGTCGAGCCGGGGCGGATTCTGAAATTGACGCATTTAACCGCCGGAATGTCGCATTCCGGTAAAGCGATGGAGACGCGCAGATTGCGAACCTGCAGCAAATCCTCCATCAACACATCCCGCCAGGGTGGTTCCGCCCATCGTCCCGTCCGCCGCCGGGTCCGTTGCCGGGTCCGTTGCCGCCGTCGGGGTCCTCCTTGCCGTAATAGGCCTTGAAGTTCTGCTCGGTCGTTTCGTCGAGCTCGATATTTCGGCGCTCGATTATCCCGGCGACCGCGTCGAGGATCGTATCGAAATTACTAATCTCGGAATCGATGCGCAGCTGTCCGACCGGACCGGCGAGTTTGAGTTCCATCCAGCCGCTGTCGAGGTTGCGCCGGTTCTTGTCACGTGTCGTCGAGTAGTAGCGCAGGCGGACGTTCGACAGGTCGTCCCATCCAAAGAATTTCTTGCGCGGACCGTGATTCATAATCCCGTCCTCGCGAAGTTCCAAGGCGCTCATGTGCTGGTTGACCGTGCGCAGTCCGTAAAAGAAGAACAAGGCGGCGACGGTGCCAAACAGAAGGGTGAAAAAGAAGCCGGGGCTGCCCATGATGAGCGGAGTACCGGCAATGAGGAGTCCGGCGGCGGCTCGGCAATAATCCCACATCAGGCTGCGGGCAGGATAACGGTGATAAATCATGATTCGAGAGCCCGCATTTTTGGCGGTTCCATGATGTGAGTCGCGACGGTTTCGTGTCGTTCGGTCCGATTTTCGCCGATTTTCGGGCCTGCCGTGGCAGGATCGCCATTCGCCACGGGCCGATTGTTGCGGTCTTCGGTTAACAAAATGCTAGGGATTACCGCAGCTGGCTCTGCGCGCCAAGCATTGCCCGTTCGGGATGGATCGGTGCTGGCGCGGCCGCGCAGTGGCAGCGGGGCGGTCGCGGTGATCGTCATGGCTGCGGACTATATGGCGGGTGAACGTATTCGCAAAGCGGCATCTTGGTCCTCATGGGCCTATGCGGCGGCGGCCGCGATCAATTCTGCGCTACGTCGCGCGCCGCCTAGGTCGATTCCGTCTGGCCGGGCGCGTGGGCCGGCCGCGGCGCGGTCGATGGCAGCGGCCAGGGTCTCTGGGGTCAGGCCGTCTTCCTCGACCAGGGTTATTCCGCCCCGCACGGCGAGCAGGCGGGCGCGGTGAAGCTGCTCCGATTGACCGTGCGCGCTAAACGGCACTACGACGCTGCGCGCGCCAGCGGTCAGGATGTCCATGACGGTGTTATAGCCGCCTTGGCTGACCGAGACGGCGGCGCGGCTCAGCAGGGCTGGAAAATCAGCACGCACCGGCTCGACGATTATTCCGGCGTCGCCCTTCAGGGCCGCTGCATCCTGTCGCGGCATGTTGGGGCCGATCAGGAACCGCCATGGCGCATCCGCCAGGCTCGTCAGCGCGCGCGCTGCCAGCGCGACCCGCATCATCGGCCCGCCGGTCCCGCCGCCGCCGGCCGAAACGATGACTTCACCCGCGCCCGCACCGTCTTGGGGGGTGTCCACGGGGTCGGTCACATAGCCGGTATAGTGGAGTTTCGTGGCAATGCGGGACGCGGGCGCGAATGTTTCGTCGAGCCGCACGAATCCGGGATCGCCGTGGACCAGAATGGCATCGAAATAGGTCTCGATGATCTCGACGATCGCCTTCAGCCGGGATGGTTTCGTCTTGGGCACCAATACATCGCGCAGCGAACACAGGATCCGCGCGGCGCCCTGCGCTTCCTGCAGCAACGGCAACAGCTCGAACCGAAAGGGCCAACGGCCGAAGGGAAAGGTTTCGATCAGCACCAGATCGGGCTGCGTCTCGCGGTAGGCGGTGAGCAAGGCATCGCGGCGGCGGTCGCGCCAAGCGTCGTCGATCGGCGTGTCGCCCTCGCCAAGCAATGTCGTGAAGCTGGCATCGGCGCTGCGTACTGGCGGCAGCCGATGCACAACGGCACCGGCCAGTTCGTCATCGAGCGCGTCGAACCCGCCCGAGACGTAGACCACATCCAGTCCCAGCCGCCGCATCGCCCGGGTCAGCGCGGCGGCGCGCACCGTGTGCCCGATCCCGAGCAGGTGCTGCACATAGAAGAAGACGCGCGGCCGGCTCATGCTGCACCGTCGGTAAGCGGCAGGTCGAGGGCGTGCACGCTGGGCGTGCCGTCGTCGGCAAGCCGGAAAAGCTGCACCGTGCTGTCGGCGAGCCGGCGCGGTGGCTTGCACGTCATATCCCAATCGATGGCGAGGGAATAGACCGCGCGGATGACGCCGCGATGGCAGACCGCGACGGTTGGCTTGCCGGCCTCGGCGCGTTCGGCCAGGAAGGGCCGCAGGCGCGCCTGGACTTCGCGCGGGCTTTCGCCGCCAGGCGCGCGGAAGTCGAGACCCCGCGCTTCCCAAGCGGTCATCAGGTCGCCGAGCTCGGCGCGCAGGTCCGGCAGTGTCCGGCCTTCCCAGACAGCCCAATCCATTTCGACCAGCCGGGCGTCGCCGGGGACCGGCCGGCCCGATAGAATCTGCGCGGTTTCCTGGGCGCGGGACAGTGGGCTCGCGATCCAGTCGAAACCCTCCAGCAAATCGGGAACCTGCCATTGGGTGACCTCGGCCCGGCCCCTTTCGCTCAACGGAATATCGCTGCGGCCTTGGACGAGGCCGTTTTCGTTCCATTCGGTGGGGCCGTGGCGGATCAGGGCGAGCAGCGTCATGGGCGGCGCTCCGGACGGGCGGCTCGCGCCGCCTGTAAAACCGTATCGAGCCGCTGTGCCGCCCGGTCCAAGCCAAGCCGGCCCGCTCGGCAGCGCGTCCGATTGGCCATCGCGGCCAACGCTTGCCGGTCGTCCAGCAGTGTGTCGATGGCGGCGGCGAAGGCAGTGCCGTTGCCTTCCGGTGTCAGCATGCCGGTTTGACCATCATCGACGACCTGCGCGATCCCGGGCCGGAACCCGGCGACCACCGGCAGCCCGCAGGCCTGCGCTTCCACGAGCGCCATGGCATAGCCTTCTTTCAGCGCCGGCCACACGGCGAGGTCGACGGCGTGGTAAAGGTCGGTGATCTCGGCATCCGCGACGCGGCCGAGGAACACCACGCGCCCGGCGGCGTGCAGCAGCGGTTCGATCTCGTCCCG
Organism: Alphaproteobacteria bacterium; assembly: GCA_021774335.1. Taxonomy (GTDB): domain Bacteria; phylum Pseudomonadota; class Alphaproteobacteria; order UBA8366; family UBA8366; genus JAJFJD01. Next base: position 235,125 of record JAJFJD010000059.1, read on the forward strand.
CGCGGGGCCGTCCCCGGCGATCAGCAGCACCCAATTCTTCGACCGCAGCCGCCCCAGTGCGTCGGCGAGCAGGCGATAGGACTCGCGTTTCACGTCGCACCGCATCATCGCCACCGTCGCGAGCCACGGGATGTCCGGGTCGAGACCATGCGCCGCCGCCAATGCGGCGCGGAGCGCAGGCCGTGATGATCGCGGCGGCGGGGCGTCAAGGAAAGGCGCTAATGGCGTGATGCTGCCGTCGCGCTTGCGCAGCCGTTCGACGGCGGGAATATCGACCGGATCGAAAGCAATCAGCCGGTCGGCCTTGGCGATCGCGGCGGTCGCCGCGTCGAACCCCAGCGCCCAGGGCCCACCCGCCTGCGACGGCGATATGATCGGGTCGGCCACCACATACGGGATCGCCAGCCGCTCGGCCACGGCGGGGCCGATCCAATCCGGCGCCTTGTGGTAGACGTGATAGGTAAACCAGAGGTCGGGGCGATGGCGATGATGACGCGCCAGATAGCGCTGCGTCACGCGCGCGGCGACCCGGCGGATGCGGGCCTGCCGATGCGCGTCGCCCGTGCGATCGTAGCTGCGCAAGGGCGAGGCCAGGGACACTTCGTGGCCGGCACGCCGCAATGCGCTGACCAGCAGGCCGGCCATGCGGCGGTCGCCGGATGGCATCGGATGCGTCGGCGATTTCATTGGGGCGTAGAAGGCGATCCGCATCAGGCGGCCCGCGCGTTTGCCGGCCGCGGCATCACGGCGTTGTTGCGCAACCGGTCGGCCAACCGATCGAGCCCTGCGTCGCTGCCGAATTCTTTGCGGAGCCGTGCGGCGCCGGCGGCGCCGAGGTGGGTCCGCCGTCCCGGATCGCCGGCGAGACCCTGGATCGCGGCGCAAAGGGCATCCGCGTCTTCCGGCGGCACCAGCACTCCCGTCCGGCCGTGCTGGACCAACTCCGGGATCGCGGAAACTTGTGTCGCGATTACGGGCAGCGCCTGGCTTTGCGCTTCCATCAGGACGTTGGGCAGGCCGTCGCGGTCACCGTCGTCCGTGATGCGCGACGTCATGAGGAACAGGTCCGCCGCGCGCATTGAGTGCAGCACGTGATCCTGCGTCCGCGCGCCCTGCCAGTCGATGCGGTCCGACAGGCCAAGGCGTCCCGCCTGCCGCTGCAGTTCTGAAAGGCGCGGGCCGGCACCAATATGCGTCAGCCGCCAGTGCAGCACGGACGGCAGGGCGGCGAGCGAGGAAAGCAAGCCACCGAAGCCCTTCTTGTCGACCGCGCGGCCGACGGCGAGCAGCCGCAGGGGATCGTCCTGCGCAGCACCGGTCCGCGGCGGCCGCATTTCCGAGTAGGACGGGAAGCGCTGCGGGTCGAGGCCGTGATACACCGTTTCGATCGAAGCCCCGGGCGCGATGTCGCGGAGCGTGTCCGCAGCCGCGTTGCTGCAGGCCACTGTCCAAGCCGCGCCGCTCAGTTTGTCGGCCAGGTCCCATCGTGGCGTCGTCCAAACATCCTTGGCGTGGCCCGACAGGCTGAAGCCTGTTCCCAACAGCATCGCCGCATAACGCGCGACCGATCCCGGCGTGTGCAGGAAATGAGCGTGCAGATGGGTCGCTGTGCCGCCCAGCTCGGCGGCGAGCACGCAGGCCTGACCGAATCGGCGCATCCGGTTGCGTGTCGGGTCGCGCCGGAAATCGGCAGCGGCTGCGGCCCGAGCGGCGGCGTAGCCGGGCAGCTTTGCCGCGCTGCGCCAGGCACGTAACGCGCGGCGTGGTTCGTGATGCAGGTATTCCGGCAGGTACAGCAGCGGCGCCGTGATCTCGTCGTGGATCGGGTGGCGTGCCGGTTCGGTGGGATGGCGCAGCGAGACCAGGTGCAGCGGCAGGCCGCGGCGTTCGAGGCCGAGGATTTCCTGCGCAATAAAGGTTTCGGACAAGCGCGGATAGCCTTTGAGCACGATGGCGATTTTGGCGGCTGTGGCGATGGTCATGGCGCGGGCCGCCGTCTCATTCGTTTGCCGCGCTCAGCGCGCGCCGGCCGGGCGCCATGGCGCGTTTCGCCAGCCGCTGCACGTTCTCCAGCCCGTCGAGCAGGCCGGGGACGATGCTCTCGGAAGGCAGCGGTTGCTGGCTGAGCTGTTTGAGCGCGGTCGCCATGACCGTTGCGTCCGCGGCCTCTGCGGCGTCGAGCATGGTGGCCAGGCCGAGCGCGCGGGCCTGTTGGGCGCGGATGAACTGTTCGCGGCGCGGCCGGGTGCGCGGCACGATGAGCGCGGGTTTGTCGAAGGACAGCACCTCGCAAAATGTATTGTATCCGCCCATGCAGACAACCCCCGCCGCCTGCGCCACCAGCGTTTCCATATAGGCGTCGAAGGTCAGGACGGCCGCGTTAATGCGCCGGGCGCGGGTTTTGAATTCCTGTTGCCGGTCCGCCGCCATGAACGGCCCCAGCACGAACAGCGCCCGCAACGGCAGCGCCGCGCCGGATTCATACGCGCGCAGCACCCAGTCCATCAGGATGTCACCGTCGCCACCGCCGCCGGCGGTCACCAGGATATAGGGGTCGGTCATGTCGATCGGTCGGCGCGCCACGTCGTGACCGGTATTCTGAGTGTCCGGCAGCGACCGGCGCAGGTAGCCGGTGAAGCTGGTCTTTCGCCGGACCGATGGCGGCAGGGCCAGGCCGTCCAGCGGGTCGCAGATCTGCGGCAGCCCGTAGATCCAGATTTCGTCGTACAGATCGCGCAGGGCCGGTAGCGCCTGCTTGCGGTCCCATTCGCGGGCGAGGGCGGCCGGATCGTCCAGCACGTCGCGTAGGCCCAGCACCAGTGGGCAGCCGCGCGCGCGCAGCATTTCGAGCGCGCCCCGCACTTCGCCGCGCAGGCCGAGCGGTTCCTTGTCGACGATGAACAGGTCGGGATCGAAGGCTTCCGCGGTATGACGGATAATCGCCGCGCGCATGGCGAGCGTTTGCTCGAAATCGATGGCGAGCGTCTGCGACGTGTATTCGCCGTTCTTGAGCTTGATGACGCCGGGAATACGCACGAAATCAACGCGTTCGCCGAAATCGAACCGGCCGATGATCGGCGATCCCGATAGGATCAGCACCGACATGTCCGGATTGGCAGCGACCAGCGCCTGGGCGATCGTGCGGCAACGCCGCAGATGGCCGAGCCCGAAGGTATCGTGGCTGTAGATCAGGACGCGCCTGCGCCCGCCGGGGAGTGTCATTCCAGATCTTCCTGTGCGGCACCTGCCGGACTATGACATGTCTCGCGGTTGCCGTGGAAGTGATGAAAACCCGAAAATCGTGAGTTCATTTACCAGGACAAGCGCGTCGGTTAAGCTAATTTTAAGCGCGGCGGCGCATCATGGAGCATGCCCAAAAGGGGGTTGGCGGGCGGTTCATGGAAAATTCCATATTCAGATACATCCTGCGGTATAGCGGGCCGCAGCAACTTTATCTGATCGCCGTCACGGTCGCCTATTATCCGTTTCTCTTCATGTCGCTCGAATTGCCGAAGATCATCGTCAACGAGGCGATTGGCGGCGAGGGGCCGCCCTATGTGATGCCGCTGTTCGGCGCCGCCTTCGATATCGACGCCACACAGATACAGTTCCTGCTGACGCTGAGCTTCAGCTACCTGTTCCTGGTGCTGATCAACGGCTGCTTCAAGTATCACATCAATGTCTACAAGGGGCAGTTGGGCGAGCGGCTGTTGCGGCGGCTGCGCTATCAGCTCTATGCCCGGGTCTTGCGCTTTCCGATCACGCGCTTCCGCAAGCTGGGCCAAGGTGAGGTCATCCCGATCATCACCGCGGAGGTCGAACCGCTCGGCGGGTTCATCGGCACCGCCTTCGTCGACGTCATGTTCTTCGGTGGCCAGCTCGCGATCATCCTCGGGTTCATCCTGTTGCAGGACGTGTGGCTCGGGTTGGCGGCGATCGCCTTCTATCCGCTGCAAATCTACCTGATTCCGAAGCTGCAGCGCCGCGTCAACATGCTGGCGAAGCAACGCATTCAGAATGTGCGCCGCCTGTCGGACCATATCGGCGAGTCGGTGTCCGGCATCGTCGAAGTTCATGCGAACGACACCGCGCAACTCGAACTGTCGCGCTTCACGAACCGGCTTGGGCGAATCTTTCTGATCCGCTACGAGATCTACCGACGTAAGTTTTTCATCAAGTTTCTCAACAACTTCATCGACAAGTTGACGCCGTTCTTCTTCTTTTCGATCGGCGGCTATCTGGTCATCCAAGGCGAGTTGACCTTGGGCGCGCTGATCGCCGTGCTTGCCGCCTACAAGGACCTGGCCGCACCGTGGAAAGAGCTGCTGGTCTGGTATCAGCAGCGCGAGGACGTGCGCATCAAATACGATCAGGTGATCGAACAGTTCAATCCGCCGGGCATGCTCGACGAGGCGCTGCAGACGCCGGACGGCGTGGATCCCGGCCCGCTGGACGGCGATATCGCCATCAACGTGAGCCTGTCCGACGAGGATGGCCATAGGATTCTCGACGGCGCCGCGCTCACGGTGCCGGTCGCGTCGCATATCGCCATTGTCGGCGATCCGGCGAGCGGCAAGGGCGAGCTGGCGATGCTGCTGGCCCGACTGGTCCCGCCGAGTTCGGGACGAATTTCGATCGGCGAGCATGATCTCGCCCGGCTGCCGCAATCGGTCACCGGGCGCCGCATCGGTTACGTCGGTGCGCACACCCATCTGCACAACGCCAGTATCGGCGAGAACCTGTTGTACGGGCTGAAACATCTGCCCGTGGATCCCGATGCGCTTGCGGCCGACCTGGAGGCCGATACCGACGCGCGTATTGATGCCCGCGCCGAGGCCAAATTGTCGGGAAATTCACCTTATGACTATGCGGCCGACTGGATCGACTATGCGGCGGCGGGCGTGGCCGGGCCGGACGAGATTCCCGCCCGGCTGATCGCGGCGCTGCGCGTCGTCAAAATGGACGAAGATGTCTATGGCATCGGTCTGCGCGGCTGCATGGATCCGTCGGAACATCCGAAAATCGCGGAGAAAATCCTTCAGGCACGGTCGACCATGCGGGACCGCACGCGCGATGCGCCGATTGCCGCCCTGGTCGAGCGTTTCGAGAAGGACCGCTACAACGGGAATGCGACGGTCGGCGAAAACCTGCTGTTCGGCGCGCCGCTGAACGACCGGTTCGACATGGACCGGCTGGCCGAACATTCCTATGTGCGGCGCATCCTCGACCGGACCGGGCTGACCGACGATTTCGTCACCATCGGTCTACGGGTCGCCGAAACGATGGTCGAACTGTTCGCCGACCTGCCGCCGAACCATGAATTCTTCCAGCAATACAGCTTCATCTCCGCCGAGGAGCTGCCGGATTATCGCCAGATCATCGACCAGGCGGCGCGCGGGACCGAACTGGGCGACGAGAGCCGGCTGCGTCTGCTGTCCTTGCCCTTCATGCTGATCACCGACCGCCACCGGCTCGGCCTGATCGACGGGCCGATGCAGGAGCGGATCCTGGCGGCGCGGCACGCCTTTGCCGACGGGCTGCCGCCGGAGTTGGCGGATTCGATCGCCTTCTTCGACGAGGAAGAGTACAACCCGGCCGCCACGATCCAAGACAACATCCTGTTCGGGAAACTGGCGCATGGGCAGGCTTATGGCGCGCGCAAGATCGGCGCGCTCGTCCGCGAGGTGGTGGAAAGCCTGGGCCTGCGCGATACCGTGATCGAGATCGGCCTGCGCGCCTCGGTCGGCATCGGCGGATCGCGGTTGTCGATCCCGCAGCGCCAGAAGCTGGCCCTTGGCCGTGCGGTGCTGAAACGCCCGGATATCCTGATCGTCAATGAAGCCGCCGAGGTCTTCGATCAGCGGACCCAGGAACAGATTCTGGAAAATCTGCTGGAGGAGCGGCAAGGCCACGGTCTGGTGTGGGTGATGAACCGGATCGTCGGGGCCGAGCATTTCGATCAGATCGTCGTAATGGAAGACGGCAAGGTGGCCGAGCAGGGCAGCTTCAAATCGCTTGCCGAAAACGGCAAGACCTTGAACACATTGCTTCAGGTCGCATGAAGGAAGGACGAATCCGATGAGCTTGCAGGAAGAAGTCGATCTGCTGCGCCGCGTGCCGCTGTTCGCCAAGATCGAACCGGCCAAGCTGAAACTGCTCGCCTTCACCAGTGAACGGCTCGTCTTCGCGCCCAACGATGTGGTCTTCGAGCAGGGCCAGCAGGGCGACGCGGCCTATCTGGTGCTGCGTGGCTCGGCGGATGTGCTGGTCGACACGCCGGATGGGCAGCTCAACGTGGCGACGATCCAGGAACATGAGATCGTTGGCGAGATCGCGATTCTCTGCGACGTGCCGCGCACCGCGACCGTACGCGCCGCCGCTGAACTGGAAACGCTGCGTATTTCCAAGGAGCGATTCTTCGGTCTGATCGAGGAATTTCCCGAGATGGCGGTGGAAATCATGCGCGAGTTGGCGCACCGCCTCGAAGTGACCACGGGCCGGTTGCGTGAGGCCCACGCCGCGGCGGGCACCCACTCGGCCCAATGATTGCTCGGGTGACTGCTCCGATGGCCACCGCCACGCCCGCAATCCATCGTCGGCTTTAATGTCCCGTCTGGACTCCGTCATCCGCCGTCTGGAGGCGCAACGCGCCTGCCTCGGCTACGCCGCCGACATCATCGACGGACGCGACGGGTCGGCGCGGGTCGACGGCGTCGTGCTCGAACTCGGACTCGGCAACGGGCGGACCTACGATCATCTGCGGGAAATTCTACCGGACCGGGCGATCTACGTGTTCGACCGCCAGCTCGCGGCCCATCCCGATTGCCGACCGGATGCCGCCCATCTGTTTCTCGGGGAAATGGCAGAGACACTGCCCCAAGCGGCGGCGAAATTATCGGCCCGGGCGGCGTTGGTCCATCTGGACATCGGCAGCGGCGATGTTTCGAAAACGAAACGAAATGCCGACGGGGTGATTCCTTCGCTTTTGACCTTATTGGCGGACGGCGGCGTGATCGCCTCGGATCAGCCGTTGTCCGGTCTCGCCCAGGCCGAAGGCATCATGGAGCTGGATCTACCGCCAGCGGTCCCAAAGAGACGGTACTTCATGTATCGGCGGCGGGAAATATAAATCTTAGGGATTTAATTAAAATCTAAACCTAATTAAATAGGGATTAAGTCTAATTAAAGGTCCAGGCTGTCGAATCTGAGCAGACCCGAGCCTGCCTTTCCAACGGCGGGGTATTGGGATTTTCTTGGATCGTTACGCGGACAGATCGATCGCGACGGGCGCGTGGTCGGATGCTTTCTCCCAACCGCGCGCGTCGCGCAAAACCGACGCACCGGCGAGGCGGGATTGCAGTGGGGGCGTGACCCAGACGTGGTCGAGCCGCCGGCCTTTATCCGAAGAAGACCAGTCGCGCGCCCGGTAGCTCCACCAGCTAAACAGTTGTTCCGATTCCGGAATAAAATGCCGTACCGCATCGACCCAGGCGACGGCGGATTGAACGCCGTCCAGTTTCTCTACCTCGAGCGGAGTGTGACTGACCACTTTCAACAATTGCTTGTGCGACCAGACGTCGGATTCGAGTGGCGCGATGTTGAGGTCGCCGACCAGGATCATCGGCGTATCCGGATTGCGGTTCTCCGGGAACCAGGCGGTCATTTCGTCGAGGAACTGGAGTTTATGTGCGAATTTGTCGTTTTCGGCCGGATCCGGCACGTCGCCGCCGGCCGGGACGTAGAAATTATGCAGCTCGACCCCATCGGCCAGCTCCACATAAATGTGGCGCGCGTCGGTCTTGCCGCACCAATCGCGTTTCTCGACCCGGGCGAAGGGCTCGCGGGACAGGATCGCAACGCCGTTGTAGCCCTTCATGCCGTTGAACGCGATATGCGGATAGCCAATCTCGCGGATCGCGTCCTCGGGGAACGATTCATCCGCGACCTTGGTCTCCTGCAGGCAGATCACGTCGGGTGACGCAGTCTTCTCAAGCTGCTCAAGGAGATGCAATCGTGCGCGGACCGAATTGATGTTCCAGGTGATGATGCGCATGGACTGTCCCGGTCAGACGATCTTGAGCGTCAGGTCGGTCAACCCGTCCACATGGCCGACCAGCGTGTCGCCCTTCACGACCGCTGAGACGCCTTCCGGCGTGCCGGTCATGATAACGTCGCCCGGCAGCAAGGTGATCAACCCGGACAGGAAGGAAATCGTCTCGGGCACGGACCAAATCATCTTGTTCAGGTCCGATTCCTGCCGTGTTTCACCGTTGACGGTGAAGCGCAGCGTGCCGTTCTCCACATGCCCGACCTCCCTCACCGGGTGAAGCTGGCTGCAGGGCGCGGCGTCGTCGAAATCCTTGGACAGCGACCAGGGCCGGCGCAGATCCTTGGCCACCGATTGCATGTCGCGGCGCGTCAGATCGAAGCCGACGCCGTAGCCGAAGACGCAGTCCAGCGCCTTGTCGACCGGAATATCGCGACCGCCCTTTGCTAGGGCCACGATCATCTCGCATTCCGGATGAACGTCTTCGGTGGCGGTCGGATAGGCCAATTCAGGGCCGGTAAACACGCCGTCCGGCGCCTTGGTGAAGAAGAAGGGCGGCTCGCGGTCCGGGTCATGCCCCATTTCGCGCGCATGGGCGGCGTAATTGCGGCCGACGCAATAGATGCGGCGCACTGGAAAACTGCCGCCGCCGGCAACCGGCAGCGAAGGTGTTTCCCAGGTTGAAATCACGGAATCTGTCATCGAATCAAATCCTTATCTCACTCGGATACCGGGGCCTAACTGCCCGGCATGCCCGTTACGGTTCATGCGCGCTGCTGTTGGCGGATCATCACAAACGGCATCGGCGCAAAAAATGAAATTGTCACGGCGCGGGGAAATATATCAGGCGGCGCGGATAGAGGAAGCGCCATCGGAACTCCCACGCGCGGCCATACGCTCGCGGCAGGCAACGCCGAAACCCTCGAACATCGCCTTCGACAGCGGCCATTGCAGTGAGGTGTGATGTTCCGGATGCCATTGCACGCCGAGGGCGAATGCTTTGGAATCCGCGACGCTGACCGCCTCGATCACGCCGTCGTCGCTGACCGCTTCGACGAATAAGCCATCGGCGAGCTGGTCGATGGCTTGGGCGTGCAGCGAATTGACCATGACCTCGCGGCCGTCGGCCATCTCGCCGTCAGCCATCTTCTCGAGCATGCCGCCGGTCCGGATGGTGATCGGGTGGCGCACCTCGTAGCGCTCGTCCTGTGGAATCGAGCGGTTCATGCGATGTTCGCTCTTGCCCGGCAGTTCATGCACGTTTTGATGCAATGTCCCGCCCAGCGCGACGTTCAACTCCTGAATGCCTCGGCAGACCGCGAATACCGGTACGCCCGCCTCGATGGCGGCGCGGATCAGCGGCAGGGTCGTGGCGTCGCGCTCGGGGTCGTGCAGCGTTCCGGCGCGGCTTTCCTCGCCGTCATAAAAATCAGGCCGTACGTTCGAGGCGCCGCCGGTCAGGAACAGGCCGTCGAGCCGCGCCATGAGTTCGATGAAACAGCCGACCTCGCCGATCGCGGGAATCAGCAGCGGCAGGCAGTCCGCGCCGTTCACGACGCTGGCCGCATATTTCCCCGCCACCCGATACATGGGCTTGTCATCGACCAGCATGGCGCAGGTGGGGATTCCAACAATGGGACAGGCTTGCGTACTCATGTGTCTAAAATCGCATTCCGTGGCGCAGTCGTCCAGCGTAAAGCCCACATTTCCGCTATTCCGCTTTGATTGAATCGCCCTGTTCGACGAATTTGAACAGCTTCGGATCGAGTTTCATGCCGAACCGCGTGTTCTGCAGCGTGACCTGGGTGGTGTTGTCCTGCACGTCGCGAATGCTCCACTTGCGCAATTCGAGCGGTTTATCCGTGAAGGTCAGGGTCATTTCACCGAGTTCAGGGTTGTCGTCGGTAATCACGCTGACCTGCATCAGGCCGGGCGCCTTGTCGTATTTCGTGATCGTCAGCCCCTTCTTGAAAGAAATGTCGTTGCGCACCAGGAAATGGGCTGGCGTTTTGATCAGCGGCAACACGTTGGTTTCCTTCAACTGCTTGTCTACATGGATGAACCACAAGCCGTTGGCGACCAAGAGATGCGGCACCGGTGGATCGTATTCGAAACGGAATTTCCCCGGACGCTGGACATAGACCTTGCCGGACCAACTGCTGCCGTCCGGGTTGACCTGGATAAAGCGGGATTCCAGCGACGTAATGCCATTCAAATAATCTTGAATCCGGTTAACTTCACCAACGACTTCCGGGTCTTTCAGCGATCGCGGGGCGGCGCTCGCCGGACTTGCAACGAGTGCGGAGACGGTGAGTCCGGCGACCGTGACGACCAGCAACAGCGCGGCCGCCGCCGTGGATAGCCCCTTAATGGTTGCCCACCAGGATTTCGCGCTTGCCGACATGGTTGGCCGGGCCGATGACGCCCTCCTTCTCCATCCGCTCGATAAGCCGCGCGGCGCGGTTATAGCCGATTTGCAGGTGCCGCTGGACAAAACTGGTCGAGGCCTTCTGCTCCTGCAGGACCAATGCAACCGCCCGATCGTAGAGTTCATCGCCTGATCCGCCTCCTGTGTCGCTTTCCAAGCCGAGGCCGAATTCGCCTTCCTCGTCCTCGGTCACTGCATCGATATAGGTCGGCACACCCTGATTTTTAAGGAACTCGGCAACATTCTCGACTTCGTCATCGCCGACGAAGGGACCGTGAACGCGCGTGATCCGCCCACCGCCGGCCATATGCAGCATATCGCCCTGGCCGAGCAGCTGTTCTGCGCCTTGTTCGCCGAGGATGGTTCGGCTGTCGACCTTCGACGTGACCTGGAAGCTGATCCGGGTCGGGAAGTTGGCTTTGATCGTGCCGGTGATAACGTCGACTGACGGCCGCTGCGTTGCCATGATGAGATGGATGCCGGCGGCCCGCGCCATCTGCGCGAGACGCTGGATCGACGCTTCGATGTCCTTGCCCGCGACCAGCATGAGGTCGGCCATCTCGTCGACCACCACCACGATGTAGGGGAGGGGGGAAAGGTCGAGCGGCTGTTCCTCGATAATCGGCCTGCCCGACTCTTCGTCGAAGCCGGTCTGTATCTTGCGGGTGATCTCCTCGCCGTTGCGCTCGGCCTCGGCGACGCGGCGGTTATAGCCTTCAATGTTGCGCACGCCGAGCTTGGACATCGCCTGATAGCGCTCTTCCATCTCGCGGACCGCCCATTTCAAGGCTACCACCGCCTTCTTCGGATCGGTCACGACCGGCGCGATCAGGTGCGGAATGTCGTCATAGATCGACAGTTCCAGCATTTTCGGGTCGATCATGATCAATTTGCAGATGTCCGGCCCCATCCGGTAGAGCAGCGACAGGATCATCGCGTTCAGGCCAACCGATTTACCCGAGCCGGTGGTGCCGGCGATCAGCAGATGCGGCATGCGGGCCAGGTCGGCGATCACCGGCGTACCGCCGATATCCTTGCCCAGCACCATGAGCAGGCGCCCGGCGGCTTTCTCATAGGAGGTTGAGGCGAGCAATTCGCGCAGATAGACCGTCTCGCGGCTGTGGTTCGGCAATTCGATGCCGATCACGTTGCGGCCGGGAATGACGGCGATGCGGACGGAGACCGCGCTCATCGACCGTGCGATATCGTCGGAAAGGCCGATCACGCGGCTCGTCTTGGTGCCGGGCGCCGGTTCCAGTTCGTATAGCGTGACCACTGGACCGGGGCGAACCTTGACGATCTCGCCACGGACGCCGAAATCGTCCAGCACGCTTTCCAGCAGTCGCGCATTCTGTTGCAGCGCTTCCTCGTTGATCGCGCGTGCGTCCTGCGCTACGTCCGGCACGTCGGCCAGCAGGTCGAGTGGCGGCAGGTCGACGCCATCATCCGTGCGTGGCAGGTCGAGCGACCGCTGCCGCGCCGCGGAGCCGCGTTTGCCGGGTTTCGTTTTGGGCGTCGATGTTTCCACGACGGCCTTGGTTTCCCGAAGTTTGCGGAGCTTCGGTTCGGGCCGCTCGGCGGCGCGCGCCAGCGCAGGTTCCCGCCGCGGTTTGCGCGCCGGGGCGCGTTTCGCCGGTTTCTCGGCCTTTTTCGGCCGCGCCTTGAACCAGCGCAGCGGCGACAGGAGGGTATGCGCGACCCCGCGCGCCGCCCATTGCGTCTTCAGCGCGGCAACGCGCCATTCGTCGGCGGTGAAGCCCAGCACGTAATACATCACGGCAACGGCGCCGGACCCGAATATGGCGAACAGGATCACGCCGTCTACACGGAACCCGGTCAGGCCGATGCCCTCGACCAGCCGCGCCAGCAGCATCTTGCCGACCATGCCGCCGAGCCCGGTGTCGAGCGGCCAGTTGCGGGGATGATCGATCGTCGCCAAAGCCACCGCCGCCAGCAGCAGGCCGACCGGCAGGAAGGCGACGCGCAGAAGCCAGGCTTCCAGAACATGCTTGCGCAACAGACGCAGTCCCCAGCCGCCGACCAGCGGCACCAGGAAGGCGGCGGCCAGGCCGAGCGTCTGCAACAGCAGGTCGCTGACCGTGGCGCCCGCGATGCCCATCATGTTGCGGACGGGCTGCGCGCTCGACGTGTTGAAGGATGGATCGGCCGGGCGATAGGTCACGAGCGCCAGAAACAAGGCGATCGCTATGAAAAACAGGGCCAGGCCGAGGATTTCGCTGCCCCGGCGTTTGAGGAAGGTTCCCGCGCCCGGCGGCAGGAAAGCGGTCTTCTGACTAGCGCTCGCCATAATTCTCTCCGTTACCCGTTCAGCACGTTCGCAATACGCGTCAACGCCTCTTCGGCAAAGGTCTTGTCATGCACCAGGGCGACGCGAATGTAACGCTCGCCCGGGTTTTCCCCGGTTTCTGGGTCCGGTTTCGTCATATAACCGCCTGGCATCACGCGGACCCCTGCTTGGGTCCACAGCCGGCGGGTCATTGCTTCGCCGTCGCCCACGTCGAGCCATAGAAAGAACCCGCCCGGCGGATTGGCGAATCCCGGCGTGTTGCCGAGGATGCGCTCCGCCATGGCGAATAGGTCGACATAGTGCTGGCGGTTGATTTCCACATGTGCCTCGTCCTGCCACAGCTTTTCGGCGGCCGACATGACCGGACCGGGTATCGAAACGCCGGCATAGCTGCGGATCGCACGGTAGGCGTCGATCAACTCGGGGTCGCCGGACACGATGCCCGCGCGCAGCCCCGGCGCGCTGGACCGTTTCGACAGCGAATGCAGCACCATGACGTTGCGCAGGTCGCCGCCGAGTTTGGCGCAGACCTCGAGCCCGCCGGTCGGCGGGCCGCCGCGATAAATTTCCGAATAGCATTCGTCGAAGACGAGCACGAAATCGTATTCCCGCGCCATCCGCACCAGGGTCGCCATATATTCCATGTCGGCGATCGAGCCCTGCGGGTTGGCCGGGTTGCAGAGATAGGCGAGCACCGTCCGGTCGAGCAGATCGCGGTCGAGTGCGGCATAATCCGGCATAAAGTCGGTTTCCACTGTCGCCGAGACCGAAACGGCCTCCGCGCCCGCGAACAGCGCAGCGCCGTTATAGACGGGATAGACCGGATTCGGCATCAAGGCCAACGGCCGGCCGGGCTTGGTCCAGGTTTCGGCCCCCGGCACCGCCAGCAGCGCCATGTGGAACAAGCCTTCCTTGCTGCCCGCGACCGGCAGGACATTGCGCTCGCCGTCGATCATGCCGGCGGGCAGATTGTAGCGCCGGTTCAGCCAGTCGGCGGCGGCCTTCCGATAGGCCACGGTGCCCGAATGCGGCGGATAACTGCCCCATTGGGCCTTGCAGTCGTTGATCGTCTCGGCCACGAAATCCGGCGGCGGTATTTTCGGCTCGCCGACATGCATGACCAGCGGCTCAAGATCGGCCGGCGGCGTCTCGTTCTCCAGCAGCGTATCCAGCCGCCAGAACGCGTAGGCGTCCAATTGATCGAGCCGGGGATTCTTCATGCGTGGCGTGCCGTGTGGTTGTCGTGTCAGAATCGTGGCGGTGTCGTATCAAGTCGCATTACTGTATTGCGGTGTGTCTTACTCATAGATAAAGACGCCGCAAAGTAGTCACAGCGTTTATTACCATAGTTACACAAAAAAAGCGGTGCGAAGTTTAGCTTCGGCAGCCGTTCGATACAAGCACCGCAAATCTTCGGCGCGGCTTCGTTTTAAGGGTTATTTCCCGGGTTCTTAAAAAAGCTGCCCGGAAGACTCTGGCAGGAGTCTCCCGGGCAGCAGCAGTGCGGGCCTTTTATTTAGAGGGTTTGCGACCCGGACCCGAATTCCGGATACGCTTCCATGCCGAGTTCGGCCCGGTCGAGACCGAGTTCCTCGGCCTCGTCGTCGGCCCGTATGCCCACTGTCACCTTCAGGATGGTCCACACGATAAAGCTGACCACGAAGACGAAGGCGCCGATGGCGGCGATGCCGATGAGCTGCGTCACCACCGATCCACTGCCGAAGATGCCGACACAGAGGGTGCCCCAGATACCGGCGACCAGATGGGCGGAAATCGCACCCACCACGTCGTCGATCTTGAGCTTGTCGAGCAACGGCACCGCGATCACCACGAGGACGCCGCCGACCCCGCCGACGACCAGCGCCAGCAACGGGTTCGACAGGTCCGGACCCGCCGTGATCGAGACCAGGCCGGCGATTGCGCCGTTCAGTGTCATCGTCAGGTCGATCTTCTTGTAGAGGATCTGCGTCAGCGCCATGGCGGCGATCACACCCGCGGCCGCGGCCAGGTTGGTGTTGACGTAGACGATCGACATGGCGGTTGCGTCCAGCGCGCTGCCGAGGGCGAGCTGCGAGCCGCCGTTGAAGCCGAACCAGCCGAACCACAGAATGAAGGTGCCGAGCGTGGCAAGCGGCAGGTTGGCGCCGGGCATCGGGTTGATCTGACCTTGCGGGCCATATTTGCCTTTGCGCGGGCCGAGGATGATCGCGCCCGCCAAGGCCGCCCAGCCACCGGCCGAATGGACCAGCGTCGAGCCGGCGAAGTCCGAGAAGCCCATATTGTCGAGCCAGCCGGCGCCCCAGACCCAGGAGCCCTGGATCGGATAGATCACGCCGCACAGCACGACCACGAAGATCAGGAACGGCCAGACCTTGATGCGCTCGGCCAGGGTGCCGGACACGATCGACGCCGCGGTGGCGACGAACACCATCTGGAAGAACCAGTCCGACATGACCGAATAGCCACTCGCATCGACGACCTTCTTGACCATCTCGGGCGTCGCCTTGTCCGCGGCCGCGATCAGCGCTAGTTCGTCGGCTGACGGGTTGTACAGGAACGAGAAGGAGCCGATCCAACCCGCCACGTCCACATACATGAGGTTATAGCCGATCACGTAGTACATGATGCCGGCGAGCGAATAGAGCGCGATGTTCTTAAGGCAGATCGCCGCCGTGTTCTTGGTACGCACCAGGCCGGATTCGAGCATCGCGAAACCTGCCGCCATCCACATCACGAGAAAACCGTGCACCAGAAACGAGAAAGTGTTGAAGATGTAGGCCACTTCTCCGCTGACCGCGGCGCGTGCCGCGCCTGTCGTCAGCAGCATGGTGCCCAGCAGAACTGCGAGCCCCACGCCGGCGCATCGCGCCATGCGGCTGAGTAAATTCGTCATCCCTGAAATCCCCTTATTCTCAGATATTTGTTAGATGGCGTCGGCATCGGTCTCGCCGGTGCGGATGCGCACCGCCTTCGAGATGTCGAGGACGAAGATCTTGCCGTCGCCAATTTTGTCGGTGTTCGCCGTCGCCAGGATCGTTTCGACGACCTGTTCGGTCATCTCCGTGGTAACGGCGACTTCGATTTTGACCTTGGGCAGGAAGTTCACGGCGTATTCGGCGCCGCGATAGACCTCGGTCTGGCCCTTCTGGCGGCCGTAGCCTTTGACCTCGGTGACGGTCAGCCCCTCGACCCCGATCCCCGTGAGTGCTTCCCGCACATCGTCAAGCTTGAAGGGCTTGATGATTGCCATGACCAGCTTCATTGATTTGTTCCTTTCGCTAGTCTGATTGCACATGCCGCGGCCCCCGTAACCGGGCGCCGCAACGGCTTTGCCCTCTCGTAACTCAAGAACCGTGCCGGACGGGAAGCGCATTAAAAATCCTTTTATGTCAAATGGTTGTAACAGCATCTCTTGCGGGAGAGAGAATCCACAAGCCAAGAATGCATAAAATTAATGCAGCCATGAAGAGATGAACAAAAATTAATCATTGCGGCGCAGCGGCGGTTTCGCGCGGCAATTTGGCCGCTGGACAGCGGCGGCGCGGAGGGCGAAGCTGGGCAGATGGCAAAGACGGCAGCAGCATCCGGCGCGACCGATAAAAACGAAACGCTCGTCACCGATGTCTTGATCATCGGCGGCGGCATGTCGGGCATGACGCTTGGCTGTGCGCTGGCGGGCGCGGGCGTGGCCACGGTCGTTGTCGACCGGGAAGCGCCGGTGGAACAGTTAACCGGCGGTTATGACGGCCGCGCGTCGGCGATTGCCCATGCCTCGGCGCAAGCGCTGCGCGGCATCGGGCTGTGGCCCTATCTCGAAGACGCGGCGCAGCCGATTCTCGACATCCGTGTGGCCGACGGCCATCCGATGCGCGGGATTTCGCCGCTGTTCCTGCATTACGACCACCGCGAGGTCGGCAACGACCCGTTCGGCTACATCGTCGAGAACCGACGGACCCGCCACGCGTTGAGCGAACTCGGCGCGACGCTGCCGGCGCTTACCCTGCTGGCCCCGGCGGAGGTCGCGGACATGGATCGCGGCGGCGGCTTGGCCGAGGCGCGGCTTGCCGACGGACGGACCATCCGGGCGCAGCTCGTGGTCGCGGCCGACGGGCGGTTTTCGACGACGCGGCAGGCGGCGGGCATCGGCGTCGCCGGCTTCCGCTACAAGCAGACCTCGATCGTCTGCACTGTGCGGCACGAACGGGCCCACGCGGGCGTGGCGGTCGAATTGTTCTTGCCGGGCGGCCCTTTCGCCATGCTGCCGATGACCGAAAACCGCAGCAACGTGGTGTGGAGCGAGCGCACCGACCTGGCGCCGGTCTATCTCGACCTCGACGACGACGCCTTCAAGGACGAATTGACCCGCCGTTTCGGTAACTGGCTCGGCGAGATCGAATTGGTCGGCCCGCGCTTTTCCTATCCGCTTGGCCTGCAACATGCCGACCGCTACACCGACCGGCGGCTGGCGCTGATCGGGGACGCGGCGCACGCGATCCATCCGATCGCCGGGCAGGGATTGAACATGGGGCTGCGCGACGTGGCGGCGCTGGCCGAACTGATCGTCGATACGCACCGGCTCGGCCTCGACATCGGCGGCCCGTCGGTGCTGGACCACTACACCCGCTGGCGGCGCTTCGACAACACGCTGCTCGCCGCGGTGACTGACGGCCTCTGCCGCCTGTTCTCCAACGACATCGGCCCGGTCCGCCTCGCCCGCGATCTCGGTCTCGCCGGCGTCGGCAAACTGCCCCCGGTCAAACGCTTTTTAATGCGCCACGCGATGGGCGTGGTCGGGGATTTGCCGAGACTGGTGAAAGGTGAGGCGCTGTAGGCGATCGCACGCCTACGGGTCGCGGCTGAGGCCTTCCTCGGTCAGTATGTCGAGATAGTCCTGCCAAAGACCGTCCTGAGTCTGGCCGAGCTTGTAGAGGTATTGCCAGCTATAGATGCCGGTGTCGTGCAGGTCGTCGAACTTGATGCGGACCGCGTAGTTGCCGACCGCCTCGAGCGCCATGATGCCGACGTGGCGGCGGCCGGTGACGATGGTTTTTTGCGAGGGGCCGTGGCCCTGCACCTCGGCCGATGGACTTTCGACCCGCAGCAGCTCCGCCGGCAGCGAGAAGGAGCGGCCGTCCTCGAAATCGATCTCGAGCCGTTTCTCCTCTTTCTTGAGGCGGACTTCGACCGGCCAGACGACCGTTGAAAAGTCGTCCGCGGCGGCGCGGCCGGTTGGTGAATCGGTGGGCATGGTGTTTCTGAACCTCGTATCGCGGCGTCAGTCGTCGAGACTGCGCGCTTCGTCGATCAGCATGATCGGGATGCCGTCGCGGATCGGGTAGGCGAGGCTGGCCTGCGCGCTGATCAGTTCCTGCGTCTCGCGGTCATAGGTCAACGGCCCTTTGGTGAGCGGGCAGACGAGCACTTCCAGCAGTTTCGGGTCGACCTCTGCGCTTTTTGGTGTCATGCGTCTCTCTATCCTATCGCCGTATCGTTTCGGCGGGCTTCACGAATGGCTCTTACTCTTATTTGTCTTACTGGCGGGCGGCTTCGCCGGGCGCGCTGGAATGCACCGCCATTTCGACCAGCGTGATCAGCACCTTGCCCCGGTCCGTCAGGGTTGGCGCTTCCAGCAGCGCCTGTTTCTCCGACCCTTCGAACGGGCAGATCATCGACAGGCAGGTGACCAGCCGCTCTTCCGACGTGGTTTCGATGGCGTTCCAATCCGCCTCGATGCCCTGGATCTTGAAATAGGTCTTCAGCAGGTCGAGTAGCCGCTCGCGGTCGATCACCGCTTCTTCCGTGGACTCCATGTCGGCGCGGTAGTTCGACCAGTCCGCCACCACCGGGCGGTAGCCATCCAGCAGCGGCAGTTCCTCTTTCACGTTGAACCGGCAAAGCCCTTTCAGCGTGATCAGCAGGCGGCTGTCCTCGGTTTCTTGGAAACTCACGATGCGGCCGGCGCAGCCGGTGCGGTAGACCGGCGGATTGGCGTCCTCGCTCTCCGGCTCGGTCGGCTGGATCATGCCGATCAGCCGGTCGCCGGCAATCGCGTCAAGCGTCATGTTCAGGTATCGCGGTTCGAAGACATTGAGCGGCAGCTCGCCGCGCGGCAGAAGCAGGACCCCGGTCAACGGAAAGATCGGCAATTGGCCGGGCAGGTCGTCGAATCCGGGGTCGAATGCGCTCATGTGCCGATCGTCCTCATGCGAACAGAATGGATGACAATTTCTGCCGCCCCTCAACCGTGGCTTCATGGGTCGGGCCCAGGGCGTCGAAGATCTTGACCAACTCCTTGCGGGCCGCGTCGTCGTTCCAGGTCCGGTTGCGGCGGACGATCTCCAGCAGTTCGTCGATGGCGCGCTCGCCTTGGTTTCCCGCATAGGCGGCGAGCGCGAGGTTGAGCCGCGCCTCGTGGTCGTTTGGATCCTGCGCCACGCGGGCTTCGAGTTCGTCGAGCTTGCCCACGGCTTCCTGCGCCTTGCCGGCCAGTTCAAGCGTCGCCTGTACCGCGGCGACGTCCGGGTCGTTGCGCTTGTTCTCGGGCACCGTAGCCAGCAGGCTTTCGGCGGATTCCGGCTGGCCGGATTCCACATAACATTTCGCCATGCCGGCGATCGCCGTCACGTTGTCCGGCTGTTGCTGCAATACCTGGCCGTACAGCGCGCCCGCGCCGGAGACATCGCCTTCCGCGATTGCGGCCGCCGCGGCTTCCAGCGCCTGCTCCACCGGGGTCGGGCCCGCTTCGCCGCCGCCGGCGACGATCACCCGTTCGATGAAGGTCTTGATCTGGCTTTCCGGCAATGCGCCGACGAAGCCGTCGACCGGCTGTCCGTTCGCAAAGGCGAAGACCGCCGGGATCGACTGGATGCGAAGCTGCTGCGCAATCTCCTGGTTCTCGTCGATGTTGAGCTTGACCATCTTGACCGCGCCCGCGCGCTCGATCACCAACTTCTCCAGAAGCGGGCCAAGCTGTTTGCACGGGCCGCACCAGGGCGCCCAGAAATCCACAATGACCGGCACCTGCATGCTGGCCTCGATGACGTCGGCGGCGAACGTGGTCGTCGTCGTGTCCTTGATCAACGCGTCCCCCGCGCCGTCGGCCATCGCGCCGTCGCCGCCGGGTGTCGCTCCGCCGAGAATGTCTTGCATCGTGTTTTCGTGACTCCCAATCTTGCCCAATTATTCAGTCTACCAGATTAAATGGCCGCTCGCTTGCCCTCTGGCAAGGGGCGGGCGCTGCGCTAGTCCGCGCCGAAGTCGATTACCTCGGGCGGATGGTTTTCCGCTTCCAGGAATTTAAGCAGGTCCCGGGGCGCCAGCGCAGTCGTCATGTCGTTCTGCAAGGGGTGCGCGTTGACCGGGTCGGTCGCCAGGACCCCGGCGTCCAGTACCATCGAGGCGCGGCCGCCACGGTCGTTGATGACCCCGAACGGCGTGACCGCGCCCGGCACCACGCCCAACACTTCCATCAGCAGGTCGGCGCTGCCGAAGGACAGGCTGCCCGATGCACCCAGGCGCTTGCGCAGCGCCTTGAGGTCGATCTGCCGTTCTTCGAGCGCGGTGACCAGCCAAATACGCTTCTTCTTGTCGCGCAGGAACAGGTTCTTCACATGGCTGCCCGGCAGCACGCCGCGCAGGTCCTTCGACTCTTCGACGGTGAAAACCGGCGGGTGATGATGCGTCGTATAGGCGATGCCCAGCGTGTCGAGCCGCGCGAACAGCCCGTCGGCGCCGGTATGCGAAGTGGCAGTGTCGTCTGTGCCGTCCATGGCCGGTGTCATAGCCCGGATGCGGCCAGGCCGGCAAGCGCGTCGCCAAGCGCAGGTCCCTTATTCCGGGCCACGGCCGCGTGCATCGATGACTTGCTTTGCGCCCGCCAATCGGTATTATCGCGCCCTGCTAATGCGGGCGTAGCTCAGGGGTAGAGCGCAACCTTGCCAAGGTTGAAGTCGTGAGTTCGAATCTCATCGCCCGCTCCATTTTCTCAATCAATACAATAGGATGTAAACTGTGCACTGCGCGCAGCGTTTTCGGCTTGTATTGGGGGATGCGGCGGGAAGCAGGTGAGGGATTTTTTTGGAGGTTTTGTCTGCGGGGTTGCCGATTGATTTGGATGGCGGCTGCCTTAATCTCGGTCAGGCAGGGTTCATTCGTCGTCTCAGCCGCGCGCCTAGCTCCCGCACGAGCCGGCGACCGCTCACATGCGGTATCAGTTCCACGGGATGAAAGTCGATGTCCGCCTTGTCACCGACGGGTTCGCCCTCGAATTCGTAGCTGAAAGCTTCAAGATCAGCCTCGCACCATCGTTCCACCTTCGCAACCATATCGCGATCATAGAAGGACCGGACATCGGTGCCCCTGCCGGCGTTTATCGGCGCGGCCGGCGGCGTCCAGCGGCGGTCGAGCCTTTTTCCAAGCTCGGTCAGCCCCTCCTGCCGCAGCACCATGTCCGGAATCAGCGCCCCGTTCTCGTAAAGCTGAAAGAACAGCGAGCGCTGCTGTTCGGGCACGATCCACGGATAGTCACTCGTAATCTTCTCTACGTAGTCGCGGAACGACCGGAATGGCCAGTTCACCACACGGGCACCGGCAAAGTCACCCGGCGGCCAGTACGGAAAACCCCAGAGGTACATGGAGACCAGCAACGAGAAAGGGTTGCGAACCACCGCTATGGCAAAGCACTCCGACCGTTCGACGCATGTGAAATGCTCCGGACCGGACCGCTCGGTCCAACTGTGCAGACAGCCTTTCGGGACGGAGTGGCCTTCGCGCACGAAAGCCGGGCCGAGTTCGGCCTCCAGGAACCGCGTGACGTACGTCCCGGCAGTTTTAGGAACATGAATCAGATAGACCGACGGCTTGATCATGCCTGCGAGAAGGGCTCCGGAGCCGCCGCCGTGCAACCGGCGATCACAGTTTTTTTGTATGGAACGCTTTCGATATCGAGCAGCGCGGGATGTTCCCAAATTCCCACCACTATGTCCGCTAATGGCGGACATGCCAGTGCCCGTTCGCCACGCCCGGCCTGCCTCCTAAAGCGGACCTTCGACCGATCACGGGCACTTATGACTGCCGAGGCAAAGTAATCTTGCCTGTGAAGGCCAGATCGCAATACCTTGCGACCGTCCGGACTCTGACATTGCAACCGAACCGCTGATTAGGGGCGGGCCAGGCGATGCAGGACGTGTCGAGGTATTGCCCTGGCGCAGGCCAAACAATGGAATCCGTTGAACCGAGGTGTAAGAAAAGATGAATGTTTCGGCGAAAATCGCAAATCAGCTTGCTTGCGCAATTTGGTTCACCGGGTTGAGTGGTGCGGGCAAGTCCAGCACTGCCAACGCCTTGAAACATAGGCTGCAAATTGAGGGCTATAATCCCTGCGTACTGGACGGCGATGATGTCAGACGGGGTCTCTGCAGCGATCTTGGGTTCTCCAAGGAAGATCGCGTCGAAAACATAAGACGCGTCGCTGAGGTTACCCGGCTGATGGTCGAGGTGGGCCTCATAGTAATCGTTGCGACGATTTCGCCGTACAGGCGTGAGCGAACGATGGCCCGTGAGGTGCTCGCACCAAACCGGTTCGTTGAGGTCTTCGTGGATACGCCGCTCGATATCTGCGAAACACGTGATCCAAAGGGTCTTTACGCGAAGGCCCGAGCCGGCGAGCTGGCTGATTTTACAGGCGTCGATGCCCCCTACGAGCGACCGGACTCTCCCGATATCCATCTCAAGCCCACGGACGGCTCACCGGACGCCTGTGGAAGGTTGATATTCAACCAACTGATGAGTAATGGTCTGATCTGACCGATTGCCGATATTACCGAATTTGAACACACCATCGCGGCCTAGATCGCTTCCGCCCGATCCAATTTCCTTCCCAAAGCCATAGACGATTGATCCTGCCGCCGACGGCGTGTGCGGCTCCCGGCCTCGCAGGTACGGTCTGCCAATGAATTTTCGCAAGACGAGTCTCAATTTGAGACTCAATGCGGGTGATCCGGGTGCCCGGCGAGGTGGTCCGGCTAAGCGGTCGGTCCGGCATTCCGCCGCCGCTTTGGTCACGGACGGTGAATCTGGCCTGGAATCCAACGTCTTGCCCCGGGATGCAATCTCTCGTTGCCAGTAACTCTGCGCCAGCTTGTCCTGCGCAGCCCGCTGGCACACGGCTTGCGGTGGTGGGGGCGTAGTCTCCGCGCCGGTGATGTTTCCATCCACTCTCTCCCCATTAATTGCCGGTGCGGGGCTGCGCCAACGAGAGAATGACGTAAGACCGCGGTACCGAGCGGCGCGTCAGGGAGATAAGCATGCAAGAACTACAAGAACGGTTACAGGCATCGTGGGAAGCGTTCGGCCCGCAAGTGGTCGGCGCGATCATCATATTGGCGGTCGCCTATATCCTCGCCCTCGTCGTGCGGGCCGTATTGGGCGCGGCGATCAACCGAATTCCTTTCGTCGCAAACGCCAATAAGAAGAAAGCCACCGAAAAATCAATCGGCGGCAGCATCGGGTCGGCCGGTTTCTGGATCGTCATCCTGATTGGTCTGGTCATGGCGCTCGAGCGGCTCGGCATGAAGTCCGTGTCGGACTCGATCCGCGTCACCATCGATCAGATTTTCGCCTATTTGCCGCAGATCATCGGGGCCACCATCACCTTCTTCGTCTTCGTGATCGTCGCCCGTGTCGCGCGACAGGCGGTGACGGCCACGCTCGAGGTCGCCCATGCGGACGAGTTGCCGAAGAAGATCGGCCTGGCCGCGGGTCCTGTCGCCATCACCAGCATGCTGGGGGCGGTCGTTTTCGCCTTGATCATCATTCCCGGCGGCGTCGCGGCGCTCGAGGTGCTCGATATCGATGCCATCACCGGCCCGGCCGTCGGCATGCTGAACAGCGTCATGAGCGCGATTCCGGACATCGCCGTCGCCGCCATCATCATCGGAATCTTCGCCCTGATCGCAAAATTCGTCACGGATCTTGGCAAAAAGATCCTGCCCAACACGGGCATCGACGGCGCGGTCGCCAAGCTTGGGCTGCTGGAAGAGGCGGACTCGGGGATCACCGCGTCGACGATCGTCGCGCAGATCGCCGGCCTCGTCATTTTGCTGCTGGGCCTGATCCAGGGCATGAAGACGCTCGGCTTCGAACCGCTCACCGAGGCGCTCGACATCGTGCTGTCGATTGGGAGCAACATCCTGTTCGGTTCGGTCATCATCCTCGCCGGCGTCCTAGTCTCCGGCGTGGTCGCCAAGGCGATGACGGCGACGGGCGGTCCTGCTTCCGATGTGGTCGCGAAGATAGCGCGTTATATTATCGTGGTACTGTCGGTGATTTTGGGTGTGTCCCGAATGGGACTTGACCCGTCCGGCAGCTTCATTACAGATGCAGCTCTCATCATCTTGATCGGAACCGCCCTCGCGGGAGGCATCGCCTTCGGTCTCGGTGGCAAGGATTGGGCGGCGCAGCAACTCGACCGATGGAAGAGCTAGAAGCGACCGCCAACACACATATTCCAGGCGGCGGCCGGCCGGATCATCCGATCGGCCACCGGCTGGCCCGGGCGCAGAATGGCCGGGAAACATTAGAACGAATTGAAAGATAACGAAGGAGTATCGAAATGAAACTGACACCGATCGCGGGCATCGTCGCCCTTTCGCTTTTCGCGCTTGCCGGTTGCGGCGAGGAAGCCACCACGAGCACGGCGACCAAAGACGCCGTGAAAGACACGAAATCCGCCGTGACCGACGTCAAGGACAAGGCGATGAAAGCGGCTGGCGATGCCGCCGACAAGGCCAAGCAGGCAGCGACCGACGCGGCCGACAAAGCCAAAGAAGCCGGTGCTGCCGCAATGGATAAGGCCAAGGAAGCCGGCGAAGCGGCGAAGAAGGCTGCCATGGACGCCAAGGACGCGGTTGCCGACAAGGTCATGTCGAGCGACACGGTCAAGAAGGGCGCGGTCGACGTCATGAAGCAGAAGGCGCATGACGGCGCGAAGGATAGCGCGACCGATGCCATGACAGATAAGGCGAAAGGCCTCATCAAGTAAGCACCCCCTCGATCAAGTATTGCTATCGATCAAGACGAAGGGCCGGTTTTCACCGGCCCTTTTTCTGTTTCACTCGTCAGCGGACCAGGTCCGGCGGAACTGCCAGGGGCAAACATTACGCCCAACGTCACGGGTGACGCCCGTTGCGAAAAAGCCCATAAAGCGGGCGATGGCTTGTTTCGTTTATGTCCTCGGCAGCCGGGATGGGGCGGGGGTCCGCACCTATGTCGGCTGGACGACCGATCTCGACGCCCGGCTCGGCAAACACAATGCCGGGACCGGCGCGCGGTCCACGCGCGGCCGGACCTGGGTGTTGCTCTATGCGGAACGCTACCCGGCCCGGGCCGAAGCGATGAGCCGGGAGTGGCATCTCAAGCGCGACCGGCGGTTCCGCAAGGCGCTCGCCGCTTCACTGGACGGCGATCCGAAAAGTGAGGGACAATAAGTGCCGGTCACACCTTGTTTAGGAGAGGCGCGCATGTCCGCCCTGCCGCAAGAAGCAAGTTCCGCGATCCCCGGCGCCACGCTGCGCCCGCTGTCCGATGTCATGGGCGCAGAGGTTACCGGCCTCGACCTGACACGGCCCTTCGATGTCGCGACGCGGGATGCCGTCTATGCGGCCTTCGTGCGCTATCACCTGCTGGTCTTCCGCGACCAGAAACTCGACAAGCCGCAGCAGATCGCCTTCACCGAACAATTCGGCACGCTGGAGGAACATACGGCGCGCAACCGCGGCGATGCGGACTATCCGCTGGTGCATGAAGTCTCCAACCTGGGCGAAGACGGCAGGCCGACCGGTGTCGTGAACTCGACGCTGTGGCATACCGACAAATCCTTCCGGCCGAAGCCGTCGATGGCGACCATCCTGCACGCGATCATCCTGCCGCCGGACGGGGGCGACACGGTCTTCGCCAACATGATCGCCGCCTACGAGGCGCTGCCCGACGATAGGAAGAATGCGTTGGCGGAGGCGCGCGTGATCCATAGCTGGGAATTGTCGCGCGAGAATGTGGACCGGCCGCTGACGGAACAGGAGAAGCGCGAGTCCCCGTCGATGAATCATATGCTGGTGCGCACGCATCCTGACTCGGCCCGGCAATGCATGTTCCTCGGCATGCACGCATCGCATCTGGATGGTTTGCCGCTGCGCGAGGGCCGTGCCCGGATCGAAGACCTGGAAGCGCATGCCACCGACGCACGGTTCCAATACCGCCATACCTGGAGTCCGGGCGACCTGTTGATGTGGGACAACCGCTGCCTGCTGCATCACGCGGACCCGAATTTCGACGCCGCACGCCATCCCCGGCTGATGCACCGCACCTGCCTGCGCGGCGCGACGCCGGACGGCAGCGTGCCCTTCGACATTCCGGAAGGGTTTGCGGACAGCTAGGTCGGGTTTCTGGTTTCGGTTGGCTCTGGGAAGAAACGGAAATGCCAGCGGAGATGCTCGACAGCCTCGGCCATCGTCGCCGCCAAGGCGTCCGGTGATACCGGCGCAGGCGCGTCGGGCCGCGGGGTTTCGTGCCAGACCGTGAACCCTTTGTATTGCAGATACCGCGCATAGGGGTGGTCCGGCGGCGTGCCGCGCGGCGGCTTTTTCAGGTCCGGGTCGCGGAGCGTCCAGCCCTTTTCAGTCAGGTCCGTGACGATACGGTCGAGGTCGCGCGCGGCGGCCTTGTCGTCGCCCATCGTGGCGCGCCACGCGGCCAGAGTGTCCGGTGTGAACTGCAGGACCCCGTTGCCGAGGATCACCTTGTCGGTCTCGATCGACAGGTGGCAGGCCGGGCCGACGATCGGCTTGTCGGCGCCGGCCCAGAACGTCATCCGCAGATGCGCGTGATAGGGCGTCTTGTCCTTGGAAAACCGCATGTCCCGGTGGAGGCGGAAACTCTTCGCCTGTAGCGCCGTGCCGGTCAGGTCCGACAGGCGGGCGCACAGATCCGCGCGGAAACGCTCCAGCGGGTCGTTCACGTCGCGGTCGTAGCGCGCCTTGTTCGCCTGGAACCAGTCGCGCGTGTTGTTGGCCTTCAGGTCGCGCAGGAAGGCGATGGCCTCGGCGGGCAGGTCGGGCGCGCTCATGGCTGGGTCGGTTTGTGGTGTTTCTTCTTCGGCGTTTTTGCTTTCGGCTGTTTGGGTGGCAGCGATTCCACATAGCGGCGCGCCAGCGCGAGCCACCCGGTGAGGTCGTTCTCGTCTTCCACGCCGTCCGGATCGACCAGGATGAAGCCAGTCATCGGCCGCCCCGCCGGCATGCAATGCTGCGCATGCGGACGGGACAGCGCCTCGTCCTCGCCGATCGCGCCGACCCGCACCATCAATCCCTTGTTCGACGCACAGCACAGCATGTTGCCGTTCATCATGAAGGCGACGCTGCCGAACATCCGTTGCTGGATACTCGGCGGCGCCTTCCCGGCGGCCAACGTCTCTTCGACGCGGGAGACGAGATAGGTTTTGTAGTCCTGATCGGTCATGTCGATGCGATCATTCAATTTTTGGGCCGAGTCAGGCGCTTTCCGCGAGGAACTCGGCGAGGTCGCCTTCGGGCATTTCGTCGAAGGCGGGCAGGTCCGGATTGACCGGATCCCACGCGACGGCGCGGCTGGCATAAACGACGATCGCCGGATTTGCGACGCCTGGGTCATCCAGACTGGACGCGCGTGGGAATACCATGCCGGGCACGCCGTCGTTTTTCGAATAGAGCGCGGATCCGCAATTTGGGCAGAAGCCGCGGCTCACGACATTCCCGCTGTCGGCCGGGCGGTCGTAGAATTTGACCTCGCCGGTGACCGAAAACCCGTCTTCGGGAATGACGATATTCGTGCCATGGCCGGTGCCGCTCGACCGGCGGCAATCGGTGCAATGGCAGTGTCCCGCCAACATGGGGTCATTCGTACTTTCATAGGTGACGGCGCCGCAGAGACAGCCGCCCGTAAATCCGCCAGACATAAAGGGTTCCTCCAACAGGGGTGATCGATGACGGCATCCTATCAGGTCACTTGCATTTAACAAGTGACCTCCTGACAGACAACGTCAGGAATGTTGTTGGCGAACGCTGATGGCGTGCCGGATGGAGCGCCGGAAAGCGCGCGGCAGACGGGTATCGCTGCAGCAATTTGTCCCTTGTTGTGACGCGAATTTTCCGTCTCAATATATCCGTTAAGGCCGAGCGCGAAAAAACAACAACACGCGCCGGCGGTAAAACTGGGATGGAAGCGTGATGGCAGAGCGGACACCGGCGGCGGTGGATATCGCCGTCCTCGATACATTTCCGAAAGTGTTGGCGCATAACGCGGTTGCGCGCGGCGAACGGCCGGCGATGCGCGAGAAGGATCTCGGCATCTGGCAAAGCTGGAGCTGGGCCGATGTCGCCGCCGAGGTGCGGGCGCTGGCCTGCGGGCTCAAGGCGCTCGGCGTCGCGCGCGGCGACAAGGTGGCGATCATCGGCGACAACCGGCCGCGGCTTTATTGGTCGATCGTTGCGGCGCAGGCGGTGGGTGCGGTGCCGGTACCGATGTATCAGGATTCGGTGGCCGATGAGCTGTGCTACGTGATCGAGCATGCGGAGGCCCGCTTCGCGATCGTCGAGGATCAGGAGCAGATCGACAAGCTGTTGGAGATCAAGGACCGCTGTCCGCATCTCAGCGTCATGATCTACGACGACGTGCGCGGGTTGCGCGGCTACACCGAGGACTTTCTGCATTCCTACGAGGCCGCGCTCGACAAGGGCCGCGCCTACGACCGGGACAATCCGAATTTCTACGACGAGTCCGTGGCGCTCGGCGGGGCCGAGGATGTGTCGATCATGCTCTATACGTCGGGCACGACGGGACAGCCGAAAGGCGTGGTGTTGACCCATCGTAACGTCATGGCGACGGCTCAGAACTCGGCGCGGGCGGACAAGCTCGTGGAAACCGACGAGGTGCTGGCCTATCTGCCGATGGCCTGGGTCGGCGATCACATCTTTTCTTTCGGGCAGTCCTATGTCACCGGATTTTGCGTGGCCTGCCCGGAATCGAGCGATACGGTCCTGAACGATGTCTGGGAATTGGGACCGACCTATTTCTTTGCGCCGCCGCGCATCTACGAGAACCTGATCACCACCGTGATGATTCGGATGGAGGATGCGGGCTGGCTCAAGCGCAAGGCGTTCCACTATTTCATGGACCTGGCGAAGCGTGTCGGTTCGGACATTCTCGACGGGCGGAACGTGGGCCTGGGCGACCGGCTTCTCTACAAGCTTGGCAACATTCTGGTCTTCGGGCCGCTGCGCAACTCGCTCGGCATGAGCCGGGTACGGCTCGCCTATACCGCGGGCGAGGCGATCGGGCCGGACATCTTCAATTTCTATCGCAGCATTGGCCTGAACCTGAAGCAGCTCTACGGCATGACCGAAGCCAGCGTCTTCGTCACCATGCAGCCGGACGGCGAGATCAAGGACGACAGCGTCGGCAAGGCCGCACCCGAAGTGGACATCAAGATCGATGAAACCGGTGAGGTGCTGTTCCGCAGCCCCGGCGTGTTCCGCGAATATTATAAGAACCCCGAGGCCACGGCGGAGGCCAAGACGCCGGACGGCTGGGTGCACACGGGCGACGCGGGCTTCGTCGACGACGACGGTCATCTCAAGATCATCGACCGCGCCAAGGATGTGGGCAAGCTGGTGTCGGGCGATCTGTTCGCGCCGAAATACATCGAGAACAAGCTGAAATTCTATCCCCATATCACCGAGGCGGTGGCCTATGGCGATGGCCGCGATTTCGTCGCCGCCTTCATCAACATCGATCTGGAAGCGGTCGGCGATTGGGCCGAACGCCGTGGCATTCCCTATGCCAGCTATCAGGAACTTGCGGCCAACGGTGGGGTGCAGGCGCTGATCGAAGAGGAGGTCCGGCAGGTCAATGCCGACCTGGCGCAGGAGCCGAGGCTGGCCGGCTCGCAGATCCGGCGCTTCCTGATCCTGCATAAGGCACTCGATGCGGACGATGGCGAGTTGACGCGGACCCGCAAAGTGCGCCGCCGGTTCGTCGCCGAGAAATACGCCGACCTAATCGATGCGCTGTATTCCGGTGCGGCGACGTGCCACGCCGAAACCGAGATGACCTTCGAGGACGGTCGGACCGGGACGATCACGGCGGAATTGCATATCCAGGATGTGACGGCCGACGCGCCGGGGTTCAGCGCGGCGGCGGAGTGATCGCGTGTTCTTGTCTTGCCAAGGCGCACGCCGGTCACTACCGTCGTCTAGCCCCCACATCGACGAATAACAATACGCCGTTAAACGGCATATGAATAAAAACACAGGGAGTGTGGAGGGTGACGCAACAAGACCCCCTCCGAAAATTGGCGGCGACAAGGAGCGCGGACCCATCCCGGCATGATGACCGCGGGGCCGCGTGAGTCCGTCCGATATGGCATCGGCCGAGGGCGTGGCGGAACCGGCGGCGCGGCGGATCGGCGACGTAATACTGTCGGTTGACGACATCACGCTCAGCTTCGGCGGCGTGCAGGCGCTGTCTCATGTCGGCTTCGACATCCGCGAAGGTGAGATTCGCGCGATCATCGGTCCGAATGGTGCGGGCAAGTCGTCGATGCTCAACGTCATCAACGGCTTCTACCATCCCAACAGCGGCACCATCCGTTACAAAGGCGAGGAACGGAAAGAAATGCGCCCGGGCAACGCGGCGCGGCGTGGTATCGCGCGGACTTTCCAGAACATTGCGTTGTTCCATGGCATGTCGACGCTCGACAACATCATGACCGGGCGCAACACGATGATGAAGCGCAACTTCCTATGGCAGGCGATCCATTGGGGACCGGCCAAGACGGAAGAGTTGGAGCATCGCGCCAAGGTCGAAGAGATCATCGATTTCCTGGAAATCCAGGCAATCCGCAAGACGCCGGTTGGCCGCCTGCCTTACGGGCTGCAGAAGCGCGTCGAGCTGGGCCGGGCGCTGGCAGCGGAACCGGACCTGCTGCTGCTCGACGAACCAATGGCGGGGATGAACGCCGAAGAAAAAGAAGACATGTGCCGCTTCATTCTAGATGTGAATCAGGAATTCGGCACCACCATCGCCTTGATCGAACACGACATGAGCGTGGTCATGGACATCTCCGACCGGGTCGTCGTGCTCGACTACGGTGTGAAGATCGCCGACGGCACGCCGGACGTGGTGCGGGCCAACCAGAAAGTCATCGACGCCTATCTTGGCGTGGCGCATGACGATCCGGCCGAGGCATAGGCGGCGATGGAAATTCTCAGCATGTTCTTCGTCACGCCCTTCGTGGAAATCGCGGACTCGCCGGTCTTCTTCGTTGAAGTGGTGCTGAACGGGTTGCTGACCGGCGTGATGTATTCGCTGGTGGCGCTTGGCTTCGTGCTGATCTTCAAGGCGTCCGGCGTGTTCAACTTCGCCCAGGGCATCATGGTGTTGTTTTCGGCGCTGACCCTGGTCGGGTTGATGGATCTCGGCGTGCCGTTGATCCTGGCGCTGTTGCTGACCATTGGCGTGATGGTGGCGCTCGCCTTCGCCGTGGAAAAACTGATGCTGCGCCATCTGGTGAACCAGGAAGGCATCATCCTGTTCATGGCGACGATCGGGCTGACCTTCTTCCTCGAAGGGTTTGGGGAATTGATCTGGGGCAGCAACGTGAAGCGGCTCGACATCGGAATCACCGACCGGCCGATCGAGTTCGGTGGCATCCTGCTCAACAGTTTCGACATGGTAGCGGCCGCGACGGGCGCGGTGGTGGTCGCCGGGCTCGCGATCTTCTTTCAGAAAACCAGCATCGGCCGCGCGCTGCGCGCGGTCGCCGATGACCATCAGGCGGCCCTGTCGGTCGGGATTCCGCTGAAGACGATCTGGGTCGTGGTGTGGTCGGTGTCGGGGATCGTCGCGCTGGTCGCCGGCATCATGTGGGGCGTGAAAAGCGGGGTTCAGTTCTCGCTATCGCTGATCGCCCTGAAGGCGTTGCCGGTTTTGATTCTCGGCGGCTTCACCTCGGTGCCTGGCGCGATCATCGGCGGCCTGATCATCGGCGTCGGCGAGAAGGTCGCCGAGGTTTATTGGGGGCCGGCCTTCGGAGGCGCCATTGAGAATTGGTTCGCCTATATGCTCGCGATGGTGTTCCTGCTGTTCCGGCCGCAGGGGTTGTTCGGCGAGCGCATCATCGAACGCGTTTAGACGGGGAACGGGAATGTTTTATCGCGAGGCCGGACAGTTCAAGACCACTTATTCCGCGGACCAGTCGGTGTTCCCGATAAAGCAGGACAGGTGGTTCATCGCCGTCGTGTTGCTGGTCGCCTTTTTCGTCGTGCCCGTTGTCGCCAACGAATACTGGCTGCAGGTGGTGCTGATCCCCTTGCTGATCTTCTCGTTGGCAGCGATCGGTTTGAACCTGCTTGTCGGCTATGCCGGGCAATTGTCGCTCGGCACCGGGGCCTTCATGGCGGTCGGCGCCTATTCGACTTTCAAGCTGACCACGGCTTTCCCCGACCTGAACATCCTAATCGTCTTTTTATTGTCGGGCGTCGTCACGGCGGGGGTTGGTATCCTGTTCGGCTTGCCGAGTCTTCGGATCAAGGGCTTCTATCTGGCGGTCGCCACGCTGGCGGCGCAGTTCTTTCTGATTTGGATGTTCAACAAGGTCGCATGGTTCACCAACCATGATCCGTCCGGCAGCATCACGGCGCCGCCGCGCGAGATGCTGGGCATCACCGTGACGGGGGCCACGGCGACCGCCGAGACGCGATATATCCTTGTGCTCGCCATCGTCACCGTCTTCGCGCTGGTGGCGAAGAATCTGGTGCGCGGCAGGATCGGCCGGTCTTGGATGGCGATCCGCGACATGGACATCGCCGCCGAGATCATCGGCATCCGGCCGCTGTCGACCAAGCTGCTCGCCTTCGCGCTCAGCTCATTCTACTGCGGACTGGCCGGCGCGCTGTATATCTTCTGTTATCTCGGCAGCGCCGAGACCGAAGCCTTCGACATCATCGTCTCGTTCGACGTGCTGTTCATGATCATCATCGGCGGCCTCGGCAGCATCCTCGGGTCCTTCCTTGGCGCGGCCTTCATCGTGCTGTTGCCGGTCTTCCTGACGAATGCGCCGCCGCTGATCGGGGTCAGCATGCCGATCGACGTGCAGAAACATATCGAGCTGATGATCTTCGGCTCGCTGATCGTGTTCTTCCTGATCGTGGAACCGCGGGGGCTGGCCCGGCTCTGGCAGATCGCGAAGGAGAAACTGCGGCGCTGGCCCTTCCCCTATTAAGGGGGCCTAACGGGGATTGGCACCGCATGGTTGAAAGGAAATCTGGAAACTCGCACTGAAGAAAGGCACCATCGAATTACGCGAGACGACGGATAAACAACGACAATAATAATGCGCAGAGAAGGCGGGCCGGCCGGCGGGGCGGGTTGTCGCCGAAATGATCGTCATGATCGAGCTGGCTAGAAACAGGTAAGGAGCAGGAGGCAACGCTATGCGATTTAAATTGATGACACTGGCGGCCGTTGGGGTCGCCACCGCGCTTTCCATTCCACTGGCGCCTAAGGTACAGGCCGCGGGCGAACAGTTCATTCCCATGCTGGTGTACCGCACCGGGCCATACGCGCCGAGCGGAATTCCCGTGGCAAACGGGTTCCGCGATTACTACAGCCTGCTGAACAAGCGGGACGGCGGCATCAACGGCGTCAAGATCGTCTTCGAGGAGTGCGAGACCAAGTACAACACGAAGCTCGGCGTCGAATGCTACGAGAAGCTGAAGAATAAGGGTTCGACCGGCGCCTCGATGTTCAATCCGTACAGCACGGGCATCACCTATCAGCTCATCCCGAAGGCCGCGGTCGACAAGATTCCGATCCTGTCGATGGGCTACGGCCGCACTGCGGCGGGCGACGGCCGGGTCTTCGAATGGGTTTTCACCGCGCCGACGAGTTACTGGAGTCAAGCCTCCGCCTTTATCAAGTATATCGGTGGCAAGGAAGGCGGCATGGAGAAGCTCAAGGACAAGAAGATCACGCTGATCTATCACAACAGCGCCTACGGCAAGGAGCCGATCCCGACACTTGAAACGCTGGCCAAGAAATACGGCTACAAGCTGACCCTGCTCGCGGTCGACCATCCCGGCCAGGAACAGAAGTCGACCTGGCTGCAGATCCGCCGCAAGAAGCCCGACTGGATTCTGATGTGGGGATGGGGCGTGATGAACCAGGTGGCCGTCAAGGAAGCCGCTGGGATTCGTTTTCCGATGGACCGGTTCATCGGCGTCTGGTGGTCCGGCTCCGAAGCGGACGTCATTCCCGCCGGTGACGGCGCGAAAGGCTACCTCGCCGGGACGTTCCACGGCGCAGGCTCCGGCTACGATGTGCATAAGGACATCGTGAAGCATGTCTACGGCGGCGACGCGGCTAAGGCGAAGAGCAGCAACATCGGCGAGGTGCTGTACAACCGCGGCATCGTAAATGCGGTCTACACCACCGAGGCGATCCGCACCGCGATGGCGAAATTCGGCAACAAGCCGATGACCGGCGAACAGGTGCGCTGGGGCTTGGAGAATCTCGACCTCAGCAAGGCCAAACTCGATAAGCTCGGGCTCAAGGGGATGGCGCAGCCGCATAAGATCACCTGCGCCGACCACGAAGGGTCGGGGCCGGTGATGATCCAGCAATGGGACGGCAAGAAGTGGAACTTCGTCAGCGACTGGATCTCGCCAATGCGCGATGTCGTGCGGCCGAAGATCGAAGCCGCCGCGGCAGCCTACGCCAAGGAGAACAAGCTCAAGCCGCGTGGCTGCTAGTGACTGATCATACGCCGACCCTGGAAGAAGGGGTGGAGGCCGCGAGCACGGCCGCGCCCCTGCTTTCCGTCAACAGCGTCGAGGTGATCTACAACCACGTGATCCTTGTGCTGAAGGGCGTGTCGTTCGATGTTCCCGAGGGGGGCATCGTCGCCCTCCTCGGAGCGAACGGCGCAGGCAAGACCACGACCCTGAAAGCCATCTCGAACCTGCTGCGGGCCGAGCGCGGTGAAGTTACCAAAGGCAGCATCGAATATCTTGGCGAGCGTATCGACCGCCTGAGCCCGCATGACCTGGTCAAGCGCGGTGTTATTCAGGTGATGGAAGGCCGCCATTGTTTCGAGCATCTGACCGTTGAGGAAAACCTGATGACCGGCGCCTATACCCGGCGCGACGGGGCCGCGGCGGTCAAGCAGGACCTGGAGAAGGTTTACACGTATTTCCCCCGTCTGAAGGAACGCTTCAAGAGCCAGGCGGGCTACACCTCCGGCGGCGAACAGCAGATGACGGCGATCGGCCGCGCCCTGATGGCCCGACCGAAGATGATCCTGCTCGACGAGCCGTCGATGGGCCTCGCGCCGCAACTGGTCGAGGAAATCTTCGAGATCGTCGCCCAATTGAACCGGGACGAAGGCGTCACCTTTCTGCTGGCCGAGCAGAACACCAACATGGCGCTGCGCTATGCGCGCTACGGCTACATCCTGGAGAACGGCCGCGTCGTCCTCGACGGCGAGGCGTCGGTGCTGCGCGAGAATGCCGACGTGAAGGAATTCTATCTCGGCCTGTCGTCCGGCGGCCGCAAGAGCTACCGCGACGTCAAACATTACAAACGCCGCAAACGCTGGCTCGCGTAACCCGGCGGCGGGAAAGCGCCTGCGATGACCGACTATTTCGACGATCTTGAAACCCGCGATCCCGATGCGCGCGAGGCAGCACTCATGGCGGCGCTGCCGGCGCAGGTCGCCCGCGCCAAGGACCACGCACCGGGCTTCGGAAAAATCCTCGCCGATGTCGATCCGGCGGCGGTGACCGGCCGGGCCGGGCTGGCCGCGCTGCCGGTGACGCGCAAGTCGGCGCTGATCGGCTTGCAGGAAACCGCCCCGCCCTTTGGCGGTTTGACCGCGACACCGGCGGGCGACCTCGCGCGGCTCTATATATCGCCGGGGCCGATCGCCGACCCGGAAGGGACCGGCGGCGATTTCTGGCGGATGGCGCGGGCGCTGTTCGCCGGCGGGTTCCGCAAGGGCGACGTGGTGCATAACTGTTTCTCCTATCACTTCACCCCCGCCGGCATGATGCTGGACGCGGGTGCGCGGGCGCTCGGCTGCGCGGTTTTTCCGGGCGGTGTCGGCAACAGCGACGGGCAGGCGCAGGCGATGGCGTATTTCCGCGCCGCCGGTTACGTGGGCACGCCGGATTTCCTGCAGGCCATCCTCGACAAGGCCGATGAGTTGAAGCTCGATGTTTCGTCCTGCACCAAGGCGGTGGTGTCCGGCGGCGCGTTGTTCCCGGATTTGCGCGCGGCCTATGCCGACCGCGGCGTGCGCGTGCTGCAGTGCTACGGCACCGCCGACCTCGGCCTCGTCGCATATGAATCCGAAGCCGCCGAGGGCATGATCCTGGACGAAGGGGTGATCGTCGAGATCGTCCGACCCGGCACTGGCGATCCCGTGGCCGACGGCGAGGTCGGCGAGGTGGTGGTGACCAACCTAAACACGGACTACCCGCTGATCCGGTTCGGCACCGGTGATCTGTCGGCGATCCTGCCGGGCATCAGCCCATGCGGCCGCACGGCACCCCGCATCAAGGGATGGATGGGCCGCGCCGATCAGACGACCAAGGTGCGCGGCATGTTCGTGCATCCGGAACAGGTCGCCCGCGTCGCCGCCCGGCATCCGGAAATCGCCAAGGCGCGGCTGGTCGTCGGTAACGAGGCCGGGCAGGACACGATGACTCTGCGGTGCGAGGTTGCGGGCGATGCAAGCGACGCGTTGGCCGCCGCGATCGCCGACAGCGTGCAGGCCGAAATCAAACTGCGCGGCGCGGTCGACCTGGTTGCCTCCGACACCCTGCCCAACGACGGCAAGGTGATCGACGACACGCGGGACTACGGCTAGGCGGGATCAGCTTGCGCGGGCGCGCGGCTTTCGGGGTTTCTTGTGCGATGCGGCGGCGGTCTTGCGCCGTGCCGGTTTCTTGGCGGTCTTCTTGCCGTTGCCCGGCGTTGAGGTCGTTGATTTCTGGGACGATTTTCCCGGTTGTGCCGCCGGGGCGTCACCGGGCCGGATCACGCGGTTCGCGGGAAAGATGAGTCGCGCGGTTGTGCCGCCGCCGAGTTCGCTTTCCAGTTCCAGCCGGCCGCCATGCAGCTCGATCATCCGGCTGGTCAGCGGCAGGCCCAGACCGGTTCCTTCATGCTTGCGGGCGAGCGACCGGTCGACCTGGACGAACGGCGCCAGCGCTTTCGGGATGTCGTCTTCGGCGATGCCGATACCCGTATCGTGTACTTCGATCGCAATTCCGCCGGACTCGGTATCGCAGATGCGAACGGTCACCGCGCCGCCGGGATCGGTGAATTTGACCGCATTCGACATCAGGTTTGCGAGCATCTGCTTCAACTGCCGCGAATCGCCCCGCAGCATCGGCAGATCCTTCGGACAATCCAGCAGCAGGCTCACCTGTCCGCGCGAGGCCCGGTCCTTGACCAGGGTTTCGACGGCGCCGACCGACGCCGCGATGTCGAGCTCTTCCTCGTCGGGTTGGAGGCTGCCGCGCTCGATCTTGGCCAGATCGAGAATATCGTTGATCAACGACAGCAGGTGATGCGCCGAATCATGGATGTCGGTGGCGTATTCCGCGTAGCGCTTGATGCCTTCCGGGCCGGTGGATTCCATCCGGATCAGGTCGGAGAATCCGATCACCGCGTTCAGCGGCGTGCGCAGCTCATGGCTCATCATTGCCAGGAATTCGGATTTCGACCGGTTGGCGAGCTCCGCTTCTTCCTTGGCGCGCGAGATATCGTCGATCCGTTCCTCCAGCGCGGCGTTCGCCGTCTGCAGGTCCTGGCGGATTTGCATGAGATTGATGAAGGTGAAGGCGACGAATCCGACCAGGGCCATCGCGGCGAGGAACATGGTCAGCCGGTAGGTGTCGCTCTCCCGCCGCAGCGCGACCACGTCGGTGTTGAATGCCACGAGAACCTTGCTGAGGAGCGCGAGGCCGTCGAGCGATAGCAGTTCGCGCAAGGTCCAGTCCGCCTCGGTGCGGTGTGCGACTATGACCTCGCCATGCCGCAGCAAGGTGCGCAACTGGGCGGCGACCGGTTTGGGCGCGCGCTTCATCAGTTGCTGCAATTGCCGAATGCTCCACCCGATATTATTGGCCGTGGCCGACGCGGCATTCATGCGATAGCGCAGGACCGCCGTCTCGAAATCGGCTACCGCACGGTCCACGCCTGGAATTTGTTTCTCGGGGACGCGTTTCAGGGTATCGGCGAGCCCCGGAAACGCCTGCAGCGATTCCTGGACCGATGCGTTTCGGGTTTTGAACCGCTGCAGCAGGGATTTTCGTTTCTCCAGCAGGGACGCATAGGGCTGGAGCATCGTGCCGATGCTCGCGGTCGCCGGGTTTACCGGGTTTGCCGGATCCATTCGCAGATTCGATAACAACAGCGTCATGCGCGTGGTGAGGTCGGCCGCCGGGTTGTCGTTGCCATGCAAGCCGGCCCGAATCTTGAGCGCGTCCCGGTCAATCGACTGTTCGAGCTGCCGCAGTGTTTCCAACTGCGACTGCACCTTGGCCAATTTTTCGAAATCGACAGTTTGTGTCTGCACGAACGCGAAACCGAGCACGGCGACCGTCGCCAGCAGCAGGATCAACCGTATGTTATTCGCTTTGTCCACGTCGCCGAACCGATCCCCTCGGCCAGCGACGATGACCAGATCATTAATCTTGAAGAGGGGTGCCGCTACGCCAGAAACCATCATCGGCCGCTTTGCTTAATCAAGTCTTAACGATCAACCAAAGGTATGGATTCGCATGTTTTTTGGAAGCTGCGCCGGAATGGGATCCGTGCCTAGCGTCGGAATCGGTCGCCGGCGGGGTCGAACGCCGGGGACTCGACGACGGTGCCTGCAAAGCGGTCGGCGAAAATCTCCAACTCCACCGGCGCGCCGGGTTGGGCGTGCGGCACGGCGAGATAGGCAAGGGCGAGCGCCTTGCCGACCGAATAGCCGCTGTCGCCGCCTGTTGCGAATCCGGCAACGGCGCCGTCGGCGAAGACCGGCTCGCCGCCGAAGGCGATGGCCGCGGGATCGTCGAAGGCGAGACAACAGAGCCGCGATCGCGGACCCGCGTCGCGTGCGCGCAGCAGGGCGTCGCGGCCGATGTATCCGGGCTTTTCGAAACTGACCGCGTGGCCGAGGCCGGCTTCGAAAACCGTTCGGTCGCGCAGATACTCCGTCCCGGTCCGACCACGGCCTTTTTCCAGCCGCAGCGACCGGAGGGCGCCGCTGCCCGCGGCGATCAGGCCGGCGTCGCGGCCCGCCCGCCACACCGTTTCCCACAGGGCTGGGCCGAAATCGGGCGGTACGTAGAGTTCCCAGCCAACCTCGCCGACGCCTGACAGCCGTAGCGCCCGGACTAGTACGGTGCCGATCTCCAACGTCTGCCAGGTTCGATACGGGAAGGCATCGAGCGACAGGTCGGCCGACGCGGCATCCGAGAGGATGGATGGGGCGGCCGGGCCCCAAATCCCCAAGCCGCACCATTGCGACCCCTGCTTGACCAACATGACCCGCTCGCCATCGTCGATATGGCGGCGTAGCCAGTTGCCGACCGTTGGCCCGACCGCGCCATCGACGGTGATCCAATAGCAGTCCCAGGCGAGGCGGGTGACCGCAGCGTCGCCGACGATGCCGCCCTGTGGGGTCGCGAAAACGGCATGCGCGATGTGCCCGATGGGGAAATCCATCTGACCGGTACAGAGCCGGTTGAGATAGGCGACCACACCGCCGCCGGTCACTTCGAATTTGGCCGTGCCGCTGAGATCGAACAGTGATGCCGTCTGCCGTGTGTGCAGGTGTTCGACGCCTTGGGCCGGCGACCAATGCATTGCCGGCCAGCCATCGCGCGGGGGAACTGCCGCCGCGCTGTCATCCCGGCCGTTGACGTCGCACCAGCGCGGCACTTCCCAACCCCGCATATCGGTGAAGACCGCCGCTTCGCCGGCAAAGTATGCGTGAAAGGGCGATCGCCGCAGGCCGCGTGGTGCAGCGGAGGGTTCGGACGGGTGGATCACGGCGTGGACATTCTCGTAGCCGATACTGCCCCGAACCTGAACATAATCCGCCGTTTGTTCATGGCGGGCGAAGCGGTTGACGTCCGCGGGGCCGATGTCGATTTCGGAGTCTCCCCCGACCATGCATTCGGCAATCGCCTTGCCCGCGCCGGCGGCGTGGGTAATCCAGACTGCCTCGGCGACCCACAATCCTCCGACCCCGGCCGCCGGTCCGAGCAAGGGCAGGCCGTCGGGGGTGAAGGAGAACATGCCGTTGAACGCATCGGCGATCGCCTGTCCTTTGAGGCAAGGAAGTTGCCGCTCCAATGCGGCGCGGCCGGCGGCGAAATCCTCCTCGGTGAAAGGATGCATGGACGGGTCCGGATTGTCCGCCGACCATCGGGCGAGGTGTGCCGGGTCGACCGGGCGCGGCGCGTGCTTGTAGTTGCCGACACCGAAGGTATCAAAATGCGTGCGGCAATAGAGGTCGTGATCGTGCACCCGCAACACCGGCAATGACACTTCGTCGGTGCGGCCGGCCAGGTCGGGGATCGGTTCGAACCGGACGTATTGGTGTTCCATCGGCTGCAGCGGAATGTCGACGTCGGTCTTCGCGCCGAGTTGCGGTCCCCAGATTCCGGCGCACAGCAAGACTTCCTCGGTATCGACGCGGCCCTGGTCGGTCATCACCGCGACGACCCGGCCGCGCCGCGTCAAGATGTCGGTGACCGTCGTTTTGCCTTGGAAGGTCGCGGCGTCGCCCGCACCCTGTGCCATGGCCTCGGCCGCCCGCACCGGCCGGGCGATGCCGTTGCCGGGGCAGAACAGCCCGCCGAGCAGGACCGAAGGGTCGATCAGCGGATGGTGTTGCCGGCATTCGCCGGGCGTCAGCAGGTGAGCCTCGCCGCCGCGGCTTTTCGCCCATCCGGTGCGTCGCTTCAATTCCGCCAGGCGTTCGGGCGTTTCCGCCGTCTCCAGCGAACCGACGATGGCGGCCGCCGGTCCGTCGTCGGTGGCGAGCTTGCCGTAGAAGTCGACCGTGTAGAGCCCGAAGGCATGCAACATGCGCGAATTCGCGATCTGGGTCAGGCCGCCCGGCGCATGGCTGGTCGATCCACCGGTCCGGAACAAAGGGCCCGCGTCGAGCACCAGGATGTCGCGTCGGCCGAGCTGCGTCAGGTGATAGGCCGCCGCGCAGCCGACGATGCCGGCGCCGATGATGACGGTAGAGGCCTGCGGTTGCATGATCGTGTTGGGTCAGTTGCCGATAGACGCGGAGTCTACGCCGAAT
Organism: Alphaproteobacteria bacterium; assembly: GCA_021774335.1. GTDB lineage: Bacteria > Pseudomonadota > Alphaproteobacteria > UBA8366 > UBA8366 > JAJFJD01. Next base: position 276,316 of record JAJFJD010000059.1, read on the forward strand.
CACGCCGGATCGGAATTGCTTTGCCGTCGCAGTTGAGCTGTGGCCGATTTGTGCCCGCGTCAGGTGCCAAACCGTGCAACTCGATTGACCTGGGGAAATCGATCCGATGTAATTCCTTAAGTCTGGCCCGTTTCGAAGATCGGCGAGCATGGTCTCGCCGGAAGCGGGTGCCGCGGCGGATAAAAAGGGAGAGTCCCGATGCGACAAATGGCGAAACTTGGCCAAAGCTTTGTATTTCTGATGGCCCTGACGATGGGCATGGGCGCCGTGTCGGGCATTCTTACCAATGCCGCGCACGCGGCGTCGTCCTGGCGCATGGCGCATAAAATGCCGCCCGACAGTCCGGAAGGGAAAGTCTTCCAGCGCTTCGCCGATCTGGTAAAGAAATATTCCGGGGATTCGCTGGCGATCAAGATGTTCCCGAACGAACAGCTCGGTAAGACCAACGCGGTGATGGAGCAGCTCAAGCTCGGCACCGTGCAGATGTATGCCGAGGGCTCGACCTACATGAAAAAGTGGATCCCGGAGATCACCTGGATCAGCGCCGCCTTCCTGTTCGACGACCGCGAGCATTGGGTCCGGTTCATGAATACGCCGCTGGTCAGGGGCTGGTATGCGGAGGCATCGGAGAAGGCGGGCGTCCAGGTGCTCGGCGATCCGACCGCGATCATGCGGGGGCCGTACCGCGTGATGGTCACGACCCGCGACGTGAAAAAGTTCGAAGACATCAAAGGCCTGAAACTGCGCATGCATCCAAACAAGACGGCGATCCAGACGTGGAGCACGCTTGGCGCGGACGTCAAGACGCTCGCCTGGACCGATGTCTATCAGTCGATCGACAAGGGTATCGTCAGCGCGGTCAACAGCCCGATCGCGCTGGTCGAGGCGATGCGTTTCTACGAGGTCGCAACGCATGTCGTCCGTCATGACGAGTATTACCAGTCGATCGGCTTCATGATGAACAAGAAGGCGTATGACAAGCTCACCGCCGACCAGAAAAAGGCGTTGGCGAAGGCGTATGCCGAAGCCGGCACCTTCAGCCACAAGGTGATGAATGAGGCGGCGGACGAGTCGCTGGCCCGCATGAAAAAGCGCGGCGTTACCTTCATGGCGATCGACCGGTCGCCCTTCGTGTCGACGATGGCCAAGTTTTACAAGGACAAGGAGGCCGCGGGCGATTTGCCGAAGGGCTTCCTGGAGACCGTCGCCGCGACCCGCAAGAAATAGGTGGCGGCGTAGCGGACAGGGCGCGGCATGATCGCGGCCATCGAGGGACTCGACTGGATGCTCGAGTGGTGCGGGCGCGTGTTTCACGTGCTCGCCAACTTCTGTCTCGGGATGATGCTGATCGGTACGGCGGTGACCATTGTGTTGCGGCCGCTCGATCTCTCTTACTACTGGATTTGGCCGTGGACGATGCAGTTCTTCGTCTGGATGTCCTTTATCGGCTTCTTCGTAGTCTACCGGCGGGGCAAGGATATCGCCGTCGACTTCCTCGTGCTGCGGATGGGGCCGCCCGCGATGGTCGCAACCCGTTATTTCGTGGCGTTGGTCGTCCTGTCGGTTACCGGCATGATCGTGTGGCAGATGCCGGTGATCCTGGCCAGCCAGGTCGGCGTGATCGATGGCGTGCTCTCCCCGTGGGGTGAGCTGGAACGCTACACCCTGTCGATTCCGCTCGGGGTTTCCTGCATGCTGATCTTCGTCAATGCGTTGCTGGACATTGCCAAGGCGATGGCGGGGATTCCGGAGCTGCCGTCGTCGCATCAAACCGATCCGGATACCTGACGATGGCCCTGGTCCTCTTCATTGGGTTCATCGCGCTGATCCTGCTGCGCGTGCCGGTGTCGATGGCGATCGGGGCTGCGGTGCTGATCACCTTCGGCACCAGCGAATTCTCCGACTCGCTCTACATCGTGCCGCAACAGATCCTCGAAGGGGTCAACAAGCCGTCGCTCGCCGCGGTGCCCTTCTTCATCATGGCCGGCAACCTGATGAACGAGGTCGGCATGACCGACCGCATCTTCCGCTTCGCCAACGCGTTGGTCGGGCATCTCAAGGCCGGGCTGGCGCAGGTCAACGTGCTGTCGTCGATGATCTTCGCCGGGGTGTCCGGTGCTGCGGTGGCCGATTGCGCCGGACTCGGCACGATCGAGATCAAGGCGATGAAGGAGCGCGGATATAATCCCGAGTTTGCCGCTGCGGTCACCGTTTGTTCGGCGGTGGTGGGGCCGCTCATCCCGCCGTCGATCGGGTTGGTGATCTATGCCTTTCTTGCGCAACAGTCGGTCGAGCGCATGTTCCTCGCCGGTGTAGTGCCCGGCGTGATTGTCGGCGGCAGCCTGATGCTGTTCAACCGCCTGCTCGCGGTACGGCACAACTTCCCGACGCAGCCGCGCGCGACGCGGCGCGAGGTCGGCCGCAGTGCGGTCGACGGCATCCTCGCCCTGGTCGCGCCGGGCATTATCCTGGGCTCGATTCTCGGCGGTTTCGTCACGGCGACCGAAGCCGGCGTGCTCGCCTGCCTCTATTCGATTGGCCTCGGCATGGTCTACCGCTCGCTCAACTGGGCAGGGCTGTGGAAGGCGTTGACCGACACCATGATGATGACGTCGGTGATCATGATCATCATCGGGTTTTCCATCGCCATGGGCTGGCTGCTGGCGATCGAGCAGGTGCCGCAAAAACTGGGCGAGGCGATCTTCGCCTTCACAAGTTCGCAGGCCGCTTTCCTCGGTCTGATGGTGGTCTTCGTGCTGCTGGTCGGCTGCGTGGTCGAGGGCGTGCCGGCGAAGCTGATGCTGGTGCCGATGCTGTTGCCGATCGTCGATTCCTTCGGCGTCGACCGGGTGCATTTCGGCATCATCATCCAGCTCGCCCTGCTGATCGGCATCGCGACGCCGCCGATGGGCATCGGACTCTACATCATGGTCGAGGTCGGCAAGGTGCCGTTCGAGAAGGTCACCGTCGCTGTGTTGCCCTTCATGATCCCGCTGATCCTGGTGCTGATCCTCGTCACCTACGTTCCGGACGTGACGCTCTGGCTGCCGGATCTGGTGCTCGGCCCCGACGGGCCGGTCCCGAAGAACTAGCCGCCGAGTTTCGCCAGCACTTTCTTTGTCGCGCCGGATCGGTCGCCGATCTTCTCGCCGGCCAGCATGCGCTTATGCCCTTCGGGTTCGGCGGCCGCTTTCTCCAGCGCCCAATCCAGATCCGCCTCGGCCTCATCCGGCGGGATCGCCACGACGCCGGAAAAGTCGCCGACAATCAGGTCGCCGGGCATGATCACCGCACCGCCGCAGGACACCGGCACGTTGAAACAGCCGCCGACATCGTGGAGCCGCGTGGTGATCGGGGCGACGCCGCGCGACCAGATCGGCATATCGAGTTCCTCGATCTCGGGCAGGTCGGTGCAGGGCCCGTCAATGGCGACCGCGACACAGCCGCTCGCCTTGATCGCCGCCGCCACACCGCCGCCGACACAGGCATGCTTGTGATCGCCGAGCCGGTCGATACAGAGAAAGTCGCCCGGCCGCAGGAACTGGACGATGTGATGCAGCAGAGTCGAGTCCTGACCCGGCAGTGCCAACGTCACCGCCGTGCCCGCGACGCGCCGGTTCGGCAGGACGCATTGGATCGCGGAATCCATGAAGCCCATATGCCGGCGGTGGCCGATGGTCGCGGTCTCCACGCGATTGCCCTTCTCGATCAACCCGGCGTCGACGTGGGGCGGCATGTCCTTGATGACGTAACTCATTATCCAGATGTCCTTTTTCGTGCTCGCGGTCGATGCTATGGTCAAGCCCCCATCCGGGACGCGTCGCTCCCACAGCCAACATGGATTGCAATACTCCAATGAACAGAAACGTTGAGCAATGGCAGGTTTACAAAAAAGCGGTGCAAAGTGAGCGTGGCGTCGTCGGGTCGCAACATTGGCTGGCGGCGCAAGCGGGTGCCGGTATTCTCGCGGAGGGCGGCAACGCGGTCGACGCGGCGGTCGCGGCGGCGCTTGCGCTGAACGCTGTCGAGCCTTGGATGTGCGGGCTCGGCGGCAGCGGATTCATGGTGATTTGGCTGGCCGAGTCGGATACCGCGCATGTGGTGAATTTCCAAGGCACGCTGGCCCAGGCGATCGACCTCGCGGACTATCCGCTTGACCCGTCGGTCCCCGGCTCGATCATGGGATTCCCCGGCGTTGTCGACAACCGCAACGTAGACGGTTACGGCGCAATCACCGTGCCGGGCGCGGTCGCCGGATTGTCGGAAGCGCAGGCGCGGTTCGGCCGGCTGTCGTTCGACACGGCGCTTAAACCGGCGATCGACCTGGCCGAGCGCGGCCTGCCGGTCGATTGGCACGGCACGCTGCAGATCGCGCTGGAAGCCGCAAACCTGATGAAGGATCCCGAAGCGGCGGCGACCTATCTGCCCGGCGGCGCGCCGCTCGGCCCGGAACAATACCGCGTGCTCGGCAAACTGCCCGAAACACTACGCCGGCTGGCGGAACACGGCCCGCGCGACTTCTATGAAGGCGAACTCGCCGAGCGCATGGTCGGCGATCTGCAGGCCGGAGGCAGCCGCATCGCGATGGAAGACTTGGCGGCCTACCGGGCGGAAGTGCACGCGCCGCTGTCGGGCGCGCATCGGGGGGCGACCATACACACCGCGGGCGAGACCAGCGGCGGGGTCCGCATGCTCGAAGCGCTCGCCCATGTGGAAGAGGCGCTGGACGTATCCCAAGGCATCGGCGCGCATACCTACCTCACCTATGCCGACGCGCTGAACAAGGCGTTCGCGACGCATAAGCGCAAACTCGGCGCCGCCGGATCGACCGGCTGCACCAGTCATCTCAGCACGCTCGACGCGGACGGCAACATGGTCGCCTTGACCCATACGCTGCTCAACCGTTTCGGTGCGAAAGTGATGCTGCCGAGCACGGGCATGATGATGAACAACTCGGTGTCCTATTTCGATCCGCGGCCGGGCTTCCCGACCACGATGGAAGGCGGCAAGCGGATCAATTCCAGCAACATGTGCCCGGCGATCGCGGTGCGTGACGGCAAGCCGCTGTTTGCCGTGGGCGCGTCGGGGGCGAACCATATCGTGCCGGGCACGATGCAGGTGGCGGCCCTGATGCTGGACTATGGCGTCTCGCTGGAAGAGGCGTTCAACGCGCCCCGTATCGACGCAAGCGACCGCGGCAGCATCGGCGTGGATCCGGCAGTCGGGCCGGAAATCATCGCCGCCCTGGAGGCGAAACACGATCTGGAACTGGCGCAGATGCTGGTCTTCCCGAAATTCTATTCCTGTCCTTCCGGGGTGATGCACGATGCGGCGACCGGCCTGAACTATGGCATCAGCGACAAGTCGGCACCGGTTGCCGGCGCGGCGGCAGAAGCGCCCTTCGTGCTCGAGTCCGACGGCGCGGCCGGGGATGCGGGGCCGCGGGCATAGCACCGCGCCAGGCGGCTAGTATCCCTTGCCCGGATCGATCATGTCGGGCACCGGCTTGCCGGCGCGGAAGAGCTGGATGTTTTTCGCGATCACCTTGCCGCCGGCCAGCGGGTCGATCAGGCTCGCCACATGCGGCGTCACCAAAACGTTTGGATGGTCCCAGTAGGGATGATCGTTGGGCAGCGGCTCGGTGCGGAAGACGTCGAGCGTTGCCCCGCGGATGTGACCGCTGTCCAGGGCCTCCATCAAATCCTCTTCGACCAGATGCTCGCCGCGCCCGGCATTGATGATGCAGGCGCCCTCCGGCAGTTTGGCAAACAGGTCGCGGTTCAGGATGCTGTCGGTTTCGGGCGTCAGAGGCAGCAGGCAGACGAGAATTTGCGTGCGCGCCAGGAAGCTGTCGAACTCCGCGCCGCCGAAACAGGTTATCCCGGCGATATCCTTCTTCTCGCGCGACCAGCCCAGGACGTCGAATCCGAGCGCGACCAACGCATCGGCGCAATACCGTCCCATGAAGCCGAGACCCATGATGCCGACGGTGCGCTCCGGTGCGGGCGGTTCGATGATTTGGTTCCATTCGCGCTTCGGCTGCGACGCTTCGATCTCGGGCAAGCGGCGGTGCAGTCGCAGCACATGCAGCGAGACATACTCCCGCATGCGTTGGCGCAGGTCGTCGCCGATGGTCCGGATGATCGGCACGCCTTTCGGTAGGTCCGGATCGACCAGCACGTGATCGACGCCGGCGCCGATCGACACGATGCATTTGAGGTTGGGGAAGCGCAGCAATCCGCCCGCAGGATGTTTCCACACCACGGCGAATTCCACATCCGCCGGGTCGCCCGGATCGTCCCAGCCGCGCACCTCGAGGTCGGGGATCAGCGACTGCATGGTGTCCTTCCACCATTGGGCGCGGCGCGGCCCGACATGAAGAATCAATGCCATCGGTTGGCGGTCCTCCGGGATGATGTACCGAGAAAAAGAACAGGAACCCAGGTTTTACAGTGTCTGTTGGCCTAGGGTAAGCTTCAATCACGAATTCCAATCGCCGCGCGGGTCGAAACAGGATGGTTGTCCTTGTGGCCGCGGGCGATCATCCGACCAGACAGTCAAAACGAACAAGCGCAAATCGAAGGCAAGGGAGAGCGTAACGTGAAAACGGGTCTCGAAGGACGCAGCGTGCTGATCACCGGCGCCGGCCGCAACATCGGCCGCCGCATGGCCGTGCTGTTCGCCGAAGAAGGGGCGAATGTCGCCATCTGCACCAGCAGCAACATGGACGGCCTGATGACGACCGCGGGCGAGATCGAGAAGGCCGGCGCCAAGGCGTTGGCCGAGAAGGTCGACGTCACCGACGCGGACGCGGTCGCCGCTTTCGTCGCCAAGACGAAGGACGCGCTCGGCTCGATCGATGTGGTGGTGAACAACGCGGTCTACCGCTCGGAAGGCGACCTGCTGGAAACCTCCCACGAATCCTGGATGAAGAATATCGACGTCAATCTCAATGGGCCGTATTACGTCTGCAAGAATGCGATCCCGCATATGATCGACGGAAAGTGGGGCCGCATCGTCAACTTCTCCGGCATCGCGCCCTATCTCGGCTCCTACCCCGGCAAGTCGATGGTCAAGATCGGCATCGTCGGCTTCACCCGCGGCATCGCGAAACAGTATGGCGAGCACAACATCACGGCCAACTGCATCGGCCCGGGCCATATCGATGTCGAACGCGACGACTTTCAGGACAAGAACAAAGGTGTCTTCGAGCATCAGCCGATCCGCCGCAGCGGCAAGCCGGACGAAGTCGCGAGCCTCGCCGTGTTCCTGGCGAGCGAGCAGGCCGGCTACATCACCGGGCAGTGCTATCTGGCGAATGGCGGCGCCTATATGCAGTAGGCCTGCTGTCTCGAATTCGGGAGAGTCCGATGCGCCTCGACGGTTCATGCTATTGCGGTGCGGTGCGCTTTTCGGTCGAGGCGCCCGCGCCCGTTCCCTACATGCGCTGCTACTGCTCAATCTGCCGCAAGACCGGCGGCGGGGGTGGCTATGCGATCAATCTCGGGGCGAAAACGGAAACCCTGAAGGTGACCGGCACGGCCGAGATCGACGTCTTTCAAGCAACGATCGACGGGAAGGAAAGCCCGGCCGAACGGCGATTTTGCAAACGCTGCGGCACGGCGCTCTGGGTCTGGGACCCGCGTTGGCCGGAGCTCATCCACCCCTTTGCCAGCGCGATCGACACGCCGCTGCCCAAGCCGCCGGAACGGGTGCATATCATGCTGGCGTCGAAGCCCGATTGGGTGCCGGTCGACGCAGCGGACGGCGACGCGCAGTTTGACGGCTATCCGGAGGAATCGCTTAGCGACTGGCATCAACGGCACGGCCTGTTGGACGAGTAAGTTCGATCACGGATTTCGGATAACCGGAAATGAAAAGGCCGGCGTCGAGTGCACGCCGGCCCTAATCTCTTATTCGCAGGAGGCAGGTTACGCTGCCGACTCTTTATCGTTTCGCAGCGCCGACCGCCGAGCAGATCGCGTAAATCGGTATTGGACTAGGCGATTGCTGCATTCGGTGTCTTAAGTCGTTTACGCCGCCGCGGTCTTGTCCCAGGGCGCGATCATCGGCTCGCCCTTGATCTGGGTGCGGTGCAGGACGCGGCGCTGCGTGGCGTCGACCTCGCTGCGGTAGTGCATGGCGCAGCGGTTGTCCCACAACACGGCGTCGCCCGCCTTCCAGACATGCATGATCGCGAACTTTTCCTGCGTCGCGTGCTCCCAGAGCCGGTCGAGCAGCGCTTCGCTCTCCTCGTTGGACATGCCGACGATGTAGTTCGACGGCCAGACCCGGCGGCGGCCGAGGTAAAGCGCGGGCTTGCCGGTCACCGGATGGATCCGCACCAGCGGATGGGTCGGGCCTTCGACCTCTTCCGGCGTGGTCGGCAGTTTCGCGGTCGGGCGCAAGACGCCGGCGCTGTTGCGGCTCGCGTCATGCACCTGATACTTGCCCTCGATCGTCTCCTTCAGGTCGTCCGGCAGCGTCTCGTAGGCGAGATACTGGCTGTTGAAGAATGTGTCGCCGCCGCCGTCGGTCGGTAGTTCCAATGCATACAGCATGCTGCCCGCGGGCGGCACTTCGACATAGGAGTTGTCGCTGTGCCAGACAACTTCCGCGCTGCCGAGCCCGGCATTCGCCTTCACCGGTTCGCCGTCGGGGCCGAGGTTGGTGATCGGCGTGATCTCCGGGTGATCCGACAAAAGTTGTTCATTTTTGTCTGCGCCATCGCGCATGAAATAGGCGCGCGCGCCGCCGACCTGGACGCCACCGAATATGTTCGACGCGTCGATGAGCTGGGCGTCGGTGATGTCCTGGTCGTGGAAGATCAGGATCGAATGGTCGGCCCAGGCTTGGCGCAGTGCGTCCTTCACGTCGTTGGGGACTGGCTGCGCGAAGTCGATGCCGCCGATTTCGGCGCCGAGCGGTCCGCCCGCCGGAATAACCTTTAGATTTTCCACCGTGTTTTCAGAAACCGTCTTGCCCATTCTCATCCTCCTACGCGTATCGCCGTGCGGGTGACATCGGTGCGGCTGCGCCGGGCGCGTTTCGGGGTGCCACACCGAAATTAAAGCATACACGGAACGAAACCGTCATTTTGACGGTCTACCGTCGATCGATCCGTTCCGTCGTTGCGGTGCCCAGTCAATCGCAGTTTCGGGGCAGAGGGCCCGGAAACGCTGTCTTGACGAGACAATTTAAATTCCGTATCGTGAAATTTATTTCGACTTGTGAAATTATAGAGAAGCCGACTTCAGCGGTCAAGCCTTGGCGATAGGGGTGCGGCGGCAATGTCAGTGAGGGCAAAAGCGGTATGGAAAACAAAGGGGTGACGGCGGTCGACCGGGCCTTCTCGATCATCGAGTGTTTCGGGCCGGGCGACTCGTCGCTCAGCCTCCAGACGCTGGCCGCGCGCACCGGCCTGAACAAGGCGACGATCATTCGCCTCATCGCGTCGCTGGAAAAGGCCGGGTGCATGGTGCGGCGCGCGCATGGCGAATATGCGCTGGGATCAGCCCTGCTGCGTTTCGGCAGCGTTTATCAATCGTCGTTTCACCTGGCCGACAGTCTCATGCCGATCCTGCGCGACCTGGTGCGGCAATGCGGAGAGACCGCCGCTTTTTTCGTGCGCGATGGCGATATGCGGATTTGTTTGCACCGGGTCGAGACCGCGTCGGTGCTCCGGCTGCATCTGCGCGAGGGCGAGGCGCGTCCGCTGTTGCCCGGCGGCACCGGCATGGTCCTGCTCGCGTTCTCCGGAGAGCCGGGGGCCGAGTCGGCGCAAATTCGGGACGATCATTTCGTGATCAATATCGGCGGCCGCGAAGCGGAGATCTCCTCGGTTGCAGCCCCCGTCCTGCAGCCGCATGGCGTTCTCGTGGGCACCGTATCCATCACCGGGCCGACCGCAAAATTCACCGATGGCAAGGCGGATGCATTCGTGCGCCATGTCCTGCCGGCGGCGGCCGAGTTGACCCGCCTCTGCGGCGGCGACCCGTCTCCGTTCCACGAAAGTTTGAGCCGCCTCTAGAGGCGCGGTGGCAGGTTCATGTCTTGCGCTAGATCAGGGCTGTTCGGATTGCCCGCGCGGTACAATGTCTATTGTCCCCTTGGTGAAAAAGGAGCGCCCCATGAGTGGTAGCGTCGATTTGACTGCGGCGATCGGTGTCTTGATGGACGAAATGGAATCCGAGCCGGACGACTTGCACGAAGTCCATCTCAAGCTGCAAGAACTCCTGCGCCAGTTCCGCGCCACCGGCATGCCGCTGCCCGACGACCTGGTTCGGCTGGAACAGCAATTGACGGCGACGGTGGAAGGCGTACCGGAGGAAAAGTCCAACTAGAGAAGATCGGGCTCCGACCGAAAACCCGATTCGCATCGCCGTGCCGCATGCTAGACTCCCTGGCGTGATCGAAGCGATAGTGGGGCGGGGGCATGACGGATCAGCGGGCCGACAGTGGCGCGCCCGACAGGGTGAAGACGCCAATTGCCGATGAGGAATTCTACCGCCCGGTCTTTTCGCCGTGGCATGGTTACGGCGAATTCAAGGACATATACGCTGAGGCCAAACCGCATACCCTGGTTTCCGCGGACCGGTGCCACGCATTGTATTCGCTGGCGGTTCAGGCCGCAGGCCTGACGGGGCAGTGGTACGAATGCGGGGTCTACCAGGGCGGGACCGCGATGCTGCTCGCCCGTGTCCTGCGGGTGCATTAGTGGAAAACCTGGGACGCCGACACGCAACTCCATCTGTTCGACACTTTCGAAGGCATGCCGGAAACCGATCCGGGACAGGACCTTCATAATGTGGGTGACTTTGCCGACAGTTCGGCGACCTTGGTGCAGGGGCGTCTCGACGCCATAAACCCGGGTCTCGCGGCGCTGCACAAGGGACTGATCCCCGAAACCTTCGACGGTATGGAGGCGCACCGCATCGCCTTTGCCCATATCGACGTCGATATCTATCGCTCGGTCGCGGATTGCTGCGCCTTCATCCATCCCCGGATGGTGCCGGGCGGGTTCATGGTGTTCGACGATTACGGTTTCCCGACCTGTCCCGGCGCGCGCAAGGCGGTCGACGAATTCTTCGCCGACAAACCGGAAAATCCGCTGGTCCTGCCGACCGGCCAGGCGGTGGTGTTCAAGAACCCGTAGGCGCGCTAACGGTCTTCCGGCACCCAGATGGGCAGGCCGTCGCGGTTGCCCCATTCCTGCCAGGAGCCGACGTAATTCCGCAGCTGGGGATAGCCCAACAGCCGCAGCGCCAGGTAGCCGTGCGCCGAGCGGTAGCCGGTATTGCAGTAGAGCGTGACTTCCTTGTCGGGCGTGACGCCCAGCGGCTCGAACGCATGGCGCAGTGCGTCCGCCGGTTTCATGCAGCCGGTGTCATGGTCGTATAGGTCAACCCAGTCGCGGTGCACCGCGCCGGGGATCGCGCCGCCGTGGCGCGCACGCCGGTCGGTGCCGAGGAACTCTTCCCGGCTTCGCGTATCCACGATCACTTTGCCGGAGTCGCCGTCGGCGTCCAGGATGTCCCGGTACCCCGCGACACGGTTCATCGCCGGATCGGCGGCGTATTTGACCGGTGCGGGTGGTGCGCTCTCGGTCTCCAGCGGCAGGCCGGCCTCGGTCCAGGCCGCGATCCCGCCGTCCAGCACATGCACGTCTTTATGGCCGAGATACTCGCAGAACCAATAGCCCCGCGCGGCGCACATGTCGGTGAAGCCGCCGTAGAAGACGATGGTGTCGCCCCGGCTCACCCCGCGCCACCCCAGCAGGTTGGCCCACATCCGGGTGAAGGCGGCGAGTGGCGCCGGGTCGGTATCGTCGGTGTTGACGAAATAGAGATCGAAATGCCGCGCGCCCGGCAGCCGTCCCTGCGCGAACAGTTCGGCGGGCCGCGTGTCGATCACCGCCAGCCCCGGCTTGGCCATCCGTGCCTTGAGCGTTTCCGGCGACCACAACAAGTCGGGGTTCGTGTAGCCGCGCTCGGCGATGGTCATGGGCTCGCTCCCGCCGCTACCTCAATCCCATCAACCGCAGCCGCGCTTCGGTCAACGGGTTGTCGGCGTTTGCAGTTTCGCTCAGCACGGTGAAGTGGTTCAGGCCCGGCAGTTCGAAAGTTTCGACCGCGGCGTCGTTCCACCAGGCGTCGGAGAGCGCGCTCGACTGGCGGCGGAATTCGTCGCTTTCCGCGCCGCCGACGGTGATCGCGATGGGTGCGCGGGTCGCGGGCTTCATGAAAATCGGGCTGTTGCGCTCGGCAATCTCGGGGGTCATGCGGACCGCTTCCTGGACCGAGATGTTCATCACCGGCGCGATCTCGTAGATGCCGCTAATCATGACGGCACTCTTGATAAGGACCGCCGGCAGGCCCGCTTCGTAGGCCGGCCAGTCGGTCGCCATCAGCATCGCCGCCAGATGCCCGCCCGCCGAATGGCCGGAGATATGAATGCGGTCCGGGTCGCCGCCATGGGAATCCGGGTTGTTATGGAGAAAGGCGCAGCAGGCGCGCATCTGGCGGACGATCTCGTCGAGCGTCACGTCGGGGCAGAGCGCGTAGTTGACCACCGCGACGATCGCGCCCGCATCGACCAGGGGCCCGGCGACATAGCTGAAGTCTTCCTTCACCCGCGACCGCCAGAAACCGCCGTGAATATAGACATGCACCGGCGCGCCGGTAGGATCGGCGGGGCGAAAGATGTCCATGGTCTCCATCGCATGGCTGCCGTAGGCCACGTCGTAGGTCGCGTTCGCCGCCGCTTTGCGGTATTCGGCGGCACGCTCGACCCCGGCGGCCACGATTTCCTCGTGATTCGGCACCGCGGCGCGCGGATTGAACTGTACTTCCAGCTCCTCGGCGGAATAGCCGCGAAAGATCCCATCATCCATGTCCTGCTTCTCCCTGGTCGGCGGATTTATGCCGGTATCATGCGATTCGGGTGCGCCGACGGCAAGCGCGCTTGCCCGCACCCGCCGCCACGCGATAAAACCTATATGAGCACCGCGCAAGTCACGCGCCTTTCCGAACAATCGGTAGAACCTACGCCGCCGCGGGCGGGGGGAGAACACGCCACCATGAAGAAGAAAAAGGCTGCATCGCTGGATGAGGCGATCTCGAATCTCCGCGACAGCGCCATCGTGCTGATCGGCGGGTTTGGGTATGGCGGGGTGCCGGAATCCCTGATCGAGGGCGTTTGCGACAGCGGGCTGCGCAACCTGACAATCGTCAACAACAACGCGGGCACCGGGCATACCGGGATCGCCCGGCTGCTGGAGGAAGGCGTCGTCGGCAAGATGATCTGCAGCTTCCCCTTTGCCAGCGAATCCCACGTCTTCAAGGAGCTTTACGCCGCCGGCAAGGTCGACCTCGAGGTGGTGCCGCAGGGTACCATGGCCGAACGCATGCGGAATGCGGGCGCCGGGCTCGGCGGCTTCCTCACCCCGACCGGCGTCGGCACTGAGATCGCCGAGGGCAAACCGGAATTTGAGATCGACGGCAAGACGTATATCCTGGAAAAGCCTCTGCGCGGCGACTTCGCGCTGATCAAGGCGCTGAAGGCGGACAAACGCGGCAACCTGGTGTTCCGCAAGTCGGCGCGGAACTTCAATCCGGTCATGGCGATGGCGGCCGAGTTCACCATCGCCGAGGTGGCCGAGGAGGTCGAGGTCGGCGATCTCGACCCGGAGAATATCGTGACGCCCAGCGTCTATGTGGACAAATATCTGGTAACTGGCGGGTAAGAGAAAATGACACGCATCATGACGAAACCCGATAAGCCCCTGCTCACCCGCGACCAGGTCGCCAAGCGGCTCGCCGCCGACCTGGAAGCCGACTGGGTGGTCAACATCGGCATCGGCATGCCGACCATGGCTGTACAGTATGTCCCGCCCGAGCGCGACGTCATACTGCACAGCGAGAACGGCATCATCGGCATGGGTCCGCCGCCGGAGCGGGAAGAAGACATCGACCGCGACCTGATGAGCGCGGGCAAGGGCCCGGTGACGCTGATACCCGGCGGCGCCTTCGTGCATCACGCGGATTCATTCTCGCTGGCGCGCGGCGGCCGCCTCGATTGCGCGGTGCTGGGCGCGTTCCAGGTAGCGGCGAACGGCGATCTCGCCAACTGGAAGGTTCTAGGGGCGAGCGCCGGCAATATCGGCGGCGCGATGGACATCGCCGTCGGGGCGCGTCAGACCTTTGCGATAATGACGCACCTGTCCAAGGACGGCAGCGCCAAGATCGTCGAAAGCCTGACCTACCCGCCGACCGCGCTCGGCGTTGTCACGCGGGTTTACACCGACATGGCGGTATTGTCGGTTACCGAAAAAGGGTTCGTCCTGGAAGAAGTGGCGCCGGGCCTGACCGCGGAAGATGTGCAGGCGGCGTGCGATGCAAAGCTAATTCTGCCCGACACTTTGTGCGAAATCGCCGCGTAACGCGCGGCCGAACGCAAATCCGAAAATTTCGTGTTTGATGCGCCGGCGGTCTGACCGCCGGCGTTTTCGCGTCATTTTGCTCGCTAATCGCAGTGGTTGCGGTAGTATTGCCGTGTGCATTCGCCGCCTGACTGCGGATTATAGCTGCGTCACGGTTAGTAAAATGTTCACAGGACCTTCGTTAAACCTTTGTGTTGCCTCGGGCATCCTTTGCCGGGGCAGTATGTCCTATTGGAGTTAAGCTATGCCAGTCCGGGTGGAAACGCTGAAGCAGGAGATGATCGAAAAGGTCACGGCCCTGGTTCAATCGAAGATGAGCGGCGAAAAAGCGGACAAGTCCGCGTATTTTATTCGCCAGTTCTATACCGACGTGCTGGAGGACGACGTCCTCGGCGTCGATCCGGAAGACCTCTATGGCGCGGCGCTGTCGCTGCTGCATTTCGGCGGCAAGCGCGATGGCGATGCGCCGAAGGTTCGGGCATATAACCCACAGTTCGAAAAACACGGTTGGCGCTGCCGGCACACCGTCATCGAAATCGTCAACGACGATATGCCGTTCCTGGTTGATTCGGTCGCGATGGAGCTGAATGCACTCAATCTTACCGTGCACCTGGTGATCCACCCGATTTTCCAGATCGAACGCGACGAGGCCGGCCGTATTGTTAAGGTCGCCGAAGGCCATGAGAGCGGCAACGGCGCCACGCGCGAATCCTTCATGCAGATTCAGGTGGACGAGCAGACGTCGCCCGAGGCGCTGCGGGAGATTGAAACGAGCATCCTGCGGATCCTCGGCAACGTGCGCGCCGCCGTCGAAGACTGGCCGGCGATGCTGGAGCAATCCAAGCAGGCGCTGGAAAGCCTGACCAAGTCGCCGCCGCCGATCGATTCCGACAAGCTGGATGAGGCCGTCGCCTTCCTGGAATGGATCCGCGACAATCACTTCACCTTCGTCGGCTATCGCGACGTCAACATTCTGCACAAGGGCAAGAAGGCGACGGTCGAGATTCTGGAGGGCTCGGGTCTTGGCGTGTTGCGCGATCCCGCGACCGAAGTGTTTGCCGGTCTGCGACAGCTCGGCAGCATGCCGCCGGAGGTGCAGGAATTCCTGCGCCTTCCCGAACCGATCCTGATCACGAAATCCAGCCTGCGCTCGACCGTGCATCGGCCGACCCCGCTGGATGCGATCGCGATCAAGAAATTCGACGCCAAGGGCAATGTCACCGGCGAGCGCATCTTCGTCGGGCTTTTCACCTCGTCCGCCTACAGTGCGAGTCCGCGCCGCATTCCGGTGCTGGGCCGGAAGGTCAACGACGTGCTTGCCCGGTCCGGCTTCGATCCGCGCAGCCACAGTGGCAAGGCATTGATGCATGTGCTGGAGAGTTTCCCGCGCGACGAACTGTTCCAGATCGAACCTGACGTCCTTGAAAAAATCGCCATCGGCATCGTCAGCCTGCAGGAACGCCAGCGCATCGCGCTGTTCGTGCGGCACGATCCGTTCGGCCGTTTCGTATCCGCCTTCGTGTATGTCCCGCGCGACCGCTATAACCCCGCGCTGCGCCGCGCCTTTCAGGATATCATCGCCGCCGCCTTCAACGGCGTGATCGCGAGTCACACGGCGCAGTTCGGCGACGAACCGCTCGGCCGTCTGCACTTCACTGTGGCGACGCGTCTGGGTGAGATTCCTGACTACGACATCCGCGAGATCGAGAGCCGGCTGCGCGACGCCGGCCGCACCTGGAGCGACCGCCTGCATGACGTGCTGATCGAACGGCTTGGCGAGGAAACCGGCAACCGGCTGTACCGCCATTACGGCAACGCCTTCCCGGTGGCCTATCAGCAGCGCTTCTCCGCCGCCACGGGCGTCTTTGACGTCGAAAAAATCGAGGAGGTGCGGAACAGCGGCCAGCTCGCCATGAATCTCTACCACCCGATCGAGGCGGAAGAGAATGAGCTGCGCTTTAAGGTCTACAACCCGGACGGCCTGCTGACACTGTCGGATGTGCTGCCGGTGCTTGAGAATATGGGTCTCAAGGTGATGAGCGAGATCCCCTTCGAGGTGACCTTGGACGCCAGCGCCAGCGCCGGCGACGGTGGCGATTTGCGCATTCACGACTTTGCGCTGGTCACCAGCGACGGATCGTCCGTCGACTTCGAAGAAATCCGCGACGAATTTCATGAGAGCTTTGCGCAGGTCTGGCGCAACCAGATGGAAGACGACGGGTTCAACCGGCTCGTCCTCGGCGCCGGCCTCAATTGGCGCGAGGTCGTCATCCTGCGGTCCTATTGCAAGTATCTGCGGCAGGCGCGTATCCCGTTCAGCCAGTCCTATATGGAGGAAACTCTGGCGAAGAACCGCACGCTGGCGGGTCTGCTGGTCAAACTGTTCGAGATCCGGTTCGACCCCGGCTATTCCGGGAAACGCCAGGTCGGCGAGATAAAGACCATCGAACGCATCGAAGAAGCGCTGGAGGCGGTCAGCAATCTGGATGAAGATCGTATCATCCGGCACTATCTCAACCTGATCCAGTCGACGCTGCGGACGAATTTCTATCAGCCAGCCGAAGACGGGTCGCCGAAGCCCTATGTGACATTCAAGCTGGACAGCGGCAATGTCGACGAGTTGCCGCTGCCGCGTCCGCTGCGGGAAATCTTCGTCTACAGCCCGCGCTTCGAAGGCGTGCATCTGCGCTTTGGCTTTGTGGCGCGCGGCGGGTTGCGCTGGTCCGACCGGCGCGAGGATTTCCGCACAGAGGTGCTCGGCCTCGCCAAGGCGCAACAGGTCAAGAATGCCGTGATCGTGCCGGTGGGCTCGAAGGGCGGGTTCGTATTGAAGAACGCGCCGCCGCCGTCCGACCGGGAGGCCTTCATGGAAGAGGGGATCACGGTCTACAAGACATTTATCGGCGCGATGCTCGACGTGACCGATAATCTGTCGGGCGACGACGTCATTCCGCCGCTGGAAGTGGTGCGCAAAGACGCGGACGACCCTTATCTCGTGGTCGCCGCGGACAAGGGCACTGCCACTTTCTCCGATTTCGCGAACGGAGTTGCCCGTGATCGCGGCTTCTGGCTCGACGACGCGTTCGCATCGGGCGGCTCCGCCGGATACGACCACAAAGGAATGGGCATCACGGCGCGCGGGGCTTGGGAATCCGTGAAACGGCATTTCCGGGAAATGGGCCAAGATTCGCAGTCCGAGGATTTCACCTGCGTCGGGTGTGGTGACATGTCCGGCGACGTGTTCGGCAACGGCATGCTGCTGTCCGAGCATATCCGCCTGATCGGTGCCTTCAATCACCTGCATATCTTTATCGATCCGTCGCCGGACGCCGCGACCAGTTTCAAGGAACGCCGGCGCTTGTTCGACCTGCCGCGCAGCGGCTGGTCGGATTACGACGCGAAGCTAATTTCCAAGGGTGGCGGCGTGTTCGAGCGCAGCGCCAAGTCGATCGACCTGACGCCCGAAATCCAAGAGCTATACGGCATCGCGTCCAGTAAGGTGCCGCCGAACGAGCTGCTCAAGGCAATGCTGTTGGCCGAGGTGGACCTGCTGTGGTTCGGCGGCATCGGCACCTATATCAAGTCGTCGGACGAGGACCACACCGACGCCGGCGACCGGGCGAACGATCCGATCCGGGTCGACGGCCGCGACCTGCGCTGCAAAGTGGTCGGCGAGGGTGCCAATCTCGGCGTGACGCAGTTCGGCCGTATTGAATTCGCGCAGAACGACGGCCGTATCAACACCGACTTCATCGATAATTCGGCGGGTGTCGACACGTCGGACCATGAGGTCAACATCAAGATCGCGCTCGGCGATGTGGTGCAGCGTGGCGACATGACGATGAAGCAGCGCGATACGCTGCTCGCCAAGATGACCGATGAAGTGTCGGCGCTCGTCTTGCGCAACAACTATCAGCAGACCCAGGCGCTGTCTGTTACCGAGGCGCAATCCTACCGCCGGCTCGATCAACAGCAGCGCATGATGCGGATTCTCGAACGGGCCGACCTGCTGAACCGGCAGATCGAATTCCTGCCGGACGACGAGGAAATCGCGGACCGGCAGTCCGCGCGCCAAGGTCTGACGCGACCGGAATTGTCGGTCCTGCTCGCCTATTCAAAGAACATCACCTATGAGCGCCTGCTCCAAAGCGACCTTCCGGACGAGTCGATGCTGGAGGAGGACCTGTTGCGCTACTTCCCCGAGCCGCTGCGCAAGAAACACAAAGCGGTCATCGGCCGGCATCGCCTGCGGCGGGAAATCATCGCGACCGTCGTCACAAACTCGATGATCAATCGGGTCGGGCCCACTTTCGTGACCGAGATGCAGGACCGGACCGGTATGAATGAGTCCGAAATCGCACGGGCCTACACCATCGTTCGCGAGGCCTTCGATCTGCGTCCGCTTTGGCAGGCCATCGAGGACTTGGACAATAAAGTATCGACCGATGTGCAGAGTCGGATGTTGATGGAGACTGGCCGCACGCTTGAACGCATGACCTTATGGTTCCTGCGCAATGGCGAGCACCCGCTCGATATTCGCAAGAACGCCGAAGTCTACGGCGCGGGCATTCAGGAAATCAGCGGCAAGCTTGAGTCGCTGATGGCACCGGACCAGATCGCGGAAACGAAGGAACGCGCGGCGCGGTTCGTGCAACCCGGCGTCCCTGTGGATTTGACGCAGCAGCTCGGTCGTCTCAAGGCGCTGTCGACCGCCTGCGATATCGTGCGAATCGCACAGCAGGCTAAGCGCAAGGTCGGCGAAGTCGGCGAGACGTATTTCCTGTTGGGCAGCCGCTTCAAGCTCGATTGGTTGCGCCATAACGCCAATATCATGACGCCGGAAAATCCATGGCATCAAATGGCGCTCAGCGCGATCATCGACGACTTATGGGGAACGCAGTGCGATCTCGCGGGCCGGGTGCTGGTCAACGGTGGCTGCGGCGGCGAGGCGATCGCCGACTGGGCCGGCAATCGCCGCGACGTAGTTGGCCGGGTCGAAGGTATCGTCAACGAGCTGGAACAGCATGGCAGCATTGATCTGGCGATGCTGACCGTTGCGAACCGTGAGCTGCGCGGCCTGGTGACGGCCTAGCCGTCCCACCGCCCGGCGACGGATTGGTTTATTCGACCCGGACTATTCGATTCGGACGGCGGTGCCGCTGACGGCGACCATCAGCATGGACCCTTTTTCACCGACCACTTCGTAGTCGATATCGACCGCGATAACCGCGTTTGCGCCCATTTCCTTGGCCTGTTCGCACATATCCTCGATGGCGAGATCCTTGCCTTCGCGCAGGACCTTTTCATACGCGCCGGACCGGCCGCCGACGAAATCGCGGACGCCGGCGAACATGTCGCGAAAGACATTCGCGCCGCAGATCGCTTCGCCGCTGCAAATGCCGAAATACTCGGCGATCTTCTTGCCTTCCAGGGTATTCGTCGTCGTAACCAGCATCCGCTGTTCTCCTATGGCTCGTTCAAATCCGTCATGGTTGAATGCCGCGCATGCTAGGCGGTCGGTCGGATTTTGCCAATCGACGAAACCGTGACTGTTTTGCGGCTGTTTGGGCCTAGTGCCGGAAGTGGCGCATGCCGGTGAACACCATGGCGATCCCGGCCTCGTCGGCCGCGGCGATGACCTCTTCGTCGCGCATTGATCCGCCGGGCTGGATCACCGCCGTGGCACCGGCGTCGACCGCCGCCATCAATCCGTCGGCGAAGGGGAAGAAGGCATCCGACGCGACCACCGACCCGATGGTCTTGGGGTCGCCGCCGCCGGCGGCTTCGGCCGCGTCCCGCGCTTTTTGCGCGGCGATGCGGGACGAGTCCACGCGGCTCATCTGGCCCGCGCCGATACCGACCGTGGCGCGGTCTTTGACGTAGATGATCGCATTCGATTTGACGTGTTTGCAGACGGTGAAGGCGAACAGCAGGTCGCGGACTTCGTCGTCGCTTGGTGCGCGTTGCGTCGCGACGCGAAGGTCCGGCTCGGCGATATGCCCGGTATCGCGCGATTGCATGAGATAACCGCCGGCGATCGACTTGACCATCATGCCGCCCGCGGCAGGGTCGGGCAGGTCGCCGGTCAGCAGGATGCGCAGATTCTTCTTCTTGGCCAATTCCGCGCGCGCGTCCGCGTCCGCGTCGGGCGCGATGATGACTTCGGCGAACAGGTTGGCGATCTGCGCGGCCGTTGGGCCGTCCAGCGGTTGGTTCAGGGCGATGATGCCGCCATAGGCGCTGACCGGGTCGCAGGCGAGCGCCGACGCATAGGCGCTGCTAAGGTCCGCGCCGACGGCGACGCCGCAGGGATTGGCGTGCTTGATGATGGCGCAGGCCGGGTCGCCGAACTCGGCGACCAGCTCGAATGCCGCATCGGTGTCGTTCAGGTTGTTGTAACTCAGCTCCTTGCCTTGGACTTGTTCCGCCGTGGCGACGCCGGGACGGTTCGAGCCATCGACATAGAGCCCAGCTTCCTGATGCGGGTTCTCGCCATAACGCAGGCGCTGCTTGAGGCGGCCGCCGACGGTGCGCTGCGACGGCAGGATTTCGCCGCGTTGCTTGGTCAGCCAATCGGCGATCATCGTGTCGTATAGCGCGGTGTGCGCATAGGCGGCTTCGGCCAGGTGCAGGCGCTGTGCGGTGTCGGTGGCGCCCGACCGCGCCGTCATCTCCGCGCGCACCGCGTCGTATTGCGACGGGTCGGTGATGACGGCGACATGGTCGTGGTTCTTGGCGGCGGCGCGGATCAAGGCCGGGCCGCCGATGTCGATATTCTCCACGCAGTCTTCGAAGGACGCGCCGCGCGCCACCGTCGCTTCGAACGGATACAGGTTGACCACGACCAGATCGATCGGCGCGATGTCGTGTTCTTCCATCTGCTGGCGATGACTGTCGAGATCGCGGCGGCCCAGGATGCCCCCGTGGATTTTCGGATGCAGCGTCTTGACCCGGCCATCCAGGATTTCCGGCGACCCGGTGTGGTCGGCGACCTCGATGACGGTCAGCCCGGCATCGATCAGCGTTTTGGCGGATCCGCCGGTCGAAAGAATTTCGACGCCAGAGTCGGCGAGAAACTGCGCGAACTCGACGAGGCCGGTTTTGTCGGAAACTGAAATCAGGGCGCGCGCAATCGAAACGTCGGCCATTGGTCTGGAAATCTCCTGAGCTATGGGTGTTGGTTATAGAGGACGGGTCTGGGTGTATCGTCTCCTCGACGTCACCGCGACAGGGCGGCGGGCGTTGCCTCGCTGCCGAATTCGGGAACGAGCCGTTGAATCATCGCCAGCACCTGTTCCTCGCGCCGGGCACGGGCGGCGTCTTCCAGCTCGTCCAGCGCGCGTTTCAGCAGGGGCAGGTCCGCGGTGCGCGGATTGGCCAGGCATAGGTTCGGGTTGGTGGTCGGCACCACGGCCTCGGACGCGTGCAGCAGCTCTTCCTTCATTTTCTCGCCGGGGCGCAGCCCGATGAACGTTACCGCGATGTCCTCACCCGGCGTGTATCCCGCGAGGCGGATCATCTGATGGGCAAGGTCGACGATGCGAACCGGCTCGCCCATTTCCAACTCGAAAATCTTGCCGCAGGCCGCACCGTCCGCCTCACCGATGGCGGAGGCTTGCAGCACCAGCTCGACGGCCTCGCGGACCGACATGAAATATCGCGTCACTTCCGGGTCGGTCACGGTGACCGGGCCCCCCTGCGCGATTTGGCGTTGGAACAGCGGCACGACCGACCCGGTCGACCCCAGGACGTTTCCGAAGCGGACGGTCACGAAGCGCGTGCCGCCGTTCTCCCGAGTCTCCAGGTCGAGCGCCTGGCCGTAGCTTTCGCCCAGCCGCTTGGTCGCGCCCATGACATTGGTCGGGTTGACTGCCTTGTCGGTGGATATCTGCACCATCAATTGAACATTCGCCGAGCGGCAGGCCTCGGCGACGTTGCGGCTGCCGATGGTGTTGGTCAGGACCCCTTCGAGCGGATTGGCTTCGACCATCGGGACATGTTTCAGTGCGGCGGCGTGGAACACGAGGTCCGGTGCGTAGCGCGCGAAAGTCTCGTCGAGCCGGGTCCGGTCGCGCACGTCGCCGAGGACCGCATGCCGCGGCAGGTCCGCGTGGGATTCGGCCAGCTCGCCGTCGATTTGATAGAGATTGTATTCGGACGAATCGACCAGCGTGATCGACGCCGGGTCGAAATCGGCGATCTGGCGCACCAATTCGCCGCCGATCGTGCCACCCGCGCCGGTCACCAAGACCTTGCGGCTTGCGATCAGTGCGCGCATGGCGTCACGGTCGAGCACCGCTTGCGGCCGGCCCAGCAGATCCTCGACGTCGATCGGTTGCGTTTCGATGCGATTCTGATCTTCGATACCGGTTTTCAGGTCGGCAAGGCGAGGCAGCCGCGCCATGCTGAGGCCGAGCCTCTCGGCCCGCGCCAGGATGTCCCGCACCGTGGCGCCCTCGAACCGGTGATGGGTCAGGACAAGCCGTTGCGGCGGTGGATCGTTGACCGTGCGCACGATTATTTCGAGATCGTCCAATCCGCCGAGCACTTGCACCCCATGGATCGAGCGGCCGATCCGCCGGCCTTTCTCGTCGATGACGCCGAGCACGTTGTAAGTGGCGTCGCGGTCCCGCGCCTGCTGGCGGATGAACAGTTCCGCCGCGTCGTTGGCGCCGATCAACAGCACCGGAACCCGCAGATGATCGGACCGTTGCAGCACATGCTCCATCCGCCGGTCCTTGAACAGCCGATAGATGAAGCGCGGGCCGCCGAGCAGCGTCATCAGGACGAACCAATTGATGAACGGCGCCGAGCGCGGGAAATACTCAAGGCGCGTGATGACGAACAGCAACGGCAGGAACAACAGGATCAGCAGTGTCACGGCCTTGGTGATCGCCACCAGGTCGTCCAGCGAGGCGTAGCGCCAAATGCCGCGGTAAAGCCGGCCGTACCAAAACACCGGGGCGGCCAGCGCGGCAAACAGGATCGTGCCGGGGATCAGATAGGGGTCGATCTCGTAGCTGTCGATTACGCCGACGCGCAAGTAGAGCGACAGCGGGAAGGACACCGCCGCCATGATGACGTCATGCACGAACGCGATACGCGTCCGATCCATTTTGATCCGCAGGCTCATTTCCCCCGCTTCTTACGGCGCTTTTGCGGCAACAGCAATGATTCCCGACCGGCGGATATCATACCCGCCCCGGGGCGAAAGATTCCAGCGTTTGCTTGCTGCGGCGAAGCTTAGGACCGCATCCAGAGCAGCAGGAGAACGACCACGGCGGCCGCCCCGGCCAACGATAGCGCGGGCGCGCTCATGGCGGTCCACGCCAGCGCTACGAGTATCAAGTTGGCGGTAAGAATCGCGCCGCAGGTCAGCGCATGGCTGCGACCGCCCTGCACCGATTTCTGATAAAAATGCTCGCGATGAGCGCGCCATACTTTTTCCCCCCGCGCGCCCCGCCGAAGCAGCGTAAGTGTCGCATCGGCGAGATAGTAGAGCGGCAGGATCAGGGCCGTCGCCCAATATCCGTTTGCGGCCGCCGTCAACAGCAGAAAGCCGAGCAGGAACCCGATCGGCACGCTGCCGACATCGCCCAGGAAAATGCGCGCCGGATGCCAGTTCCAGATCAGGAAGCCAAGCATCGCCGCGGCGATTGCCAGGCCATACCACGGCGCGGGCATTGCCGTTGGGGTTATCAGTGCCAATGCCGCCAATCCGCCGCCGATGCTGATTGCTTCGACCCCGGAGATGCCGTCGATGCCGTCCATGAAGTTGAACAGGTTGATGAACCAGACCCAGGCGAATGCCACGATGATCTTGTCCATCAGCGGCGGCAGCAAGCCTTGGAAAATTGGTCCGATCCCGTCAAGCAGCGACAGCGCCGCCGCGACGACGGCCGCTTGTCCGACGAGCCGGACCGAGGCCGGCAATGTGCGCAGATCGTCGATCCAGGATAACAGCGCGAGCGCGGCCGCGCCGGGGATCACGACGGCCATCTCATCCGAAACCGGCACGCCGGCATAGAGTGCCCAGGCAATCAGGATGATCGGGACGACCGCGAGCCCGCCGCCCCGCGGCGTGGGACGCTTGTGGCTGCTGCGCTCGTTGGGATGATCCAGGATCGACCGCTGCTGCAACTGCGTGCGCAACGCGCCGGTGGCCAGGGCGCTGGCGATGACGACAGTGACACAGGCGGGGAAAAGCCAGCTCATGGCGGCGTTATAGACCGTGACGGCGGCCCCGGCCAGCCAGTGGCGTCGTGCGGCTGGCGGGATCAGGCGAAGGCGGCAACGGCCTCGCGGCCCAATGTCACTTTCATTTCACGGCCCAACAATGAAAGCAGGATGACGACACGGCGGTCGTCGCCGATGTTTTGAAAGACGCCGGTCTGTTGCGCCAACGGACCGTCGGTCACCCGCACCACGTCGCCGGACTCAAGGCCGAGCGGCTCAAGCACGCCGACGAACCCGTCCTCGGTTTCGCGGGCGCGGAGTTCTGAGACCACGCCGCGCGGGACGGCGGATGGGCGGTTGCCCATGCAGACGAGATGGCTGACGCCATGGGTGCCGTTGATCGATCGCCAGGGTGCATCCCCGGCATCGAACCGGACGAATAGATAACGGGGGAACAGAGGCGCCGGCAACTGCGTCGTGCGCCGGGCATGCCGCCGTGTCTTGAGGTAGCGCGGCATATAAGTCGCGAACCCTTGGCGTTCCAGGTGGCCCTGGGCGAGAAGTTCGGCGCCGGTGCGCGTATGCACCACATACCAGCGTTGCATGGTCATGCCTCCGCGTCCGGTGCGGGGTCCCGCACCACCTGCAGCAGAGGCGGAGTCAGAATCCGGTCGGCCGGGAAATGCTCGCGCAACACGTCGAACGTCTGTTGCGGCATGCGAAGGTCGGTCAGGATGACCGCGTCGATCTTGCCGCGCGGCGGCGGCGTGTGCACCAAAGGCAGCCCCGCGCACTGGGCGCCTGCATATTCGGGGTCGACGACGCAATGGAGAGTCACGGCGCCGTCCAGGTTGTGTCCGCACAGCACGGCGATCTCAGCCAGGTCGCCGGACCCGGCCAGCGCGACGTTCTTCCAGTCGTTGGCGGCGCAGGTTGTCAGCGCGTCGGCGCATTGCTCGCGCGCCTGGCGGAAGAAGGTGAAGGAGTGGGAGAGATACTCGGTGGTCAGCCGCGCCTTTTCGGCAAAGCCCTGCGGCGTCAGGTAATAGGCATAGCGGTTCGATGGAATTTGCCGAACCTTGATATAGCCCTTGCGGATGCAGCGTTTCAGGTAGGCGTTGGTGAGGCCAAGTGCGATGCCCAGGTTGCGCGCGGCGGATCGTTGCGTCAGGCCGCTGTCTTCATGCACAGCGTTCAACAGGCCAAGCGTGATCTCGGCCTCGTTGTCCATCGTCCCGTTTTCGGTCTTGCTTCCGGCCATGACCGGACGGCCCCCCACCACACTGTCCTTACCGCACTACCTTGCGGCATTTGCAGGCAGGAACACCCGCGGACATGCGTTCACCCGATGAACACTAACGCGTTCATAGGGTGAACGTCAAGAGTGTTCATTTAGTGAACGATCAGGCTTTGGTGAACCCCGGCGAGAGCAGATCATCAGGAATATCAGCTTTTTCAACGTTTTCGGCAGTATCCGGTGTTTCCGCTTCGGTCTCGGCGGCGCTGTCTTGCCCCAACTGCCGCAGCCGCCATTTCACCGGTGTCGCCGCGCCATTGGTTTCGCCGCGCACCACGATTTGGGTTGATCTCTCGATGCCGGACCCGTCCTCCCAGTAGACGCTGTCCTCGAGCGCGATCGGCCGGTCGGCACGCAGCCGCCAGCGGTCGCCGTTCGGCAAGGTCAGGGTGGCCGATCCCGGATCACCGCCGATCACCGCGCGGACGGCGGGGTGCAGATGGAAGCGGACGGCGAACGGATGTTGCCGGTCGCCGACCAGGATATCCTCGCCGCGCAATCCCGGCTCCTCGTCGCCGACATAAAGCCGTCGGCGATGGGTCAGGCCGTAGCGGTCTTCGTACCCGTCGTGGCTGCTGCTGATCCAAATGTTGCCGTCGATTTCACCGCGGTCGCAGTCGATCGCGCCGGGTCGCTGGCCCAATCCGGTTTCGGTCACCTCGCAGGAATTCCGGTCGTCGATGACCACCGTTGAATGGGCCGCGGTTGTCCGCAGCGCTTGGCGCCAGCCAGCGTCGGTGTCTGATCCGGCGCCGCAGTTCACGATCAATCGCTGGCCGCCGACACTCATCTCGAAGCTCATCAGGCCGGCATGCGCCTCTTCGTCAAAGGCGTCTTCGGGCGGCGTACCGCCGTCTAAAATCAGCACCATGCCGTTGGCGTCGATCCGTTCGAATCTGGCATAGGGTGCCCGGCTTGGCGCGCGGCCTTGGGCGTCGGACCGCAACAAGACGCGGCTGACATGGGTCGGGTCGGGCCGGCCGCCGCCGTTGAAACAGGCCAGCGCGCCGTCGCTATGGCGCAGGAATCGCGTCATCGGCGCCATCCGGTCGATAGCGTTGCGCAGCGCCACCGGCACCTCGCGGCTGGCGGCGGTCAACACCGCGCGGATGTCGATCAAGGCTTCCAGGGTCGCGAGTTGGCGCCCGGGACTGCGGGAGATATGGCTGCCGTCCGGCAGTACCTGGCGTTCCAGCTCCGCTTCCAGCAGGGTCAACGAACGGCGAACCCGCTCGGTTTCCGAGGTCACGCAGGCTTCGCCATAGATCAGGCCCTTGAGGACCTCGATCCGCTCCATCGGCGCGGTTTCCTGGCTGGCGACGCGCCGCAGATGGCGCAGTTGCCGGGCTATGCTGTCGAGGAAACGAATGCGGAATGCCGCCTCGGCGGGCTCGAACAGGGCGGCGTATTGAGTCAGCCAGTTGACCATCCGCGCGGCTAGAATGTCGGCACGCCAACTGACTTCATGATACGTGCCGTATCGTTCGTCCCAACTCTCGAACAAATACTCGGCAAACCGGCGCGATTCGACCGACTCCAGGACGGCGAGATCGCCAAGCCAATCGAAGCGGTGCAAGGCCACTTGGACTTGGTCGGCCGCGCCGGCCGACGGCCAGGCGGTATTGAAGTCGACGGCTTCGCCCCCGATGGTGAATCCGCCGTTCATGATGGCCCGGCCGGACTCGGCATCGCCGGTGGCGACGCCACGCTCCTCGCTATCCGGCGGCAAGGCAGCCAGTGTGGTCGGCCCGCGGCCCATCAGGGCGAGCTTATAAAGGCGCGATCGAAAGACGCTGTTGGAAAAGCCGTTGTTCAAGCCGGACACTCGGTTAATAGGACAACCAATTTACACCCGTGCCAGACATCCCCTCGAGTCACATCCTCTCGAGCCGTCAGGTGCCGCCGCGGAGCGTTTTTATGTTTTTTGCGTAAGTCGCCGGCCCGCCTTGAAAACTTGCGGTGCCTGCGACGAGCACATCTGCGCCGGCATCGATCGCCTGGGCCGCAGTGTCGGCGTTGATACCGCCATCTACTTCCAAGTCGATAGAAGCACCGATTGTATCAATTCGCGCCCGCAAGTCCCGAATCTTGGAGAGCTGCGACGTAATAAATTTCTGACCCCCGAAACCGGGGTTTACGGTCATGACCAGCACCAGGTCGAGATCGGGCAGCAAATAATCGACTGCCTCGATCGGTGTGGCGGGATTAAGCGACAATCCGGCCTTTTTCCCGCGCGCCTTGATCGCCTGGATCGTCCGATGAGTGTGTGGACCGGCCTCGGGGTGCACCGTGATGATATCCGCGCCGGCATCGGCGAAGGCGTCGATATATGTGTCCACGGGCGAAATCATCAGATGGACATCGAACGGCTTTGCGCTATGCGGCCGCAGCGCCTTGATGACATCCGGCCCGATCGTGATGTTCGGAACAAAATGCCCATCCATCACGTCGATATGAATGTAATCCGCGCCTGCCGCGTCGATGGCGCGGATTTCCTCGCCGAGGGCGGCAAAGTCCGACGACAGGATGGACGGGGCGATTCGAACCGGCTGCTGCATGACTCTTTGCTTAGTCACTTCCGCGAATGGGTGCAAGTGGAAGTCGTGGTTTGCATAACGTTGCGCCTGTCGCCTAGGTCCGGCGCAGACGGGCGATGAAGAATCCGTCGAGGCCGCCCCGTTCGATCCAATGACAGGGCAGGGTGCGGAGCGTGCCGTCCGGTTGGATCGCCGCGTCAAGCGCTGGCGCTTCCCGCTCGGTAATCGGGTCCAGCACGACCGGCGTATCGTCGTCCAGTACGGCCTTGATCCGGTCTGGACCTTCCTCCGGCTGCAACGAACAGGTGGCGTAGACGATCTGGCCGCCCGGCGCGGCCATGCTGACGGCGGCGCGCAGCAGCCGGTCCTGCAGCGCGCTCAGCCGGGCGACGTCGTCCGGTGTTTTCAGGTGTGCGATGTCCGGGTGGCGGCGGATCGTTCCCGTTGCAGTGCAAGGCGCGTCCAGCAGGACAGCCGCTGCCGGCGTCGCAGGACGCCAGACTATCGCATCGGCTTCCACGACCGTCGCCTGTAAGGACAACCGCTGAAGGTTCTCGCCGAGCCGTTTGAGGCGTTGTTGCGACCGGTCGACGGCGGTGACCTGCGCACCGGCGGCGGCAAGCTGCGCCGTTTTGCCGCCGGGTGCCGCGCACAGATCCACGACCGACTTGCCGGCCACGTCGCCGAACAGGTTTGCCGGCAGGGTCGCGGCGGCATCCTGAACCCACCATGCTCCCTCGTCGAAACCGGGCAGCAGCGCCGGATTGCCGCCGGCCGACCGGCGCAGCGACCCGGTCGGCAGAAGCTCAGCCTCGAGTTGCTCGGCCCATGTCTCTGGGTTGCTGGCGACGGAAATATCGAGCGGCGGTTCGGTCAGATGGGCGGCCGCGATGGCCGCGGCGGTTGCCGCGCCATAGGCGTTGAGCCAGCTGTCCCACAGCCATGCCGGCGTATTAATCCCGGCGGGTGGCTCTGCCGCCGGGTCCGGGGCAACTTTCCGCAACACAGCGTTCGTGACGCCCTTCAGATGCGGGAAGCTTTTCTCTAGCAAGCGGACAGCGGTATCCACGGCGGCATGCGGCGGCGTGCCGAGATAGGCAAGCTGCGCCACGCCGAGCCGCAGGACGTTTTGCGCCCGCCCGGCCTTTTCGGGCAGGGGATGACGCAGCAATCGATCCAACCGCCCATCGATCTCGCCGAGACGCCGCAGCACGGTGACGATCAACAGCCGGGCGAAGGCGCGGTCGCGGGGGCTCAATATTGTGAAATTTCGATGGCCCGCCAGTGCCGTGTCGAACGGCTGGTGGCGCGTCAACACAGCGTCCAGCACGTCGAGCGCGACGACGCGGCTATGGACCGGATTGGGGTTCGCGGCGATGACGCGTCAGCCCCAGGGGCCGGCGGCGGGGGCCGCGGCGCCTGCCATTTCGCGGAGCCGGCCGACCCGGTTCGCAGTGTTGGGATGGGTCGAGAACAGGCTGTCGACGCTGTGGGCGTGCAGCGGATTGACGATGAACATATGTGCGGTCGCCGGGTTCTGCTCGGCGGCATCGTTGTCGATTTGCTGGGCGCCTTGCTCCAGTTTCTCCAGCGCGGAAGCCAGCCACAGCGGATGGCCGCTGATTTCGGCGCCCAGGCGGTCCGCCGCATACTCGCGGGTTCGGCTGATCGCCATCTGGACCAGCATCGCCGCGAAGGGGGCGAGCAGCGCAACCAACACCACGCCGACAATACCGAGCGGATTGTTGCGGTTGCCGCCGCCGAACATGCCCGCGAACATGGCGAAATTCGCCAACATGGATATCGCGCCGGCGATGGTCGCCGTGATCGTCATGATCAAGGTGTCGCGATTCTTCACATGCGCCAGTTCATGCGCCATCACGCCGGCGATTTCCTCATGGCTCAAGATGCGCATCAGCCCCGTTGTCGCCGCGACGGCTGCATTCTCGGGGTTGCGGCCCGTCGCGAAGGCATTCGGTTGGTCGTTCTCCATGAGGTAGACCTTTGGCATCGGCAGTTCGGCCTTTTGGGCAAGTTGCTCGACGATACCGTAAAACCCCGGGGCGTCGCCACGCTCGATCTGGCGTGCGCCATACATGCGCAGCACCACCTTGTCCGAATTCCAATAGGCGAAGCCATTCATGCCGATCGCAATGACCAAGGCGATCAGCATGCCCGCCTCGCCGCCGACCATGTATCCGACGCCCATGAAAAGTGCCGTCATGCCGGCCAGCAGCATTGACGTGCGGACGTAGTTCACGATGCACTTCTCCCTATGAATGACGAAACAGGCATAACCCACCTAATTAGGGGATACTGGCAGTCGGCTTCAAGGCCTGGAAAATGCCCGAAAATGTGTCATATTGACACGATGCCTAACATTTTTGACCGACTCCGAAAACGCCAATCGACCGGGCCGGACAGCCCGGAGAGGGCACCTGCGGGCGTGTCTCCCGCGACGGCCGTGGCCGACGACAAGGGAGTCGATCCGCGCCGACGGGCGGAAGAGAAGGCCGACGCCGCTGGCGAAAAGTGGCGGGCGGAAGCCGAGGCGCGCGGTGAAATAGCCAAGGAAGTCGGCGGGCCGAAGGGTCTGGAGCCGACTCGTTATGGCGATTGGGAAAAGGCCGGGCGGTGTTTCGATTTTTGACCTTCCGAGCGCAGGTTGCCTGAGATGGCGAAACCAACCGTTGCCGGCGCGCTCGTGAAGCAGGCGACGTCGCATTGGACGCCGCTGGCCGGCCGGCTCGGCCTCTCGGACGCCATCTTCGCCGATCTGACCGCAGCCTACGGCGAATCGCACCGCCGCTACCATACGCTGGTGCATATCGTCGAAATGCTCGACTGTCATGCGCAGTCACGGCACCTCGCCGACAATCCCGACACGATCGACCTGGCCATTTGGTTCCATGACTGCATCTACGACGCGACGCTGGGTCACGGCGAGAACGAACGGTTGAGCGCCGAGCATCTCGGCAAGGTGTATAGCGGCGATTGTTCGGCGGCGGCGCAGGCCTTGATTCTACATTCTGCGGGGCATGCAGCGTCGGACGACCCCGACATTCAACTGTTTTGCGATCTCGATCTGTACCGGCTCGGCGTTCCGTTCAAGACCTTCGATCAGCATGGCCGCGACGTGCGCGCTGAATATACCCAAATCGCGGAAGACGTCTGGGCGACCAAGCGCAACGCATTCTTCCAGGCGCTGTTGGATCGTCCAGTGATCTATCAGACCGATTATTGGCGAAGCCGCATGGAGAAGCGGGCGCGCAAAAATTTATCCCGGACGATTCAGTCCCACGCCGGCTAGCCTCGGCTACCGCTTCCGCAAATAGACGAACCAATAGACGACGCCGACCAGCAGGCCGCCGCCGATCATGTTGCCGATGGTCACGGGAATCAGGTTCATCGCGAGGCCGCCGAGCGTGAGCCCGGAGGTGGCGTCGCCGAACCAGGTGAGGAGCAATCCCAACGGGATGAAATACATGTTGGCGATCGAATGCTCGAAGCCGGCGGCAACGAAGGCGGCCACCGGCGGGACGATCACCAGGACCTTGCCGGTCACAGTGCGGGCGCTGTAGGTCAGCCACACGGCGAGACAGACGAGCACGTTGCAGAGAATTCCAAGCGCCATCGCCTCGACAAAGGGAATGGCGACCTTGCTCTCGGCGATGGCCAGTGCGGTCCGTCCGATGATTCCATTCCCCGCGTCCATATGGCCCGACAGGTACACGAGGCCGGCGGTGCCGAGCGCGCCGATGAAATTGCCGATATAGACGATGGTCCAGGCGCGCATCAGGGCCCGCAGGCTGATCAGGCCGCCGGCCCAGGCCATCACCATCAGGTTGTTGCCGGTGAACAGCTCGGCCCCGCCGACCACCACCAGGATCAGGCCAAGCGAGAAGACGAGGCCGCCGAGCAGCCGCACCACGCCATAGGGCAGGGCTTCCGACGCGCCGGCTACCGTCACGGTCATGAAAAGCGCGCCGAATGCGATGAACGCGCCAGCCAATACCGCCAGCGCCAGCAGCGACCAGAAATCCATCGTGGCCTTGCCGACGCCGACATGCTCCGCCTTTAGCGCCATTTCCGGCGGCAGAAGCGGATCGTGATGGTCGTCGGGGGTGGCAGGCGGTTTCGCGGACATCTCGGAACAGTTTTGGCCCCCTGCTGGTTCGGCGCAAGGAAAAAAGCGGGGCCTTTCGACCCCGATTTGTCGGCGCTCAAATCATCGCGGGCAGTCTGCTAGCCCGATCAGGTGTCGATCGGGTTGTCGGTGGCGCGCGGACCTGAATACTCAGGGTCTGCCTGCTCCGAATAGGCGCCGATATGGGCGGCCTGAAACCCGGGGCGCGCCGTCAGGCGCTGCCACCAGTCCGCCGTTCGGGGGTTCGCACCGGGGTCGAGCTGTGCGGCATCCAGTTCTTCGATGCGCTTCACATACGGCGTGACGCTGATATCGGCGAGCGAGAAATCCCCTCCCGTAAGCCACGGGCGATCCGCCAGTGTCTCCTCCATTTGACGAATCAGGCCGCGCAGCACGGCCATTGCTTCGTCCAACTCCTCCGTCGTGAACGGGTCGCGCGCCATGCGGTACCAGAAATTCCGCCGTTCGGGATCGGGAATATTGGCGAGTTTTTCATCCAGTTCGGCATCGCTCCATTCCCGTGCGATCGGATGAATGGTGAGCTGCCAGTTGTGTTTGAGGACGGCCGGCAGGTATTTGTCATCCACGTCGCGGCACCAAAGCCGCATGGCGTGGCGTGCCACCGGGTCCGCCGGGCGGATCGGATTGTCGGGAAAGGCATCGTCCAGATATTCGTTGATGAAGCTGCTTTCGATGAGCTGAACACCGTTGTGAACCAGCGCAGGAACGACCCCGTTCGGGTTGATCCTGCGATACGCCGGCGCGTGGTGCTCGTTCTTCCGTACGTTGATGGGGCGGCTCGCGTACGGGAGTTGTTTCTCGGCGAGCGCGAAGCGCACCTTTCGCGACGCACTGGATGACCAGCCGTGATAGAGGATCAGGGACCCGTCGATATTTTTGGGGGTATTTTCCGGCATTGCCTCGCTCCTTCGTCCTGTCCTCAGACGAAAGGCGGAACCGCAACCGGCCCCGCCTTTCTTTCGTCGAATAACGGCTGCGGCCTTTACCGGTTCATGCGGTTGTCGACCAGGTCGTCGACCACCTGTGGCTCGGCCAGCGTGGAGGTATCGCCGAGATTGCCGAAATCGTTCTCGGCGATCTTGCGCAGGATGCGGCGCATGATCTTGCCGGACCGCGTTTTGGGCAGGCCCGGCGCCCATTGCAGCCAATCCGGGCTGGCGATCGGGCCGATTTCCTTGCGCACCCACAGCACCAATTCCTTGCGCAGGTCCTCGTCCGGATCCTCGCCCGCATTCAGCGTGACATAGGCGTAGATGCCCTGGCCCTTGATGTCGTGCGGCGCGCCGACCACGGCGGCTTCGGCGACTTTCGGATGCGCGACCAGCGCGGACTCGACCTCGGCCGTGCCCATGCGGTGGCCCGAGACGTTGATCACGTCGTCGACCCGGCCGGTGATCCAGTAATACCCGTCCTCATCGCGCCGTGCGCCGTCGCCGGTGAAGTAGCGGCCCGGATAGGTCGCGAAATAGGTATCGAAGAACCGTGCATGGTCGCCGTAGACCGTGCGCATCTGACCCGGCCAACTGTCGGCGATGCAGAGGTTGCCTGCGCAGGCGCCGTCCAACTCGTTGCCTTCCGCATCGACCATCAGCGGCTCGATGCCGAAGAAGGGCCGCGTGGCCGACCCGGGCTTCAACGCCGTCGCCCCCGGCAGCGGTGTGATCAGGATGCCGCCGGTCTCGGTCTGCCACCACGTATCGACGATCGGGCAGCGTCCGTCGCCGACCACGTTGTAGTACCAGAGCCAGGCTTCCGGATTGATAGGCTCGCCGACCGTGCCCAGCAGCTTGATCGACTTGCGGCTGGTTTTCTTGACCGGTCCATCGCCGTCGCGCATGAGCGCACGGATCGCCGTCGGCGCGGTATAGAAGATCTCGATGTTGTGCTTGTCGCAGACCTGCCAGAAGCGGCTGGTGTCCGGGTAGTTGGGCACGCCCTCGAACATCACGGTGATGGCGCCGTTGGCGAGCGGGCCATAGACGATATAGCTGTGGCCGGTGACCCAGCCCACATCGGCGGTGCACCAATAGACCTGCCCGTCCTTGTAGTCGAACACGTATTGATGCGTCATCGACGCGTAGACCATGTAGCCGCCGGTCGTGTGCATCACGCCCTTCGGTTTGCCGGTCGATCCCGACGTATAAAGGATGAACATCGGGTCTTCCGCGTCCATCTCCTCGGCCGGGCAGTCCGCCGACGCGTCGGCGATCAGGTCGTGGTACCAGACGTCGCGACCGTCTTCCCACTCGACAGCGCCGCCGGTCCGTTTGACCACGACGCATTTCTCGATCGATGGGCAGCATTTCAGCGCCGCGTCGCTGTTGGCCTTGAGCGGGATCGGCCGCCCGCCGCGAAGGCCCTCGTCGGCGGTGATGATGATGTTGCAGTCGCAGTCCTGAATTCGGCCGGCCAAAGCATCCGGCGAGAAGCCGCCGAAGACGATCGAATGGATTGCGCCGATGCGCACGCAGGCCAGCATGGCCACGGCGGCCTCGGGGATCATCGGCATGTAGATGGTGATGCGGTCGCCCTTCTTCGCGCCGATCGCCTTCAGCCCGTTGGCGAACTTGCACACTTCTTCATGCAGCTCGCGATAGGTGATGGTCTTGTCGTCCTTGGGATCGTCGCCTTCCCAGATGATCGCGGTCTGGTCGCCGCGGGTTTCCAGGTGCCGGTCGAGGCAGTTATAGGCGGCGTTCGTCGTGCCGTCGTAGAACCAGCGAATATGCAGGTCGTCCTTGTTGTAGGAGACGTCCTTGACCTTGCTGAACGGTTTGAACCAATCGATCCGCTTGCCATGTTCGGCCCAGAAACCTTCCGGGTCCTCGACCGACTGCTGATACATGCTGAGGTATTTGTCGTTGTCGACCCAGGCTTCGGCCGCCGTCTCGGCGGGGACCGGGAATAATGTGTTGTCACTCATGATGTGCCTCCCTTATCGAGGATTGGTTCGTTACGGTCCGGTGCTTGATCCGTTCCGTTGCTTGGCGCGCTCCATCGCCTGCTTGATGAGGTCCATGGCCTCTTCGCTCTCGCCCCATCGCTTTACCTTGACCCATTTTCCCTTTTCCAGGTCTTTGTAATGCTCGAAGAAATGCGCGATCTGATCAATCAAAATTGGCCGCAGGTCGCGATAGGAACTGATGTTTTGGTAGAACGGATGGAGGTCGTCGACCGGAACGCAGAGAATCTTCTCGTCGATGCCGCTCTCATCCTCCATCAGCAGCACGCCGACCGGCCGGGACCGGATGACGACGCCGGGAATCACTGGAATCTGCGCCACCACCGCCGCGTCGGTCGGGTCGCCGTCTTCCGACAGCGTGTGCGGGATGAAACCGTAATTGCACGGATAGTACATCGCCGTATGCAGGAAGCGATCGACGAACATCGCGCCGGACTCTTTGTCCATCTCGTATTTAACCGGGACTCCGCCGATTGGGATCTCGATGATCACGTTGACATCGTAGGGCGGATTCTCGCCGACCGAGATCTTGTCGATGTTCATGCGTACTGCTCCTGCTCGCCGCTGGATGCGGATGTGTCTTTCCGCCGACTTTATCACGAACCCCAGGCCGGGACAGGGCCCGCCATGCGGTCAGCCCCAGTGCGGCGAGGCTTCCGATATTCACAAGTACAATTCACGGCAACCGCCAGTTAGTAAACAGCGGAGTCGTTTATTGTTAACCTCGTTTCACATCGAGCTGTGAAAACAGTGAAAGGCCCCGCACGGGAATCCCCGCTGCCCCTGTTTTGCGCTAGCATGGGTCGCCCGTCCACGCCGCTTGACGGGGAGCGAAACCGAGCACGAGCAGAGGACGATCATGCAACTCCAACTCACCACATGGCCTGAAGTCGAGAGCTATCTCAAGGACAACACGGGCGTTATCCTACCCATCGGATCGACCGAGCAGCACGGCCCGACCGGCCTGGTCGGCACCGATGCCCTGACCGCCGAGGTGATCGGCCGCCGGCTCGGCGAGGAAATCGGCGTGATGGTTGCGCCCACCATCTCCGTCGGGATGGCGCAGCACCATATGGATTTCCCCGGATCGGTGACCCTGCGCCCGTCGACCCTGATGTTGGTGGTGCGCGACATGGTGATGTCGCTGGCGCGGCACGGCTTCGACCGCTTCTATTTCGTCAACGGGCATGGCGGCAACATCCAGCCGGTCAACACGGCGTTCAGCGAGGTCCATGCCGAACTGGGCGAGGCGGCGGCCTTGGCCGGGCCCGGGTCGAACCGCATGCCGGCGGAAGTGTTCTGCCGGCTCGCCAATTGGTTCGCCATGCCGCAGGTCGACACGCTGTCGCAGGAACTCTATGGCGACAAGAACGGCAGCCACGCCACTCCGGCCGAAGTATCGGTGACCTGGTATGCCTTTCCCGATCAGCAGCGCGACGTGCCGCTCGATACGATGGGATCGGAAGCCAACCCGATCCAGGGGGCGGCGGATTTCCGGCGTCGTCATCCGGACGGTCGGCGCGGGGGTGCGGACCCGTCGCTCTCCACCGCCGAAGACGGGGAACGGCTGGTCAAGGCGGCGGTCGAAGATTTGGCCGCCGACTACCGTCACTTTATGTCGGTCACCGGAACCTGATGCCGGCATCGCCGGTGCGTGTCGTTTCCCTTTGCGACCGGCCGGATTTGGTTCCCGAATTGGTGCGCTGGTTCGAGTCCGAGTGGGCGCCCTATTACGGCTCGGACGGTCCCGGCGTGGGGACTGCCGAGCGCGACATCCGTAATTGCTGCAACCGCAATGCCCTGCCGTTGGCGCTGGTGGCCCTGGAAGATGGGGACCGGCTCGTCGGTACCGCGTCGCTGAAAGCGGACTCGCTCGGCACGCATCCGCAATTGACCCCCTGGCTTGCCGCGCTCGTAACAAAGTCGGACGGGGCAGAAGCCGCGCTGGTGCAGGCTATCGAAACCGAAGCGCGCCGGCTCGGCTTTGACGCGGTCTATACCGGGATGGATGAAGGGTCGCCGGTCATGTTGCAGTTTGGCTGGTCGGTGATTGGTCAATCGAATTCATTGCGCGGGCGGATCGCTGTTTTCGAGAAGTCGCTGGCGTAGCGGCTAAGGCTTCTGCAGCACCCAGCCGTCATCGAGTTCCACGGGGAAGGGGTCGAGGTTGTCGCCCTGGCAGGGGCCGGCGGTGCAGTGGCCGTCCCCGATCCGGAATTCCGCACCGTGCATGGCGCAGAGGATGTATTTCCGGTCGAAGGTCATGAACTCGTCGTCGACCCAGGTCAATGGCGTGCCGAGATGCGGGCAGATGTTGTGATAGCCGTGCACTGCGTCGCCCTGGCGGACGACGAAAACATCGACCACCTCTCCATCCTGCTCGATTTCGAGGCTCTTGCCTTCGCCGTCGGGGATGTCGTCCAGACGGCAGAGCTTGCGGGTGTCGTCTGCCATGGACGGAGGGGGCCGCCTAGGCCTTGGTTTCGCCCATGGCGCAGATCAGCTTCCAGTGCTCGTCCTCGATCGGCATCACCGACAGGCGCGATTGCCGCACCAGCGCGACCTCCTCGAGCCGTGGCTCGCCCTTGATCTCGGCCAGCGTTACCGGCCGCTTGAACGGGCGTATCGCCTTCACGTCGACCATGCCGAACCGCTCGGACTTGTCGGTCGGGTCCGGGTAGTATTCCTTCGCGATCTCGACGATGCCGACGACCTGTTTCTCGTTGACCGAATGATAGAAAAACCCCAGGTCGCCCTTCTTCATCGCCTTCATGTTGTTGCAGGCCTGGTAGTTGCGCACACCGTCCCACTCGGCGGTGCCGTCGCGGACCTGATCGTCCCAGGACCAGGCGCCGGGCTCGCTCTTGAACAACCAATATGCCATCGTCGTTTCCTCGCTCTCAGTCTTTCGGCCAGAGATTTTCGTAGGCCTGCGCCCAACTATCGTCGTAGACGCCGTTCTTGTTGAACGGTTCGTTCGCGAACCATGCGTCCGCCGCCGCGCGCTCGGGATAGTCGACGATATAGAGCGACCCGATACGGTCTTCCATGTCGGTCGCGTCGCTGTCGTCGAACATCGGCCCGGCGGCGAAGATATGATCGGCCGTGTCCGCCAGATAGTCGAGATGCGCCTGCCGGAATTCCTTGCGCGGCCCGGCGGCTTCGTCACCGTTGAGATTGAAATATGCGAAAAGTTTATCCTTCACCGCAGGGCGGCCGTCCTTCGGCCATTTGTTGTCGAACCCCTTGATGTTGATATAGCCGTAGACGCCGTTCTTGGTGAATGGCTCGTCCTGCAGCCAGTCCGCCGCCGCCCGCCGGTCGGGCCAGTCCATGACGAAGATTGACCCGGTCATGGCGCTGAAATCGTCGTTCCACAGCGGTCCGGCGGCGAAGAAACGGTCTGCTTCGCCCGCCAGGTATTGTTGATGGACGGTTCGAATCTCGGCCCGCCGTGTCGCCGTGTCGGGCGCGTCCTGCATGAAGTAGACGAACAGCATGATCCGGCCTCTCTTCCGTTGCGCCCTATGCGCCTTCCGCGGCTTCCGGGTTCCACTGACCTTTGCGCATGCGGACGATGGTGACGCTTTTGAACACGCCGGCCTGGGTGAACGGGTCGCCGTTCGAGAAGGCTTCCGCTTCGGTCCGGCTGTTCACGTTGACGATGAACACGCTGCCAATCGCTTCGGTCCCGTCGTCGCTTTGCGCCGCGCCGGCCAGCACCAGGATACCCTTTTGGCTTTTCAGGTAGTCGCGATGGATTTCCAGGTTTTCCTGGCGAATTGCGTCGGTATCGGCGTTGTCTTCGGTGGTGATGGCCCACAGCATGATCGGTCTCCGGATTTCGGTATTGGATGTTATTGATTCGACTAGGGAGGACGCTAGCGACCGCCGCGCTACTGGTCAACCGGAGGCAACCGGCTGAGGTCAGCCCGCGTCCAGGCCCTCGGCCCGGAATGGCCGGTTCAACAGGCCTTCGATCGCCGCATCGATATCGGCCCCGTGGTTGATGACCTGATCGACCGCGGCGCAGATAGGCATTTCGATGCCGAGCGAGGCGGCTAATGCGGTGACGGATTCAGCGCTGAAGACACCCTCGGCGACCGAATTGCGCTCGGCCAGTATGTCCTTCAAGGCCCGGCCTTCGCCCATCGCCATGCCGAGCGACATATTGCGGGACTGCGGGCCGTTGCAGGTCAGCGTCAGGTCGCCGAGACCGGACAGTCCCATCAAGGTTTCCGGCTTGCCGCCCTTGGCAAGGCCGAGCCGCGCCATCTCCGCCAGCCCGCGCGTGATCAGCGCGGCGCGCGAGTTGTCGCCGAGTTTCTTGCCGGTCACGACGCCGCAGGCGATCGCCAGCACGTTCTTGACCGCGCCGCCGATCTCCGCACCGACCGGATCGTCGGACAGGTACGGGCGGAAGTTGGGCGTGCCGATCATATCGACCAGCGCTTCCCCCAACGGGGTGTCGGCGCAGGCAAGCGTTACCGCGGTCGGCGTGCCGGCGGCCACCTCGCGCGCGAATGTTGGGCCGGACAAGACCGCAATCGGCGCTTGCGGCAGCGTCTCCGCCGCCACTTCGGTCATCATCTCCAACGTGCCGTGTTCGATTCCCTTGGCGCACAGTATGACGGGCACGCCCTCGGCCAGATGCGGCGCCATCTCCGTCGATACCGCGCGCAGGAACTGCGACGGCACCACGTGCAGGACCAGGCTTGCGCCGTCGAGCGCCGTTTTCAGGTCGTCGGTCGCGGTAATTCCCTTTTCGAGGTCGACGTCGGGCAGGAAGGCGGGGTTGCCCTCGCCGGCATTGACCGACGCCACCACCTCGGGCTCGCGCGCCCACAACACCACATCATGGCCGGCCCGGCGCGCGACGCAGGCGAGCGCCGTTCCCCAGGCTCCGGCTCCGATCACCGTAATACGTGCCATGCGTTACCCTCGCGGTTTCGGGGCAGGTTCGTCAAGCGGCCAGCGCGGCCGCGCTGGTGCGTCGAGTGAATCCGTCAGGCCGATGCGCAACCGCTCCAGCCCGGCCCAGGCGATCATCGCCGCGTTGTCGGTGCAGAGACGAAGCGGCGGTGCGATGAAAGCCATACCACAGGCTTCGGCGGTGTCGGCGAGCGCCGCCCGCAGCGTTTCGTTCGCGGCGACGCCGCCGGCCACCACCAGCGTCGTGCCGCCGGGATGATCGGCCTGAAAACGGGCGATCGCGTTGCGCGCCCGGTCGGCCAGCACGTCGGCGACCGCGGCTTGGAAGGAGGCCGCGATATTGGCCGCGACGGTATAGTCCAGCGGCCCGTCGGGCAGGCGATCCACAATATGCCGCACCGCCGTCTTCAATCCGGAAAAGGAGAAGTCGCAACCGGCCCGCCCGCGCATCGGGCGCGGCAGGTCGTAGGCCGCCGGGTCGCCGTCCCGGGCTGCGGCTTCCAGCGCTGGCCCACCGGGATACCCAAGGCCCAGCAGCTTCGCCGTCTTGTCGAAGGCCTCGCCGACCGCGTCGTCGACCGTGCTGCCGTAGCGTTGGAAATCGCCCGGCCCGGCGACCGCCGTCAGCAGGCAATGCCCGCCGGAGACAAGCAGCGCCAGATAGGGAAAATCAACACCGTCGGTCAGCCGCGGGGTCAGGGCGTGGCCTTCCATGTGATTGACCGCGACGAACGGCAGGTTGCGGGTCAGGGCGATTGCCTTGCCGGTCATCAGCCCGACCATGACGCCGCCAATCAGGCCGGGCCCGGCCGTCGCCGCCACCCCGTCCAGTTCCTCGAAGCCGATGCCGGCTTCGTCCATCGCCTGCGCGACCAGCCGGTCGATATGGTCGAGATGGCTGCGCGCCGCGATCTCCGGCACGACGCCGCCATAGGGACGGTGTTCGTCGAGTTGCGACAGCACCACGTCCGACAGGATCGTCCGGTCGTCGCACACGACGGCGGCCGCCGTCTCGTCGCAGGAAGTCTCGATGCCCAGCACGCGCATGCGGGGGGTCCCCGTTCCATATCGTTGCTCCGCGCCCTTATAAACGCTTGCGGGCAGACTGCCTATGGCGGCGTGCGCGACCGAAAATCGCAAATCACCCCTTCCGGTGTCGCGCGGAACCGGGTAGAGAATGGCCATGACACGACAACTGAAGCTCGGTACCCGGGGATCGCCGTTGGCGCTGTTCCAGGCCAACCTCGTAGCGCGGCTGCTGCGGGAGGCGCATCCGGACCTCCTGGTGGAAATCCGCACCGTGAAGACCTCCGGCGACCGTATCCAGGATCGGCCGCTGGCGGATCTCGGCGGCAAGGGCCTGTTCACCAAAGAAATCGAGCGCGGATTGCTCGATGGCGACTTCGATATTGCCGTTCATTCGATGAAAGACATGGAGACCTTCCTCCCCGATGGGTTGGACATCGTCGCCGTTTTGCCGCGGGAGGATCCGCGCGATGCCTTCCTCTCGCGCGATGGCGCATCGTTGGACGACATGCCCGCCGGGGCCCGCATCGGCACCGCGTCGGTGCGGCGTCAGGCGCAGATCCTGCACCGGCGGCCCGACCTTGCGGTCGTTCCCTTCCGCGGCAATGTGGAAACCCGGTTGCGTAAGCTCGGCGAAGGCGAGGCGGATGCGACGCTGCTCGCCTATGCGGGACTCAAGCGGCTGGAGCGCGAAGACGTGATCACCGGCGTGTTCGACACGGATGTCATGCTGCCGGCCGCCGCACAGGGCGCGATCGGCGTGGAGGCGCGGGCCGATGATACGGCGGTGCTCGACCTTCTGGCCGCGCTCGATGATTCGACGGCGTCGCTGTGTATCGCGGCCGAACGCGCGGTGCTGGCCGCGCTCGACGGGTCCTGCCGCACGCCGATCGGCGCCTTCGCGACCCTGGATGCTGGCAGCGATACCGTATCGTTGCAGGGATTGGTGGCGCGGCCCGATGGGTCCGAGCTGCATCGTTTGTCGGACGCGGCCCCCGCGGCGGAGGCGGTGGCGATGGCGACCGAGCTGGGCAACCGGCTGCGCGCCAAGATGGCGCCGGGATTCTTCGAATGAGCAACCCGGGCGGTTTGCATGTCCTGGTGACGCGGCCGCGGCCCGACGCCGTGGCCTTGGCCGCCGAGCTGGAACGCCGTGGTCATTCGGTCCTGCAGCAACCGCTGCTGGAAATCGAGATCGATGCGAATGTCCCGCTCGACCTGGACGGGGCGCAGGCACTGCTGTTCACGTCGGCGAACGGGGTCCGCGCCTTCGTCGCGCGCAGCGGCCGCCGCGATTTGCCGGTTTATGCCGTGGGCGATGCGACCGCGGGCGAGGCGCGGGCGCAAGGCTTCGGTGCGGTGGAGAGCGCCGGCGGCGCCGTCGAGGACCTTGCCGCGCTTGTCAGTAGCAAAGCCGAACCGGAAGGCGGCGCATTGCTGCACGTGTCCGGCAGTGCTGTCGCCGGCGATCTTTCCGGACTACTGACATCGGACGGTTTCGCGGTCCGGCGGGAACAGTTATATACGGCACGTACGGTGACCGAGATCGATGCGGCGGTCCGGGCGGCGCTGAGCGCCGGGACACTCGATGCCGTGTTGTTTTTTTCGCCGCGTAGTGCCGCCGCCTTTGTTAATCTGGTGCAAGCGGCGGAAATTGGCGATGCGTGCGAAAATTTGGCCGCAGTCTGCCTCAGCGATGCGGTGGCCTCGGCGCTGGCGCCGCTGACATGGCGGACGGTGAGGGTAGCAGCGCGGCCGAACCAGGAAAGCCTGATTGCCAGTCTGGAAGGGAACGTGACGGACATTACCAATGATCAGGATCAGGACGGCACGGATTCGCCAAAAGGCGGATCGGACCTTCTCGATCAAGGAAATGCCGAGGCCGTTGTCGAACGCTTCGGCGGCATCCGCCCGATGGCCGCGAAACTTGGCGTGCCCGTGACAACGGTGCAGGGCTGGAAAGGCCGCAATCAAATTCCGGCCGGGCGGTTCGATACCATCCGCTCGGCCGCCAACGAACACGGCGTCGACCTTGCGGCCGCCGCTGATGATGTTCGGGATGACACATCCGTGGATGACACCACAGAGACAAAGACAGCGCCGGAGACGATGGAATCCACGGAATCGACAGAGACGGCAGAAACCGGGCAGCCAACCGACAATGCCGACAGCGCATCTGCGCCGCCGCCGGCGCGCGGCGGATCGGGCAGTGCCCTGGCCTGGGTCGCGCTGGTGCTGGCCGTTGGGGCTCTGGGCGTGGTGCTCTACGGCCGGTTCGGGCCGATGCCGTCGGGGACCGGACCGGCAACGCTGCCGTCCGACGTTTCTGACCGGCTGGACCGACTCGAATCGCGGGCACCGCGCGGCGACCTGCCGGCACGGCTCGGCCAGCTGGAACGGCGGCTCGACGCGGCGTCCAAGAATTTCGCGAAGGCGGCCGTTGCCAATCCGGGTGACGGCAAGGCGCTGGCGGCGCTCGACGAACAGCTCGGCGCGCTGCGGACAGGGCTGGATAATCTCGCGGGCCGTCTCGACGGGCTGCAGGGAACCCCGGCGGCGCTCGACGAAATCCGCAAGAATGTGGCGGCATTACGCGACGGCATGACCACGATGAGCGACCGGATCAAGGTGCTCGAAGATCGTCCGCCGGTCAGCGGCGGCGAAATCGCGGCGCTCGCGATCTCGGCAGGACAATTGGACTCCGCAGTTGCCGGCGGAGGTGGCTATCGCCCGGCGCTCGATCGGATGCGGGCGCTGGCCGAAGACGACGCCGCGATCGTGAAGGAAATCGCTGTCCTCGATCCGCGTGCGGGCAAGGGCGTGCCGACGCTGATCCAGCTTGCA
The DNA here is from genome assembly GCA_021774335.1 of Alphaproteobacteria bacterium. Lineage (GTDB taxonomy): Bacteria > Pseudomonadota > Alphaproteobacteria > UBA8366 > UBA8366 > JAJFJD01. The sequence continues at coordinate 320,698 of JAJFJD010000059.1, forward strand.
GCGGCCTTTGCAGAGATCGCCCCGAAACTGACGGCGGCGCCGGCCGAGGCCGAGCCCGGCTGGACCGAGCGGCTGCGGCAGAAGACGCTGTCGCTGGTCAAGATGCGGCCGATCGGCAAGGACGGTGCGCGGTCGCCGGTGACGCGGGCCGAACGGGCCTTGGCGCGCGGCGATCTTAAGGCCGCCGTCGCGGCGGTCGATGGCTTGACGGGCCCCGTGGCGGCATGGCGCGGCGAGGCCGATGCGCGCCTTGCCGCAGACGCGGCGCTGGCGGCGATCCGCGCGCGTGTCGCGGACCTGCTGGCGGTCGAGGCCACGGCCTCGAAATCCGCCTCGAAACCCGGCACGAAATCCGGACAACGCACACCATGAGTCGCGTCATTGTCCTCGTCGGCGTCATCGTGCTGGTTGCGTTGGCGGCAAGCTGGCTCAGCGGCAATCCGGGCAACGTGACGATCGAATGGCTCGGTTGGCGCGCCGACACCTCGGTGACGATGCTGGCCTTTCTGATCGCGCTGGTGACCGTACTGGGGGCGATCGGCTACCGGATGTGGCGGGCGGTATTGCTCGCACCGGGGCGTTTTTTCCAGGCACGCCGGACCCGGCGCAGCCGTCGCGGCTACCAGGCGCTCAGCAGCGGCATGATCGCGGCCGCCGCCGGCGATACTGCCGAAGCGCAGCGCCAGGCCCGCAAGGCCGAAAACCTTCTGGAAGACGCGAGTGTGACGCGGCTGCTGCGTGCCGAAGCGGCGAAGCTCAACGGCGATGCCTCGACCGCGCGCCGCACCTATGAGGAAATGGCCGACAATCCGGAAACCGCATTGATCGGCTTGCGCGGCCTGCTGGATCAGGCGGATGAGCGCGGCGACCGGGCCGAGGCGCTGCGGCTCGCCGAGAAGGCGCACCGCCAACATCCAAAGGCGCAGGGCATCGTGCGGCGGCTGCTCGATCTGCAGGTCGAGTTCGGGCAATGGGACGCGGCCGACCGGACATTGTCGGAGGCCGTGCGGCACAAGACATTTCCGCCCTCCGAGGCGAAGCACTGGCGCGCCGCCGTGCTGCTCGAACGCAGCCGTACCGCGGAGCGCGACGGCGAGGTGGCCGAGGCGCTGGCGCTGGCGAAGCAGGCCCATCAACTGGATGGCGCGCGGGTCCCGGTCGCGGTTCAGTTCGCAGATTTGTTGCACGCCCAGGGCAAGACGAAACGCGCGCAGAAAGTGCTCGAGAAGATCTGGCAATTGCAGCCGCATCCCGATATCGCGGAGGCCTACGGGGCGTTGTTCGCCAGCGACACGGACCTAGCGCGCGTCAAACGCTACCAGCGGCTGCTGAGCTTCCGGCCCGATCACGCGGAGGGCCATCTCGCCCTGGCGCAGGCCGCGCTGGCGGCGCAGCTTTGGGGCGAGGCGCGGGCGCATCTGGGTCAGGCGTCGGAGCGGGGTGTCACGCCGCGGGTCTGCCGCATGATGGCGGAACTGGAGGAAGCCGAACATGACGACGGCGCGGCCGCGCGCGGCTGGCTCGAACGCGCCACCACCGCCGAGCCGGACCCGGCCTGGGTCTGTGACAACTGCGGTGCGGCGGCCGGCGAATGGACCGCGCGCTGCGGCAACTGCAATACCTTCGACGCGCTGGCCTGGCATCCGCCATTGCACACGCCGCGCCTAACCCAGGACGCGCCCGCGCCGGCGCTGCCCGCAAGCGGCTAAATTATTCCGAAATTTATGGGGCGAACAGCAACCGGGCCGGCAAATTATTGCCGGCCCGGTCTTTGGGAGTTAGGAAGTTAATCAGTGGGAGGCGGCGCCGTTTCAGCTAGGCTGGACTGGGTCCGCATCCCGCAGTGTGGCACCTAAACCCTACCCCCCTAGGGGGGCAAGGACAGTGACGAGGGTCACAGATGGTAAATTTTTTTTAACCATCGTCGATTATAAGAATTCCGAGGCAAACCGGGCGTATGCAGGATGCTTGCGAAACGCGCCCGACGCGCTTATGTTCCGCGCAATCGGACGGATTTCTCGAAAATCCCGCCGATCCGGGGCCGCCTTAGCTCAGCTGGTAGAGCATCGCATTCGTAATGCGGGGGTCGGGTGTTCAAGTCACCCAGGCGGCACCATTTTCTCCCTGCCATAGCCTTCCTACCCAAAAATCTCCTTAATTGGGTCTTAAGGTGCGATTGCTAGCGTCGCTGGCGCCGGAACCTGCCCATGGGCGGGCGGAATTTATTCACTAAGCGGTTAGCGTGCGTGCCGTATTCCTGTAAGATTCAGCCCAATGGGGACCGGACCAACCGTTCAGGTCCGCTGTGGGGCATGTGCTGATATGACGACGCCGACCGAACCAAGAATCGCGGTCATCCTGCCGTGTTACAACGAAGAAGCGGCGATTGCCGATGTGGTGCGCGATTTTTCCGCGGCGCTGCCCGACGCCTTCATCTACGTCTACGACAACAATTCGACCGACGACACGGTAGCGGTGGCCGAGGCCGCCGGCGCGCGCGTCCGCAAGGAGCCGATGCAGGGTAAGGGCAACGTGGTGCGCCGGGCCTTCTCGGATATCGAGGCGGATGTCTACCTCATGGCCGACGGCGACGGCACCTACGATCCCGACCGCGCGCGCGAGATGGTCGACCTGCTGCTCGGCGACAATCTCGACATGATCGTTGGCGTGCGGACCGACGATGATCCCGACGCCTACCGGCGGGGGCACCGCACCGGTAACCGGCTGTTCAACATGACGGTCGCCTGGCTGTTCGGCGACCTGTTCACCGATATCTTTTCCGGCTACCGCGTCTTTTCGCGCCGTTTCGTGAAATCCTTTCCGGCGCTTTCCGCCGGGTTCGAGATCGAGACCGAGCTGACCGTGCATGCGATCCAACTGCGCATGCCGGTGGCGGAAATCCCGACGGCCTATCGCGGCCGGGTCGAAGGATCGGAAAGCAAGCTCCGGACCTATCGCGACGGCTTCAAGATTCTGCTCACCGTCCTGCTGTTCATGCAGCATTACCGCCCGCTGTTCTTCTTTACCGTGCTGGCGGCGATGCTGGCGGCGGTATCGGCCCTGTTGGGCTATTCGGTGGTGGCGGAATATTTCGACACCGGGTTGGTGACGCGTTTCCCGACCGCGGTGTTGGCCATGGGGGTTATGCTGGTGGCGGCGATCTCGGAGGCGATCGGTCTGGTGCTCAACAACAGCAGCCGTGGCCAGCTTGAGATGAAGCGGCTGAAGTATCTCGAATTCCCGCGCTTCATGGCGGGCCAGCGCCGCCGTTAGAATTACGCCGGCTCAGCCGATTTCAATCGGGTCGCCGACGGCAAGGCCGAGCAGGGCCGCCGCGCTGCCGGACGGCACCGCGATCTCGACCAATCCACAGGAATTGGCATACCAGAACGGCATATCCGCCGGCGCTTCGCCGAAGACGCGGGCCGGGGATAGCGTTGCACCGCCCGCGCGCAACGGTGCGGACGCGGGCACTGTATCCGCGCGCAGGCCGGTCATCAGGTTTCCGAAGCCGTCGGCATAAATGATCTCAGGCAAGTCGTCCGGCCAATCCGCGCCCGGCATGGCTTCTGCCGGCTGCGGTGCGAATAGATCGTCGGGCGCGCTGCCGGAGGCGAGCATCGCGGCAACCGGCGCGAACAGATCGCGGCCGTGGAACGACGGGGACAGGGTGTCCGGCCGCCATTGGATGCACCGGGTCCGTGTCGCCATGGCGCGCCGGCCGACCAGTTCGAACAATCCGTTGCCGGGCCCGACGAAGCACAGTCCGTCGGCTTCGACCACGACCGGCGGCCGCTCGGTACCGACGCCGGGATCGACCACGCCGATGCAAATCGTATTTTTGGGAAAAGCCGTTGCCAGCGCAGCCAGCAGATAGGCGGCGGGTTTCGGAGCATGCGCCGGCGCGTCATGCATCAGGTCGATGACCGGCACGCCAGGCGCCTGTGCGGCCAGCACCGCCTGCATCTGCCCTACGTATGGGCCGTCGCGGGTGAAATCGGTGAACAGGAAAATCACGCGGATACTATGGCGGACCCGGCGCGTTCGGGGCAAGCTATGCAGCGCACCCTAAGGGGCATCGACACGGGGCAGCGGCGGGCGGCAGCGAGAGGAGGCGACGAGGACAATGCGGTTGAAGGACAAGGTAGCCATCGTGACCGGCGCGGGCTCGGGCTTCGGCGCGGGCATTGCCGAGCGCTTCGCCGAGGAGGGCGCGCGTGTGGTGGTGAACGACATTAATGCTGATGGCGGTGCGGCAACGGTGGACGCGATTGACAAGGCGACCGGCGATGCGGAGCGTGCCTTCTTTCACGGCGCGGACGTATCGAAGAATGCCGAGGTCGGCGCGCTGGTAAAGGCGGCGCTCGACCGGTTCGGCGATCTCGATATCTTCGTCAACAACGCGGGCGTGTCGCACCGCAACCAGCCGATGATCGAGGTCGATGAAGCGACCTTCGACAAGATTTTTGCGGTCAACGTGAAGTCGATCTATCTGTCGGCCGTGCACGCGGTGCCGGTGTTCAAGAAGCGCGGCGGCGGCGTGTTCATCAATATCGCGTCCACGGCGGGCGTGCGGCCGCGGCCGGGCCTGACCTGGTACAATGGCAGCAAGGGGGCCGCGGTCATCCTGACCAAATCGATGGCGGTGGAATTGGCGCCCGACGCGATCCGGGTCTGCGGCATCAACCCCGGCATCGGCGAAAGCGGCTTGACCGAGACCTTCATGGGCGTGCCGGACACGCCGGAGAACCGCAAGCGGTTCGAAGCCAACATCCCGCTCGGCAGGTATAGCCTGCCGCGCGACATCGCCAACGCGGCGCTCTATCTTGCCTCGGACGAAGCCGACTTGCTGACCGGCGTGTGTTTGGAAGTCGACGGCGGGCGCTGCATCTAGGCCTAAACGAAAACCGCCCGGGCAGAACCCGGGCGGCGTATTCGTGAACGGTAAGCGCGGTCAGTCGCGCATGATGCCGATCATGTTTAGGACATGGATGAACATCACGACGAAGCTGCCGTAGAGGCCGAGTGCGCCGAAGATCGCCATCTTGGTGACCGTGTCGGCCGGTGCCTCCTGGTACATGGTCTTCACCATCTGCGTTTCATAGGCGGTGATGCCTGCGAAGACGAGGACGACCAGCGCCGAGATGCCGAAGCTGAGCATCGAGCTCTCGATCAGGAACGCGTTGACCAGCATGGCGATCAGCAGGCCGATCGTGGCCAACAGGAAGAACGTCCCGAAGGCTGACATGTCCTTCTTGGTCGTATAACCGAAGAAGCTTGCGCCGGCGAACATGCCCGAGGTGATGAAGAAAGCGCGCGAGACGTCGGCGACCCCGTGTTGGGTCTGTAGCGTGTACAGCACGAAGGGCGAGATCATCAGGCCCCAGAGCGCGCAGTAGGCCCAGAAATAGCCCTGTGCGGCGATGGTGCTGCGCATCGTCAGGATTTTGGGTGAGAACCAGCCCATGCCGATCACGGCTGCGAACAACACCCATTTCATCATGCCGCCGGCCAGTGTGAACAGCAGCTCTGGCGAGTTCGCCATCCAAAGGACGATGACACCTGTAAACGCAACGCCAAGGGCCATGTAGTTGTACACGCGCAGCATGTACGAGCGCAGCCCGGCGTCGATGCCGGCGCCTGCGCGGTCTATGGTATGCCCTTGGGCGGAATAACGTGGTTCGAGAGCCATCCTGCTCCTCCATAACCGTTCAGTTGACTGTCTGCGTGTCTATATTGGGAATTTTACCGTGATAATCAATACGTGGTTGAAGGTTTCCGCTTCGTAAACGCCTCAAAAGTGGCTGATAATTAACCATACTGTCGTCAATCCTGGCGCCGGGCCTCGAATCCCAGGATCAGCTCCACGTCGTCGCCGACGGCGCCGTTATCGACGGCATAGGTCATGCCGAAGTCGCTTCGCTTCAGTTTTCCGCTCGCATTGAACCCCGCCACGTAGGGTTTTCCGCCCAACAGACCGCCGCCGAATAGATACTCGCCGCTCTTGTTCCAGGTGATGTCCAGCGTCAGCGGCTTGGTGACGCCGCGCAGCGTCAGATCGCCGTGGATCTTGCCGGTGCGGTCGCCGGTCTTCTCGGCGCGCTTGCCGACGAAGACCATTTCGGGGAATTCCTTGGCGTTGAGAAAATCGGCGCTGCGCACATGGTCGTCGCGTTTCTCATGCCCGCTGAAGAAGGTGCCGGTCTTGACGACGATACGGATGTCCGAGACGGCGGGGGATTTTTCATCGAAAGTGAAACTGCCCGCACCCTCGGTGAACAAACCGATCATATCGTAATAACCGATATGCTGGACCTTCAGGGCGATCGTGAAATGCGCCGGATCGATTACGTATTTCTCCGGCTTCGACTCGGCGGGGCCGGCGGCGGTCGCCAAGAATGCCGCGATGGCGAGAATGGGAAGGATTGCGAAAGATCGAATTCTCATCTGCGTGCTCCGCGCGGTGTATCGATGATCGGGGATTTATCTGCTGCAGCAGTGTCGCCCAATTTCAGGCCGGTGCGAAGCGCCCCACGGAAAATTGATCGGGCTATTCGTTGCGCAGGATCGGCGCCGCCTTGTGGCCGAGCGCGCGCCAGGTGCCGATGAAGCCGGCGATCACCGTGATCGCGATGCAGGCCACCGTGGTGCCGATCACCGCGCTCGGGATGAAGGTCCAATCCGCGTGCATCACATGGACGATCACGGCCCAGGCGGCGGCGGTCCCGATCGCGGACGCGACGATTGCGGTGACCAGGCCCAGCAGCCCGAATTCGATCAGATAGGTCGCCAGCACCTCGCGCCGGGTCGCGCCCAGCACCTTCAGCAGGACCGAGTCATAGATGCGCCGCCGCCGGGTTGCGGCGATCGCGCCCGCCAGCACCAGCCCGCCGGCCAGGACGGCGATACCCGTGATCGCGCGGACGGCGGTACTGAGCCGGTCGAGGATCTCGCTGACGCTTTCCAGCACCTCCTTGACCCGGATCGCCGAGACGTTCGGGAAGCGGTCGGTGATGGCGCGCTCCAGCGCGAGTTCGGTGGCGTCGTCCGCCTTCGCCGTAGCGATATAGGATTGCGGCGCGGACTCGAGCAGGCCCGGCGAGAAGATCATCACGAAGTTGATCGACAGGGTGGTCCAGTCGATCTCGCGCAGGTTGGCGATCTTCGCGGTGACCGCGCGGCCCAGGACATTCACGGTCAGGGTGTCGCCGATCTTCAGGCCGAAGGCTTCGGCGGCGCGCGAATCGAACGAGACGAGGGGCTCGCCGCTATAGTCTGTCGGCCACCATTCGCCCGCGGTCAGACGGCTGCCGAGCGCCGGCGGGGTGCGCGCCCAGGTCAGGCCCCGGTCGCCGCGCAAGATCCAGGCGAAGTCGGGCGGCGGGGTAATCTCCTCCACCGGCGTGCCGTTCAGGCGCATCAATCGGCCGCGCAGCATCGGCACGCTTTCGGTCGACTCGACATTGGGGAAGCTCTTCACCAGCTTCTCGAACTCGGCCACCTGGTTGCCTTGGATGTCGATGAAATAGAAGCCGGGCGCTTCCTCAGGGATATTGCGATTGATCTGGTTGGTGAGATTGCCTTCAATCAACGCGACGGCGCCAAGCACCGTCAGCCCGAGGCCGAGCGACAGCACGACGCTCGCTGCCGGCGTGCCCGGGCGCGACAGGTTGGCAAGGGCGAGCCGCAGGATCGGGTTACGCGATCGAGGCAGCCGGTCGATCAGCGCGATGATCGCGCGTGCGGCACCATGGAAGATCGCGAAGGTGACGATCGCGCCGACCACGAAAACGGCGGCAATGCCGGGCCGGTAAGCGGTCGCGACCGTCAGGCCCGCCAGGGCCAGCACCACCAATGCCAGCGACGCCATGTAGAGCAATCGCGGCCGCCGGTCGGGCGGGGCGACGACGGCGCGGAACAGGCTGGCCGCGGGCACCTCGCGGGCCTGGCCCAAGGGCCACAGCGAAAAGGCGATGGTCACCAGCAGGCCGAACACGGCGGCCAACACGAGCGGCAGCGGGTAGAAGCCGACCTGCGCTTCGATCGGCAGGCTTTGCGACAGCAGCGGCGCGCCGATCATCGGCAGCGCTGCGCCGATCGCCACGCCGACGACGATGGCGAGCAGGGCGAGGCCCAGGACCTGCAACAGATAAAGCTGGAAGACCAGCGGGCCGGGGCCGCCGAGACATTTCAGCGTCGCGATCGTGGTCAGCCGCGAGTCCAAGTAACTCTTGACCGCGTTGCCCACACCAACGCCGCCGACCAACAATGCCGTGAGGCCGACGAGGCTGAGGAATAGCGTCACCCGGTCGACAAAGCGTTGGATGTTCGGGGCCGCGTTGTCGATCGCACGGATGCGCCAGCCAGCATTGGGGAATTGTTCGTTCAGCCGCGCGATCCACGCCTTGTGGCCGGTCCCTTGTGGCACTTCGATGCGGTAGTGATAGCGAATCAGGCTGCCCGGCTGCAGCAGGTTGGTGGCTTGCAATGCTGGAAACCCGATCAGCAGCCGCGGTCCCAAATTGAAGGCGCGGGTTGCCCGGTCGGCTTCTTCCGCAATGACGCCGGTCAGGATGAATTGGGCGTCGCCGACGCGCAGGGTATCGCCGAGGCCGACGCCGAGTTTGTCGAGCAGGCGTTGCTCCGCGACCGCGCCCCACTGGTCCCCGCGCTTGGTAATGGCGTCGGCGAGCGGCGTGTCGTCCGCGAGCCGGAAGCCGCCGAACAGGGGATAGCGCCCGTCGACCGCTTTCAGCTCGACCAGGTTGCGTGCATTGCCATCAGGTGTTTTCGCCATGGCGCGCATCTCGGCGATGTTCGAGCGCCGCGCCGAGTTCGCGTCGAGCCATGCGCGTTGCTCGGGCGTTGCCGTGCGGTGCGTCAGGCGCAGATCGACATCGCCGCCCAACAAGGTGCGGGCGTCGGCGCGGATGCCCGCGACCACGCTTTCCGAGACTGAGCCGATCCCCGCAATTGCGGCAACGCCGAGGATCAGGCAGGCAAGAAAGACGCGGAACCCGGCAAGGCCCGCGCGCAATTCGCGCAGCGCCAACCGCCAGGCCAGGGGCAGGCTGCTCATGCGGATAGCGGTTGGACGGCGGCCGCCGGCGGCGTCACGTCGGCGATCCGGCCGTCCGCCAGCTTGATGTTGCGGTCACAGCGCGCGGCCAGGGTCGCGTCGTGGGTGATCAGCATCAGGGTGGCGTTGCGCTTGTCCGCCAGGTCGAACAGCAGGTCGATGATCTGCTGCCCGGTATCGCTGTCCAGGTTGCCGGTCGGCTCGTCGGCCAGCAGTAGTTTTGGCTCCATGGCCACGGCGCGGGCTAAGGCGACGCGCTGTTGCTCGCCGCCGGAAAGCTGGCCCGGATAGTGCTGCAGGCGATGGTCGAGGCCGACAGCGGCCAGTTCCGCCTCGGCGCGCTCGAAGGCGTCGCGCCGTCCGGCGAATTCCAGCGGCACGGCGACATTCTCAACCGCAGTCATGGTCGAGACGAGGTGAAATGCCTGGAAGACGATCCCCATGGTGTCGCGGCGGAACAGCGCCAGGCCGTCCTCGTCGAGCGTGCTGAGGTCTTGGCCCGCGACCGAAACCAGCCCCGCGGTCGCGCGTTCCAGCCCGGCGATCACCATGATCAGGGACGTCTTGCCGGAGCCTGAAGGGCCGACGATGCTGACCCGTTCGCCGGATGATACGGAAAGGTCGATACCGCGCAGGATATTGACCTGACCGGCAACGCTCCCAAGTGTTAGTTCCACGCCTTCAAGGCGAAGCATGGATGCTGAGGACTGAGACGACATCGTGGACACGGTTTTTTCGTTACCTCATCAATCGACAATGCGCGGCAAAGGCGCCGCGCCGGCATCCGCTGGATATGGCACTGCGGCGGCGCTTTTCAATGGATTGCGCCGTTTCGGCAAGGCCTCCGGCAGCGGATTGCGGCGTTTCGCCACGGCATTCGCTGTGGCGGCTGTTGCCCTGTTCCTGACGGCCCCCGGCCCGGCCGTCGCCAAGGATCGGACGATCCTGGCGTTGGGCGACAGCCTAACCGCCGGGTATGGCCTCGCGGTGCAGGATGGATTTCCGTCGCGGCTTGAAGCGGCCCTGCGTGCGCGGGGCGTGGCGGCGCGGGTGGTCAACGCCGGTGTCTCCGGCGACACCAGCGCCGGAGGGCTCGGCCGGCTCGACTGGCTGATGGCCGAGAAGCCCGATCTGGTGATCGTTGAGTTGGGCGCGAATGACGGCTTGCGCGGCCTGGACCCGGCGGAGACCCGCCGCAATCTGGATGCAATCCTCACCCGGACCAAGAATGGAGGAACACACGTGCTGCTGACCGGCATGCGGGCGCCGCCCAACCTGGGCCGCGAGTATTCCGACGCGTTCAACGAAATCTTTCCCCAATTGGCCAAGCAGCATAAGGTGCCGCTATATCCGTTCTTTCTCGAAGGCGTTGCCGCGCGTCCCGACCTCAACCTGTCGGACGGCCTTCACCCGAACGAGAAGGGCGTTAAGGTCATTGTCGATCGAATCTTGCCGTACGTATTGCAGGCGCTAGGAGAACAATAATGAACACCGCCGCACCCTTCCTGGCTGCGCATGCCACCGGTGAGCATTGGCGCGACGCTGCGGGGAAAATCATCCTTGAGCTCGACCCGGTGACCGCCGAGCATCGCCTCGGATTCGTTTACGTGACGGATGACTACGCGGAACATCTCAAGGATATCTCGGTATTCCTGCGGCAAACCACCGGCGTACCGCACTGGGTCGGCACCGTTGGGTTCGGCGTTTGTGGCACCGGCAAGGAATACTTCAACGAACCCGCGATGGCCGTCATGCTGGCGCCCATCGCCGAAGACGCCTTCCGGGTTTTCTCGGGCGTGTCGGACAGTGTCGACCCGGTCGTGACGCAACATCGTGCCTGGATCGATGGTCCGGCGCCGCCGCTCACCGTGGTGCATGGCGATCCGCGCAATGAAAAGTTGCCCGCGTTGATCGAGCAGTTCTCCGACGCGACCAACGGCTTCCTGGTCGGTGGACTGACGGCGGCGAACAACGGCTTCCCGCAACTCGCCGACGATGTCGAGGATGGCGGCATGTCGGGCGTGATGATTTCGCTGGATGCCGTGCCGGTGCAGGCGGGCCTCACCCAAGGGTGTTCGCCGATCGGCGCGGTCCATGAGGTCACGCAGGCGGAGGAGAATGTCCTGTTCGAACTGGACGACAAGCCGGCGCTCGATGTGTTCAAGGACGATATCGGCGACGTGCTGGCGCGCGATCTCCGGCGGGTCGCCGGCTACATATTCGCGGCGATTCCCGTTTCGGGATCGGATACAGGCGATTATATGGTGCGCAATCTGGTCGGCATCGATCCGGATTCGGGCGCGCTCGCCATCGGCGAGCATGTGGCGCCGGGCGACCGCATCATGTTCTGCCGCCGCGACCACGACACAGCGGTTCAGGACATGCGGCGCATGCTCGTCGATCTGAAAAAACGCACCGGAAAATCGCCAATCCGGGGCGGGCTTTATTTTTCGTGTTGCGCGCGCGGACCCAACCAATTCGGTCCCGACGACGCCGAACTCAAGCTGCTTTCCGAAGAGCTGGGCGATTTTCCGCTCGTCGGATTCTTCGCCAATGGAGAAATCAGCAATAACCGCCTCTATGGCTATACCGGGGTCCTGACCCTCTTCCTCTAACCGTTGTTTCCTGACCGACATCGGGTAGGGCCGTTGTGATTCGCTTGTTCGTTGCCATCGATCTGCCGCCGTCCGTCCGCGATCGTCTCGCTGGAATGGGCGGCGGCGTGCCGAACGCGCGTTGGGTCCCGCCGGAGAAAATGCATCTCACATTGCGCTTCATCGGCGAAGTCGAGAACGGGCTCGCCCGGGATATCGACACGGCCTTGACGAAGCTCCATGCGCCGGGATTCGATATCGAACTCGACGGGGTTGGATTTTTCGGTAAGGCGTCGGCCGCGCGCGTGTTGTGGGCCGGCGTGCGCCGATCGGAGCCCTTGTTGCGCCTGCAAACCAAGGTCGAGGCGGCATTATGGGATGCCGGCGTGCCGGCCGAGGGGCGCAAGTTTTCACCGCATGTCACGCTCGCCCGGATGCGCCGCGCACCGGCGGCCCGGCTGCAGCATTTCGTTGCGGACCACGCGGCGTTCCTGTCCGGCCCGATTCCGGTCGATCACATCACGTTGTATTCGAGCTTCCGCGCTGCGTCGGGACCGGTCTACCAGGCCGAGGCCGAATACCCGCTCGACCCGCCGGGCTAAAGGAATCGTTGGATTGTTTGCGCGGCTGCTTCGGTCCGGCGGCGTTGGTCCGGGGTCACAGGATTTGGGCGCGGATCTTATGGAGCCAGCCTTGCGCGCCGGCCTCGATCAGGTCCATCGCGTAGTCAAAATCGTGCACCCCGCCATAGAAGGGGTCCGGCACGTCCATGCGGCCGAACTGCGGCGCGGAGTCGAGGAACATCGCGAGCTTTTCCAGGCTGCCCGCCGGTCCAGTCCGGGCGAGTTGTTGGTAATGGCCGGTATCCATGGCGATGATCAGGTTAAAATCGGTGAAGTCCTGCATCGTCATCTGGCGGGCGCGCAGGTCGCCGATCTCATAGCCGCGGTCACGTGCTGCCTGATGGGCCCTGCGGTCCGGCGGCTCGCCGACGTGATAACCATGCAGGCCGACCGAGTCCGCGCCGATCCGGTCGGCCAGATCCGCTTCGGTCACGATTTGGCGAAACACCCCTTCCGCCGCGGCCGAACGGCATATATTTCCTGTGCAGACGAAAAGAACGCAGTACATGCCTCAAGCGTCCATGTCGTTTTCAGCGACGTTGGGTTTTATTGTTACAGAGATACCGTTCGATAGCGATACCCGGCTTGGGCCGGAGGGCGAAATAGCACGAGAAGGGCCGATGATTCTGTGACGCAAAACCTTGATTCACTATTGTCCGAGATTCGGGCCTGCGAACTATGCGCTGCCGAATTGCCGCGTGGGCCGCGCCCCGTCGTGCGCGCGTCCGCGACGGCGCGGCTCATGATCATCGGCCAGGCGCCGAGCACGCGGGTGCACGAAACCGGCCTTTCCTGGAACGACGCGAGCGGCAACCGGTTGCGCGACTGGATGCAGCTTGATCGCGAGCAATTCTATGACGAGAGCCGGCTCGCCATCGTGCCCATGGGTTTCTGCTATCCCGGTGTCGACCGCAACGGGGGCGACAAGCCGCCGCGCCGCGAATGCGCCCCGGCCTGGCACCCCCAGCTGATGCCTTTTCTCGGACAGGTCGAATTGACGTTGCTGATCGGCGCCTACGCGCAGAAGGAATATCTCGGCAAGCGGCGCGCTCGGACGATGACCGAAACGGTGGCGCGATGGCGCGACTACATGCCGGCTTTCCTGCCGTTGCCGCATCCGAGTTGGCGCAATACGGGGTGGCTGCGCAAGAACCCGTGGTTCGACGAAGACGTGTTACCGGTCTTGCGCGCGCGGGTACGGGACTTGATGGGTTAGCCTCAGGCGCCCCGTTCGATCGCGTCCATGTCATCGTCCGACAGGCCAAAATGATGGCCGATCTCATGGATCAGGACGTGCCGTACCACATAGGGCAAGTCTTCGCCCGTCTCCTCCACATAGCGGAGGATCGGCAAGCGGTAGAGGAATATCCGGTCCAGGTCCTGCGGCGCGTCCCATGCGCTTTGTTCGCTGATCGGTACGCCGCGGTACAGGCCGAGCAGGTCGAAGGGCGACTCCAAACTCAGTTCGCGGCAGGTCTCCGCGTCCGGCAGTTCGACCACCTGGAAGACCACCGATTTCACCTGGTCGCGCAGTTCCGTAGGGATCGTCTGGAATGCCGCCTGGGCCATTGCCTCGATGGCCGCCAGATCGGCGCCGCTGTCGACATTCATGATGGATCACTACAAGTTGTCATGGTCTTCCGCCGTGCAAAACGCCACAATACGGGTGGGAGGGCTACTTGAATTGAGAGGGACGCCGGTATGGTCGAGAAACTCAGCGGTGCGGCGCGCGAAGCGGCGTTGGCCACGGTGGCGCGGTGGCGTGAAGTGGAAGGTCGTGATGCCATTACCCGGGTTTTCAAGTTCGCCGACTTCAATGATGCATGGGGTTTCATGACTCGAGTCGCCATGCGTGCTGAACAAATGGATCATCATCCCGAATGGTTCAATGTCTATTCGACCGTCGAAGTGACATTGTCGACCCATGACTGCAACGGTCTGAGCGAAAGAGATATAGCGCTGGCGGCCTTCATTGACGAGGTGGCCGGCTGACCGGCCGGGGACTGTGTGACGGTGCGACTCGTTTCCAAACTCACCACCATCCGGCTGCTGACCGCCCTGGCCCTGCTTTGCGCCGGCCCGGCGCTGGCGCAAGACTTCGCAGCCGGCATGACGGCGCATCTCGACAAACGATACGGTGAATCGCGGCGCGTCTTTGGCAGCCTCGCGGACGCTGGGAACGTGCGCGCGCAGTTCATGATGGGAACGATCTTCGAGCAGGGGCTCGGGGTCCACAAGGACCTGAGCGCGGCGGCCCGTTGGTACCGTGCCGCGGCTGACGGCGGCAATGCGTCGGCGCAGTACAATCTTGGCGTTTTCTACCAGTTCGGAAAAGGCGTCGGGAAGGACTCGGCGGTCGCGGCCAAGTTGCTGCGGCAAGCGGCCGAACAGGGCCATGGCCGGGCGCAGAACAATCTCAGCACCTTCTATTTCACCGGGGTGGGCGTGCCGCAAGACCTGGTGGAGGCGTGGAAGTGGCTCACCCTGTCGGCGGATCGGCTGAAGGGGCAGGCGCGCGAGCTGGTGCTCGGCAATCGCCGGGTAATCGAAGGAAAGCTCAAGCCCGAAGAGCTTGCGGACGCTAAGCGCCGGGTTGCCGCGTGGCGGAAAAAGCGCGCCGGATAGCGATCGGCCGCGGCTCTATCTCGGCTGCATGCGCAAGGCGCTGTCGAGCCTGACGACTTCGCCGTTCAATACCGGGTTATCGATCATGCTCAGCACCAACCGGGCGTATTCTTCGGGTCGGCCGAGGCGCGACGGAAACGGCAGGGTCGCCGCGAGGCTGTCTTGCACGGATTGCGGCAACGACTGCAGCATCGGTGTCTCGAACAGGCCGGGGGCGATGGTCAGCACCCGCACGCCGAAGCGTGCGAACTCGCGCGCTGCCGGCAAGGTCAACGCCACGACCCCGCCTTTCGACGCGGCATAGGCGGCCTGGCCGATCTGGCCTTCGAAGGCGGCGATCGAGGCGGTGTTGATGATGACGCCGCGCTCCCCGTCGCCGTTTGGCTCGCGATCCGCCATGCCGGCGGCGGCCAGCCGCAGAATATTGAACGTCCCGATCAGGTTGACCTGGATGACGCGGGCGAAATCTTCCAACGGCATGGGGCCGTCGCGGCCGACGATGCGGCCGGCCGGGCCGATACCGGCGCAGTTCACACAGATGCCGGCCGGTCCAAACCGGTCGGCCGCTGCCGCGACCGCCGCGGCGCCGTCCGCCGGGTCGGTGACGTCGCAGGTGAGCGCTAGTCCGCCGATCTCCGCCGCGACCGCGCCAGCGGTCTCGGTATTGCGGTCGAGCACGGCGACCTTTGCCCCAGCGGCGGCCAGAGCGCGCGCGGTCGCGGCGCCGAGCCCCGATCCGCCGCCGGTTACGATCGCGGGTACGCCATCCGGTGTCATGATCAAATCGCCTTCGCGGTTGGTTGAATATGAGGGTGGATATAGCAAAAGTGCCCTCGACTGCCCATATTCTAGGGGTGATGCAGGATTTATCCGACTCTCCATCGGCGGCCGGTGGCGAAGAATCGCAGGAAAGCCGCGTTCGTCGAGGTTTCTGGCCGAAGCTACGCCGCTCGCTCGGCCGCATAGGTTTCGCGCGTGAGGCGCTCGCTGCCTATTTCTGCGCCATCGATCCGCAGACGCCGGCGCGGACCAAGGCTATCTTATTGGCTGCGTTGGCGTATTTCATCGCACCCGTCGATCTAGTGCCAGATATCATCGCGGGGCTTGGCTTCACCGACGATGCGGCGGTGCTGTTCGCGGCTTGGCGGTCGGTCGAGCCCCACATCAAGGAAAGTCATCGCGATCGCGCCAAGGCTGCCTTGGATGACGGACAGCTATCGCAGGACTCTGTCGACTAGATTTACGGCGACTAGGTTGGCGGCGGGGGTTCCCGGCCTTCCTTGGACTCGCGACGGGCGATATAGAGCGTCGCGAATATGATCAGAATCGCGCCCGCGATCGTGTAGGGATCGGGAACTTCAACGAAGAAGATATACCCGGCGATCCCGGCAAATATCAGCCGGGTATAGTCGAATGGCATGACCGCGGTCGCCTCGCCAACCCGCAGGCCGTGGATCAGGCAGGTATGGCCGACGCTCAGTCCGGCCCCGATTGCCGCCATCAACATCAATTCCGTGTTGGTCGGGGCTTGCCACACGATGATCGCGGGCGGCAGCGTCACGAAAGTCGGAATGAGCGTCCCCCAGAACAGGATAGTCAGCGGCTTTTCGGTCACCGTCATACGCTTAATCAGAACCACGCTCATGGCCACGAACAATGCGTTGAGCACGGCCGCGATTGCGGCGGGGTTCGCCTCCGGACCGGGCCGCACCATCACGAGGACGCCGCAAAAACCGACCAGCGTGGCGGTCCAACGCCGCCATCGAATGCTTTCGCCGAGGAACAGCACCGCCAGGATGATGACCCACAACGAGCGCGAGAAACTGATACCCGTGACGTCGGCCAACGGCATGTTGGTCAGCGCATAAAAAATCGTCATCAGGGCGAGCGATCCGGTGATGCCACGCGCCAGATGAAAGTTCATCCGTTTCGTTTTGAGGACTGCCATGCCCCCGGCGTGCCACACGATCGGCAACAGAAACATCGTGCCGAACAGGCCGCGGAAAAAGACCATTTGAAAGGGGTCGAGCGAACTGCCGACATATTTGATGAGCGAATTCGTCATCGTGAAGATGACGGCGCTCAGCAGAATCCATACGGCGCCGCGAACATTTCCCGGAAGGGCCGCCAGCTTGGCGGAAATAGAATCCATGGTGGAAGAATGTGTCCCCTGGGAAAATATTTGCTGCTAATGGATGACGGGCGCGCTTGGAATTCTCCGGGGACATAGCACACCTGGATTCATAAGGGAATTGCATTCTGAGGTTGTCATGCAACCACAGTTGTAGGCATGGCGCGGTGTAGTTCTGGTTCCCGGCCGGTGATTCCGTTATATGATCGGGCAAAGCCCAGCGCACTGAAACCGCACGTGGAGGATCCGTGGAAAAACCATTATGGCAGCCTTCCGCCGACCGCACGGCGGCGACGAACCTGCACACGTTCCTGCAAGGTCTTAAGGATCAAATCGATGACGCGCCTGCTGATTATGACGGGCTGCATCGTTTTTCGATCGACCGGATGGAAGAATTCTGGACCGCGGTCTGGGATTTTAGTGGCATCGTCGCGAAGAATCGCGGGAATGCGGTCCTGATCAATCCCGGCAAGATGCCGGGCGCCAGGTTCTTTCCGGACGCAATTCTCAACTTTTCCGAGAATCTTCTGCGGCGGCGCGACGACGGCATTGCGCTTATTTTCCGGGCTGAAGACAAGATAGAGCGATCCCTTACGTGGACGCAGCTCTACGACGAGGTTTCGCGCGTTGCGCGTGCGCTCAAGCAGTTGGGATTGAAGCCTGGGGATCGGTGCGCCGGCTTCGTGCCAAACGCGCCCGAAGCTGTTATCGCGATGCTGGGTGCTACGGCGAACGGTGGGGTCTGGACATCCTGTTCGCCCGACTTCGGGACGCAGGGCGTGCTCGACCGGTTCGGTCAGGTCGAACCGACGGTGCTGTTCGCCTGCGACGGCTATTACTACAACGGCGTCTGGCAGGACTCGCTGGGCCGGGTCGCCGAAATCGTCGAGGGGTTGCGCACGGTCGAACGTGTCGTGATCTTTTCGATCCGCGACGAAGCGCCCGACCTGTCGGGCATTCCGGGCGCGGTATCCTGGGTTGATTTTGTCGGCAGCCAGCCCGCGACGGAGATCGAGTTCGTCCATCTGCCGTTCGGGCACCCGCTCTACATCATGTATTCGTCCGGCACGACGGGCATTCCGAAGTGCATCGTGCATGGCGCCGGCGGCACGCTTTTGAAGCATCTAGAGGAACAGCGGCTGCAAAGCGACATCAAACGGGACGACCGGGTTTTCTACTTCACCACCTGCGGCTGGATGATGTGGAACTGGATGGTCACGGCGCTGGCGAGCGAGGCGACGCTTGTCTTGTACGACGGGTCGCCCTTCGCGCCGTCGGCGTCGGTGCTGTTCGATTACGCGGATGCGGCCGGCGTGACCTACTTCGGCACCTCGGCGAAGTATATCGACGCTTTGGCCAAAGAGGGGCTGAAGCCGATGGACACCCACGACCTGGGCACGGTCCGGACCATCGCATCCACCGGGTCACCCCTGGTCCCGGAAAGCTTCGACTACATATACCAAAATGTGAAGCGCGACGTCTGCCTGTCGTCGATTGCGGGCGGCACCGACATTATCGGCTGTTTCGTTGGCGGCAACCCGATGGGGCCAGTCTGGCGCGGCGAAATTCAGAAGCGCGTGCTTGGCATGGAGGTCGAGGTCTTCAACGATTCCGGCGAAAGCCTGATCGGCGAGAAAGGCGAGCTGGTGTGTACCCGCCCGTTCCCGTCCATGCCGCTCGGCTTCTGGCAGGACCCGGATGGCTCGAAATACCGCGGCGCCTATTTTGAGAAATTCCCGAATGTCTGGTGTCACGGCGATTTCGTCGAACTCACCGAACATGGCGGTCTGATCATCTACGGCCGCTCGGACGCGACGCTCAATCCGGGCGGTGTGCGGATCGGCACCGCGGAAATCTACCGCCAGGTCGAAGCCTTCGAGGAAGTCGAAGAAGCGATCTGCGTCGGGCAGGAATGGGATAACGACACCCGCGTGGTGCTGTTCGTCCGCATGCGCGGCGGGCACGCGCTGGACGCGGCCTTGATCGACGATATCCGCAAGCGGGTCCGGGCCAATTGTTCGCCCCGGCACATGCCGGCCAAGGTCATCGCCGTCGCGGACATTCCGCGCACGAAGTCGGGCAAGATCACCGAGTTGGCGGTGCGCGACATCATTCATGGACGGTCGATCAAGAACCAAGAAGCACTGGCCAATCCGGAAGCGCTGGCGTTGTTCGCGGATATTGCCGAGTTGCAGACGCCATGACGGCAAACATCCAAGCCGGCATCCGCCCGCAGATCCGCGATCTCGAAACCCAGCAGATCCTGCAGGTCTCGCGCCTGGCCTTGGACGATCCGTCGGTCATTCCGCTGTGGTACGGCGAGTCGGACGTGACCACGCCGGATTTCATTAAGGCGGCCGCGGACGATGCGCTGGCGGCGGGCCACACCTTCTATACCCACAAGCACGGCATTCCGGAACTGCGCGAGGCGCTCGGCCGCTATACCGCGGGGCTTTACGGCGTCGATATGGCGATGGAACGCATCACCGTCACGTCGTCCGGTATGACCGGCATCATGATGTTGATGCAGATGCTGATCGACGCCGGCGACAACGCGGTGCTGGTCGGGCCGGTCTGGCCGAATGCGCAGGCGACGGTTGAGATCATGGGCGGTGAGCCGCGCAACGCGCCGCTCCGCTTCGGCAACGAAGGATGGACCTTCGACCTCGAGGCAGTGACCGCGCAGTGCGATGAGCGGACGCGCGTGATCTTCGTCAATTCGCCGGGCAACCCGACCGGATGGATGATGCGCCGGGAAGAACAGCAGGCGTTGCTCGACCATTGCCGGGAAAAAGGCATCTGGATCGTCGCCGACGAGGTCTATGCCCGCATCGTGTACGACCGCCCTGTCGCGCCATCCTTCCTCGAAATCGCCGACCCGGACGATCCGGTGATTGTGATCAACAGCTTCTCAAAGGCCTGGGCGATGACCGGCTGGCGGCTCGGCTGGTTGACCCATCCGGAACGCGTCGCGCCCTTCATCGGCAATCTGATCGAGTACAACACCAGCGGCACGGCGACCTTCCTGCAACATGCGGCGGTCACGGCGCTGCGCGACGGCGAACCGTTCGTCGAGTCGATGGTCGAGCATTGCCGCCGGGGCCGGGCGGTCATCGGCGATTGCCTGTCGGCGCTGCCGCGGGTGCGCTACCGCTCGCCGGACGCGGCCTTCTATGCCTTCTTCGCGGTCGATGGGATGGACAACAGCCTCGATTTTGCCAAGCGGCTGGTGCACGAAGCCAAGGTCGGGCTGGCGCCGGGCACCGCCTTCGGGCCGGAGGGTGAGGGTTGGCTGCGGCTGTGTTTCGCCCGCGCGCCGGAAACCCTCGAAGAGGCGGTCGATCGGCTTACGCCGCTCCTAAAATAATGGGCTGAAATAGGGTGGGGTCTAGCCGCCTTCGCGCACGGCCACGATGACCTTGCCGGTCGACTTCCGGTCGACCAGCGCTTGCAGCGCCGCCGGGGTTTCTTCCAGCGGGAAGGTGTAGCTGATATGCGGCTTCAGCTTGCCGTCCATATACCAGCGGCAGATCTCGTCGAGCGTATGGCGCATGGTTTCGGGCTGCTCGAAGCGGTAGGTGCTGAAGGAATACCCGACGACGGAGATATTCTTGACCAGCAGATAGTTGGCGGCGAATTGCGGGACCGTGCCGCTGGCAAAGCCGAGCGTGATGAAATTGCCCTCGTAATTCAGGCAGCGGAGCGCCGCGGACGCCGCGTCGCCGCCGACCGGGTCGTAGACGGTGTCGACGCCGCCGGTGAGGTCCTTGACCCGCGCGCGAATGTCCTCGGTCAAATAGTTGATCAGGTGATCCGCGCCATGCGCCTCAGCGATGGCGAGTTTGTCGGCGCTGCTGGCGCAGGCGATGACCGTCGCGCCCAACGCCTTGCCCACTTCCACGGCGGTCAGGCCGACGCCGCCGGATGCGCCCAGCACCAGCAAGACCTGTCCGGCCTGTAGCTTGGTGCGATGGGTCAGTGCGAGATGGCTGGTGCCGTAGGCGATCGGAAAGGCCGCGCCGGCGGCATAGTCCATGCCGTCGGGCATATGCACTGCATGGCGCGCGTCGATCAGGGCTTCCTCGGCATAGGCGCCGATGCGCATCGGGGCGAGTACGCGGTCGCCCGGCGCGAAGCCCGTGACGCCGTCGCCGACGGTCAGAACCTTGCCCGCGGCTTCCATGCCGGGCGTGAAGGGCAGTTCGGCCTTGTGCTGGTATTGCCCTTTGACGACCAGCGTATCGGCGAAGTTTACCCCCGCAGCGTGGATCGCCACATGCAGCTCACCGGGGCCGGGCGTCGGGGGCGGAACCTCCTCCAGGCGCAGCGCATCGATTCCGGTCAACTCATGAATTCGCATCGCGCGCATCGCGGCGGGCTCCTTTTTCTCGCTATATCTTGTCGTGATCTATCGGATGGATCGCGCCGCAGACCTTGCCTTGCCGCTTACAGCTATGCAAGTTTGCGCGCTATGCGGGGTTATTTTGGATTGGGCGTGGAAGGAATTTCCAAGCCTATGAATGTTGGGAACCTGTTCCGGTCGGCGCACGCCTTCGGGGCGGACTTCGTATTCGCTATCGCGCCGGCGGTCAATGTGCGGGAAATCCAGAAATCCGATACCTCCGGCACCGCGAAACACGTGCCGTTGTACGAATTCGGATCGGTCTCGGATTTGACGCTGCCGCATGGTTGCGAGCTGGTCGGTGTCGAGCTGCTGGACGAATCGATCGACCTGCCCAGCTTCACCCATCCGAAACGCGCGGCCTATGTCCTGGGCCCGGAGCGTGGGTCGCTGTCCGAGCCGCTGGTGGCGCGCTGTTCCCATGTTGTGAAGATTCCGATGAAATTCTGCGTCAACGTGGGCGTCGCCGGCGCCATCCTGATGTATGACCGGCTGCTCACGCTTGGCCGGTTTCCGCCGCGTCCGCCGTCGCCGGGCGGCCCGGTGGAAGAATTGCCGCCCCATGTCCACGGCGGACAGATTTTACGACGCGGCGAGGAGCCATGAAATTGCCCCATATCGGCATCTTGGCAGCGCCGTTGCACTTCTTATATGAGAGGCCATGAAAGCAATGCGTCGACATAGTTTGGTTGTCATCCTGGTAGTCGTCTTCGTCTCGTCCCTGGCCGCGGTGGCCTTCGCGGCGGACAAGGTGCTCGGCCTCTATAGCGATTGGGGCGCGCAGACCTTCGACGAGGGCGGCAAGGTGGGCTGTTCGATCTGGAGCCAGCCGATCCGGGACGAGGGCAAATACAAGAAACGCGGCGCGATCTATGCCTACGTGACTCACCGGCCGTGGGACAAGCGGGTCAACGAGGTCAGCTTTGCCGCCGGATACGCCTTCAAGAAGGACAGCACGGTGCGGCTGCGGATCGGCGGCCAGCGCTTCACCCTGTTCACCGACGGCGCCACCGCCTGGAGCCGGTCGGCCAAGGACGACCAGGAAATCGTCGGCGCCATGAAGCGCGGCGCGTCGATGATCGTCTCCGGCGTCTCGACGCGCGGGACCCGCACGACCGACACTTACTCGCTGCAGGGCTTCACCAAGGCCTACGGCGCGATCAACAAGGCGTGTAAGGTTAAGTAAGCCGCCACGCCGCCATTTCGGATAGGGATGCTTCAACCGTCCCGTCCCACAGCGCGCCGAGATAGTCGTCGAATGCGACCGGATCGAAGCCGTCCGCGCCGACATCGGGCGTGAAGGTGAGTTCGGCGAAAAACACCCCGTCCGGCACGTTGAACAGGTCGACCCGGACATAATCGAAATCCACGGACAGCGTCTCGGCGATCGTGCACATCTCCTTGAGCCTCGGCGGCCGCGGAAACGCGCCGTCGTTCGGGTATTTGTTGCGGATCCGAAGCCGGTTCCAATTGGCGTCGAACAGCAGCCGGGCCTTGTTCGGCTCTCGCAACACGACCTGGATATAGGCGATCTTCCCGTGAAAGCAGTGGATCTTATAGTCCGCGAGCCGGTCGCCGCCGTCCCAGAACAGCGCTTTTTCGAACAGCAGGCAGGGTTTGATATGCCGGTACTGCGTCTCGCGGCGGATGTAATAGAAGTTCTGGCCGAGCCAGCTATCGGTCAGCGCCACGAGAGCGTCGAAATCTTCGGCCGACTTGTTCCGGACCATGCGGAACCAGCCGCTGCCGTGATTGGGTTTGATCATGAAAGCGTTCGGCAGACGATCCCAGACGTCCTGCGTCAGGCGGTCGGCGGTCGCGTGGAGGGGGATCATATAGTCCGGCCCGATCTTGGGCGTCACCAGATCGCGGACAGCCCGCTTGTCGCAATAGTCCTGATAGCGCTCCATCTCCGCCGCCCCAAGGCGCGCGCCGACGCGTTCGGTGAAGGAAACGGGCGGCGTACGCGGCAGGCGGCCGTGGTGCTTCAGATACAGCAGCCTGGCGAACCAGCGATCCGGCAGGACTCGGCACGCGGCTTTTCGAAGGGCGTAGCTTGGCATCGGGTTGATCGGTCGGGGTTGCGTATGTGCGGTGTCTCCGGGCCAGCATAGTTGGGCGGCCGCCCGATTGCGAGATCGGCATTGGACGTCAAGGCCGGGGAAAATTTGTCAATCTCTCGGCAATGGCGAACAATTGAAGTCGACGCGGTGGCCCGGGTTCGGATGCCGCCGTCGCATACAGGGCGAGGGGAGAGGCAGCCATGGCTGAAAAAGATACGGATGAAACTGCCGACGTGACGGTGTTGGGGGCGGGCATCGTCGGCATTTGCACCGCATTGTCGCTCGCGGAGCGCGGCTTCAAGGTGGCCATACTCGACCGTGACCCGCCGGCGGAAGGCGCCAGTTACGGGAATGCCGGGTCGCTGTCGCCATGGTCCTGCGTGCCGCAATCCATGCCTGGCCTCTGGAAGAGCATCCCGAAATGGCTGATCGACCCGGAGGGGCCGATCGCCGTGCGCCTCGGGTATTTGCCGACATTCCTGCCATGGGGGGTGCGGTTTCTGCGCGCCGCCCGGCGCGAAGGGTTGGACACCATCGCCGATGCGATGATGGCGCTGACCCGCCCGACGCTCGATATCTACCGGCGGCACATCGCGGGGACGGGCCGGGAAGACCTGATTCGCGATGGCGTCTATGTGCATGTCTATCGGAATGCGGCGGACGCGAATCTGTCGTCGCTAGGCTGGCAGATGCGGCGCGACCGCCAGGTTCCCCTCGAAGTCGTGCAGGGCGAGGCGCTGCGCGAGGTCGAACCTGCGCTCTCGCCGGAATTTGAGGCCGCGGTCCTGATCAAGCAACAAGGCCGCGCGCTCGACCCTGGCGGGATTGGCAAGGCGCTCGCGGAGAAGGCACAGTCGATGGGCGTGGCGTTCCGCCGGTGCTCGATTGAGCGGCTGGTGCCTGAAGCGGACGGGGTGTGGCGGATCGAGACCGATGCCGGGCCAATCCCTGCGAAACGCGTGGTCGTCGCCATGGGTGCCTGGTCGGGAAAGCTGCTGTCCGGGCTGGGCGTCAAGGTCGTCCTGGAAGCCGAGCGGGGCTACCACTTGGTGTTCCGCAACCCCGGTGTGACCCTGAACAATGCGATCATGAATGTAGACGCGAAATTCGTGGTCAGCTCGATGAATGCCGGCGTGCGCTGCGCGGGCACCGCCGAATTCGCGGGCGTGGACGCACCGCCGGACTATCGCCGCGCGCAGGTATTCTCGCGGCTCATAAAACGGATGTTCCCCGATATCAACGTCGACGACACGGTCGAATGGATGGGCCGCCGGCCGTCGACGCCGGATTCGGTGCCCTTCCTCGGCGACATCCCCGGCTTCGAGAACCTCTACGCCGCCTTCGGCCACGGTCACACGGGGCTGACGATGGCGCCCAAGACCGGCGAGATCCTGGCCGGACTGATCGCAGGCGAGAAGCTCGACGTCGATATGACGCCCTACCGGATCGGCCGCTTCGGGTGAGCCGCACGGCGTGTTTCCAGGCCCGATACCGGATGGATTAGCCGGAACGACCCGGGCGGCGTGCGATAAACCATTGGCGAGGGGGCCTTTCCCCCCTATATCATCGCGGTATGAGCGAAACCGTCCCCAGTTTGCAGGATTTCATGCCCGGCGGCCCGGCTGCGACCGTTGCGCCGGCGGATTCGCGCGTGAATCTGATGGGGATGGACCGCGAGGATTTGGCGGTGGCGCTGGCGCCGCTGGACGTGAAGCCGTTCCGCGCCAAGCAGGTCTTCCAGTGGATTTATAATCGCGGCATCACCGATTTCGATGAGATGACCAACCTGTCGAAGGGGTTGCGGGCGGAAATGGCCGAGCGTTTCCGGATCGGCCGGCTCGCCGTCAACACCGAGCAGCGCTCGACCGATAGCACCCGCAAGTGGCTGGTCCGCTTCGACGACGCGCAGGAAGCCGAAACCGTCTATATCCCGGAAACGGACCGCGGCACGCTCTGCGTTTCCAGCCAGGTCGGCTGCACGCTGACCTGCACCTTCTGCCACACCGGCACGCAGAAACTGGTGCGCAACCTGGACGCCAAGGAAATCGTCGGCCAGATCATGCTGGCGCGCGACGCCTTCGGCGAATGGCCGTCGCCGTCGGAGGATCGGCAGCTCACCAATATCGTGATGATGGGGATGGGCGAGCCGCTCTACAATTTCGAGAATGTGAAGAAAGCGCTGAAGATCGTCATGGACGGCGAGGGGCTGGCGGTCTCGCGCCGTAAGATCACGCTGTCGACCTCGGGCGTGGTGCCGATGATCCACCGCTGCGGGTCGGAGATTGGTGTTATGCTGGCGATCTCGCTGCACGCGGTGCGCGATGACCTGCGCGACGAGCTGGTGCCGATCAACCGCAAATATCCGATCGCCGAACTGTTGGACGCCTGCCGCGCCTATACCGGGCTCAGCAACGCGCGGCGTATCACCTTCGAATACGTGATGCTGAAGGGTGTGAACGATTCGGCGGCGGACGCGCGCGAACTGACGCGGCTGATCCAGGGCATTCCGGCCAAGATCAATCTGATCCCATTCAATCCGTGGCCCGGCGTCGCCTACGACTGTTCCGAAGAGGCGGCGATCGATCGCTTCGCCGACATCGTGCAGCGCGCCGGCTATTTCGTGACCGTGCGCAAGCCGCGCGGCCGCGACATCCTCGCCGCCTGTGGCCAGCTCAAAAGCGAAAGCGTCCGCGCCAAGGGCCAGAAGACCGGGATGGCGGGCGGCTAGTCGCTAGCCGCTGTATTCGCTGCCGTCGTCGCCGCCGTCATTCTCGTCGATCGTCGTGCCGAAGTTGAACGGGAATTCCTCGTTCCCGGTCGCGGACCCGTCCGCGCCCACTGCCGTGTTGAACGCAACCTGGTCGACACTGCGCTGCGGGCGCACCGGCACGAAGGTTTCGCCGTACCGCTGGTTGATGCTTATGCCCGACAGAATTTTGGCAAGCCGTTTCTCCGAGACTTTCGCGCCCGGCCGCGCGCAGACATAGCCGAAGAGAACCCGGGTGGGCCGGCCGAATGAATCCCGGGGATCGAAATCCCATTCCGAATTGAATCCGGCGCATTGCCGTCCGTCCGCAAGGCGGAAGGGTTGGAAATCCATCTCGTTATGCTGCGCCGCAAGGGTGACCTTTTCGCCCCACGCCTTGTTCTGGGATCGCAGGGCGTTCCAGGTGTCGGCCATCCGTTCCATCCAATAGTCGTATTGCAGCGCCAAGCCCTCGCCCAGGGCCGTGTCATACACCGCTTCCACGGTCAGTTGGTTCGTTTCGAAGCGCGCGTAGGCGACATGCTCGAAGGCGTCGAGATGATGGATGCGCACCACCTTGGCGTCGCGCAAGGAGGGGTCTTCGAAGTTGATAAGCGCTTCGGCGCCCGGTACGCGTTTGGTCACCGGATACTGGGCGGTAAGGCAGCCGCCGAGGGCGAGTACCGTCACGCAGGCGAGGGTGCGGGAAAGAATGGAACCGGTGCGATTCGACATGCGGATTCTCCTCCGTTTCAAGTCGCTGTGGTAAGGCGGATTTGGTTCATCATAGTGAGGCTAGATCGCGCGCACCGCCAGACAACTGTCGGTGACGATATGTGATCGCACATTCGGGCGCGTGCGCAGCCGCCCGCCGTGCCGCGCCGCTTGCGGCCAAGCGTTCTTTCCCTATACTCCGCCGCGATTCCAACAGTTTGCGTTGCGCGGAGGGCCCGGCAATGGGCGACAAGATCAATAAGGTGGTGCTGGCCTATTCGGGCGGGCTCGACACGTCGGTCATTCTGAAATGGCTGCAGGAAGTCTACGACTGCGAGGTGGTGACCTTCACTGCTGATCTCGGCCAGGGCGAGGAGCTGGAGCCCGCGCGCAAGAAGGCCGAGATGTTCGGCATCAAGGAAATCTATGTCGACGACCTGCGCGACGAATTCGTGCGCGACTACGTCTTCCCGATGTTCCGCGCCAATGCGCTGTACGAGGGCGTGTATCTGCTGGGCACGTCGATCGCGCGGCCGCTGATCGCCAAGCGCCAGATCGAGATCGCGCGCGAGACCGGGGCCGATGCGGTGGCCCATGGCGCCACCGGCAAGGGCAATGACCAGGTGCGCTTCGAGCTGGCTTATTACGCGCTCAATCCGGACATCAAGGTCATCTCGCCTTGGCGCGAGTGGGATCTGACCAGCCGCACCGTGCTGATCGACTATGCGGAAAAGCATCAGATTCCGGTGCCCAAGGACAAGCGCGGCGAAGCGCCGTTCTCGGTCGACGCCAACCTGCTGCATATTTCCGCCGAAGGCAAAGTGCTGGAAGACCCGGCCGAGGAAGCGCCGGAGTATGTCTATTCCCGCACCGTCGACCCCGAGAAAGCGCCGGACACGCCGACCGTGGTGGAAGTTGACTTCGAGGGCGGCGACCCGGTCGCCATCGACGGCAAAAAACTCGGCCCGGCGGCATTGCTGACGCGGCTGAACGAACTCGGCGGGGCCAACGGCATCGGCCGGGTCGATCTGGTCGAGAATCGCTTCGTCGGCATGAAGTCGCGCGGCATCTACGAAACGCCGGGCGGCACCATCCTGATTGCGGCGCACCGGGCGATGGAGTCGATCACGCTCGACCGCGAGGCGACGCATCTCAAGGACGAGATGATGCCGCGCTATGCCAAGCTGATTTACAACGGCTTCTGGTTCGCACCGGAACGCGAGATGCTGCAGGCGTTGATCGACAAGAGCCAGGAGCCGGTGTCCGGCCGCGTCCGGCTGAAGCTGTACAAGGGCAATGTCATGGTGATCGGGCGCGAAAGCCCGAACAGCCTGTACAGCCTGGAGCATGTCACCTTCGAGGAAGATTCGGTCTACGACCAGCGCGATGCCGAAGGCTTCATCAAGCTGAACGCCCTGCGCCTGCGCCTCGCCAACCGGCGCAACGGCTGACGCAAATCCGCGGTCATCTCGGCCGGGTCTAGGCCCGGCAGATCGAGACGCCGCCGTCTACCAGCATCGCCGTGCCGGTCGTGAAGCTCGACGCGGCCGACGCCAGATAGAGCACGGATCGGGCAATTTCCTCCGGCGCCGCGATACGCTTCAACGCATGTAAATTCTCCACGAAGGCGGTCGCTTCCGGTGTATCGGCGACGGTGCGCCCCATCGGCGTGTCGGTGCCGCCGGGCAGGATCGCGTTCACCCGGATGCCGTCCGCGCCGACTTCGGCGGCGAGAACCTGGGTCAGCCCGATAAGCCCGGCCTTGCTCGCCGCGTAGGCTGCCATGCCGGGCATGCCCGCCGTGTGGCCGACGAAGGTCGAGGTGAAGATCAGCGAGCCGCCGCCGCGCGCGATCATCGCGGGCAACTGATGTTTGGCGCCGAGGAAGGCGCTGGTCAGGTTCGTGTCGAGCGTCTCACGCCACCCGGCGAGCGACACCTCGGCGACTGGTCCCATCTCCCCCAACGTACCGGCATTGTTGAAGGCGATATCGAGCCCGCCATATGTCTCGACGGCCAATGCGACCAGAGCCTTGGCGCAGGCCTCGTCCCTGACGTCGCCTGCCCGCGCGACCGCCGTGCCGCCCTCGGCGGTGACGTCGGCGACCAGTTGCTCAAGCGCCTGCCGCCGCCGCCCGGCCGATTCCCGAACTCGCTCCGGTGACGATGGCGACTTTTCCACTCAATGATGTCATGTGTTCTGCCCCGTGTTCGTGTTGTGACGGATTGGATTTCGCGGGGACAGATACGAGGACGATCGAATCGCCGCCACCCGGATCTTGCTGTTCGCGCCGGCGAACCTTCCGGCGCGCGACCTCACGCCGTACGAGGGGCACGCGTCATCTCGATATGGGGAATCCTCTGCCCTTGTTTTTCCCGATAGTTTTCGCGGACCTGGCGGAAACCGAGCGCCTCGTAGTAGCTGACGGCGTTCAGGGTGGCGGTCAGCCGGCGGGGCGCGTGGCCGTTCTCCGCCGCGTCTTTCTCGCAGGCGTCGAACAACGCACGGCCGACGCCGCGCTCATGCCATGCCGGATCGACGAAGAGGCTAACCAGTTCGTCTCGCCGCCAAGATGAAAACCCGATGACCGATCCGTCTTCCGCCGCCGCGATCCAGAACGTCTCGCCGCCCTCGTCGGCCGCGAGCACATATTTCTCGGGTGTCCGGCCGTGCAGCCATGCCTCCACCGCTGCGGGCTCCACAAATGCCGCGCAGACGGCGGTGACCGCATGCGTGTGAACCCGGTGCATCCCGACGGCATCGCTGGGCACCATTCGGCGAATTGCGAATTTCATCTTAATTGCCTCCGGGTGGATGATCCTACCCCGGTATCACTGATAACCCGATGGCCCAGCCGTGGGTCAGCAGCAGGGCGGTGTAGAGCGCTAGGCCTGCCGCGACGCGGGCGAGGCCGATGCCGGCCCAGTCGATCTTGGTGCGCCGTTGCAAGACGGCCTGGAAAGGGATGACCGACGTGGTCAGCGCCACCGGCCCCCAGGCCGAGCCGAGTGTGACGCGGCGGCGCTGGTCGATATGCCACATGCCGCCGAAACACAGCACAGCGATGCCGCCGAACAGGGCAAGGCTCGCGTCGTCGCCGTTGGCCAATAGATGCGCCATGCTCCACAGGCTGAAACCCCACAGGCCCGGATGGCGGGTGATCGTCATGATGCCCGGCGCCGGATGCGGTTGGTCCGCGTGGCGCTCGCCCGCAACCATGGTGATGTTCGGCGTCGACAGGCTGGCGACCAGCAGGATGCAGGCGAAGGGCATCACTAGGAGCGGGATGGCCAACAGTCCGGGCGTCGGCTGCCACAGAACCACGCGGGGTGCGGCATTATAGGCGGCGACCGCCCAGACCATTGCGCCGAGCGCCAGCACCGAGTAGGACACCCGGAATCCGGTCTCGCCCAACGCCTTGATGATGGGTTCGCGCACCGTTACGCTCGAAAGGAAGAAATGCCCGCCGACGAATATCGCGACGGCCAACAGCAGCGTTTCAATCGTACCGATCATGCGCGCATTATTCGCGCCCAAACCCGCGCCGTCCAGATGGAACGGTGCTAAGGAACCGACAATGTCCGACTCCGATGCCGAAACGCCACGCGTCGATGACCCCGTCGCCGAAGCAATCCTGGGCCTGCTTGAGGATATGCCGCCCGAAAAATCGATCAGCCCGATGGATGCGGCTCGGGCGGTGGCCGAGGCGCGCCGCCGTCCCGGCGATGGGCCCGAGCTTTGGCGCCGTTACATGAATGCGGTTCGCCAGCAGGCGGTGCACCTGGCGCGGCAGGGACGAATCGAGATCACGCGCAAGGGTGAGCCCGTCGATCCCAATAATTTCAAGGGCGTGGTGCGGCTTCGGCTGCCTGCAGGCGGATAACCGGCCGTCAGAGCGCGGGCGGCTCGATCCCGGCCTGGCGGCAGGCCGCGGTCAGCGTGTTGCGCAGCAGGCAGGCGATGGTCATCGGCCCGACACCGCCCGGCACCGGCGTGATTGCGCCTGCGACGGCCTGCGCTTCGGCAAAGCATACGTCGCCAACCAGGCGGTATTTTCCCTCTTCGCCTTCCTTCGGCACCCGGTTGATGCCGACGTCGATCACGGCGGCGCCCGGCTTGACCCAGTCGCCGCGGATCATCTCGGGCCGCCCAACCGCGGCGATCAGGATATCGGCGCGGCGGCAGACCGCGGGCAGGTCGCGGGTGCGCGAATGGGCCACGGTCACCGTACAGCTTTCGCCCAGCAGCAGCGCCGCCATCGGCTTACCGACGATATTCGACCGGCCGACCACTACGGCGTCCAGCCCGGACAGGTCGCCAAGCCGGTCCTTCAGCATCATCAGGCAGCCGAGCGGCGTGCAGGGCACCAGCCCTTGGCCGCCGGTCGCAAGCCGGCCGGCATTAATGACATGGAAGCCGTCGACGTCCTTATCCGGATCGATGGCGGCGATCACCTTGTCGGCGTCGATCTGATCCGGCAGCGGCAGTTGCACCAGAATGCCGTGCACTGTGCCGTCCCGATTGAGTTTGTCGACCAGCGCCAGCAAATCCGCCTCGCCGGTGTCCGCCGGCAGCGAATGTTCGAAGCTCTGCATGCCCGCCTCGACGGTCTGCTTGCGCTTGTTGCGGACATAGACTTGGCTCGCCGGATCCTCGCCCACCAGCACCACGGCCAAGCCCGGGACTAGTCCGTGCGTTTTCGTCACGTCGGCCACCGCCGCGCCGACCCGTTCCCGCAGGTTCGCGGCGAATCCTTTGCCGTCGATGATGGTCGCGTCAGTCATGGTGAGCCTCGAGCCAGTGTTGGAGATGCGGCAACAGGATATCGGGATCACCGGCGACGTGGATGGTCTTGCGCCGGTCTTTGGCGCCGGCGGTGACGGTCAGGGTGGTTTTCGGAAGCTTCCACGCCTTGGCGAGGAGTTTGATCAAGGCGGCATTCGCCTTACCGTTCTCCGGCGCGGCGGTGACCCGCGCGCGGAGCGCGATGCCGCCACTGTCCGCCGGCGTGAGCCCGTCGATTCGGTTGGCCGACGCTTTCGGCGTCAGCCGGACCGCGACCGCGACGCCGTCATCCCGTGATGTAACCGGAAGCGCCGCCATGATCGCTGCCTCTTCCGAACCTTATTGCGGCCAGTATTCGTACAGCAGGTTTCTGGCAAAGAAAATCAGAAGCAGGACGACCAACGGCGATAGGTCGATGCCGCCGAGATTCGGCAGGATACGGCGGATCGGCCGCATGACCGGCTCGGTGATGCGATAGAGGAAATCGCCCACCATATAGACGAATCGATTGCTCGTGTTGATCACGTTGAACGCGATCAGCCAACTCATGATCACCTGCAGGATGATGATCCACATAAAAATACTGAGAACCGAATCGATTAATAACTTCAGTGCGATCATATGCGTAGGACCTGTCCCCGGTTGTCCGAACGGCGCACCCTAGCCGTAACACCGGAAGGGTGGCAAGACCCCGCAGTGACGTGGCGCTTGACATGACCCTGATCCCTTCACATATTCCGCACGCTTCGGCGTGCTTTGCGCCGTCGTTCCCAGTGTCGGGGCCGTAGCTCAGTTGGGAGAGCGTCGCGTTCGCAATGCGAAGGTCAGCGGTTCGATTCCGCTCGGCTCCACCACTCAAAATTCTATTTAATATGATCATGTTATGTCGTTTTCGACTTGCCCGAATTTCCGCGGCGTTGCGGCGACATCGACGCTCATTCGTAGGTCCAGAGACTCGCAATATTGCCGTCTCCGGTCAGAATTTCGGA
>JAJFJD010000060.1 GCA_021774335.1 Alphaproteobacteria bacterium
ACCCCAACCGTTTTCATACATTTCACCAAGATGGAAACGGCCGGCAACGTCGCCCTGCGTCGCCGCTGCTTTGAGCAGGCGAACGGCCTCGTCCGAGTTTCGCGTCACGCCCCGACCGTCCCGGTACATCATTCCCAGTCGGTACTGCGCCCACGGATGCTTTTCTTCAGCAGCACGCCGATACCAGGTTAGGGCCTGTCCGAAATCTTGCGTCACGCCCAACCCCTGCTCATGCAGGTAACCGAGCGCCGCCTGCCCCGCCGGCACGTCGTCGTTCGCGGCGAGCCGAAACCATCGGGCCGCCTCACCATGATCGCGCTGAACCTCTTCGCCCTCGTAAAACATCAGACCAAGACGCATGCGTGCGTCCGCATCGCCACGCTCGGCAGCGTGTCGGTAAACGTCGATTGAATGATCCTCGGGCTTGCTCGGCGCGACACCAACATCCGTCACCGGCCCCATGTTTTGGAGCACGGCAACACCATCCTTGTCCGGGACAACGACCATCAGAAAAAGGACAACGACGGCGGTGGCAGCGCTCAGACCGGTGAACACGGCGCGAGTCTGTCGGGCCGGCTTCCGCCGCGTCGGTTCCGGGCGCCACAATGACCGTAGATAGTAGGGCAGCGACGCTTCGATCGCGGCAAGCACGTCCCAGCTCTCAGCGTCGATATCGACTAGGCTAATGCGGATACTGCCCGGTTTCATCGCAACATCGAACCGGCTCAAGAACGCCATCCATTGCGGCATCTCCACGGCATCCAGGCCGCTGAACTCTTTCCAAGGATCAAGGATGATGTTGCCGCGCGGATCCGTTCGCACCTGGACTATATCGGTCCACGGAATAACGCCGGTGCTCAGCCGGCGATCCCATATGCCACGCCGCCCTACAGCAATGATGGGTTGCCGCAATTGCAATCGCTGACGGGCGATATAGGCTCCCCAGCCGGCAAGACCTATAAATCCGACAAGCGGTAGGATCGCCAGGAACGGCAGATCCATAAAGACAATCGCCAGTAGCGAGAAAAGGGCGAGCCCAAAGCACAAGGACAGGCGCGTTCCATAGAAACGCGTGTCCAGATCGAAGCGGCAGCGAATTCGCTTCGCATTGCCTACTCCGGCCAATCTCTTCCGCAGTTTCGTGTTCACGGCCAATCCCCTCCACTCAAGCCGTTCACTCCCTGCCAACCGAACTTCGATCACCATCGGCAGACGAGCTAAACAACAAAACGACCTTAACTGTATTTTAATAAAGTTATAGTTAAAATATTCATAACATTAACGCGTAGTAATATTCCTATTATGCAAATAAGCGTTCAATATTTCAACAAATATATATTCTATTTTTGCCACTCTATTTCATCTTTTTGCCATATTTATTTATATTTTTTGTATATAGACACTGCAATGAAGTATTTGCATGTGTGGCATCTCTTACTGAGCCGGCAGGAGTCCGGACGCCAGGCATACGGCAGCTAGGACCTGATCAGTTAGGCAACCGCGAATGAATCCTCCCAGCGTAACGGTGATCGGTTCACCGCTCCCGCAAACAACCGGCGAGAGCGGGGCATCACGCGAGGACATTCTGCACTTCGTAGGTCCGCGATCAGCGGTATACGCAGGCAATCTTCCTGATCCACTACCGCAAGACAGCACGAAGGAAACATCCCGTTCACGCCCGTGGTTCGGTGGCTGGCACTGGCCCGCTTTTCTTTGGACGGTGCCTTGGATGTTCTACAGAAAGATGTATTCCGGCGGCGTCATTCTCATCGTTCTGCCCGTCTTCCTCGATCACATTTTGCCCGGCGCTCTTTTTCTGGGATCGGGACTCTTGATCGCAGTCGCTTGCGGTCTGTTCGCAAAATCTTGGTACGCCGAGCATGCCGCGCGGCGCATTGGTAAAGCATATCGGGAGTTCGAGGATCCACGCATCCGGCAGGCCTATATCGAACATGCCGGCGGCGTATCGGTCGCAGGTGCGGTATTTGGGTTTCTCACCCAGGTCGCGACGATTTCCGTCATCATCCTCGATATTCTGCCACTCGAACGCCTGTGATGCCGATGGATATCCTTTCCCCAACGCTCTCGTCGATACTGGCGGCGCCGAAATGATTCCGTTGGACAGTCTGCATTTGCGATTACTCGCCGCGGTATCCGCCATCGCGCCGGCGCTGGCTCTGCTGCTCTATTTCGCGGGGAGCACGTCATGGCGCCATCTCCGCGAATTGGTGTGGATCGGGTTCGGATTGGGGTTTGCGGCGGCAATTCCCATTGCCGGTGTGGCCGGGCTTTACACCCCCCTTATCGAAACCATCGAGCCGGTCCGCCTCCACGCGTTCGCGGTGGCTTTTCTCGGAGCCGCCGTACCCGAAGAGGTCGGCAAATTCCTCGTAGTCCTCTATTTCATGCTGCGGCACGAAGACATGCGCCAACCACTCGACGCGCTTGTCCTGTCTGTCATGGTTTCGCTCGGGTTCGCGACGATCGAGAATCTCTACTACGTCTTCGGCGCGGAAAACTGGACCGAGACGGCCATGCTGCGGGCCGTTACCGCGGTCCCCATGCATGCGACCGTAGGCATCATTATGGGCTACTTCGCGGCACGGTATGCCACACCGCAGGCCACCGGCCGGTACTGCCTCATCGCCATGCTGGTGGTCCCGACGGTGCTACACGGCCTATATGACTATCCCGTTTTCGCGGTTCAGCAAGTCCTGATCAACGATCCAACGGATGGTGGGTCCAAACTCGCCGAGTTCCAAGTGATCTTTGTGTTCGCGATCACGGCCACCGCGCTTACGGCAATATTGGCGGTCCGCGCCCTGCTCGCGGACCCTCTTGCGTCCACGCCAATCCCGTTCCCCAGAAACGCCCGTCTTCGGCATCCGCAGGCCACACCACCGACTATCGGAGCAAGTCGGCATGGTTAACAGTTTTACAAGGAATCCATCGGATGATCGCCATTCTGGAGCGATACGGCATACAGCCAGCACGCTCCCTGGCAGCAGCATCCCAGGAACCATGAACTTAACCTCTCCTGTTATTGATCGCGTTGCTTTTCATGTCGACCGCTTGCGCGTCAGCGGCGCCATCCTCACGCTATCGGGATTGGCAGCCCTGTTCGCATATGCTGTCGTCGCAAACCCGGCATCAGGAGCCGGATCGATGGACCTGATCGCACGCCTTCTGACCACCGTTGGCGCAATTGCTCTCATATCGACAGCACTCGTCCTGTGTATCAGCCATCTATTCCGGCGGGGACCGGTCGTTACGATCGACGAGCGGGGCGTTCAGGATCGCCGCATCGGTGGATACATCCTGCCATGGCAACATATTCAGGACGTACGCTTCCTGGACGATACCGGCGGCAGGATTGGGATCGACGTCGGCGCCACAACCGTGCTGCCGGCACGGCGTGCGCCGCTGCGGGCGCTCCTTCGTCTTCGGCCAAGCAACCCCATGCCGGTTATCGACACGTTTTTCCTGCGATCGATCTGCGGCAATCGTATGCTGGATTTTCTAATTCCCATGACCGCGTTCGCCGACATCGACCTGGTGGACACACCAGTAAGCCCGGAGGCCATGCGCATGGACGCCCGAATTGCACGCCAGCACGAACATCGGATCGCCGCCTTCGCAACGGTCGCCATCCTGCTGCCTGCGCTCGCATCAGGATATCTTGTCGCTACCTAACGACCGACACTCGAACCGCCCGCGCCCTACCGTAGAGTTTTCGCAAAAGCGGGCTACTCCGATAACCCAAAATTAACCACAATTGCCCGGTATCTTTTTTCCTGATAATCTTTCTTCCGTTGGGAGTAAGACCTTAAGGTAGGAGTGGGCAGCGTAATATGGCGAGAGGAATCGGGTCGCGGAGCCGCGCGAGCGGTGGCAGGACGCGACAATGGTTTCTGGTGGGTCTCTCATTGATTTGCGGAGCGTGCAGCACAACGCATGATCAGATCACCGGATCAACTTCGGACGACGGCACGTTGGCCCATCTTGTGGTGGAGGATACGTCCGGAACTCTGACGACAAAACCAGCGAGCGACGTTCTGTCGAACAACGCGGCGTTCCACCAGGGGGCCGGCCTGACAACGGTGAAGTACCGGCCGATCATCAGGGCGTCCTACCCTGGCATCGCGCCCCGCATCATCAATCCTCGAAAA
Source organism: Alphaproteobacteria bacterium (assembly GCA_021774335.1). Lineage (GTDB taxonomy): Bacteria > Pseudomonadota > Alphaproteobacteria > UBA8366 > UBA8366 > JAJFJD01. Next base: position 4,170 of record JAJFJD010000060.1, read on the forward strand.
CGGCTTCAGTGTGTCCCCTATGCCCGGATGGTTTCCGGCATACAGATATTCGGTGACGCCCATACGTGGTGGCAACGCGCGTCCGGAAAATTCTTGCGGAGCCAATCACCCAAAGTGGGCTCCGTCATGGTCATTCGGGGCAATCGCAAATCGCGGCACGGCCATGTCGCCGTCGTAACCCGAGTTCTGAATAAGCGGGAGATCGTCGTCGACCACGCCAATTGGCTGAACCGGGAACGTATCCACATCGGCACGCCAGTGATCGATGTATCGGCCAAGAACGACTGGTCAGCGGTCCGTGTCTGGTACACGCCCGGTGACCGCTACGGCGCCAACGTGTACCCGGTGCGCGGGTTCATACACGCCAAGAAATCCAAACTCTTTAAGACCGTCGCGAACGCGAATATTCGGCGAGGGCCGTCTTCGGGGACTGACAGGATCGCTACCCTACCCCGCGAGACGCGATTGGAGATCTTGGAAAAAGTCAACGGGGCGCCATGGTATCGTGTGGCGCGGCGTGGCCGTGAACTCGGGTATGTCTACGCCCCGTTGGTCGAACCCGCGGGCTAAAAACCACCGCGTTGCCAACAGGCTACTATCCGGCGAGACGTTCCTTCTTCCCGATATTGGCGGGTGTCGATTGAGCGTCCTTTGCCTCGGCGTCGGATTCACGTTGATGTGTCCCCACGAACGAACGCCGCAATTGGCGGCGATCCGGTCCGCGATAGTCATCGCATTGAATGAAAAGCATGGGGTTCTCGATCAACGCCAGAAGCCGCGCATGCAGGGCCCGCCGGGTGATCGGCTGCGCGAGAAATTCGTCGACACCGGCATTCCGGGCGTCGATGACGTGGTGGGTACTCGCATTGCTGGTTAGCATTATGATCGGCAGCTTAGGGTCAGGACTTTCGTCGGACGTCCGGATGAAACTTACGAATTCAAGCCCATCCATCGGCTCGCCTTGCCAATCAACGATACAGAAATCCGCCTCGAATTCCGCCAGCAGCAATAAAGCCATACTGGGATCCGTGCATTCACGGACTTGATTCACGCCCAACACATTCAGTTCCTCGCGGATCGTACGGCGCATATCACCGTCGCCATGAATGACGCAAACCCTGAGATCTGCCAGCGCGGAAACCAAAACCTATCCCCTACCTTCTGTCTTGAGCCTTAACCCACCGCCAACGGCGACCAAGCGGCCGTTGCCTACCCACCATAATTGGGCGGGCTTGTTAACAATTGATGAAACTGACAGTCCCGAGCCGGGAAAAGCCTATATCTCGCATGCTTCTAGTGGCATTAACCATCACCATACACGCGGCCTTGCCGTTCGGCATACCCCGACCAGGCGTGTCGTCGGATTTATAAGCTGGCGTTACCGAGGGGGTAACGCGGACCGCACGCTAGCTGGATCAGGCGCTCTCAGGAACATACGCAATGCTCCGCAACAGTTCGGCTAAGGTCTTGCCGTAACTCATCGCTCCGGTCGGTAATTTGAGCAGAACATACCGGCCGCCGGATTGCCGGCCGATCCGAAAGGCCGGCTCACCGTCTTGGCCACGAATCTCGAAAAAGTCGAAGGATTCCGTTTGCCGCCGAATGGTCTTCCGCCAAAGCCCGACAACGACCATGGCGTAAGCAATTCGGCCGAAGAGTTCCTCGTCGCCTGCCGTAAGCGTCGGCTTTTTTGATTGTTCGTTCCTGCCCATTGGGCCGCTCCCCATCCTGTTCTCAACAGCAACGGTAGCGGTAACTCTTTGGGCGTCCAATACTGCCAATGGACAAATATAGGGAGATTTCTATCTAGTCATTTATTGCTAAATTTTAGAGAACTTTATATTTTCGACTCTGTGACAGCAATCACTTCATAAAAACCGCAACAATTATAATATCCACTCATACCTCCTCTTGATTCCTTCACTTCAACCGGCCGCTTTATTTGAAGCGGCCGACTTTTTGTTCCTGATTAGGATTCTTTTCTTCTCGTCTTATCCAATTAGCCCAGGCATCAAAGGCTCACACCGGGGTTCGGGAGGCCGTACTCGCTAAGCTGCTTCACGATGTAATCGTACGCGTCATCGACGCTGTTGGTACGATGCAGTAATCCCAGATCATCGGCGGCAATCGTCCCGGCTTCGACGAGGGCGTCCAGATTCACGACCTTATCCCAGAAATCGGTCCCGTAAAGGATGACCGGCAGATGTTTGCGAACTTTCTTGGTCTGCAGAAGCGTCAGGATTTCGAACAACTCATCCAACGTGCCGAAGCCGCCCGGAAATAAGACAACCGCTTTCGCGTGGTATGCAAACCAGAATTTCCGCATGAAGAAATAGTGGAAATGAACGTCCAGCTCACGCGTGATGTGTTCATTGCTCGATTGCTCATTTTCCAATGAGATGGTCAGTCCGATATTGACCCCTTTTGCCTCCGATGCGCCGCGGTTCGCCGCTTCCATGATACCGGGACCACCGCCGGTGCAAACCACAAACCGTCGTTCCGCGTCATCGAGCCCTTTCGACCAGTCGGTCAACCGATGGGCAAGCTGGCGCGCGGCTTCGTAATAGGCCGACATCTCGAGTTGCTTGCGCGCCCGCTCCACACCCTCACCAGCGGCTTCCGCCTTCTTTAACTCAGCCGCCGCGACATCGGCGGGCAATGTCCGCGCCGACCCCATGAAGACAATCGTGTCATCGATCCGATAATGGTCGAACCGACTCTTCGGCTCCAGATACTCCGCCATTATCCGAAGGACGCGCGCATCCTTGCTGTGCAGGAAATCCTGGTTTGTATAGGCGCGCTGTGGGCCGTCTGAATTGTTCTCTGTCATGGTTCGTTATCCAAATCCAGTGCTGGCTTGTCCTCACCGTCGAACAAGGCGGGGAGCAGGCTGATCCGTCTTTAGGGATCGGCCGTTAAGATTTCGTCGTCCACACCCGGTCGACCCCATTGGCGTAACAACCGCCATCGCAGTTAGTACTCATGCCCGAATGAGCCACTTACCCGTGCCGTCTATGGTTGGAATCGCAGGAGCCACTCGCCCCGCGCGGAACCAATTTTCAACCATTGTCGATAACCGGCCGGAACCCGGCCATTAGGCACAGGGAGACCCTACAATGAAGATCATCCGGCTTGCTACCATGGTTTCTATACTTGTCATCCCGGCTATCGTCAGTTCCGCATCCGCCATTGCCCAGACGGTCACACAGAATGCTGGCGTGTCGGTCCATCGCGGTGTCGACGCCGCCGCCGACCAGCGGCGGGTGACCAAGGCGCGATCCGGCGTCACTGTCTATCGCGGCAGCAGCAGCGCGCCAGCGCCGACGACAACGCCAGTGCGGGCACAATCAAAATTACAGATTCGCAGCGGGAATAACCTTTGGATCGTCGACCCGGCCAGTGGCGAAGTCGTCGGGTGCGATTTGCGCCGCACGGTTTACGGCACCCGCAAAGTCCGTTGCAGTTCCGACCGCTAGACGGCCCCTGTAAAGGCACCCCCCCCCAAACGACGAAGCGCCGCCATTCCAAAAACCGGATGTGCGGCGCCAAATATGCTTTTTGCGGGAAACAACCTTCCAGAGGACCTGCAGAGAGAAGGGTAGCGGGGAACCGGGGGGTATTGGTTAACCCGTGCCTCCCTACAGGTCCTTACTGGAGGTCGTACACTCCGTATTATCCCGGTTTTGGTTAATGACGTTGTGGTTATTATGGCCTAACCCTTCCATCTAGGAATTCTTCCACACCGTGGGTAGTTCATGCGGGCCTGTATCAGCCGTCACTGATGCGCTCCCGTATCTGGATTAGGCTTGCATATTAACTGAGCCTTAAAAGAAATATCGTAGAAATCACAGTATCTTCGTCGTATTGGAGACAACACAGTGTCTCGTAAAGTATCTGTTGAAAGCGTCGGCGACGATTGGACCGACGATCTTCTTCGCAATCTTTACGTCCTCGCGTTTCGCCAGGACGGCGTTAGAGGTTGGCTGACCGCTATAGGATTCATCGTGGTTCCAGTATGGATCACGATTGTCTGCATGGCCGATGGCAACATAGCGGGCGCAGCGGTCTTCGGCACCGTCGCCGTTGGTATTCTCGGGATGCGGCTATTCTTCCTTCGGATGCCAGATCAGGATGCGGCACTCGCCACCCCCCCAAGCCACGGCGAAGCCGACTAGCACACCAGTGCCGCCGATCGGCCTATAGATCGCGTTCCGAACACGACAATCGGCACCGCTAACCGGCACCGATCCATCTCATCAGGTTTTTCGGAAGCCCGCGAAAGCGGGCGTTGTCCTTACGCCGTACCGATACGTGGCGCGCCGCCCTGGGCTGCCGTACTCGGACCGAAGGACTTGTTCAGGACCCGGGTCGAATCTTCGGCATGAGCAATCGCTTCGCTCAACAACGCAAGAACCTTCATGTTGTTGTCGAGGACATGCCGCGCTTCTTCCTTCGGATCGTTCATGATCTTGGTGCAACGCGTGAGGATATCGGTGCGAATGGCGTGGAGGATATCCTCGAGCAGCAAACCACCGGGGTTTTCATCGGAAACCAGATACCGGGTCATCTTCCCGCTCCATCAATCAGAATAATATTATGCCCGCCCTTTTTGAGGCGCGGATGCTTTAACTGCGGCCGGGTCTGAGCCGACGGCCCACAAGCTATGATCGGCCGAGGTGCTGGACGTTCGAGCTTGGGACACTCACTGTCTGGAGAAATACCGGCATTAATGTTCAGCGCCAGCACCAGGAAGAGTGTGTATTGCAGATATTCAGCGATCTTTCCGTCCCCATGACCGGCAACGCCAGCCAACCTCGTTAAAGCAATAACGTCTTCATCAACCAGTGATATCGAATGGAGGTTAAGGTTCGGTTAAGCGGTTGAATTCGCCTAATTCGTGAACCAAGGCTCGAGCCGCAACGCCGTTCTAAACGACCGTAAGATCGGAATCTGCAGCAACGCGCATGCCCGAATCATGCTCATAAACGGTATAGCCCTGGCCATCGATCTGCGCCGTATCAACTTGGCTCCAATTATTCCCGATCAGGTCCAGCGTATCCCCGCTATCGCCGTCCACCACCAAGGTCCGCGCCGTTCCGGTCAATGCATTGATGCCGGTATTGGCGGCCGGAATTAGGTCGTCAGGTATCGTCAAGGTGACGTCCGCTGCACCGGAGATATCGATCCGTTCCACATTCGTCACGTTCATCTGTCCCGACGAGAAATCGAAGCTCGAATTCGGTCCAGTGATCTGCAGCGTGTCGATTCCCGCACCACCGTCATAGTCCAGTTCGGACAGGCCGTTCGGCGCGCCATCGAAAACCACCGTGTCATTGCCGGCCCCCGTATCGATATCGAACAACTTTGACCAGGTATCGACATTGGATAGCGAATCGATCTCAATCGTGTCGTTGCCGTCCCCGGTGGTGATGAACCCGCGTTTGGCATCAATGATCGTGATATGGCTGTCGCCGCCACCGCCGAAGTGAATATCGGTATGAACGAAGTTATCGACCGTCAGGTCGGCCGCCGTGTCGCTTTCGGCCCGCAAGTTCTTAAGGGAATTCCACGACGACAACAGGTCGATATCCACATCGCCCGAGGTATCGCGCGTCAGACTGACCTGAACGCTGCCGGACAAGCCGGCGATATCCATATCGCTGCCGGGGATCAGCGCGAAACTGTCCGGACCCTGGTTCGACAGAACGAAGTTGTCGGTCATATCCTGGAACTGGCCACTAGCCGTGGCATTGGAAACGGTCAGAACAATATCGTGCGCGGCCGGTGCGGCCGGAGGCGCCGGCGTCTCGGTGACAACCGGTGCCGGCGCAGGAGCAGGAGCATCATCATCGTCGGTCGCCACGAGATCAAAGCCCGACCCGTCCGAATCATCCGGATCGTTGGCCAGTTCTTCGATGAGCGCGCCAAGGTCGGGGCCCGATGCACCGTACGGATCCGGAACATATGGATTGTCGGCAATAGGATCCGCCGAAACGCCGCCAGCGCTTGGTATGCCGATAGGACCACCACCCACGCCTGCAGATCCACCGCTACCGCCGCCGTTGGCCGAGCTTCCATCATTCGAGCCGGTTGGCGTTTCTTCACCGCTGCCGCCGATAACGTCATCCGCACCCTGATAGGACACTGGAACGATACCGCCACCAGCCGGGACAGGCGGTCCGCCGTCCGCAGTCGTGGTTTCAGTCAAGATCGGCGACGGATCGGTAAGAAGACCAAGATCGAAGGGCGCCGGCGCCGTGCCGCCGTCAGGCTCGCTGGGTCCCGTGCCGCCAAAGGTCAAGCTATCGGCTAGATCGAGGCCCGGCGCTAAAACGAGTTCCTCGACCGGCGGCGCGGTGCCCAATCCCGGCGTGCTCGTTTCGGTCGGAATACTTGCGGCCAACGGCGCGTCGGTCAGGGACGCTTCCAGGGAAGCGGAACCGCCGGATGCGAGAACGCCTGCAGGCAATTCGCCCTGTTGTGCGGGGTCTTGCGCGGGTTGCTGCACCGATTCTGCGGGAATGTTGCTGGCCAACGCCGTCCCACCCGAACCGGTTTCGGCGTCACTATCACTGCCGCCCGTCTGACCCGACTGGGTTTCGCCTTGGTCGGGTGATCCTGGAGTACCGTCCGGCCCGGTCTGACCAGGCTTTCCACCTTGGAACAAATGCGAAGCGATCCCGGCTACATCGCCGTAGGCATCGCCATACTCCGCCGGCGTCAGGACAAATGGCGCACTGGGCGGCGCATCGATACCCGACACACGCGTAGTTTCGCCCTGATTGTCCAAGGTCACGCTGCCAGCCTGGGTAATCACCTCGATCGCCCCGTCGATTACCGTGAATTGCCCGCCGCCCTCATCGACGCGGCCGGCAACTTCGGTTCCCCGGATACCGATGGTGCCAACCGGCGTCGCCACCGTCATATCGGTATTGTCGGTTTTGGCGATTTCGCCACTCGAGAAAACGAACACCCCTTTCAGAATGGAAAATTGGGCCGAGCCGCTCTGCGTCGCCGGATTGAAGACAAGCTCATCCAGCGCCAGCTTGGCATCTGCCCCAAGCGCAAATTCGGTTTTGTCGAGAAACACCATGCTAACAGCGCTCTCGTTTCCGCCGGTTTCAACGATGTCTCCCTGGAAGACAGGATCGCCCTTTTCCAACGGAACCCGCGTTCCATCCGCCCGGACGGCAAACGCCTGCCCCATCACATCGCCAACCTGGCCAATCGACTGCGCGCCCACGGCCGAACCGGCTTGAGCGTATTGGCCGGGCGCCTGCGACGACAGAAAGGAGTCGACCAATTGCGGCGATAATGCCTGCGCACCCCCCGATGCAACGAGATCAGGCGGATTGTCCTGGGCAAAGTAATTCTGAACGATCACATCCCCGCCCGACGGCCCGGTCAGGACCAGATCCTGGCCGGACTGGGAAAAATCGCCATGCGAGAGGACACTGCCATCAGGGACTTCAATGGCCTGGGCACCGTCCGCCTGGATCACGGTTGCCGAATTGGATGCCTCACCTGGCGTCGGGAGAATGGTGTCCCCTCCCAATCCAAGATCCTGGCTATCCGACGACAATCGCGGAATCGACATTATTAGACGCCCCAATTTCCCAAGCAGGCGGCCTTAAAGAGCCGCACCTACCAAGAAAGTATAGCATCTAATTTAGTAAAATCGAGCGTATTAATTAAATAGTATTAGATATATAGTTAACGTTACTGTATTCGATCATCTGTTATTAAATGGAAAATTTACATTTATTGGTTAATGCGCAATAAATTTTTTCTCAATCGATCCGAGAAATAGGCCTCGCCGGCACGGCCTTGGCCGATGATATCGATAAAATTGTGTGAGTTCGGGAACAAGCCGGCCTCCCTCGGCCGATTGAACCGCGTCAGTGCACGAGCATATGCTTGAGCTTGCCGATCCGCTCGAGCGTCCGGCCCGCACCCATCGCGCCGCAAATCAGTGGATCGGTCGCGACCGTGGTCGGGAGGCCGGTTGCGTAGCTAAGGACCTCATCCAAATTTGGCAACAGACCGCCGCCACCCGTCAGAACCATGCCGCGCTCGACCATATCGGCAGCCAGCTCGGGTACGGTATGCTCCAACGTCGTCTTCACCGCCTCAACGATCGCACCCAGCGGTTCGGCCAGACTTCCGACAATCTCGCCTTCTTCGACTTCCTGCTCGCGTGGCACGCCGGAGACAAGATCACGCCCTTTGACGCGCATCCGCCGCGGTTCACCGTTCTTTGGAAAGCAAGCGGACCCAATGGAAATCTTTATCTCCTCGGCGTTGTTCTCGCCGATATGGAGGTTATGGGCCCGCCGCATGTGCGAAATGATCGCGGCGTCCATGGCATTGCCGCCGATCCGAATGCACTGCGAGGATACAATGCCACCCAACGAGATAACCGCGACCTCGGTGGTGCCACCGCCGATATCGACAACCATCGATGCGATCGGCTCGGTAACCGGAAGGTCAGCGCCAATCGCCGCGGCAACCGGCTCCTCGATAAGATAGACACGGCGAGCGCCCGCGTTCTCGGTAGCCTCCCGGATTGCCCGGCGCTCCACTTCAGTCGCGCCCGACGGCACGGTGATGATCACACGGGCACTAGAGAGGCCGCGCCGCTTGAGAGACTTACCCATGACGATCTTGATCAATTCTTCGGCAACGTCGAAGTCCGCGATCACACCGTCGCAAAGCGGCCGGATCGCTTCAATGCCAGGCGGCGTACGGCCCAACATCGCCTTTGCTTCCTGACCGATGGCAATCATGCGCCGGCCGCCGCGCTCATCCTTGACCGCGATTACAGTTGGTTCATTGAAAACGATCCCGCCACCGGACTGATAGACGAGCGTATTCGCCGTACCAAGATCGATCGCGATATCGTGGGTAAACAGTCCTCGCATTATCGACAGCACCATAGAAAGGGTTGTCCAAAAGCGCCCAGGAATCTGTGCGCCCGGTATATGGACTGCCGCGCTACCACCCCCCACGTCAGCCGTCGTAATCTTTGCTGCAGGCAAACCGCCCGCAGCCTCCGCCGGATGTTACCTACGCCGGCACCATCACGTCCAGAAAACTCCGAATCTTTGCTGCAACCTGCTTGGGATGTGGCTCGAGGGCCCCATCATAGCCTGCCGGATCAAGAAGGCTGTTCATATCGCTAAGCGTGAGACCAAAAAATTTGGCAACCGCTGCGCGATCACTGTGCGCCCCGTATACCGGCCAGCAGACCTGCCCCGATGCATCCTCTTCCAGCCGCAAACCTTGAGCCTTGAACCATGGATGCGTCGCTGCCGCCAAACCAACCGCGCACCCTTTTCCCTGCCCGTACCACCGTGTGAAGGTCAATCGGTCAGCCGGAACCTCATCGAGAAAATCGGCGAGCTCGACCAACCGCTCACGGCCCGGTGCAGCGTATCTTGCTATGTCGTCAAAAGCTTTCGTTTCCATGGCACACCCTGATTTTTGTTATCGCACCATATAACGTGCGGTTATGATCCAACTTTATGGCAACACCATGGCCTCCTTCAACGATCAGTGCATGGGTGCCAACTCTTTCCGCTCACCGCGCGACGCGATCGCAACAACGTCGTCACGACGCACCGACGATGATTTCGGAACGCGTATGGTGCGGCACACTGGATCGAGACACAATGCCTCCGGCGGATCACAGGCCATCAAAGTTGAGTATGTTCTACGTGGGTAAGACTAAAGTGCCCGCAGAGCAGGCTCGTATATTCACTGGCCGACGATGCTTCCCTTGATCACCGGCGTACTATCCGACGGCTGTTTTTCGGCAAGCTTGAAAGTGATGACGCCGTTGTCACCAATCTCCGTGAATTTAATCGGGATGCCGCGCTTGTCGAACCACAGCTCATACTTGGCGTCACCATCGACCAGGAAATAGTCCGTGCTCACGGTCTGGCCGGCAAACTTTACATCTTTCTTGACGCCTTCCGATGCCGAGACATTGTACAAAATGCCCGATTTGGTGCCTAACAGCACCGATGCCTTGAGGATGTTCATCGACCAGGGATTGTTGGGATAGACATCGGCCGGCGCCTCGCGCGGGCCATTGGGCGTTTCGATCACGAACTTCTCGCCAGTCGCACGCCCATTTACGCCGATCTTTTTGCCGTTCTCCTGCGTCTTGCTTTCGAAGGAGACCAGGCGACCGTTCTTCCAAGTTTCCTTGCTGGTGCCGACCTCCTTATAGGCAACGACCAAGAGCACTTTGACCTGAACCCGGAATTCGTTGCGAACGGACACTTCGGCGCCCGTATCGCGAATGATGTTCGTATAGGTACCGATATTGCCATGGGTCGGATGATGCACGGCATAGGTCAGCACTTTCTCGGGGACATCGCCGTGCACCCCACCGGTCAGACCAGGCATCATCAGGCAGGCACCGACCAGCGATGCCAAAAAACCTGCCGCCCGGCTCGGACGCGCCGCACGGCCCACGCGATGGGCCGGCACTTCCCGACATTCCGCCGGCTGAACCAGTTGCGGTGGTCGTTCCATCATAAGGCCTTATAATTAAGCCATTTTCTTAATTCGCAAACGATGATGCAATATGCACTTCGTCGGCGCACCCCAAGCCGACAATCAAACATAATACTCATGCCAATGTAAAGACGGACAGATTGTATTTCATGCCGAAATACCCGCCCTGGTCACACCTGTAACAGTGAAAGCCCCTACCGCTAAAGTCTTAAGTTTCTTAATTCGTATGAGGTACTCATTCTGGCCATTCCGTTAGCCCTCGGCTTGACCTATATAGTAGGTATACGGCTGTGCGGGTTCGGATTTGACTCAATAATACGGCCGTACAGCGGATAAATACTTAAATGGAGCGTGTCGCGATGTTGCGAGTTTTCACACACGCCATACTGCCTTTCGCGGCCTTTGGCATTACCGCCCTGATCCACGCTACACCGGCGGCAACTCAACAAGGCTACCAAACCTGCATCAGCCAGGGCCATAAGCCCGGATCGAACGGATTCTATCGTTGTTTGCAGTCTTTGCGGGGGAGCGGAGCGGACTCCTCGGCGAAGAAGGGAACCCCCGGGTCGGCCGGTTCCATAATCTCCGGCAATTCGGATGACGCCGTCGGCGGCTATACAGGGGGTCCAATCGAAGGCGCCTCGAATCCCGACCCGGACCTGCTGAAGCAGCTTGAAAAAGACGACCTGACGCCGAGCGGCCCGGGCGGCCGAAAACCCTAATACCCAACCCGTCACAGCGGCCCTGCGCTAACGCTTTCGGTCGCCAAATGTCTTGAGGATACGGTCCGCTGCCATGGTCGGTGTCAACCGACCGGCTGCAACATCCTGTTCCAATGCGCCTATGCGGCTGGCGATGCCCGGGTCCGTTCGCAGCGACGTCATCAGGCGATCCTCAACCATGGCCCACATCCACCTGAGAATCTGGTCACGCCGGGTCGCATCAAGCTCTCCGGTTTCGGTCAAGCGGTCGCGATGTTCGACCACCCGCTCCCACAACTCGACGAGTCCGATCCGGTGCAGACCGCTGCATTGCACGACCGGCGGCGTCCAATTCGGGCTCGCCGGTGTCATCAAGTGCATCGCATTCGCGTACTCGCCGGCGGCCCGAGCGGCGCGCTGCTTGTTGTCGCCGTCCGCCTTGTTGACTGCGATCATATCCGCCAGTTCGAGCACGCCCCGCTTGATGCCTTGGAGCTCGTCACCGGCCCCCGCGATGGTCAACACAAGGAAGAAGTCCACCATCTCCGAAACCGCTGTCTCTGACTGGCCGACTCCGACCGTCTCGACCAAGATGACGTCGAACTCTGCGGCTTCGCAGATGATCATGGTTTCCCGGGTCGTGCGCGTGACACCGCCTAAAGTGCCGGATGCCGGTGAGGGACGTATGAAAGCCTTGTCGTCGCGTGACAGTTTCTCCATGCGCGTCTTGTCGCCACGGATGCTGCCGCCGGTGCGGCTGCTCGTCGGATCGACGGCCAAGACCGCGACGCGATGGCCTTTCTCGGTCAAGTCGGTTCCCAGCGCATCGATGAACGTGCTTTTGCCGACTCCCGGCACGCCGGTGATGCCGACACGATGGGCATTTCCGCTATGCGGCAAAAGCTGCACGATCATGTCCTGCGCCATCGGCTGGTGATCGATGTTGCGACTCTCGATCAGCGTGATGGCGCGCGCAATTACGGCTCGATCGCCGGACAGAACGCCGGACACATATTGATCCAGGGAAAGGATTGCCCGACTTGGCGGCGCCGAGACTGAATCCGTCATCGATGCCCGCCCGCCGTCACGCGCCATCGGCGTCGGGCGCATAACCCAACGCTTCGTTCAGCGTCTCCAACAGCCCGATCGCCGCCTCGCTGATAACGGTGCCCGGCGGGAAAATCGCCTTGGCACCCGCCTTGTACAACGCATCGTAATCCTGCGGAGGAATGACGCCGCCAAGCACGATCAGAATGTCGCCCCGGCCGAGCTTCTCAAGGTTCGACATCAAATCCGGCACCAAGGTCAGATGACCCGCCGCGAGCGAACTGACCCCAATGATATGGACATCATTCTCAACCGCCTGGCGGGCGGCCTCGTCGGGCGTCTGGAACAGCGGGCCGATATCCACATCGAAGCCCAAATCCGCGAAGGCGGTCGCGATGATTTTCTGGCCGCGGTCATGTCCGTCCTGCCCCATTTTCGCGACAAGGATGCGGGGCCGCCGTCCTTCGCGGGATTCAAAGGTTGCGATCATGTCGCGCACCGATTTCACGGCGTCCGTCGCCTCGCCCATTTCGCTGCTATAAACCCCCGATATTGCCTTGATCTCCGCAACGTGACGGCCGAATACGCGCTCCATCGCCTCGGTGATCTCACCAACCGAAGCTTGCGCGCGGGCGGCGTCGACCGCGAGCGCCAATAGGTTGCCGTCACCGGACTCCGCGCAGCGCGTCAACGCGCCGAGCGCCGCCTGACAGTCGGTTTCGTTTCGCTCGGCACGCAACCGTTTAAGCTTCTCGATCTGCGCTTGCCGGACCGCAGTATTGTCGACCTTCAACACATCGATCGGGTCTTCCTTTTCAAGCCGGTACTTGTTCACGCCGACGACGGTCTGCCGGCCGGTATCGATGCGTGCCTGCGTCCTGGCCGACGCCTCCTCGATGCGCAGTTTGGGAATACCCGCTTCGATGGCATTGGCCATCCCGCCCAGATCTTCGACCTCTTGGATATGATCCCATGCGCGCCGGGCGAGTTCATAGGTCAAACGCTCGACATAGTAGCTTCCGGCCCAAGGATCGATCGTCTTGCAGGTATCGCTTTCCTGCTGCAGGAAAATCTGGGTATTGCGGGCGATGCGGGCGCTGAAATCCGTCGGCAGGGCAAGCGCCTCGTCCAACGCATTGGTGTGCAGCGACTGCGTGTGCCCCTGGGTCGCCGCCATCGCCTCGATACAGGTCCGGATGACATTGTTGAACACGTCCTGCGCCGTGAGGCTCCAGCCCGACGTCTGGCAATGGGTGCGCAACGACAATGATTTCGGATTCTCGGGCTCGAACTGGCGCATCAGCTTCGCCCACAGCAACCGGGCGGCGCGAAGCTTCGCCACCTCCATGAAGAAATTCATGCCAACCGCCCAGAAAAAGGACAGCCGCGGCGCGAATGCATCGACGCCCATGCCGGCTGCCTGCCCCCGCCGGACATACTCGACGCCATCGGCCAGCGTATACGCCAGTTCCAGATCGGCCGTCGCGCCAGCTTCCTGCATGTGATAGCCGGAAATACTGATGCTGTTGAACCGTGGCATATTCTGCGACGTGTAGGCGAAGATATCGGAGATGATGCGCATCGATGGCTGCGGCGGGAAAATGTAGGTATTCCGCACCATGAATTCTTTCAGAATGTCGTTCTGAATCGTGCCGGACAGTTTGGCCAGCGGTACGCCCTGTTCTTCACCGGCGACGATATAGAGCGCCATCACCGGCAATACTGCGCCGTTCATGGTCATCGAGACGCTCATCCGGTCCAGCGGAATGCCATCGAACAACGTGCGCATATCCAGGATCGAATCGATCGCCACGCCGGCCATGCCAACGTCGCCGCCGACACGCGGATGGTCGGAATCGTATCCGCGATGGGTCGGCAGGTCGAAGGCGATGGACAAGCCTTTCTGTCCCGCCGCCAAGTTCCGCCGGTAGAATGCATTACTCGCTTCCGCGGTCGAGAACCCGGCGTACTGCCGGATCGTCCACGGCTGGGTGACATACATGGTCGGATACGGTCCCCGCAAATAGGGCGGCAATCCGGGCAGGGTCGACAGGAAATCCAATCCATCCAGATCCGACGACGAATAAAGCGGCTTGACTGAAATGCGTTCCGGGGTCTCCCAGATCAACTCGTCCGCCGGACCATCGATCGCCTCGGCCGCCCGCATCCAATCGTCCGTCGTGGCCGCCCGGTTCGCGCCGGACGCAAAATCTACCGTCGAGAAATCTGGAATTGCGCTCATGTCCGCAACACTCCCGTATCCTCAAGAAACTCCGTCAGCATGGCGAGTACGTCGCACCCATCAAAGACGAACCCATCGATCATCTTCTCAACCGATGCGAGACCACCCTCGGGGCGCCCGACACCGAAGGTTTTCATGGCGCCGGCGTTGGATAAAGCTGCCGCCATATCGCTGGCCATTTCCTCGTATATGGCCGCGTCAGAACATAGCACGGCAGCGTGGGTACCGCTCTTTCTGAATTCCTCGGCAATCGCCTTAGCGTCCGTGCCGCCGGACCCCACAATGGCGTCGATTCCGCCGGCAGCGAAGAAGTTCCGCGCGAAACTGACGGGGCTAGTGAACTGCGCTGGATTTCCGATTGCCGCCAGAAAGACCGTTGGCGGCGCTCCATTAGACGCCGCAAAGGTATCGCACGCGTCGCGTAGAACCTCGAACGGTTCCGCCAATCGACGCTGCGGTAAGGCGGCAATCTGCGCTTGCGCCGATGTCCCAATGACGGCGCTTAACGATCCAACGGTCGCCCCCTCCAATGCCGCCGACACGACGGCTTCGGTTAGGCAACCATCACCTGCCTGCGGTACGGCATCACGCACGGATCCGGCCACCGCATCCTGATCCGTGGCTGCGCGATGATTGGCAAGTGCCTGCGCCGTCGCATTGTCCAATGCCGCGACATCGAGGGAGAGCACCGCCACCGGTTCTTCCTGCAAATTCGCGAAGGCGCTGCTGCCGGTAATCGGATCGCTTCGATCTGCGATACTGCGGTCGCGTGCTGCGGTGGCCGCTGCGATCCGACCCGCGAGAGCGCCGCTTTCAAGGTCGGCCACGATGCCGCCGGCCCCTTCTATTTTCTGAAACAAGCCCCATGCTTCCTGGCTCAACGCATCGGTCAGGCTCTCAAACGCCCAGGCCCCGCCGGCGGGGTCGATGACCTTGTTGAGTGAGGATTCCTGTTGCAACACGAGCTGCGTATTGCGCGCGATCCGCCGTGCGAAGTCGTCCGGCAATCCCAATGCATGCGTGAAAGGCAGGACGGTAATACTATCGGCGCCGCCCACTGACGCAGCGAAAGTGGCCACCGTGCCCCGCAGCATATTCACCCAGGGATCCCGGCGGGCCTGCATCCGCGCCGACGTAATCGCCGCAAGACGCATCGACCGGGCCATGCCCGCATCACCACAGGCTTCGGCGATACGGCCCCAGAGCCGGCGTGCCGCCCGCAGCTTGGTGATCGACATCAGGAATTCGGCGTCAACCGCGACGGTAAAAGCAATTTGAGCGAAAGCAGTCTCCAGCGGCACACCGGCATCGGTCAAACTGCGAAGATAGGCAACGCCCGTTGCCGCGGCGTAGGCAAGTTCCTGCGCTTCGCTCGCGCCCGCATTGTGATAAACGGCGCTGTCGACACCGACAACGGAGACATTGGGGAACCGCGCCGTGGTATAGACGGCAAGATCTCCGAGTTGTCGCAGCATGTCATCCATCGCACACGGCAATGATCCTTGCCGGGCCAGCGCGGTTATCGGGTCCGCATTAAAGGCCGCCGCCACCATCTCCGGTCGGACGCCGCGCTGCTGCCACAGGGCAATCATCATGGCCGAAACCGGCAGGAAGGCAGCACCGGCATCCAACGCAATCGGGGCCGCCTCCAAGTCCACGCCGCCAAGCACTTCGTCCAAATCGCCAAGTGACGACAGAACGACCCCATCGCTAGACCGCAAAGACGACGCAGCGGCATCGTCTCCGTCTACGCCGTGCCGTCCTGCTCCGCTCAATGACAGCAGAATCGACGTGACGCCCTGTTCCAGGTCCTGAAGAATCGCGTCATTGCAAAGGCTACGGTCGGGCATCGCATGCCGCTGTCGGACATCCCAACCCGCCGCCACCTGCCCGGTCAGCCGATGTCCCCGCGTGAAGGGGGCCATTCCCGGAAAACCGGACGGGTCGTCTTCCGACGACCAATCGTCGCTTGTATAGAGCGCTTGTATTTCGATGCCATCGAGCGTTCGCGACGCCAGGGCATCGACGCCTTCGCCCTCGCCAAGAATGCGGTCGAGAAGCCCAGTCCATGCATCAGGCGACGGCGCCGGGAAATCGGCCGCCATCGAAGGCGCCTGCGCGCCCTGCCTCTCGTCCTCCGGCCGTTTATCTCCCATCCCGGGGCTCCACCCTAAGCACCACCAAGCAGCGCATATTCAATAGCAATGGCTAAGCCCTACCGCAATTCCGCGGCGGTTATAAGCTTTTTGGCATTCTTTCGGGTTCCGGGGAATCATTCCTAACCCTATTCCACATCTTCATTTTTTTCGGTTGGTGTTTGCGATCACCAATGCAGCTATGCAAAGATGATTTCGGGGCAAACTGGGCAAGATGCCAAAGCCGCTCGGGCAGGAGCGGCACAATACTGTCTGAGAATTGAATGAATATTTTCGCGCGCAAGTTTCGCGGATTCCTAATTAATGCACCGCTTAACTTCAATATTATTGCAATATTCATCGCTATCTTCTTGCTACTTGCCGGGAGCTTGATTTGGTATAACTACAGCCGCAATTCCGAATTAGCTCTAGAAGCCGCAGATTCACTTCTTCTCAATGTCAGTGAGAAAGTACTCGAGAAAACACGGAATTTCATCGATCCGCCCGTCACCCTGATCCATCTCACCGCAGAATTGCCGGACATTGCGTTGTTGCCGAGCGGAACCGAGCATTCGACCGCGCAATATTTTCTCGATGCTCTGGCATCCTATCCCCAGCTTTACGGGCTTTTCGTCGGCTACGAGAACGGCGACTTCTTTCAGGTAGTGCAGTTTGCCGACGTCGACGCCAAAACAAAGACTCGGCTGAAGGCGCCCCAGTCGGCCAATTTTGGCGTCCGGACGATCGCCCTTCAGCCGGACGGCACGCGCAAGCAGAGCTGGGTTTTCCTCGATGCCGACCGAAAAGCCATCGGCGACCAGGTCGTCAGTGCAGCGAGTTACGATCCACGCGGCCGCCCGTGGTACAAGGCGGCACTCAACCAGAGCAAGGTATCCCTGACCGACGCTTACATTTTCTCGAGCTTGCGTGCGCCCGGCATCACCGTTTCCCGCAAGGTCGACAGCGACCGTATTGCCGTCGTCGCGGCCGATATCACCCTCGCGCAACTGTCGTCGTTCCTGCGGGATCAGAAGGTCGGCGAATCCGGCGTTGTTTTCCTCTACAATGAAAAAACCGAACTGATCGCTTTCCCGGACGTGAACCGTACCGTCAAACGGGTCACTGAGGGCGGCAAGACAATATTGAAGCCGGTTCGCGTGGAAGAGCTGGAGCGGCCGTCACTGACGGAAGCGATCAAGCATTTCGCTGGCAAGTCCGACGACCGTTTCGTCTATAGCGTCGGTGGCGAGGACTATGTCGCAAGCGTCTCATCGCTTATGGGCAGCTTCGGTTCCAACAAACGCGTTGGCATCGTGGTGCCGGTGGATGACTTCATCGGACCGATCGCGGAGCACCGCATCCGGAGCTTGATCTACTCAATCATTCCGTTGCTCCTGTCGGTTCCCTTGATCGCCTGGGTATCGGAATGGATCGCCCGACCGATCCGCGCATTGGTTGAAGAGACAAAGAAGATTCGGGATTTGTCCTTCGACGAAGATCTACCCGAGATCGACTCCCGCATTACGGAAATCCGCGAACTCGCCGCGTCGATGGCCACCATGAAAACGGCCATACGGACATTCGGGCAATACGTGCCGAAAGCGCTGGTCGAGCAACTCATCCGATCCGGTAACGTACAAGGCCTCGGCGGAGAGCGGCGCGAACTCTCGATCCTGTTCACCGATGTCGCTAACTTCACCGACCTGTCGGAGCAGATGTCGCCGGAAGACCTGACGCGGAAAACATCCCGCTACTTCCAGGAGCTGGGAGAAATAATACTGAATAATCAGGGGTCTATAGACAAATACATCGGCGACGCGATTATGGCGTTCTGGAACGCGCCGCTTGCGGTCGAAAACCACACCCTCGTCGCGTGCCGCACGATGCTGCTGTGCCGACAACGCAGCGCCGAACTGAACGCCGAATGGTTAGCCAACGGCGAGCACGAAATGCACACACGCTTCGGTCTGCATACCGGCGATACGGTGGTCGGCAATATCGGATCGCCGGACCGCATGGACTACACGGCGCTGGGCGTCTCGGTTAACCTGGCAGCGCGCCTCGAAGGGCTCAATAAGCGCTACGGCACGCAGCTGCTCGTCAGCGAAAGCGTCTATAAGGCGGCAAGCGACGCGTTCCTGTTCCGGCCGATCGATTTGGCGGCCGTGAAAGGGATCAGCAAACGGGTCGCAACCTACGAACTCTGTGCCGCGTATGACGGTCCGTCACCGATCCTTGCAACCGAGGATCAGAAGTCCTTCTGCCGCCGATGGAACGAGATTTACAATCTCTTCCGTGCATCGGATTGGGAAACGACTCTTGCCACGTTGCAAGGCTTTCTGACGGATTATCCGGACGACCAGGTCGCAAAAATTTACCTTGAGCGGTGCCGGCGTCAGATCGACAAGCAGCCCCAGCATCCCGAAACACGCGTCGCCAACCGATAGCCGTCGCGTGTCAGTCCGGTGGCGTGGACGGACGCCTCCGCGCGACCACCAACCGCTGGCCTTCGCTTATCTGCCAGGCAATCAAACCCGGTATTCCAATCAGCAACTGCCGCACGCGCCGCACGAGCGATAGACCCAGGGCCACCTCGGGACTCAAGCCGAACATCGTGCCGAAGAGTAGATATCCTCCTTCCTGCACACCGAGCGATCCCGGAATGACAAACCCTGCACTGCGGACGGCTTGCGCAAGGCTCTCAATGATCGCCGCTTCAAGAAACCCGAGTTCGAAGCCCATGAAATAGGCGGTGAGCCAGACTTCGCCAATACCGAGAGTCCATGTCAGCAGATGGAAGAAGAAACTCCGGGCGAGGGCCCGACGATCGCCATATAGATCAAGGATCGTATCGTGCAAACCGGAAACATCACCCAAGCTGAGCCA
This sequence comes from Alphaproteobacteria bacterium, assembly GCA_021774335.1. Classification (GTDB taxonomy): domain Bacteria; phylum Pseudomonadota; class Alphaproteobacteria; order UBA8366; family UBA8366; genus JAJFJD01. Next base: position 23,705 of record JAJFJD010000060.1, read on the forward strand.
GCTTGATTTGCCTTCCAGCTTGAGCAGGAATCGTTCAAGCAAGCGGAACATGCCCATGCGCTGCGCGACGACGAAACCGACCAGTAGTGGTGCAAAAATGAGAAGCCCGATCGCCACCGACCATCCCAGCGATTTTTCAGCGCTCACGTAAAGCAACAGAGCAACGCCCAAAAGGGAAAACACGAACTGGCTGAAGACTTCGACCGTCTTGTCAACGACCGCGCCGGCACCCGCAACGGCCGCGCCGGCACCCCGAATAGCCAACAGCCGGGCGCCAACGATATCGCCGCCGACCTGGCCGACCGGCATGAGGCCGTTTACCGATTCACGAATCCAGCGCGCCCAAAGATAAAGAAGGAACGGGGCCTGCCAGGTTCGCTGCATCAGCGAGCGCCAACCCATCGCGGCACATCCGAGCGACACCACGTGATAACAAGCGATCACGACCATGCCCCATCCCGCGCTCAGGAAGGCCGCGCCGACGGTGCCGAAGCCGAAATACCCGATCAACAGCGTGACGACGGCCAACCCCAGCAGAGCGAAAAAGGCGACGGCTAATTTCAACCACGGCTCCTATACACGAGGATCGACCGAGATGCCGACCGCCGCCGAACCAAATCCAGCTTCGGTGTGGCCACTACATCTCATGGGTACAATCGATGCGGCTTATAGGCTGATTGCCTTCCCGATACCATAGGGAAAGTCACGCTCACAAATCACTTCGAATGATTTTATGAAAGTGCCACTTATTCCGGGCGTTCAGGCGCAAAGGCGCCGAGATTGTAGCGCCAGTACAGTTCAAGCAATCCGGCGATCTGCGTCGGTAACTCAACCGGCTGCAGGTCGGGCGCAGGCTTGATCGGGACCGGAACTACTTCGCGTTTCGCTATGCGTTGCGTAATGACTTCTTCCAATGCGTAGAGCGCATGCATCAACGCGTCGGGTTCGCTATCGCCGTAGGTAACCAGCTCGGGAAAATGGGGCGATGCGACCCGATAGGTTCCATCGTCCTCTTCCACCAGTTCGATCGGATAGGACACCATTACTAAGCCTGCGTATTCAAAATTCGATTGCCGCTATCGCCGCGGCTCGACCTCGCCGCATTACTGCCAGATTCACATGATAGCAACGAAATCTAACATTGGATTGTAATGTCCATCACAGTAGCTGAAATTTGCTGCACAACGGTTACCGCCGCGAACAGGATAAAGACAGGAGGAGAGAATGCATCGCAAGGCATTAACATCAATCGCATTGGCACTGATTATTGCAGGCTGCGGCTCGACCCCGGGCGAGCGCGCCGTGACAGGATCAGGAATTGGCGCCGGCGCAGGTGCGATTATCGGCGCGGTAACGGGACTGACCGTCATACAGGGCGCGTTGATCGGCGCTGGCGCAGCCGGCATTACGGGCGCATTGACCGACAACAGCCATTTCAATCTCGGCCGCCCCATCTGGGAATGGGGTTCAGGGTCGTCGTCTGCGACGTCCGGCAAGGACCAATCTTTCGTCCGTAACATTCAATCCGGTTTGGCACGCTTAGGGTACAACCCAGGTCCGGTAGACGGCATCGCCGGCCATCGCACTAAACTGGCGATCCGGCAGTATCAGAAGAGCAAGAAGCTGCCGGTCAACGGACGGGCAACCCGATCCCTCGAACGACAAATCCTGGCCGACGCGAACCGCGCGTAGCGGAGAGTCCGCGCGTTACTTTAAAAACAGATCGTAAACGGGGTTTGCCGTCTCGTCGGTGCTTGGATATCCGACGTCCTGGAGGAAAGTCCGGAACTTGTCGTCTTCGCCGTCCGGAACCTGCATGCCGACCAAGACCCGGCCATATGCATTACCGTGGTTCCGATAATGGAAGAGGCTGATGTTCCACCCCTCGCCCATGTTATCGAGAAAATTGAGAAGCGCGCCCGGCCGCTCGGGAAATTCGAACCGATAGAGCCGCTCATTGTTCAGGGCCTGCGCCCGACCGCCCACCATGTACCGGACGTGCAGCTTGGCCAGCTCATTGTCCGTCATATCGACGGTCGGATATCCCTCGCTATCGAGTTCGCGGATCAGGTCGACCTTGTCCTGCACACCGTTCCGCAATTCGACACCGACGAAGATGTGAGCATCATTCTGGTCGGAATAGCGGTAATTGAACTCGGTGACCGACCGTTTACCGACAAGCTGACAAAATTTCCGAAAGCTGCCGATCCGTTCCGGTATCGTGACCGCGAGTAACGCTTCTTTCTGTTCGCCGATGTCGGCCCGTTCCGAGATATGCCGTAGCCGATCGAAATTGACGTTCGCGCCGCAATCCAGCGTCACATAGGTTTTACCGCGCGTTTTCTCGCGGGCGACATATGCCTTGAGCCCGGCAACGCCGAGGGCGCCGGCCGGCTCGGCGATCGACCGGGTGTCGTCGTAGATGTCCTTGACCGCAGCGCAAATTTCATCGGTCGACACGAGAACCACTTCATCGACACATTGCTGCGCAATTCGAAAAGGCTCGTCGCCAACCTGCGCCACCGCAACGCCGTCGGCAAACAATCCGACATGGTTCAGCCGCACCGGATGCCCCGCCTTCAGTGCCTCGTGCATACACGCCGCGTCGTCCGGCTCCACCCCGATAATTTTGATATGCGGCCACAGCGATTTGACGTATGCGGCGATCCCGGCGATCAACCCACCGCCGCCCACGGCGACGAAAATGGCGTCGATCGCCTCGCTGTGCTGACGCAGGATCTCCATGGCGATGGTTCCCTGCCCCGCAATGACATCCGGATCATCATACGGATGAACGAATGTCATCTGCTCGGACCGGGCGACGCCTTCCGCATGTTCGCGGGCCTCGTCCACCGACATGCCGTGCAGCACGATTTCGCCGCCGAGCCGCCGCACCGCATCGATCTTGATGGCCGGGGTCGTAACAGGCATGACAATTACCGCCCGCAACCCAAGCTGTTTAGCCGACAAGGCAACGCCCTGCGCATGGTTCCCTGCCGACGCGCATACAACGCCGCGGGCGCGGGATGCCTCGTCCAAATTGGCAATCTTGTTGTGCGCGCCGCGAAGCTTGAACGAAAAGACCGGCTGCAGGTCCTCGCGTTTCAACAAGACCGTGTTGTCCAACCGAGCCGAAAGAATCGGCATCCGGTCCAGCGGCGTCTCGTGCGCCAGCTCATAGACTTTCGATTTTAGTATTCGCTCGACGTATTCGCGCGGCATCGCCAAACCCTACCTACTTCAAGGTTCCATTCCTCTCCAACGGATTACACGGAACCGATAGAGCGGCGATACAGCATAAATAGGGCTTTAGGCAAAGCCCTTTTCACCCGCCGACCATCGAGATAACTCTGAAAGAAGGACTAAGACCTTGGATTGAGGTGCGGCCGGCCCACCGGCAACGCGCCTACCATTCGATACGGTCGACACCCGTAAAGGTGATTTCCGACCCATCGTCCATCGTGATGGTACCGGCGGAGTCCTCGCTCAGGACCAGATAGTCGGAACCCGTCTCGACAACGGTAGCCCCGGCCAGCGTCCAGTCCGAATAGGCAGCGGCCCCGTCATGCCCGCTGAGTTCGATCGCATCCGTCCACGTACCGCCGCCGCCGGCAAAGCTGTCGGAACCATCGCCGGTGCCAAAGATATAAATGTCGTCGCCGTCGCCGCCAATCGCGGTATCGGCCCCGAGACCGCCGGTCAGCACATCATCGCCGTCACCGCCGGTCAGGCTGTCGTCACCGGCGCCACCATAGAGCACATCGGTCCCGGCACCGCCGTCGAGCGTGTCATTGCCTTCGCCGCCAAGCAGATAGTCGTCGCCCGTGCCGCCATTGAGAATGTCATTTCCATCACCGCCAAGCAGCGTGTCATCGCCGGCATCGCCGTTCAGCGTATCGTTGCCGCTGCCGCCGTAGAGGACGTCGTTGCCGTCACCACCGTTCAGCGTATCGTTGCCGGCACCGCCATACAGCGTGTTGTCGGAGGAATCGCCGTTCACGGTCGTGCTCGACGAAGACCCGGAGGAGTCGAAATTCTCATCGTTCGACACGATGGTCATCGTCAACGTATCCGTGGTCGACGCAGTATTACCGTTCGACGTTTCGGTGCTGGTTGCCGTCACTTCAAGGTCTAGATCACCGGTGAACCCGTCGGGCGCCGTGAACGTAAGATTAGGCAATTGCGCCGGCGTCACGGTCGCAACGCCATCGTCCACGCTGACCGCCACGCCGCTGATTTCGAGAACCGCACCGGTCGGGATATTCGCGATCTCGATATTGCCGAGATTTTCCGACCCATCGGTGTCGGTCAGGCTGACGGCAATCAGCGCCGACATGGCAATCGCCGCTCCACCGGCGAACCCACTCGATTGCGAGAACCGGATATCGTCGACAAATGCACCACGGCCGCCCGAATGCACCGCACCGACATCCGTGAAGACCAATCGAACGTCTCCGCCGGTTCCGACGAATTCGATCGAGTGCTGTTCCCACGTCATTTCGCTGATGGTACTACCGTCCCAGTCGATTGCGATGGTCTTAAGCACCGTGCCGGTCGATACATCGATCGCGCTGACCTCGAAGTCCATATAGGATTCGAAACCGGGCCTCGCGGAAACATCGAAACTTAGTTCATAGGGCGTATCAGCTGTCGTGGAAACAGTTCGCTCCATGACACCGGCATCGGGGAAGCTACCGCCACTTTCGAAATTGATTTCAACGAATTGATCGCCGTCAGACGCGACACCTGGCTGATCAGCTTCATTCCAAAGCTCGATCTGATTGCTCGCGCCCGGGCTCCATCCATCGACCGTTCCGTTGACAAATGTAGTCGACCCACCGGTCTCGAAGGTGCTTTGGAATTGCTCTGTATCCATGTCGCGATCCGTGACCGTCAACGTCGGGGCATCCGCCACGGCGCCAACCGTCACATCGATTGTATCGGCAACGCTGTTCGTATCGGTTCCGTCCGTGCTCGTTGCGGTTACGGTAAGTTGAACCGTGCCCGAATAATTGGCGGGCGGGAACATTTTCAGACCACTCAGATCGCCCGGGGCCAGTGTCCAAGAGCCGTCGCCATTGTCCGTGCCGGCCGACAACGTTGAGCCAGTCGGCACATTGCCGATCGTCAGCGACAGGGATTCAGACCCATCCAAGTCGTTCAGCGACGCCGAGATATTCAGATCGACCCAATCCGGCGAGACATCGAATGTCTCGCTCACCTGCGACGTGCCGTTGGTCGTCAGCTGCACGTCGTCGAATTGGATCTGGGTGTCTTCGCTCGTCGTCGTTTTCTTGTTGTTGTAGCCGCCCAAAGTCAATGTATGTGTACCCGGCGACAAAGAACCAACGTCGATAGTGACCGTTTGCCAACCGGTGTCGCCGCCATCATTCAATTGCGCGATATAATCGTTACCACCGGTGCCAATCAGCGTCCCGTCGACTCCGACCAATACCTGGCTGAACTCATCCGATTCGTATGCACTGTCCATGTCCATGCGGTAGCTGAATGTCAACGTACCGCTGCTCGTGCTGGACACGTTGAACGTCGTCTGCCAACCGCCGGACATATCCGTGATGTCCGTATTGTTGACGCCACCCAAGTCGACGGTCAGCCCGCCGCCGGTGCTACCGCCGCTCGCGTCATAAGCGCCGTCCGCATAGACGGGTTCACTCGAGCCACGGAAGGTATCGTCAGAGTAACTGAACCCGTCGGCGTTCGAATCAAACCCTGTGTTGATCAAGGTCTGGGATGCATTCGCCGACGCATCGAAGGTAAGCTGGAAACTCGTGTCGGATCCTGCTGGCGGCGTCACATAGGCATCTGTTAATTGGTCGGCCTCCAGCGTCCACGTGCCGTCGCTGTTCGCCGTGCCAACATTGAGCGTCGCCCCCGACGGCACGCCGGAAACCGTGACGCTGAAGTCCGGCATGCCGGAAAGACTGGTGATCGACGACGGGAATGTAATTGCGACGGAGCCGTCCTCCGTGCCGCTCGCCGGGTCGGTAACACTCAGCGTCGGCGCATCGGCGACCGGATCCACGGTGACATCAATGGTCTGCGGCGTGGTGCTGAGCGTGCCGCTGCCATCATCCGACGTGATCGTCACGTTGAGCTGGAAATCGACATCGCTGTCATTCGGTGGCGTGACCGAAAGGCCGGTCAGCTGCGCCGGTGTCAATGTCCAGGTACCGCCGCCCTGATCCGATCCCGCCGACAAGGACGCACCAGTCGGCACACCCGTGATCGTGACCGTATGCGTCGCACCACCGTCCAGGAAGGTCGGCTGGATGTCGAGAGCTATCGCCGTATCCTCATTGCCCGTACTATCGGACGTGGTCATGGTCGGTGCTTCGAGAACGTTCTCGAGGTCGATCGTAAAGGTCTCGGTCGAAGTCGACCCGTCTGTAGACGTGGCCTGGACTGTGACCGTGTGGCTGGTCGCTGTCTCGAAGTCGAGCAGCGACGTATCCGCCACCGTCACAACACCTGTGTTGGTGTCGATCGCGAAGCGGCCACCGGCGTTATCCGTAAGACTATAGGTTACCGTGTCGGTGGCATCAGCGTCGGTCGCAAGCGCCGTCAGGCCAACAGCCGTCCCATTGGCGATACTCTCAGAAACTGAATTGGCCGTGGCATTGCTATCCGTCACCGGACCAACAGCGGCTTCCGATGTATCGTCGGTCAGGTTGATGGTGAATGTCTCGGTCGAAGTCGACCCATCGGTCGAGGTTGCCTGAACCGTGACGGTATGACTCGTCGCCGTCTCGAAGTCCAACAGCGACGTATCCGCAACCGTGACTACACCCGTGTTGGTATCGATCGCAAAACGCCCACCCGCATTATCCGAGAGACTGTAAGTTACCGTATCCGTGGCATCTGCGTCGGTTGCCAGACCCGTGAGGCCGACAGCAGAGCCATTCGCAACGGATTCACTGATCGTATTGGCCGTGCCGTCGCTGTCCGTCACCGGCCCGACAGCCGCTTCCGACGTGTCGTCCGTCAGGTTGATCGTGAACGTCTCGGTCGAGGTTGACCCATCCGTCGAAGTCGCCTGGACCGTCACCGTGTGACTGGTCGCCGTCTCGAAGTCGAGGAGCGTGGTATCCGCCACTGTCACAACACCGGTGTTCGTATCGATCGCGAAGCGTCCACCGGCGTTGTCGGTCAGGCTGTAGGTCACCGTGTCGGTCGCATCCGCGTCT
>JAJFJD010000007.1 GCA_021774335.1 Alphaproteobacteria bacterium
ATCATCGACGCGCTGCGATCAAAGCACGAGATCGCAAGCGAAGTCCTTGGCGAAAAGTGGCGTACCTGGATCGAGAAGGACGCCGCCTAGCGCGGCAGGAGGCGAGAGGATGGCGAATCTGGGTATCGCGAATATTCTCAAGACGCGAATGGTGGTGTTCTTGGCGAACGCTCCGCACGACGTGAGGATTCAGAAGTGGACGGGTGACGGCTGGTCTTACCCGACCCTCTCTGACTGCGAGGCTCTCGTCGAAAACGCGATGCGACCCATTCCGCCCGACCCTTTCGCCTCGATCCGCAACCCCGCCGCGTTTGTCCAGGCGGCGAGGGATGTTCGGTCTGCCTACGAGGCTATGGCGGAACTCGCAGTGATCGACGAAGGAACCGAGCATTGGTTCATGCCCGATTCAGCATGGGTCGAGTTTGTCCAGTCGATGACACGCCTGCGCGCGGAGCTGGGCGAGGGGGATGGGTGATGCCGAATCCCGAATTTGATGACATCGACCTAGAGCCGGAGCGTTGCCCTCACGGGATCATCCTGGCGGCTGTGCCCGGTTGCCCTTCGTGCGAACTCCGATCCCTCCGCACCGATAACGAGCGGCTGCGGCAGCAGTTGGATCAAACCGTCCGAGAGAACGAGAGGCACAGCAATCTCTTCGTCGAACACAAACACCGCGCCGAATTTCTCGCCAGCGAACTCGCGGCGGCGAAGCGGGAGCGGGGCGGGCTGACATTCGAGGACCATAACTGCCTTGCGACGATCGCCGCGCATCGCATGTCAGACGAGATTCACCGACTCGTGATCGCCGGGAAGATCGGCAGTAGGTCGCGGCTCGCGGATGCCGCACTCGACTGGAAAGATCCAGACTTCAAGCGGATGGACGAACTCGCGGCGGCGCGGGAGGCGTTGGATAAGGCGGACGATCTTTGCGATTGGATCAAGACGTTTCTTGAAGCGAACGCGATCGAATCGAACGAGACGCCGCGCCTAGTGGGTGCATATCAGACAGCCCGCGCCGCAGCGAAGGGCGGGGAGGTGCGGGGTGGCGAATAGCATGGACAAGGCGTCTCTTGAGAGGCTTGAGCAGACGGCCCAAGGGATAGCTCAAGTCGTGGGCCCCCTGTTTGACAGCGCAGGTGCAGGCTTCGCACTCATCGGGTTTCAGTTCGGGGATGGCGGCTGGACCACTTACGTCAGCAACGCCGAACGAGACGGCGTTATCAAAGCCCTGCGCGAGTGCGCGGACATCATCGAACGAAACCAAGACATGCCCCCGATCGGGGCGGGAGAACCAGAGGCATGAACACGGACACAGGACTATTTGAGCGGATTGAAGAAGCGCCCAAGGGATCGAACGCTTACGCGGTAGGAGATTCGGTCACGCTCGACGGAGACACCTACATCGTCGAGCGCCTATTCAACCACGAAGGGCGTGGGCGGCTCGTGCTGCGCGCAACGTCCGAATCAGATCGTTTCGAGATGGCACCCCGGAACCGACATGAGCGCCGAGTCAAAGCACGGGAGACACGGCTCTCCGACAAACGAGCGAACAAGCGAATCGATGAAGTCGAAAGGAAAATCCGAGCCTCCCGCGCCTCTGGGTCCGATCCCGATCCCGATCCCGATCCCGAAGCGGGTGAGGGGGCGAGCTAGTGCCGTTGATCGGATTCCAAAAGCAGTTCGTCGCCCTGGTCGAGTCGGGAGAGAAGCGGCAGACGATCCGCGCCTATCGGAAGGATGGACGGGAGCCGAAGTCGGGGGAACGGCTCTATCTCTACACCGGGTTGCGGACGAAGCAATGCCGGAAGCTCGGGGAGGCGGTCTGCTTGAATGCCCGGCGTTTCGAGATCACGGGCGAGGCTAGCGGGATCTTCTGGCTGATCGAGGACGACGGCGGCGACATGGAGGTTATGACCACTGACGAATGTCACGACCTCGCAAGTGCGGACGGATTCGCGACCCACTACGAAATGACCGACTGGTTCAAGAAGACCCACGGCCTCCCGTTTGAAGGCGTGCTGATCCGATGGGGCGAGATCGAGAATCCGTCAGTAGTGGAGGGCCAGCGGTGACCTTCGCACTCCCCTCAGCCCGAGAGCACGATCACGGAACGCGTGCGCGCTACGTCGTTGGGTGCCGGTGCACCGAGTGTCGCGCCGCCAACGTTGGGTTCTATCACGAGCGGCAGGCTCGGGCCCGAGAGGCTGCGGCCGACCTCGAGCCGAGCTCCGACGGGCGGTGCCCTGGGATCGAGGGGACGCCCTGCCCGCATGGAACGAAGCTCAGAAGCGACAGCACAGCGGTCTGCCATCGGTGTCGGTCGAGGCTCGTATGGAACGGCCTGGTCGACGCGAAGCCCGCTCGGGCCCATCTCCGAAGGCTCTCTCAAATGGGAGTTGGGTACAAGATAGCGGCCGACGCGAGCTGCACCGGGATCACGACCGTCGCAAAGATTCTGTCCGGTGAGAAGAAGCGCATTCGGAAGCGGACCTCGGACGCGATCCTCGAGGTCGACTCCGGCGCCGCCGCCGATCACGCGCATGTCCCCGCCGGACCCACGTGGACGAGACTCCGCGAGCTCGAGGTCGAGTATCTGACGAAGGGCCGGCTAGCCCTGGCGCTCGGATACAAGACGCGGGCACTCCAGATCGGAAAGAAGACTGTTCTCGCGCGGACAGAGATGAAGGTGCGGCGCCTTCACGAGCGGGTGTTTGGTTCAGGTGAGGGGGCGTAGGGCGTGAGCGCCGGGGCGCAAATTGGGCGAATGGCGATCGGCGCCAGTTTCTCGCACCGTCGCGAGATGGCACGACGATTCGGCTACGTGGAGCCCTACAACGACCGCTGGTGCGTGCGCTTCCAGGTCGAGGGCCGTATTCACCGGATCACGTCGATCGAGACGCCCACCGGCCGACGCATCGCCATTCGAGATCAGGAGACGGCCGAAGAGATCCTCGACGAGATCCGGGTCACGATCCGACAGACCGGCGACCCGATCGCGGCGATCGCCCCCTACATGGGAAAATCGGTCTTACTGGCTGTCGAGCGGCGCTATCGGGAGTGGTGCTCGGTCCAGGCCGAGCGGGCCGAAGCAGGCCAGCTCTCAGCGAAGCGCGCAGCCGAGCTCGCCGGCCACCTGTCCCGGGGCAAGCTGGACGCGATCCGAATGCGGCCTCTGCCCGGCCTCGACTATGCGGCTCTCGAAGGGCTGCAACTCGACCTCTTCGCGCGCGGCTACAAGCCGAAGACGGTCCATCACGTCATGGCCGATGTCCGGACGTTCCTGCGCTACGCGGCGCGGCGGCGCTGGATTCAGTCCGTCCCCGAACTGCCCGTCACGATGCTCGATGAGTACGAGCCGACGATCCCGAGCGTGGCCGAGCAGCGGCGCCGAATTGCGGAGATCCCCGAAGACGCCCGCGGCTACTTCATCGCCCGGGGCCTGCTTGGCATCCGCCATCAGGAGGCGCTGAGGCTCGAGATCGGCGACTACCGGCGCGGAGTCGATGGCCTCGACGAAGTCTCGATCAAGGGCAAAGGGCGGCGCTTCCGGGTGCTTCCCGTGCCCGCCGAGCTCGCCGCGTGGGTCCGCGTCTATACGCCTGCGCTGGCCGAGGCTGGGACGCCCCTGTTCGTCAATCCGAAGACCCGGGGACCGTGGAGCCAGTCGAGCTTGATTCGCGTCTGGAGGGCCATGGAGAAGCGCCTGGGGCTGCCTCACGTGAAGCCGAACGAGGCGCTGCGGCATTGCTTCGGGACGAGGACGGCCGAGCGCCTGATCCGTGAAGGCATGAGCCGTGACGCTGCGCAGCAGGCTGTCATGGGGGTGATGGGGCATACCAGTCGGGTCACATCCGATCGCTACGTGAAGCTGGCTGCGGAGACGCTGAGAGGGGTTATCGAATGAAGATTACCGGTCGACTCGCACCAACGAGGCACCATAAATCGAAAACGGGGGGATCTGGACTCGTGAATTCATCAATGATTACGGGCATGTTGCCTGCCGCGTGGAGGCGGCGCCCGGATTCGAACCGGGGATCGCGCGTCAATTCGTCAACGATTCCAGGCACCTACGTTTTCCTGAGGCGCCTACAGGGCACCTACGCTCGGCTGATCTCGTTCGCGACCGGGTGCACGTCGTGAGCGAGT
>JAJFJD010000061.1 GCA_021774335.1 Alphaproteobacteria bacterium
ACCGCGGCAATCGCGAAAAATCCCTTAATCGATGTCTTCATCATAATGCTCCCGACAGACTTCCCCAAATAGACCAACCCAGCATCCCTCCGTGTGATGACCATAGGGTCCGGGAGCCCCGCACAACAATGTCCAATTAAGTGGCACCGGAAGGTATTTCTACTTACCACTTCCGCGTAAGTTATTGATTCTCATAATATCTGAAGGATAAATCCAGGGATCGACCCGCCGAAAGGGGTATCGAGTGTCAGGTAGTCATGTTCGGCCACCATCAAGATCCCCGCGGCAGCCGCTGTTGCCCGAAATCTGCCCCTTTTGCGCTACCCAAATGTTCCGCACCCACCCCTTTGGTCCAATTGTTCGCTGCAACTACTCAGCCGATGCTGGGCCAACGCTGGCGTAATATCCAAAAAGTCGGCGACTCGGATAGGGGAGGATTCAATGGCCGACAACGTAATTCCGTTTCCGGACCAGGTGCGACCTGCGGCAGAACAGCGTCCTGACCTAGAAGACACCATTTCATTCACGGTTGGGCAATTGCGGCCGCTGACCACCGCCCATCCAGCCATGCCGCGGCAATCGTCCGGGTTCGATCAAACTCCGTGGACGGATCTCGTCACAAGGAACTTCGACGGACGGGGTTGAGGCAAGGGCGGGACGCAGGGGCATCGGTCGCGCCAAGCAATATGGACGCGAATATGCGTATGCCGTACCGTGCAGCGACATTCGACTGAAAGCCGCGCGGACCGACCCAAATCGTGCATTCTGTTATTGAGCTAAACGCTGTTACCGGCCGACGCCGCCGATACTTTCGTAACAATGGTGCCGGATAGCGATGCCCGCAATCGCATGGCTGGCCGCCGGCGGGTCCGCATTCTGTTTCGCTCTTGCATTGATACTCACGCAATTCGGATTGCGGCATCTCCCGGCGATGTTGGGTGCCGCGATCAGCATGGCGGCATCGACGACTGCATTCTGGATTCTGGTGCCAAAGCTGCTGTCCGGCGACACATGGATACCGACGTCGGCCCTCATATTCGCAGCAGTCGGTGTCCTATTTCCAGCCGCCGTCACCTTGCTGACATTCGAATCGAACAAGCGGATGGGGCCAACCGTCGCCGGTTCGTTGGGGAACCTTGCGCCGTTGTTCGCAATCCTTGCGGCCATCATCATCCTCGACGAGACACTTTCGTGGCGGCATGTGGCCGGCGTCGCGACGATCGTTATCGGGGTGACCGTAATGTCCAGCCGGGGAAGATCGGGCGCTTCCCGCAATTGGCCGACTTGGGTCGTCACGTTGCCGCTCCTTGCAGCGGCCATCCGGGGCGGCGTTCAACCTGCCGTGAAATATGGCCTCGTGGATTGGCACGATCCTTTCGCTGCGGTGCTCATTGGCTATACCGTATCAAGCGCCGTGGTCATCACCGCTATTACCTTGCGCGACCATCAATGGCCGCGGCGGATCACCAAGGGAGGATTTGTTTGGTTCTCTTGTGTCGGTCTCTGCAACGGACTGGCTGTCCTACTGCTCTACACCGCACTTTCTTTGGGGCCTGTTGTCTTGGTATCGCCGACGGTGGCCGGTTATCCACTGATAACGCTCGTGCTCAGTCTGATCTTTCTCCGCACAAGCCGCCCAACGTGGCGTCAGGCAATTGGTGTCGCCATGACCGTCATCGGCGTCGCCGTGTTGTTGATTAGTAATGGGTAATGATAAGCGGACGGAAGAATGGGCGCTGCGCCGCGATGCTGGTATGTCTACGAGTGGAGGGGGCGATACGCGGCGAGCATTACCGAATTTTGACTGTTCAGAGACGATTTACGGAATTGCCGACTGGCCCCGTTAACGTGCGACAACTCTTGCATAGAAAACCGGATCGACCGCTCGTTCGCCGAACAGCGACAAGACGAGAAGCATATCAACGGTCTTGCCGTCGCTTGCCAAAGGCAGGACCAAGCGCTCGAAAGGCACGAAGTCCTTTTCCGGATTGAGATCGCACACACCGAGATTCCAATACGGCCGACGATTCTCCATCGTCTTGATGAATGCTTTGCAAGATTCGCGGTTTTCGAATTGGTCAAATACGTCGTCGAAGTATTGGCCGGTGAGGCTACGGCCAAAATGATCGCTTACGCGCTCGCCGGTCAGCCGAACTTTAAAGCGCGGCGGGTCACCAATCACATCTATAAGCCGAATATTAGGCAGTAGGGCCGGGAAATCGATCGGATCGATATGCTGGCGCCCCGGCAACATGTCGCCTTGGTGCTGCGCGCACCAGTAGTCTATGAACCGGCGGATTTTTTCGCTGCAGCCGGCCGGAACCTTATCCAAGTCCCATATGATATCTGCGGTCATTTCCACCATCGGACGAAATTGCATCGATCTGCACTACCAAATTAGGTGCGACCGGGTTAATTGCGCGTTAATGGCAGGCACCCCTGATACCCGCGACAATAGAGCGACAATGAGTCACGCACCGTGCCCGACCCATTGACAAGAATGGTAACTTTATTGTCAAAAACTGCAGCAACGTGTTTTATCTATGGCACAAGTAGGCTAGTTGCCTGTGGCCCGGGGGGGGGGCTCTCCAGCATAACGATCCCAATAGAGCTGCTAAAGTTGCCTCTTGTGGATCAATGCCGTTGACCTAAATCCGGTACCTATCGACCTCCACCATGCCTTAAGGCCCTGACGGCCGAACAAGGACAAAGAGTATTTGCATGTCAAAAATTAAGATTGCGATCGCTGGCGTCGGCAATTGTGCGTCATCCCTGGTTCAGGGGTTAGAGTATTACCGGACCAACAATGCGGCGGACTCCGCCGGTTTGATGCATTCGGATATCGCCGGACACGGACCGGCGGATATAGAAGTCGTCGCTGCGTTCGATATCGATCGCCGTAAAGTCGGCAAGCCGCTCGAGCAAGCGATCTTTGCGCGTCCTAACTGCACGACCGTCTTCCAGCAGGCGCTGCCGGTCTCGGATGTCATCGTCTCAATGGCGCCAGTGATGGACGGCATCGCCGATCACATGGACGACTATGACGACGATCGCGCCTTTCGCGTTGCGGACGCGGAACCAGTGAACGTCACCGAAGTACTGAAGGAAACCGGCGCGGAAGTCCTTGTATGTTATATGCCCGTCGGCTCCGAAGAGGCTGTTAAGCACTATGCTGAAGCATGCCTCGACGCAAAGGTCGGCATGGTAAATTGCGTCCCGGTCTTCATCGCATCCGATCCGGAATGGGCCGCGCGCTTCCGCAAGGCCGGCGTTCCCATCGTCGGCGACGACATCAAGAGTCAGGTCGGCGCCACGATCGTCCACCGGACGCTGGGCCGCCTGTTTAACGACCGCGGTGTCGCGCTCGACCGGACCTATCAGCTCAATACCGGCGGCAACACCGATTTTCTCAACATGCTGGAAAAGAGCCGGCTGAAATCGAAGAAGAAGTCCAAGACGCAGTCCGTCCAATCGCAATTGGACGAGGCGATGGCGAGTGATGACATTCACATCGGCCCATCCGACTACGTGCCCTGGCAGAACGACAACAAGGTCGCCTTCATCCGGATGGAAGGACGTGGCTTTGGCGATGTCCCGATGCATTTGGAACTTCGGCTATCGGTTGAGGATTCGCCGAACAGCGCGGGTGTGGTGATCGACGCCTTACGTTGCGCGAAACTCGGCCTCGACCGAGGGATCGGCGGACCGCTTGAAGCGCCATCGTCTTATTATATGAAGAGCCCACCGGTGCAGGTGCGCGACCATGCGGCACGCGTTTCGACCGATGCCTTCATTGCGGGCAAATCGCCGACGTTGGCATTTGCTCAACCGGCATCTCAAGACGTGAAGATCGATGCCGGCGACCGCGTCGAGACCGCCTTGATACTCGCCGCCGGATACGGCTCGCGACTGTTTCCGAACGCGAGCCTACCCAAGCCGTTGGCGCCGGTCGCCGGGGCAACGATGGCCGAATGGGTGGTGCAGACCCTCAAGGACAGCGTCGGGACAAAACGGTTCGTCGTCACGCTCGGCCACGAAGCGGATATGGTGCGGGCGCATTTTGAATCCGTCGCCCGCCGCAACGATGTCACGGTTGAGTTCGTGCAGGCGGACAACTGGGAAGCGGGCAATGGCGCCAGTACGCTCGCCGCAGCGGAGGTTCTTGCGGACGAGCCGTTCGTACTCACCATGTGCGATCATTTATACGACCCATCCTTGCCGATGCGGTTGGTTCAAGACGACCTGCCGTCCGGCGGCATGCGTCTCGCGGTCGATATGGCCAAGCAGGCGATCTTCGACGTGGACGACGCCACCAAGGTGACGATCGACGGCGAGACCATCCATGAGATCAACAAGGAACTGGTTGAATGGGACGGCGCCGATACCGGCGTGATGTATTGCACAACGGGTCTGTTCGATGCGTTGCGGCAGGCCGCGGCGGACGGAGAGCACGGCCTGTCCGACGGGCTGCGTCGCCTGGCGCAATCCGGCAAGGCGCGGGTCAGCGACGTCACCGGGTCCTGGTGGCTCGACGTGGACACGCCGGAAGCCCTTCGGATGGCGGAAGAGTTCCTGGCCGGATCGGCGCGCTCGGTCGGCTAACGGCTCTGTTAAGGCGAGGGCGGTTAAGACCGCCGCTCGCGCCACGCAACAAATAAGACCAGCAGCAGGAAGATGGGTGCGCCGATCCCGGCGAGCGCCAGAAACCATGCTGCCTTGCCAAATAGCGACAGCACGAAGACAAGATATATAAAGTCGCGCCGCGATAAATCATCCAGGAGCTTGGTCAACCGCGCGGATTGCTGTCCGGCGCCAGCAACCGACGTATAGACCGGACCGGTAGCGCTCCGGTCCTTGACCTCTTTCGCGCGCAGCGTCAATCCGTACACGGCAAGCGCCGAACCCGCGGCCCCGATTACCGCACTAATGCCGAGATAGAGCGGCCAAGGGCTGTCACCGGCCATATACCAGCCCCATCCCATGCAGCCGAAGACGGCGATATGGACCAAATTGTCGCCGATGAAATCCAATATTCCACCGAGCCGGCTTTCCCGGTAGGTCAGGCGCGCCAATTCCCCGTCACACCCGTCGAGAACCGAATGCGTCACGAACAACAGCGCCCCTATGGTTTGCAGCGCCGCGGTATCCGAGAGGAAGAAGGGGGCACCCGCCAGACCGATCAGCATGCTAACGATCGTCATCTGGTTAGGCGTCACGCCCCGATTCACGATACGGCGGGAAACGAATATCGATATCGGGCGGGCGAAATGCCGGGACATGAAACCGTCGGTCTTCTTGACGAGCGCTCCTAAAAGCCGGGACCGGGCCGTATCAAGCCCGGCACTGTCCATAACCCGATGCAGTGCCGTCGCATCGCCCCGTTCAGCCAAGGCTTTCAAACTCTCGACTTCGCCCAACGTATCGGCCGAGATCGCGGGCCGCGCCGTATCGGCCTGCTCCGCGAACGTCGTCACCCGAACTTCTTGAATGCCTGCCACGAGCGTCCGTAACCGTGCGGCTTCGTCGTCGCTCGCCGCTACGATATGCTGCGCCGTAAACCCGGCCCGCCGAGCGGCCAGCACAAGCCGGCGTAACAGGCTCAATCCCAGCAAATGCGTTGCCGGATCAAGGGTAGGTTCCCGCGCGTCGATGAACAGATCGACCGCTTCGCTAGCGGCAGAAGAGGGGATGGTTTCGGATCCGGCGCTCATAGCCAGAGAGTATTTGACCGGCCTAGGGGTGCGCCACAAAAAATCGCCGGAAAGGGTCGTTCGGTGTTGTTCACGATAGCCGGACTGCTAATCATCGCCGTTGATGAGGTATTCGCCTTGCAGCCGAAGTCTGTATAGAATCTACGATGACAGGGTGGCTGTCGAAGCTAGGCCTAAATGCCAGCAATGTTGGAGGGTGTGATGCCAAGCGTCGAGGAACTTCTTGATTCCGTCCAAGATTTGACCGCACAGGAACTGCTGCGGTTTCTGATCACCGAGAAGTTCCCGGGCAAGACTCTTGTCAGCGCTTCACTACGAGGCCGTAGCGTCGTGCTGCTGCAAATGATCGCAGAGATCGACCCATCCACTCCTATTGCGTTCTGCCACGCACCGAATTCACATCCCGACAGCCAAGAATTCCGAGCAAGACTCGTTGCGCGCCTCGGCTTGCAGGACATCCGTGACCCCGCCGACGA
Organism: Alphaproteobacteria bacterium; assembly: GCA_021774335.1. Lineage (GTDB taxonomy): Bacteria > Pseudomonadota > Alphaproteobacteria > UBA8366 > UBA8366 > JAJFJD01. Next base: position 6,188 of record JAJFJD010000061.1, read on the forward strand.
TGAAAGCGGGCCGTTGCCGGGCGATTGCGATCACAGCGAAGGCTTGTGGGCCGAAGATCCGGTGGATCATAAGCGTGTCTATGCGACAACCTATTTGAACCGGACGCTGGCGGAGTTCGACTGCTGGGTGAGTGGGGTCTATCACGGGCCATACAGCGACGATCCCGCTCCCCGCGTGATCGAGGAAGGCCGATTGATCCGGATTGACCCATTGGCGGGCTGGTCTCAGGATGACGTGCGCCAGTTCATGAAAGAACACGGACTATCCTATCACCCCCGGGCGACCTTGCCCCGCGGCAAGCCAACGACGGAAGCGCCGAGTACGGTTCCGACCTATCATTTCTGACAGACGGCATGGCTCAGGATGAATGCGCGAGGGCGGATTTCCCTCGGCATCGCGATGTTTGCTATACACTGCCACCATGATCATCGCCCAGATTTCCGATACTCATATCGACCTCGAAAACCCGCTCGGCGTGGATCGAATCCGCAATCTCAAACAGTGTGTAGACGACATCAATGGTCTCGACCCGCTGCCGGATGTCGTGGTTCACACCGGCGACCTCACGAACACTGGTAAACCGGCCGAATACGCGGAAGCGAATAGAATACTGAGCGACCTACGCCCGCCGCTGTATGTGACGGCCGGGAACCGCGATGAGCGAACAGCACTCCGAGCGGCCTTTCCCGCTTACCGCTATCTCCTGCCGGAATCACATTTCGTGCAATACCGGGTGGATGAATTCCCGGTACGGCTGATCATTCTCGACACGCTGACCGAGGACACCAACAAGGGGGATTTTTGCGCGATCCGAGCGGACAGTTTGTCCGTCGCGCTGGCCGACGATGTGTCAAAGCCAACGGCGATTTTTATGCATCATCCGCCTTTCGAAGTCGTCGAATCGACCTATCCGATTCAATTCGAATCGCAGGAAGCGATGGCGAGATTGAGCGCGGTCCTGAACCGGCATGGGCATGTCGTAGGCGCTTTTTGCGGTCATACCCATCGCGACACCGCGGGCCGGGTGGGGGACGTGCCGGTATCCAGCACGCCCAGCGTCGCCGTTGATTTGCGTCTCGGCGATTATCCCGACGCGGTTCGATCCGTTCCGCTCTATCAAGTCCACAGATACGATGCGGCGCAAGGCTTTGTCAGCGAATTGCGGCCGGCCGGGCTTAATTAAGCGTCATCCTTGCCGTGTTTCCCGCCGCTCGCTCTAATGCGCGGGATTGACAGGGAAAGGATTTCCACCGTGACATCTCCACCGCTCTCCGAGCTTACCGACCGCCTTACCGCTTTCCGTGATGCCCGGGATTGGCGGCAGTTCCACTCCCTTAAGAACCTCATTCTTTCCGTCAGCCTCGAATCCGCGGAATTGCTCGAGTTGACCCAGTGGAAGGACGATAACGCGGTCGAGTCAGACGCGAAGGACCCGGCGTTTCGCCGCCGGATGGAGGAGGAAAGCGCGGATATCCTGCTTTACCTTCTGCTGATTGCAGAGCGCGCAGGGTTCGATCTCGCAGCCGCCGCGGCAGCCAAGATTGACACCAACGAGATCAAATATCCGGTGAACAAATCCCGCGGAAACGCCCGTAAATATACCGAATTGTGAGTCGCCGACTAATCGTCCCGCCGGCCCCCGATCGGGGCACGGACGGGCCGAATTGGCCAACATGCGTTAGACCAATTCGGCTCCTCCTGCAGGTGAGCGCCCTTTCGATGCGGCGCCCAGCATTACTCTTCGTTCCGCTTAATCGACGATGTTGTAGACCGGGGCCTTTTCCATCGTCCATTTGTCGGATTCGGCGTCGTATTGAGACAGCGTGAAGCAATGCCAATCTTCGTCGTTCAGCTGCATATGATCGCCCCGGTAGTAGTATCCCGGCCAACGCGTTTCTTTCCGGAAAAGCGTGTGATGCATCACGGATTCGGATGACAGCAACCGATGCCTGAACTCCCATGTCCGTTGCAGCTGATGAAGATCCTCGGCGCCGATGTGGTCGGCGTCTTCCTTCAGCATTTCCATCAGTTCAAGACCACGCGTGAGCAACGGCTCGTTGGTCATGTAGTTCACGGTGATGCCGCCACAATATTCATCCATGAGTTTTTCGAGGCGCTGCAGCGCATGGATGGGCAGAATATAACTCGGCGAAACCGTGCCGCCGACGATTTCGTTACGCCCGACTTCGTAATTGTCGAGCGGTTGGAAAATCTCTTCCTTGAGCCGTTGGATGTCCGCCTCGTCGATCTGCGGTTCGTCGCCCATATCGGTCATGTAGCTGACCGCCGACTTGCCGGCGATTCGACCTTCGGTGAAGGAGCCCGATGAGAATTTATGCGGGGTGCCGCCGCTGGCATCGCCGGCGCCGAACAGACCATCAAGCGTCATCATCCGGTTGTAGCCCCACTTGTACTCCGAGGGCGCCATGTCTTCCGGACCACTTGCCCACGCGCCCGAACAGGTGGCGTGCGACCCCATGACGTAAGGCTCGGACGTTGTCAGTTCGGGATTGATTTCCTTTGGATCGATATTTTGCGACGCCCACAAAACGGCTTGACCGATCGTCATGCCGAGGAAGTTCTCCCAGCCCACTTGCTCCTTGTGGGGGTCTTGGAACGCCTCCTTGGTCACCATACGGATCGGTCCGCCGCCATTGGCCACTTCGCGCAGAAGCGCATGGTTACGCAAACACGTGGGAACCGGTTGTCGATCGATATAATCGCCGACTAGCGCCTTGGTATCGTCGTACCACTTGGATTCATATTCTTTCCCGTAGGCATTCTGCGTATAGGTACCCAGATGCAGGAAATAGGCGCCGACCGGCCCATACCCGTCCTTGAAACGGGTCAGGACAATCCGGTTCTCCATTTGCGTCATCTTGGCGCCGACTTGAATCGGCAAGCCATAAGCAGAGCCGCTACTCCAGGGCGCGTACCAGGTCCGGCCCATACCTTCACCGACAGAACGCGGCTTGAAGATGTGCGATGCACCGCCGGCAGCGATGATCACCGCCTTCGCCTTGAACACATAGAAATCGCCGGTGCGGACGTTGAAGCCAACGGCGCCGGCAGCCCGTTTGGGATTCTTTTTGTCCATGACAAGGTGAGTCACCATGATCCGGTTGTAAACCTCGGTGGCGGCCTTGCGGGCGGCTTCCGCGACGATCGGCTTATAGCTTTCGCCGTGGATCATGATTTGCCACTTGCCTTCGCGCATGTAGCGGCCGGTCTCGGGATCCTTCATCATCGGAAGACCCCATTCCTCGAACTTATGCACGGTCGAATCGACGTGCCGTCCGATGTCGTAAGCAAGGTCTTCCCGCACCAGTCCCATCAAGTCGTTACTGGCATATTTCACAAAGTCTTCAGGCTGATTCTCGTTCCACTGCATGCCCATATAGCAGTTGATCGCGTAGAGCCCCTGTGCGACCGCGCCGCTACGCTCGATATTCGCTTTCTCGACGCAGACAACTTTTAGGTCACGCCCCCAATATCGAGATTCGTAGGTCGCGCCACAGCCGGCCATGCCGCCGCCGACGACGAGGATATCCGAATCAACAACAATCGTTTTTCTTCTTGAAAACAGGCCCATCAGACGCCCCCCACCTTGAACTTATCCGGGCTCAACGCAGGTAGCCCGCCTTCGATATTGAGCCCCTCCGGCTCATGTGCCAATTCTTCCGACTTGAGATCGGCCATGTTCGGCGCTTCGTATTCTTGAGGCGACTTAATCGATCCCCACGGCGTGGTTCGGATCGGAGATTCGAAATTCTTCTCACGGCCATCCCGAAACTTGACCTTCCAAGAAACGGTGCCTTTCTCCTCCTCACGGCGCACCCGGACACTGTGGCCCAGAGGGGCGAAATCGGCATAACCGCGACAGTCGATCGCGTTTTGCGGACACGCCTTCACGCAGGAATAACATTCCCAACACATATTGGGTTCGATGTTATAGGCGCGGCGATAGGTAGGATCGATGTGCATGATGTCGGATGGACAGATATCGACGCAATGTCCGCAACCATCGCAACTCGTCATATAAACAAATGTGGGCATGGTATTCCGTTATCTCCTGTATCGAAGACCGATAATGGGCTGATTAGTAGTGGCGAGGTTGGCGGCGGGCGCTGCCATAGATCTCGGGCTGTTTCGAAGGGGCGGGCATGTTCCTTCTGGTACCGTTCGCCTCTTCGACCCGCTTCTGAAGCGCAGCCGCAGGCTTGAAGAACATGTGCGAGAACTTCGACCACGGAATGGATCCGAAGAGCACCGTCGACGCGAGAAGGTAGAGCCCGAGAAACATCGTGGTCATCGAGCTGCCCGATGCCTGCAGAGCGGCCCAGATCAAGCCAAACGTAACGCTCGCGAGGAGCGATAGGATGAATAGATCGGCGCGCACGATGCGGAAGCGTGAATGGCCCTCGGCGGCAACATCGACCCGAATAAAGAACCAGAACCAGTATCCACCGGCGCAAACCAACAGGCCGCCGATGTACCACAATTGCGGCAGGATGGCGGGCGTGGGCGTAGCGGGCGTCGGATACCCGAACACCATGATCACGGTCGTGATCAAGTACGCCAGGAATCCGTACATTGTCAGTAGATGAGCAATTCTACGCCGCGCGTTGCAGAATTCGGAGGAGGTCAGAACCTCCACAGCTGCGGTTTGGATCGTCAGAGACGCCATTTCCCCACTGCCGACCGGTTGCGCGCCTTTGTCCTGCGTTTTCCGCCAATTGGCGAAGAAATACTTGGCGCTTTTCTTGTGGATCACGTCGTACAGCGTACCGCCCACGACCAAGAGGATCATGATGATGACGTAGGTCTGCATGACCGTGGGTGGTATAGACGCCGAAAGTTCGGCGAAGGGATTGCTGCTGAACATTAAGTACCCCCGAATACTAGAGCGTTCTCAATTTATCTGAGTTCATGGAGAGAATGCCGCCTCAAGTGCCAGGTCCGAACCGACACGGGCGACTGGGCCGAATGGCTGCTGCTTGGCAGAAAAAACGTGTCGTGGCCAAGACGCCACGGCAACACACCTGCAGCCAACTCTCCCCTCCAAAAACCCTTTCCGAGCCGCAGGGTAACGATTTGCTTTACCGACTGCAAATACGTTCACACTGTCGAATCTTCGACAGTGCGATTCACTGCCGCTTCGCCCGACACCGGCCCCATCGGCTAGCGGCACACGCTCATATGCCGAGTTAACAGGCTGCATATTTTCCGTCGTCTATTCTTGTTCTTGTTATCGCAGTCACGAAGACGGAGCCGCCTCAGTCCAAACCATCATAATAGGCCTGAAGCACCGCCAGCACTTCCGGCCTGCTGAATTCCGGCGGCACGGTTTCATGATTATCGAACATCTCGCGCAATCGCGTCCCCGAGATGTTCAGCCGGTCTTCCGCGCCATGCGGACAGGTCTTGCCGGTCGCCATGCCGTGGCATTTCTTGCAGTAGAAGGTGATGTCGATCTTCAACGGTTGGATCACCATGCTGCCCGGCGGCAGGGTATCGAAGATGTGATGCGCGTCGAACGGGCCGTAGTAGTCGCCGACACCCGCATGATCGCGCCCGACGATCAGATGGGAGCAGCCAAAATTCTGTCGGAAGACCGCGTGGAGCAGGGCTTCCCGCGGCCCGGCGTAGCGCATCTCGATCGGATAGCCGGCCTGGATGACCGTTCCCGGCACGAAGTAGTGCTGGACCAGTGCATCGATTGCCGCGACCCGGACATCGGCCGGAATGTCGCCCGGTTTCAAGGCGCCCAGCACCTGGTGGATGAGTACGCCGTCGCAGATCTCGACGGCGATCTTGGCCAGATACTCATGGCTTCGGTGCATCGGGTTGCGCGTCTGAAACGCGGCGACCTTTGACCAGCCCTTTTCCTGGAACAGGGCCCTGATTTCAGCCGGCCGGTGATAAAGGCCTTTGTAGGTTTC
>JAJFJD010000062.1 GCA_021774335.1 Alphaproteobacteria bacterium
CGATACTGGGTTCTCCAACGAAGGAGAGCCCATGTCCACCGCAGCCCAGACCCAGCCGATCCACGAAGCGCCGCCCAAGCTGAATGAAGCCGAGGCGGGCTTCGTCGAGCTCTTGAATCAGGCCAACGTCAAGATCCGAGACCTCAATCGCCGGATCGTCGCGATGGAGAAGGCCCACCTTCGCCGGAAGTATGCCCGGAAGCTGATCAAAGAGTGCGGAGGCAGCCTGTCTCGCGCGATCGACCGCGTCTCCTGCATGGCTCGATCCACCGTCAGCTACGACGAACGCGCCCGCCTCGAGAGTCTGAAGCTGTGCCTCGAAACGCGGAGCTTCGAATGAGCATCCTCACACCGGCACTCGATGACGCCGAACGCCTCCTCGTGCGCGCCCTGCGCCGCCTGATGCCGCCGCGCTCGACGGTCTGGAAGCGGGTCTGCATGGATTGCGACCGCGTCTTCGGGATGCAGAGCCTCCCCTATGAGCCCGAGCACGGCCGCGAGACCAGCTCTCACGGGATCTGCGATGACTGCGCGGAGAAGCGCGGGCTATTCGATTTCGATGTCCACTCACCCAACCAGGAGACCGCCCAATGAGCTTCGATCCTCAATCCATCCTCGATGACGCCACGTCGGCACCGTCGTCCGACGCGCTCTCGGAAGTCGCGCAGCTCGCATCGCGCCAAATCGAACTCGAGGACGCGGTCGCCGAGACCGAGCGCCATCTCAAAAACCTGAAGAACCAGCTCTCGAAGGTTTCGGAGACCGACCTCCCGGCCGCACTCGCCGAGCACGGGCTGTCGGAGATCGCGATGCGCGACGGCAGCAAGGTCACGGTCAAGCAGATCGTACGCGCGTCGATCGCCGTCAAGAACCGAACGGACGCCTTCGAATGGCTGACGTCGCACGGCTTCGGCGACCTGATCAAGCACGAGGTCAAGGCCGTGTTCGGCCGAGGCGAGGAGGCCGAGGCGATGGCCTCGATGGACGCGCTTCGCGACATGGGCTGCGACCCCGAAGACAAGTTGAGCGTCCATGCGTCGACGCTGTCGGCGTTCGCGCGCGAGCAGATCGAGGCGGGCGCGGACATCCCACGCGACCTGCTGGGCGTCTTCATCGGCCAACAGACCAAGATTTCCCGCGCCTAGAAAGCGCGATCAACACGAAAGAGGAAAGACGACATGACGAAAGCAGCACAGGCACAGAACGACAGTGAACAGATGGCGCTCACCGCGCCCACGAGCTCGGCCCTGGCGCTACCGCTCGAGGACTTCCTGAACGATGCCGGATCCGGCCTCGAGGAGGTGAGCGGCGAGGACATGGCGGTGCCCTACGTCTCGATTGTCCAGAAGCAGAGCAAGGTGATGGACCTCGAGGGATTCGCCGGAAAGCCCGGCATGTTCATGCACACGATCACCCGCGAGCTGTTCGACGGGCAGCAGGGGATCGAGGTGATCCCCTGCCACTTCCGCCGGTTCTGGCGGGAGATCTCGGAGGAGCTTCAGAACCCGAAGTTCATCGCCGAGCATCCGGCGAACTGGTCGGTCGCGCGTGGCGCGGAATTCCACAGCGACAAGCGACGGCACATCTGCCACGACGGAACGCACGCGAACCAGATCATGCGGTTCTACTGCCTGATGGTGGCGCCGTGCGAGGTTCCGCAGCCGGTGTGCCTGACGTTCAAGGGCAGCCAAATCCGCAAGGCGAAGAACTGGAACTCGATGCTTTCGGTGATGACGACGGAGGTCGTCGTCGATGGCGTCGCGCGAAAGATCCAGGCGCCGACGTTCATGTCGATCTGGAAGCTCAGCACGGTGATGGAGACGGGCGACGAGAACACGTGGCACGGCTACGAGCTGACGAGCAAGGGCATGCTCGATCCGGTCGGCAACGACTTCGACGCGGAGATCTACATGCAGGCGCGCGACTTCCACGGGATGGTCGCCGAGGGCAGCATCGTCGAAGCGGGCGAAGACGAGTAACCCCCAACCGGGGCGGCGTTGCGGGCACCAGACCGCGCGCCGCCCCACTCTTTCCCGGAGACCGACCCTTATGCTGCCCGAATGCTTTGCGTTTACAGGAACGCCCTACGACCACCAGCGTCAAATGGTCGAGGACCATTGGCTCGACCGAAGCTTCGCGCTCTTCTGGGAGATGGGCACCGGCAAGAGCTACGCGATCGTCCACAACGCGGCGGCGCTCTTCGAGGCGGGTGAGATCGACGCAATGGTCGTCGTCGCACCGAAGGGCGTCTATCGGAACTGGGAAGGCGAGATCGGCGCCCACTGGCCGATGGCGCTTGCCCCGACGATCTGCACCTGGGGGCGAAAGCCTCAGCACATGCGAGCGGCGCGCGCGGTCGGGCTGCGCGTCTTCCTGATCAATGTCGAGGCGCTGTCGACGGCGCGCGGAACAAAGGCGCTGCGGTCCTGGCTCGAGACGAGCCGGAGCCTGCTGGTCGTAGACGAGTCGACGAGCGTCAAGAATCACAAGGCGAAGCGGACGGTCTCGCTGGCATCACTGGCACGCCTCGCGCCGTACCGCCGGATCCTGACGGGCTCTCCGATCACGCAGAGTCCGATCGACCTCTACGGCCAGGTCTCGATTCTGGCGCCTGATCCAATGGGATTCAATTCGTTCTATGCGTTCCGCAATCGGTACGCGGAGATCAAGAAGCGGAAGATCCAGGTCTACGACAAGAAGACCGGGAAAAAGAAGGACCGTGTCTTCGAAGAGGTGACGGGCTACCGACGCCTCGATGAACTTCAGGAGCGGATCGCGCCGTTCTCCAGCCGGGTACTGAAAGAGCACTGTCTCGATCTGCCGGAGAAGATCTACCAGCGCCGCGAGGTCCAGCTTACTGAGGACCAGCTTCGCGCATATCGGGAGATGACGAAGCGCGCGCTCGTGAAGCTTGCCGACGGCGACCGTGTCACGGCACCCCAGGCGATCACCCAGGTCCTCAGGCTGCACCAGATTGTCTGCGGCTTTGCGAAAGACGACGAAGGAATCGATCGGGAGTTCGCGAGCAACCGTGTCGATGCGCTGTTTGATGTCATCGAGGAGGCCGGGGATTCAAAGGTGATCATCTGGTCCCCGTACCGGCATTCGATTGCGGAGATCGCGAACGCCTTTCGAGAGCGTCGCGAGTACGGCCCCGTGTGCTTCGAGACGTACTTCGGTGACACGTCGAGCGAAGGGCGGGCGACGGCGATCGAGCGGTTCCAGACGGACCCCGAGTGCAGGTTCTTCATCGGCAACCCGCAGACGGCAGGCTATGGCCTGACGCTGACGGCCGCATCGACGGTGATCTATTTCGCGAATAGCTGGAAGCTCGAGGAGCGAATGCAGAGCGAGGACCGTGCGCACCGGATCGGACAGACGAAGTCCGTGACCTACGTCGACCTGGTCGCGCCGGGAACGGTAGACGAGCGGATCATCGACGCGCTGCGATCAAAGCACGAGATCGCAAGCGAAGTCCTTGGCGAAAAGTGGCGTACCTGGATCGAGAAGGACGCCGCCTAGCGCGGCAGGAGGCGAGAGGATGGCGAATCTGGGTATCGCGAATATTCTCAA
>JAJFJD010000063.1 GCA_021774335.1 Alphaproteobacteria bacterium
CTTCGCGATATGCGTGTTTCTGGCCCTTGTGGTAGCCGTGTTTGAAGCCCTTCTTATAGGCATGCTTCTTGCCGTGGCCCTTGTGGCTGCCGTGACGCTCGTTGTCGTAGATGATCCGTCCGCCGGCTGCTGCGGGGGCGGTGGCGACAGTAATCCCGACCGTGAGGCCGATGATCAGGCCGCTTACCTTCAAAAACGTTTTCGTTCGGTTGGGTCGTCCTAGCATTTGTCCTCTCCCTTAGGTGCCACCAAAATCGGTGTGCGGTTGGGGTCTCTCTATCAAGGCTATGACGGATGCCGACGACGACACTCGCCATGGGGTAACATCAGAGTTATATGCATAAATGATGTTAAATGTAATGTCAAAACTAATTTTAAAAATGTAACAAGAACGTTATTCAGAAAAATAATTATTGAAAATCAATGGAATAGAGTGTATATATCTAGGTGTACGAATGGGCTTCGTGGAAATTCGCATCAAACCGTTGCAACTAATTGTAAATTTGAATGCAAACCGGCGAAGAATACTGCCTGGAGTTTGTGCCCCGAGGCCTGGGAAGAGGCGGAGTAACGATGAAGTACAATCTCAATCAGCGTAAAGAATACCTAAGAATGACCCATCGACTGGGCAGTGAATGGCTGACAGTATTTGCCGGTGATGAAGAATTCTACTCAGCCGCTTATTGGGATCTTCTGACGAATATTTGGGATAAAGAGCTTCCGGTCCGTAAAACGGATGCCCTGCGCTTCATGACCGGTATCAAGAGCCCGCACACCGCGGGTAAATACATCGAAACGGCGATCCGAAAGGGTATCCTCATCGAAGAGGACAACCCGGACGACGCTCGGTCCAAGCTGTTGCGTCTATCGCCGGACATGCGGTCCCGGCTCGATGCCTTTTTCGATTCGGCCGTCGGTCAGGTTCGGCATACCAGCGGCGAGATGGATCAACTCGGGCCTTCTCCGCAGGAACCCTGATCCTACCCTGAGGATTGCCTCCGCGTTTCGATCCGCTCGAACAATTCAGCTACACTAGAGGAAATTGCCCATCGGCGGGCCTGCATCGCCGGACGTCCGAGCCGTGTGTGCATCTGCCTGTTGGGACATTTCGGCCGCGTCACCCGGACGGTGGCGGCTGTCCATGTGTAGAGAGGGTCCAGATGAAAATTGCAGAAATTGAAGCGATCGCTATGGCCGTTCCCATGGAGGAACAGATCGCCGCGCCGATCAGCATGCCGCGCGCCGACGAAGTCGCCGGTGTTGTGTTCAAAGAGTACCGGACGACGATGGTGCGCATTACCACCGACGACGGCATTACCGGTATCGGTGAGTGCATGACGCGTCTTTCCGGTACCGCGCTGCGGGACATCGTGCACTACATCGCGCCGGCGTTGATCGGTCGGGACCCGCGCGATGTCGAAAGCATCTGGGATCTGATGTGGTCGATCATGATGAACCGCGGCCACGTCAAAGGCTTCTATCAGGAAGCCATGGCCGGGATCGATACCGCGCTTTGGGATATCTTTGGTAAATCGCTTGGGGTTCCGGTCTGGCGCCTGTTGGGCGGCAAGACCAATCCGAAAATCTGGTGCTATGCGTCGTCGCTGCGGTTGCGCGATATCGCGATTCTGCGCGACGAGATCGACAAGCATAAAGAGAACGGCTTCAACGCGATGAAGTTCAAGATCGGCAAGGACCCGATGAACTGGCGCGGCGAAATGAAGCTGGTCGAGCAGATACGCGCGCATGCCGGCGACGACATCACCCTGATGTCGGACGTGAATTGCGGCTACAGCGGCGACCTCAAGACAGCCCTGGAAGTGGGCCGGGCGCTCGAAGGCGAGGGAATATACTGGTATGAGGAGCCGTTGGCCCCGGATGACATCGACGGCTATGCCTACCTACGGGACAAGCTGAGCATCCGTATCGCGACCGGCGAGGCCGATTTCAACAAATACAGTTTCGCGCGGTTCTTCAAACGCGACGCCATCGATATCGTCCAGCACGACGCTGCCCGATCCGCCGGTATCACCGAATCCCGCAAGATCGCAGACATGGCGGATGCCTTTCGCGTCGCGTATGCGCCGCATAACGGAAGTTCCTCGAACATCATCATGACGGTGTCGCTGCACCTTGCGACCTATGCGCCGAATTTCCTGATTTACGAATACATGCAGAGCGACTGGAACAAGGAACAGCGGAACCCGCTTCGCTGGGATTTGTGCCAAATGCCGATCAAGGAATTCAAGGACAGTCATATCGTGCTGGAGGAAAAGCCGGGACTTGGAATCGACATCAACGAGGAAATAGTCGAGAGGTATCGGCTTCCCTAGGCCTACTCTGAATTCGTCAACGGCGGCAATGGGTTGGGATTCGTGTAATTTTAGAAATATACGTTAATTCAAATAGTTATGGGGTTGTCTTCTCCGCCCGTTAATCTTCCGTTAGGCAGCGGCGTGGTTATCATAAGTGTCGGTAAAGAGCCTATCGCGAGCCCTGCCATATGACAGCCTACAACCGAACCATTGAGGATATGCCGGTTTTCGCCGGCGAGTTTGATCGCGGCCGCAAGGTGTTCGCCTTGCTCGTCCTGATTATTCTTGCGTCGACGTTGACCATACGAACCGGCCGTCTTGGCTTCATGCCGCTGGATCAGTCGATTATCTTCGATGGCGGCTGGCGCGTGTTGTCCGGTCAGGTACCGTTGGTCGATTTCTTTACGCCGACCGGGCTCGTGCCACTTTATTTTCAAGCATTGGTGTTCAAGGTCGTCGGCGTTACGTGGATGGCCTATGTCCTGCACGCCGCGTTGCTGAACGTCCTGTTTGCCCTCTTCGTCTATTTCCTGTTGCGTCGGATATTCCGCTGGAATTGGGTCGCGCTCTATTTCGCATTGGCGGCTGCATGCTTCCTATATCCGCCGATGGGCACGCCCTATATGGATCAACACGCGTTGATCTTCACCTTCATAATGCTCGGCCTGCTGCTCTGCGGCGCTTGCGAGCATGCGGAACCGGCGCGCCGTATCTTATGGATTTTGGCGCCGCTCGCTGGTGCGTTGGCGTATCACTCCAAGCAAAACCCATCCGCATTCGCGATCGTTTTCGTGGTGGTTGCTGCGGCGTTTCTCGCTTTTCGGGATCCGGCGCGCTATCGGTCGGCATTCCTGGCAATGACAGTGAGCGCAGTATCGGTCCTGGCAGCTGGATTCATTCTGCTGACGGTGAAAGATATCGCGCTGGCTGACTACTGGTACTGGATGGTCGAGTTGCCTCTCCGGTATGGAAGTTCCCGTATTTCAGCCGGTGGCGACCGTTTCTTCCTTGTCATGCTGATGTGGATTGCGTGCTCGATTCCGATCTTTACTGGTATTCGATTTGCAATGCGGGGGAATGCCGGCGTCGGGGAGCGGCACGATACGCTCGCGATAATCGCCGTTGCTGCTGCATTGCTGGGATTGGCCACCGTTTACGCATCGACCACCCATAATGCGCCTATTTTTGGGTTTGCCTATTATCCGCCCGCCCTTGCGTTGGCCTATGGCGTGCTGTCGCGTCGGCTTCCGCAACGATCGGAGGAAGACGTTCGTGTTCGGGATGCATTCCTTGCCCTGTTCCTGGCTTTGGGCTTCATGACGCCGTTGCTGGCGGTCACCCCTTTGTCGCAGCGTTGGGCGAATGAGTTCGAGGCGCATGACGTCAAAACGGCGGTGCGGGGTGGTGAAATTCATGCCGCCTTGAACGGGCTGCGCTGGAAATTCCCCCGGCCCGTCCATGAAATCGGCAATGAGACCAGCGTCAAGGCCTATCGGGAGTTACTGCAATTTCTCAATGCGCGGGATGACAATTTCCTGCTTTTCGGTGACGCGACGATCCTGTACGCGCTTGCTGGGCGCCCATCGGTCTTTCCGGCGCTGTGGTTCCATGAGGGGCTTAGCTTCCCGGCGCAACAGACTGCCGAGCGTCCGAAATTCGAGCGCCGATTAACAGACGCGCTTGTTCGATACGATGTGCGCTTCGTTATCCTGGACGGAACGCGGACATGGACTAGCGCCACTCCGTCTCAATTCGGCGTGTTGCAGGCCTGTTTGACCGAGGGCGACGGAACCCGGCATCGCATCGGCCGGTTCCAGATACTGCCTATCGCACCAAGCTGTGTGCGTCGCTACGAAGCGGCCTCATCCCGCGGCTGATCCTGAGTAGGGTGGCGTCTTTTTTGGTATGCCGGCCGAAAGTTGCGGCTGCAGCCAAGGCATGAGAAAACTAACGCGGGCGACCGATGCTACATCGGGTCACCGAATAACCAGCTTAACACCGATCAGTTTGCCCCATTAGACTGCCAAAGCACCGCGCCCGTGACCTATTCTCGCGTCGGCGCAGGATCATGGTAAAAACAGGCCGTTTACCGGGACGCCAGTCCCACCACGAGACTGGCGCTGTGCCCATAGGCACGGGATCGTACCGGAACGCAATAACAGGAGGATCGGCCGATATGCCGTTTGAAGAGACCCTAAAGGAATTGGAAAAGCGCCGAGAGACGGCGCTCAAGATGGGTAAACCCGAAATCCTGGAGCGGATGAAAAAGGCGGGGCTTCTCAACGCACGGCAACGGCTCGATTACTTTCTGGATAAGGATAGTTTCATAGAGACCGGTGTACTAGCATCCGCGGCGCGACCCGAAGTTCGGGATAAGGCGCCGGCGGATGGCAAGATCGGCGGATTTGGCAAGCTGGATGGCCGGATGGTCGGCATCGTCTCCAATGACTTCTCCGTCATGGGGGCATCCAGCGCGCTCAACAACCTGAAAAAAATGAAGCATGTGAAGGACACCGGCAACAAGCGCGGGTTCCCACTTGTTTTTATCGGTGAATCGTCCGGCTCGCGGATGCCCGACCGGATGGGCGCGCAGGGTCGTTTGATCATCGCGCAAGATCCGAACGAGTATCGCCGGCTTCGGGAGACACCATGGGCCGTGGGGCAACTCGGCGATTGTTATGGATCGTCTACTTGGTACGCCTGCATGTCGGATTTCGTGGTCATGCGAAAGGGCGCGACGATGGCGGTTGCCAGCAGCCGCGTCACGTCAATGGCGATCAACCAGCCGGTCACCAACGAAGAACTCGGCGGTTGGCGCCTCCACACCCGTGTGAGCGGGTTGGTTGATGTGGCGGTCGATACCGACGAGGAAGCGCTGGATACGATCAAGCGGTTCTTGTCCTACCTGCCGAGCAATAATCAGGAAGCGCCACCGATTGCCGAGGTGCCGGCAGGGTCGGACGACGCGATCGAGAACATCCTCGATATCGTCCCGGAAGAGCGTCAGCGTGTTTACAACATGCGTCACGTGGTCGAGGCGATTTCGGACAAGGGCAGCGTGTTCGAAATGAAGCCGAACTACGGCCGTTCGGTTCTCACTGCGTTGACGAAACTCAATGGCCGGACAGTCGGTTTCCTCTGCAGCAACCCGCTGTATAAGGGTGGGGCCGCCGATCCCGACGGGTGCAGTAAGGCGACGAGCTTTCTGGTGTTCTGCGATTCCTTCAATATCCCCATCGTCATGCTGGTGGATGTGCCTGGTTTTCTGATCGGTGTGGAGGGTGAACGAAAGGCTGCGCCGGGCAAAATCATCAATTGGATGAACGCCCTGTCGCTTTGCACGGTTCCGAAAATCTCGATCATTCTGCGGAAGAGCTACGGTCAGGCCTATATCAACATGGGCGGCAACAAGAACTCGGATGAAATGGCGGTTTGGCCGACGGCCGATGTCGGCTTCATGGACCCTCGTACGGCGGTTAATGTTGTCTTCGGCATTAAGCAAGAAGACGATCCGGAGGAATTCGAACGTAAGGTTGAAGAGCTGGCGCGTGATGCGGGGCCATGGGAATTAGCGACAATGTACGAAGCGCATGACGTGTTGGACCCACGGGAAACGCGCCAATATCTCATAAACATGCTCGAAATCCATACGATGCGCATGGAAAACGGTGTCGGACAGCATTTGATGAGGACCTGGCCGACCAGTATCGTTTAGGCGGTTATACGCGGGTTAGTCGGCGTTTGCGCCGCGGATGACAGCGCCGAAAGATCAATTCGGCGTTGTAGATGGCTAAAATTCGGTCATTGGGTTACCCGTAGGAATAGTCGCCTGCAAATGGAGGCACCTGTATAGGTGTTTGATTCTCTTCATAAATCACCGCAATTCATTGGCCTATCAAGGATTATCGTTTACGGCACGTTAAACATATTCGTTGCAATATCGCCCAATCATTGACTCGCCGACTCAAGATCGAGACGGCAGACTCGTATTTTGCATGATTGGTTCTTTGCCGATGACAGCGACCGCCGAAGCGATCGAGATTCCCGCCGACGAGGAAAAAAGCAGCGATGCCGATTCCCAAATGGATTCGCTGCATATTCTTCCTCTCAAAATTGTACCGTTCAAGATTAGGGCGCTGAACTCGGCCTGTCTGATCAAGAACTCGCGGCTCGAGACGGTCGTCGAATTGTTCAAGTACGAAGAGGGGACGAGCGGCCAGGTCGACGTCAATGAGGTATGGACGGTCCTGGGGTGCGATCCGGATGACCCGGAACTGGCGACCGATCGGGGTATTCTCTCGAATCTGTCGGCACTTTACAGCTACGACGTTTTTTCGTTGCGTCGTCTGTTGCGCGATTTGGGGATTCCTCTGCATGACAACGCTGCGCTGAAGCTTTCGCCAGAGAAAGCTGCGGAGCTTGCGGATTATATGGGGGCTTTCACTCGGCCGCTTTTGTCGCAGGTGTACAGCGGCATGGAAACCGAGATCAAAGACTTCGACCAACTCGTCGGACTGTTCCGGTCGCCTGATAAGGACAGTGCGCTCAAGAACCTTCAGATCATGGCCGACAAGTTGGAAATCGGATTGGGCGATATCCCGAAATTCCTGGAAGACTACGGCGATATTTTCATGTCACTGGCGTATTTCCGCGAATGCCTGGACTCCTTGGTCCCGAAGATTACCGAACTTCTCGACAATCTCGACGACATTCGTGGCAACTTCCAGCTCAAGTCCGATCGCAATCTCATGAAGACCTGCGACTTCATGGAAGAGAAGCTGACCGACATCACCACGTCGTTGACCGGCCGTTTCGAAAGCTTCCATCAGCATTCGAACAAGATGTGGGAAAATGTCACTGCCGAATCGTTCAAGTCCGTGCGGGACATGATCGCGGGTCATCACATGACCCTTGGCGGCGTGTTGTGTGGCCTCGCGGTCAAGATGGACCTGTGGGACACGAAATTCGGGAATGGCCGGGGCGGACTCGTCCAGCGCGCGGAATTCATCATGGTCGATATGCGCCACGGCATGGAAATCATCAACCGGATCGAGCAATCGGCGCCGAGCATCGTCGATATGCAGCAGTAGCGTCTAATCCGGGAGACGCCAGCACCATTCCGAGCCGCTTCCGTCTTCGAATTCAAACGCCAGACTGCGGTCATGGACCGCACAGGCGCCTTCCCAAATCCCGTTCCAAGCTCGAAGCAACTCCGGTTGGCGGGACTCCATCAATCGCCAGTTTTCGTTTGCGATAACGATCGCACCGCCTTCGTTCTTGCGGACGGTGCCGTTGCCCATGGCGCGGCTCATCCTTTCCAGATAGTCGGCGAAGCCTTCCCGGGACGGGTCGGTGAGGCCCAGCATGTCTCGGGTGGCATCGTAGAACTGCATCCCTATAAGCCGGGCCGTCAGGTGTATCAGCGCGGCCGCTTCGGTTGCGTCGAATATGTCGAGCAGAACGCCGAACATCGAGCGGACATAGTACAGGGCGTAGTTGCGCTCGGCTTTGGCGAGGCGTAGCGCCGGCCAGTCCGTGGCATCTACGGTCGGCGCGGCATCGGCGTCAAAAACGGGCGCTTCCTCATCGGGTGCAAAGCGCAACCGGTCCTCGGGCGCGAGCGGTGCGTCATAGTCGTAGAAATACCCCTCGAGCCCCGGATCGCCGTCGGTCGTCATACCCGTGCAGACGAAACCGAGGTTGGGATTGCCCAGCGCTTCGCCGTTATGGGCATGCCAGCCGCGCATCATGGCGGTCGTGACCGCGTTGGTGACACCGCAGATTGCCGTGCCGTCGAAGATCCATCGCGGCGGCGGATAGCGTACCCAGGCCTTGCGGTCGGACTCGGGCATATACTCGACTTTGACCGTCCCGATCGCGTTGCTGAGATAATGATATTGCGCCGAGGCGACGGCATCGGGCAGGCTGGTGAGGCCGAGTTTTTCAAGTCCCGGCAGGAACGTCTCCGAATGCTGGCGTCGGAACAGGCGATAGACCACGTCGGCGGTGACCTCTTCGCCCTTGCGGGTCATCAGCGACAGGATCAGTCCGGTCGTCATCCGGTGGTGCAGCTCGGCGACGGCGCGATAATCGAAAATCGGGGGCGAGGAGTCGTCGGCCATCGGGTCAATCCCCCAGCTGTTTCGGAATACGGACCAGTAGGATCAGCGGCAGTACGATAACGCAAGCGGCGGTATACAGGCCGAAGGCGTTGAGGTAACCGAGCATCGCGGCCTGCCGGCCGATTTCGCCGCCCATCGCGGCCAATCCCGACAAGTTCTCGACATCCCAGGCATTTGGCAGGTTGGGAAAGGCTAGGGTCTCGTTGAAGGGCGAGATGTACTCGGTCAACCACGCATGATTTATCTGTCCGGTTCGGACCAATGTCGTGATGCTGGCGGAGATGAAGATGCTGCTGCCGAGATTTCGCAGCAGATGGAACACGCCGGTGGATTCCGACAGGAAGCGCCGGTCGAGGGTCGAGAAAGTGGCGACGACGAGGGGCACCCAGATCAGGCCCACGGCGGTGCCTTGCATGATACTGGTCACCGCGACCTCGGCGTTGGTGACCGTCATGTCGAACTGCATCATCATCAAGCCAGAAACCGCCTGCACGCCGAAGCCGACGGTCATGCCGATTCTGGGATCCAGTTTGCCGATCCACATTGCCAAGAAGAATCCGATGATGGCGCCGACGCCGCGGCAGGCGATCAGGTATCCGATGATCGAGTCCGGATAATCCATCAAATCTTTCAGCATCGGCGGCAGCATCACCATCGGCGTGAAGTTCAGCATGCCGTAGACCAGCACGATGACCAGTCCCAGGCTGTAGTTCCGGTCGAGCAGATGACGTGGGTTCAGAAAAGGTGCGCGGGCGGTCAGGCTATGCACCACGAAGACGTAGAGCGCGACGCCGCCGATCGCGGTCTCGATGATGATCTCGCGTGAATCGAACCAGTCTTCCTGCTGGCCGCGATCGAGGATGAGCTGTAGGCAGGTCACCGCCAGCGACAGCGAGAGAAACCCGGCCCAATCGAAGCGCGCGCTTTGCTGGCGTCCGCCTTCAACGAGAGAAGCCCAAAGTCCGGCCCAGGCGACGGCGCTGATCGGGACGATCAGCCAGAATGTCCAGCGCCAGTCATACAGTTCGCTCAGGGCGCCACCGAAGACCGGACCGAAGATCGGGCCGACCACGACGCCCATCCCGAAGATGGCGGTGACGGTGCCATGCTGCTTCTTGGGGTAAATGGCCAGCAGGATTGCATTCGACAACGGTGTCATCGGGGCGCCGAATCCGCCTTGCATGATCCGGTAGAAGATCAAGGATTCCAGCGATTCCGCCATGCCGCACAGGACGGTCGCGAAGGTGAATCCCGCGAGGCAGAACAGCATCACGTTGCGCCAGCCGAAGGTGGCGCTCAGCCAGCCGGCCATCGGCGTCATGATCGCCGTCGCCAGGATATTCAGCGTGATGATCCACGAAATCTGGTCCTGCGTGGCCGACAGGCTGCCCTGCATTTGCGGCAGGATGACCGTGACCATCAGGAAGGTCATGCCATATAGCGTCTGCGATAGAGTGACCGACGCCAAAATAGCGCCCCGGCGGAAGGGGGTATATTCGGCAGGCGTGACGACGTCGGCGGTCATGCGGTGCGTGGCCCACGGGGTATCGGCTCGGCGCTCGTATCGGCCTAAACGAAAGCCGTTTTCTTGCGGGCCGAGCCGTGGTTTGTTCGGGCGCAGGGTAGGAAAAGAACGGAGCGATGGAAACCACTCATGAACAGCGCTAGCGATATCGTTTTGGTCGAACGCCGCGACGCGGTCTTGTGGCTTACCATCAACCGTCCGGATCGGCGGAATGCCTTGAATGGCGTGGTCTTTGACGCGTTGCTCCAGGCCTTATCTTCGGCGGATTCCGATCCATCGATCCGCGTTGTTGTGCTGACCGGCGCCGGCGAGAAGGCCTTTTCCGCGGGCGCAGACCTCAAACCGGACACGCAATATACGGCGCTGACGCTCGACGAAGCTGCGCTGGAGCATCCCTATGTGCAGTTTGCCCGCGGCGTTCGTAAATTCAGCAAACCGCTGATCGCGCGGGTCAACGGCGATGCGTTGGCCGGAGGCCTAGGCGTTCTGTCGCTCTGTGATATGGCGGTTGCGGCAGATCACGCACGGTTCGGCCTGCCGGAAGTGAAGATCGGACTCTTTCCATTGCTGATCGTCGCGTCGTTGCGGCGGTTGATCCCGCGCCGGGTCTTGATGGAAATGGCGATCACCGGCGAGTTCTTTGACGTCTCTGCTGCAAAGGAAATGGGGCTTGTGAACCATGTCGTGCCGGCGAACGCGTTGGACGCCAAGGTTCAATGGCTGGTCGATCGCATCCTCGACAAATCTCCGACCTCGGTCCGTCGCGGCAAGGTCGCGTTGTGCCGCATGTGGGAAATGACCGAGGATGATTCGCTCGCACATGGCCAATCGGAACTCGCGCTGCTGTTCGCGACCGCCGACCACAAGGAAGGATTGGCGGCATTCAATAAGAAACGGTTACCGGATTGGCCGAGCCTGCTCGATACCGACGAATAGCAACTGGCGCGATCAATCCCGGCTTATCAAACCTTCCGCGAAGGTGCGGGTAGCGCCGGGGAGTGCGTCGCCGTTAACGTCTTCGTTGCTGAGAGTTAGCGCCGCCTCGATTTGACGCGGCATGAGGGACGCCATCATCTCCACTGCTTTTTCCGGCGGCGAGTGCCCGCCATGGGTTAGGAACACGGCAATCCGCGCGGGCAAATCCGGTGCCGTCCCGAGAAAGGCGCGGATAGGGATTGCGGGATAGCTTGTCCAGACCGGTGCGCCGATCAGCACAAGGTCGTATTCCGTTAGTGGTTTTTGCGACATCTCGATCGGCGGCATATTGCCTTGGAGACTGTCGTATCCGGCCCGAAGATAGCGCAGGCCGCCCGGTCGGTACCGGTCGCAGCGGATTTCCTCGACATCGGCGCGCAATTCCGCAGCCAACGCGTTCGCGAGCTTCCGGGTAGTGCC
Organism: Alphaproteobacteria bacterium; assembly: GCA_021774335.1. Classification (GTDB taxonomy): domain Bacteria; phylum Pseudomonadota; class Alphaproteobacteria; order UBA8366; family UBA8366; genus JAJFJD01. The sequence goes on from JAJFJD010000063.1 coordinate 11,358, forward strand.
AGTTCGCGTGTAATAGACGATCAGCGTTCGCATTGGCGTCTCCACGATTGTCCGGTCGCAGGGTCTGTTGAATCTGAATCCATCGCGTTGACGCCGATCAATCGAAACGATGTATGTCCGCGCTCGCGCCGCGATCACAAACCTGTAGGTTGTCTCGGTCTGTAAAGGACGGTAAGGAGCGGTATCTAAGCACTCCCGGGTCATGCCCCTGACCACCGGTTCGGAGATGTCGTGTGGAATCCTTTGCCCTGATCGGTTTTTGCGGATTGCTGGCGGTTGTCAGTTATCTGATCTCGCCGCGCGTCCATACGGTGCAGGCGTTTTTCCGTGGCTATTCGGACACCGGCGAGGCACCGGGCCTGCTGACGCTGATCTTCTCGCAGGTGACCACCTGGGTCTTTGCGCGGTCGCTGATGAATGCCGGGATTCTAGGATATTTCTACGGTATCTCCGGTGCCATCGCATATACCGCTTACTACCTGTCATTCTTGACGGGGGCGTGGATCGTCGACGGCATCCGCTTCCGGCACGGTTTCGACAGCGTTCAGGACTTCCTGGTGTCGCGCTTCGGGCGGCTCGGCGCGGGCGCGTATAACTGCGTCGCGGGCATTCGCCTGCTCAGCGAGGTCTTCGCCAATCTGCTGGTCATCGGCATCATCTTCGGCGTCGCCGGATCGACCGCCTATATCGTATCGATTCTGGCGGTGGCGGCGATCACGCTCGGATATTCGATGATGGGCGGGTTGCGCGCGTCGCTGCGCACCGATGTCATGCAGATGATCCTGCTGATCGTCGTGCTGGCGGTTCTATTCGGGCAGACGCTGTGGACCGATGGATTTACCTTCCCGGCGATCGTGGCCAGCAGTCCGGACCTTGCCGGACCCGGCTGGATATTGCTTGCCGTCGCCCTGCTGCAGATCTGGAGCTATCCCATGCACGACCCGGTCATGATGGACCGGGGGTTCGTGGCCGACCGTGACACCACCCGGCGCAGTTTTCTGCATGCCTGGTGGTTGTCGTCGATCTGCATCCTGGTGTTCGGCCTGCTCGGCGTGCAAGCAGGGTTGGTGAAGCTGGACGGCGAGACGATGGTCGTCACGCTCATGCGCATCTTCGGCGATACGACCATGCTGCTGTTCAACGTGGCGCTGATCCTGTCCGCGGTCTCGACCCTCGATTCCACATTCTCCAGTGCGGCCAAGCTCAGCATCATCGACATGCGGCTTGCCGACCCGACGCCCCGGAACGGGCGGATCGCAATGGCATTGTTCTTCGTCGGAGGCTTGGCCTTCCTGTTCTTCGGTGGCCGCGACCTGTTTGCCGCCGTCGCGGTCAGCGGTACGGCGTCGATGTTCCTGGCGCCGGTCGTTTTCTTCTGTGTTTGGGGCGGGCGGCAGGTCGCGCGCTGGGCCTTCGGCGTGGCCTTCGTCGCCGCGATTGGCGGGGCGGGGCTCTACATGGTGGAAAGCAGCGGCTATCTCTCGGTGATCGAACCGCTCGTTGGCGTCTCCCACAAATACGCCAAGCTGCTGGTCATCTCGGCCAGTGTGCTTGTGATCGGCTGCGGGGCTTTCGCCTTGGGTCTGCGGCGCAAGGCCGACGTGCCCGCCTGAAAACTCGGCCTTCTTTCTAGGAGTGGCGCGCGCCGCCCTGCATCCTTACAATCCGGCCCAACGGATAAGATGCAGGGACCGACCGAATGGATTTCGTACTCACGCCCGAGCAGGAGGCGATTCGCGAGAATGTGGAGCGCCTGTGCGCCCGCTTTGACGACGATTATTGGCTGGACCGGGACGATACCGGGGAATTTCCGGACGATTTCCACAAGGCGATGGCGGAGGCCGGCTGGCTCGGCGTGGCCATGCCGGAGGAGTACGGCGGTGCCAACCTCGGCGTGACCGAGGCGGCCATCCTGATGCATACCGTGGCGAAATCGTCCGGTGCGATGAGCGCAGCCTCGGCGATCCATATCAACATCTTCGGGCCGCACCCGATCGTCGTTTTCGGGAATGAGGAACAGAAGGGCCGCTGGCTGCCGGACCTGATTCGGGGCAAGACAATCTGCTGTTTCGGGGTGACCGAGCCGGATGCCGGGTTGAACACGAGCAAGATCAAGACCAAGGCCGAGCGCAGCGGCAACGGCTATGTGGTCAACGGGAAGAAGATCTGGACCACGACGGCACAGGAAGCCAAGAAAATCATGCTGCTGGTGCGGACGACGCCGCTCGAGGAATGCGCCAAACCGACCGAAGGGCTCAGCCTGTTCTATACCGACCTCGACCGGAACTACTGCGACATACGTGAAATCCCCAAGATGGGGCGCAAGGCGGTGGATTCGAACGAAGTGTTCATCGACGGCCTGCCGGTACCGCTGGAAGACCTCATTGGCGAAGAAGGGATGGGTTTCCGCTACTTGCTGCACAGCCTTAATCCCGAACGCATACTGGTTGGCGTCGAAGGCATCGGGATTGGGCAGAACGCGCTCGCCCGCGCGGTGCAATACGCCAAGGACCGGGTCGTTTTCGACCGGCCGATCGGGGCCAATCAGTCGATCCAGCACCCGCTGGCGGAAATCTGGTGCGAGCTGGAGGCGGCCTGGCTGATGGCGATGCAGGCGGCGGCGCTTTACGACCAGGGTCTGCCCTGCGGCGCGCACGCCAATGCGACCAAGTATCTCGGCGGTGAGGTCGGTTTCAAGGCCTGCCAGCAGGCGATCATGACCCATGGCGGCATGGGCTACGCCAAGGAATTCCATGTGGAGCGCCTGCTGCGCGAAGTGCTGATCTGCCGTATCGCACCGGTCAGCCCGCAACTGATCCTCAACTACATTTCCGAACGCGTGCTTGGCCTGCCGCGCTCCTACTAAGCGCGCCAACTATTAGGCAAGCCAACCGAACGAACAATCAATATGGGAGACTCCAATATGAGCGATATGCCGACCGTCGGCATCGGCTTCCACTACGATGAACTCGAAGTGGGGCAGAAATTCAAGACGTTGGGCCGCACGATCACCGTGCCGGATATCGTCAACTTTGTCGGTGCCACCGGCTCCGTGGAGGTGCTGTTCACCGACATGGAGTATCTACGGAACGAGACCAGCTTCGAGGGCCGCTTGGTGCCGGGCGCGCAGGTCTATTGCATGGCCGAGGGGCTGTTGATGCAGTCCACGATGCAGAAGACCGGTCTCGCCTTCCTCAGCATGGAGTTCAACATCGAGGGGCCGTGCTTCGCCGGCGACACGATCCATGTCGAAGTCGAGGTGACGGAAATCAAGAAGACCTCGAAGGGCAACCGGGCGTTGGTGCGGACCAAGAACACGATCAAGAACCAGAAGGGCGAGACGCTGATCATCTACACACCGCTCCGGATGATGAAGGGAAGCCCGGCGGCGGCATAGCGACAGCCCGCGCGACTCAAATCTTGAAATAGTCGGGCCGGCCGGTGGGCCAAGGGTCGCCCCACATTTGTTGGCCGCCGTCGACGGTGACGACTTCGCCGGTGACGAACTTGCCCGAGGACGCGGCGAGGTAGACGCAAGCCTCGGCGATGTCATGGGCGTCGCCGTGGCGGCGCATCGGGTTGGATTCCTTGTAGGTGGCCGCACCCTCTTCGGGATAGACGTTGAAGCCTTCGGTCTCGCAACAGCCGGGGGCGACGCAGTTCACCCGGATTTCCAGCGGCGCCCATTCGACGGCAATACTCTTCGACAGGTAGATCACGCCCGCCCGGGCGGCGGCGGTGTGCGCGATGCCCGGCATGCCGCGCCAGATGTCGGCGACGATGTTGACGATATTCCCGGGCTTCTTTTCGTCGCGCCAGCGTTGGGCGGCGGCCTGCATCATGTACCAACTGCCGTTCAAGTTGGTGTCGATGACCGCGTTGAAACCCTTGGGCGAAAATTCGATGGCCGGTTGCGGGAACTGGCCGCCCGCGTTGTTCACCAACACGTCGAGACCGCCACAGGTGTCCCAGGCATAGTCGATCAGCGCCTTCACCTGATCGGGATTGCGGATGCTCATGGCCTGGAATTCCACCTGGCCGCCGAAGGAGCGGAAGAAGTCGGCGGCCCCGGCGATCTTTTCCTCGTTGCGGCCACAGACGACCAGCGCCGCGCCGAGGCGGGCGAACAGGGTGGCGATCGCCTTGCCCAGGCCGCTTCCCGCACCCGAGACGAGGACGGTCTGCCCCTTGAACAGGTCGTCGCGATAGACCGTCGTCTGACGGCGGAGCGCGTCCTCGTTGAATCCGAATTTTTGATCCTGGTCCGGCGTATCGTTGGCCATGGCGCGGAGTCCTCGATCCGATGGGATGGGAAAAGGTAGCGACGGGAGACACGAACGAAGCCTGAATGTGGGGCGGCGTCAACATTCCGCCGCAGCGATGATCGGTGCGTCGATCTTTCCCCCTTCGCGCGGACTGGATATGGTCGGCAGATGGATTTTTCACTGACCCCGGAACAGGAAGCGATTCGCGAGACGGCGGACCGCTTCGCCCGCGAGAAACTGGCCCCGCGCTATCTCGACTGCGCCGCCAGCGGACGGCTCGACCGCGATCTTTTGCAGGAGATGGGCGCGCTCGGCCTGATTGCGCCAGACCTGCCGGAGGAACATGGCGGCTACGGCCTGGACGGCATGACCAGCGGCCTGATCGTCGAGGCGCTCGCCTATGGCGACTTCAACATGGCCTATATCCCGCTGCTGACCGGATTGTCGGGCCGAATTCTCTGCGATCACGGAAAGCCGGAACTGGTTGGGCAGTGGGTGCCGAAGCTGGTCAGCGGCGAAGCGTTGATCGGGCTCGCCTTGACCGAACCGCGCGGCGGCACCGATGCGGCCAACCTGCAGCTTCGCGCCGAAAAGCAGGGCAACAGCAGCTACCGGCTGAACGGCGAGAAAACCTCGATCTCACTGTCGGATCAGGCGGACCTGTTCGTCGTATTCGCGCGGACCGGCGATCCGGACGAGGGTGCGAAAGGGGTGAGCGCGTTCCTCGTGCCGATGGATCTCGCTGGAATTTCACGCTCGCATTTCGATGATTTCGGATCGGAATCGGTCGGGCGCGGCTCGCTGTTCTTCGACGATGTCGACGTGCCGGCGGAAAACCTGCTGGGCCGGGAAGGCGGCGGCTTCTATCAGGTAATGCAGGGCTTCGACTACAGCCGCGCGCTGATCGGCCTGCAATGCGTCGCGGCGGCACAGGCGTCGCTGGACGAGAGCTGGGCGTATGTCCAGGAACGCCGCGCCTTCGACCGGCCGCTTGCCGAATTTCAGGGCGTGAGTTTTCCGCTCTCTGAGGGGGAGACCCACATGCATGCGGCGCGGCTGATGTGCTACGAGACGCTGTGGCTGCGCGACAACGGTCAGCCGCACACGGATAAGGCGGCGATGTGTAAATGGTACGCGCCGAAAATGGCGGTCGACGTCATCCACAACTGCTTGCTGATCCACGGTCACGCCGGATATTCCAAAGACTCGCCGCACCAGCAACGCATGCGCGACGTGATCGGGCTGGAAATTGGCGACGGTACGGCGCAGATCTCGAAACTCATCATCGCCCGGGAGAAGATCGGCAATGTGGCGGTGCAGTACCGCTGACAATTGCCGTTAGATTCCGCGGAGCCGGTTTTCCAGGGCGCGTTGCCACAGCGGGTCCTCTTTGACGTCGCCGAACACCATGGATGCCTCGACCGGTGAGATATACCAGTCGTCGCGCCGCATCTCTTTCTCAAGTTGTCCCGGCCCCCAGCCCGCATACCCGACGATGTAGAGCACCTGTTTCGGGCCCTTACCGTCGGCGATGTCGTCGAGGATGTGCCGGTGCGTCGAGACCGCGACATGTGCGGTGACGCTGACTGTCCCGTTGGTCCGGTATTCCGGAGAATGCACGATGAAAGCTCTGCCGGGTTGAACGGGACCGCCGTAAAAGGCCGGCATCCGCAATCTCAGGCGCGGTCTGTCCTCGACGTCTTCATCGTTCTCGGACAGCGCATCTTCCTCGGTGACCTGTGCGTAACCGATGGGTTTGTTGATCACCAGGCCGAGCGCGCCGCTCTCGTCGTGGCGCACCATCAGGATCACGGTTCGGGCGAAACGCGGGTCCGGCATGTCGGGATTGGCGACAAGGAACCGACCTTGAACCGAGCCGTCGCCGGCGGGCAGGTCCGGATTGGTGCGAGCGGACAAGCCGGTTCCGGCAACACCCAACGCAGCCGTGAGGAGGATTCCGATGCTCCAGACAAGCGACCTAAATTGAATTCCAGCGCGTCCCCGCATCTGGCGACAGTACCACATTGCTTTGGTAACTGCGGTGTCGGCGCTGGACAAGATACAGTCTTAAAGCCATTCTGCGGACCGCACGAAAACCTTTCTCAATCAGGGATCAATGACCGAAAACCTCACCCGGCTTCTCAGCCCGAAATCGATCGCGATCGTCGGCGTGTCGCAAGATTTCAACAAACTCAGCGGGCGGGTTCTCAAGTTTCTGCTGGATAAGGACTACGGCGGCGCAATCTATCCGGTAAATCCAAAGTATGACGCGGTTGCCGGGCATGTCTGCTACACGGACATTGCCTCGGTTCCCGGACCGGTCGATGTGGCTGTGATCGTATTGCCGGCACGCATGGTGACGGATGCCGTCGCGCAATGTGGTGCTGCGGATGTTTTCGCCGCCGTTGTCTTCGGTTCCGGTTTCGGTGAAATGGGAGAGGAAGGTCGCCGGCAGGAGGCGGAACTAGTGAGGGTCGCGCGGGACAACGGGATTCGTATCTTGGGTCCGAACTGTCTCGGTCTATTCAACGCCTTCGAAGGCGCGGCAGTGTCCTTCAGCCAGTATCTGAACGGTCCGACACGGTCGGGGCCCATCGGTTTCGTCACACAGTCCGGCGCCTTCGGAACGGCAATTTGCGCGCTTGCCCGCAACCGGGGCGGCGGGTTTGGCCATTTCGTGAATACGGGCAACGAGGCGGACCTAAACTTTTCCATCGTCATGTCAGGCGTTCTGGACGATGACCGGATCTCGGTCGGCGCCGGTTATTTGGAAGGATTGGCGGACGGCGAAGGGTTCCGACGCGTTGCCGAAAAGTCGATGGCGCTGGGTAAGCCCCTGGTCGTGACCAAGGTCGGCCGATCGGAAGCGGGTACGCGGGCGGCGGCATCCCATACCGGGTCGCTTTCGGGTGAAGATGCGGTCTTCGACGGCATTGCGCGGCAGTATGGCGTGGTGCGGGCGGCAAACGAGGAACAGATGCTCGATATCGTGCAACTGATGTCGATGGCGGAATTGCCGGACGGGCATGGCGTCGGCATCATCACGCAATCCGGCGGCGCCGGCGTGTTGATGTCGGACCGGGCGGAGGAACTGGGGTTACAGGTCCCGGAACTGGCGCCGGAAACGCAATCGGCCCTGCAGGATGCGTTACCCGCCTTCGGTGCGGCCGGGAATCCGGTGGATGTTACGGCGCAGTTCTTGGCGGAACCCGATATTCTCCGCAAATCCGTGCGGATCATGCTCGGCGACCCACGAATCCATATGGGTGTGATCTGGTTACAGCTCATGGAAGATTTCGTCGATGAGCTGATCGACCTGTTCCGCGAGATCAAGGAAATCGCCACGAAACCCTTCGTTGTCGTATGGGTGGCTGCGCCGGACGAAGCGCTCACGCGGATGCGCGATCTTGGCATTTGCGTCTTGCGGGGCGGGGTGCCGGCTATCGACGCGCTTGCGGCTCTCGCGACCGTGGGCGCTGCCCGGCGACGGCGTGTAGCGGATCAGTCGGCGCGGGACGCCATGGCGTTGCCCGCGTTGGATTTACCGTCGGCCGGTGGACCCGTACCCACGTTGGCGGCGGCGGATTTGTTGCGCGGCGTCGGTGTCGCGCTGCCGGAAACGCGTTTGGCGGTTTGCGAGGAAAGCCTGCGCGATGCGGCGGACGCGATGGGCTATCCCTTGGTTCTGAAGATCGAGTCAGCGGATATACTCCATAAGACCGAAGCCAACGGCGTCGCTGTCGGCGTGAGGGATTGGGAAGCGGCGCTGGCGGAATATCGTCGCATTCTCACCGATGCTCGCGCCTACGATCCTGACGCACGGATCGACGGGGTCGTCGTCCAGGCGATGGGAGCTCCAGGTGTGGAACTCGTCGTTGGTCTGAAGAACGATCCTGCGTTCGGGCCGGTGGTGATGGCCGGGATCGGCGGCGTTTTTGTCGAAGTGATGAAGGATGTGGTGTTCCGGCACGCCCCGGTGACCGAAGCCGAGGCATCCGCCATGCTCTCTGACCTTCAAGGAGTCGCGCTGTTGGATGGTGTGCGCGGTGCAGCCGCTGCGGACAAGGCCTCGGCGGCGGCGCTGATCGCCGCGGTCTCCAGGTTCGGCGCTGCGGCCGGGGATCGTTTGCTTGAGCTTGACCTGAACCCTGTTTTCGCCGGGCCGGATGGCGCGATGGCCGTCGACTGGTTGATGGTTCTCGATCCGGAGCCGTCGTGAATAGGTGAGTTGTGCCCCCGTGCTTTGCAAGCTTAGGCGGTTGGCGGTAGGGTTACGACAAAGGAGATTTCGATGACTGTAGGCTATAAAGTTTTCTGGCGCCCTGGGTGAACAAGCTGCCTTCGTACGAAAGAGTTTCTTTCGTCTCACAACATCCCGTTCGAATCCGTTGACGTCCAGGCCGACCCGAGCGGCATGGCCGAACTGCAAGCGCTCGGCGTGCGGTCCATACCGGTCGTCACGCGCGGCAAGGAATATGTCTTCGGCCAGATGATCAAGGATCTGGCGGAGTTTCTCGGCGTTGACTATGACACCAAGCCGGAGCTGTCACCGCAGGAACTGATCGACAAGCTGGATATGGTAACGAGCGCTTCGTTGCGTTTCGTCGCCCAAATTCCGGAAGAGAAGCTGGATCAGGATCTGCGCAACCGGAAGCGGCCGATCCGCGACCTGTGCTACCACATCTTCCGCCTGACGGAAGTGTTCGTCGACGTGGTCGAGAAAGACGTCTATCTCGTCCGTGATCTGCTGAACCCTCCCGCACCCGCGGACGTTCGTACGACGGCTGATCTCGTTGCCTATGGCACGGCCGTTCAAAAGCGTTTGCATAACTGGTGGGACGGCTTCGCCGCTAAAGACTGCGAGCAGGAAGTCGACAGCTATTACGGCAAACAACCGCTGCATAACGTGCTGGAGCGCCATACCTGGCATCCGGCGCAGCATATGCGTCAGTTGATGATGCTGTTGCGCGAGAACGATATCGAGCCGAACGGTCCGGTTCCCGATTCCGAACTCGACGGGTTGCCCATTCCCGAAAAGGTCTGGGACGACTAATCCTGAATGGTTTCAATGAAAAAGGCGCCTTCGGGCGCCTTTTTTGTCGCTAGCGGTCGATGATCAGCAGCGATGGCGATTTTATGCTCGCCGTTCTTTGCAGGCCGATACCCTTTCCGGATTTGGGCTCCCGCCACGGAATGAGGGTTATTTCACCGGTTTCCAGATCGATGAATTGCGCATCGCCCTTTTGACCGGTGACCTGGGCCGCCGCAATCGCGGCTTTTGCTTTTCCGGACTTGCCGGGTTTCGGCAGATACAGGACGCAAAAATGCTTCTTGGTCAGGAAGGGGCGGGCCTGCATGCCGCCCTCCCGCCACGACGGGGCGAGCGTTATCTTTCCGGGATGCTCGTTGAGAACACCGACCAGGTGACGGAAGACGAAACTCGCCGGCCGCGGGTTGAAGCGCCGGTCGAACAAGCCGTGCCGCGGGAAGTAGCCACGGTCCAGGTCCATGAAGGTGTCGAGGAAGACTTCCACATTCGGCGTACCGGCCGCGGCAATCATGGCTTCGGCCACACGGTTCGCGATCTCCGCATCGTCCGTGTTGTAGGTGGCCGGGTTTTCGGAGGCGAGCCGGATATTGACGACCGCGCCGATCTCACGCTCGGTGGCGATCTTGCCGAATTCCTGCACGGCATCCCAAACCGAGCCGCCGAGGCCGATCCGGAACACGAACCCGTCCGCCGCCTGCCGCGCGCCGCGCCGGCGCAGGAATCCGTCGACCAGATCGACCTCCGGCGCCTGAAAGCCATAGCTGACGAAATGCGAGAATTTTGAGCCCTCGGATGCCTTGTGCGCCGAGCTTTCGATATTGGCGATGTTGACGCGGATGCCGGTCTTCTTTTTCAGAGCCTGCAGCGCCGGAATGCTCTTCTGCGAGTCCTGCCACGGCAGGATGACCTCGTAGGAATCGACCAGCGTCCGGTTCTTCTGCAGGATCGATAGGACCTTCTTGTCGGGAATGCCGAAACTGAAAAGCGTGAAGCGGTGCCCGATCGCCTTCAGGGCGAGCATGCGCTTGCGGCGGTCGGCATCCATCAGGTCGCTGACCGGTGTGCGAATCTTGCGGATGCCGAGTTCCCACAGCGCCATCAGCGTGTAGTCGTTGCGCACGCGTTTGCGCTCGAACTCGTCCATTGGGCCGTTGTAGGGAAATTCGGTGACCTCGGCCCAAGGGTGCCGGACATGGACACCGAGCGGCGAGACGACGGCTTCTTTCGAGTGGCGGCTGCGCACCTTGGGCTTGGCCGCCGGAAGTTTTTGGTCCTTGTAGAGCGAGCGGCCCGCCGTCCGGTAGATGCGCGGTACATGCGTATTCGGATAAACATCGACCATGAAGAAGCCGAGCTTGTCGGCATCGTTTCGGCCGTGTTCCGGGGCCGCCTCGACGCGGAACAACTCGCTGTAGTCCTGGCGGAAGAAGGATGTGGCGGGCAGCAGATAGCACTCGGTCCGCCCTTCGACATTGTAGAAGAAATTGTGGACGTGCCCGGCGAACAGCGCCTCGATCCGGTTCTTGCGGATCAGTGACAGCAGCCAGGATCGCTTCGGCTCGTCGATGTTGTCGTAGTTCCACGCCTCGTCGTCCGCCATGATGTAGGGCGGATAATGGGTGAAAAAGAATATACGCTTGCCCTTGTTCGCCGCGAGATCCTTGGTCAACCATTGTTCCTGCGCGCGTTCGCTGCGCAATCCCGAATTCAGGATCTGCGCGTTGATGAAGGTGAAGTGGCAGTCCTGATAGTCGAAGGAATAATAGTCGCGCCCGAAGTGTTTGCGGTAGAGCTTCAGGCCGAAATCGCTGACCGACGCCGCCGGCATCGAGGGGTTCGGCTTGTCGCCGACGTCGTGGTTGCCGGGGATCATGTGCAGCGGCGCGTTGAGTTTCTTGAGTTCGCGGTTCGCCACGCGCGCAGCGGGCCCGTAAGTCGGCAGAACGGGTACCGGATGCACGATATCGCCGAGATGAATTACGAAGTCGGGATTCAGCCGGTTGACCTGTTGGACGACAAAGCGCGCGCGGCCGTTTGCCAGTTTGTTGACCGCCCAGGGGGAGGAGTTGTCGCCTTTCTCGGGTCGCATATGGGTGTCGGCGATAACGGCGAAACTGAACAACGGATCGCGGTGCGACCGCAAGAAACGCGCCATGGAAATTTCCCTTCTTAACGATTAGGCGTACAGGCTGCGGCCGTTAGAATGCGAAGCGCCGCATGCCGCCGTCCACGTGGATCACTTCGCCATTGATATAGCGTGCCAGCGGGGATGCAAGGAAGGTGATCAGATATGCCATGTCTTCGGGTTCGCCGAAATAACCTGCTGGAATATTTGCCTTTGCGAACGCCTCACGTTCCGCGGGATCGGGATGTACCTTGTTCAGAATCTGCTCGCTGTTGATCCGGCCGGGCGGCAGCGAGTTGATGGTGACGCCGTCGCCGCCGACTTCGCGGGACAGACCCTTGGCCCAGGCATGAACCGCCGCCTTGGCGGAGTTCGCGACGTTCACGCCGCGCGGTTCGCTCGAGCCGGTGAGGTTGATCACCCGGCCGAATTTTTGTTCCCGCATCCCCGGGATGAAGGCCATGGTCAGCCGCCGCAGCATCTCGAAGTTCAGCGTCATGCCCTCATACCAGACGTCGTCGCCCGCATCCCACGGGACCGGCCGCGATCCGCCAGCGCTATTGATCAAAATGTCGAGGTTGCCGAGTGCGTCGTAGACCTGATCGCGGATTGCTTCCGGCGCGCCCTGGTGCGTCACGTCCTGCACGATCACTGCCGGACGTTCAGCTCCCGTCGCTTCGATCTCGTCGGCGAGTTTTTCCAGCAGGTCTTCGCGTCGCGCCAGGACTGCGACCCGGCAGCCTTCGGCGGCGAGGATTTTCGCGGTGCCGTTACCGATACCCTGGCTTGCGCCGGTGACGAGTGCTGTCCGCCCTGTGAGGTGGAGGTCCATTCACGGTGCTCCTTTTTTGCTTTTGTTGTGGGGGCCGCCTGTTGCGAGGCTTTATTGTGTAGGATAGGCATTCTGCGTTACCACAGGATCGAGTTCAAATCGGCCGCAGAGCGAGACACCGGAAAAAGGGAAAGAAATCATGGTCAAACCGGCGAATATGATCTTCTTCATGTCGGACAATCACACTCGCGACCTGCTGGGTGCCGCAGGGCATCCCGTGGTTCAGACGCCGACACTGGACAAGATCGCGACCAGCGGTGTGCGGTTCGAGAACGCGTATTCGACAAGTCCGCTTTGCTGTCCGTCGCGGGCCGGCCTTGCGACCGGACGCTATCCGCATCAGACGGGGTATTGGGACAACGCGCTCGCCTATGACGGCAATACCCCGACGTGGCACGGCCGGGTCCGGGACCAGGGCCATGCGGCCGTTTCCGTCGGTAAGCTGCATTTCATGTCCGGCGAGAACGACAACGGCTTTTCCGATGAAATCGTTCCGATGCATATCGTCGAAGGCAAGGGCGCGCTGATCGGCCTGCTGCGCGCGACGCAGGAAGGCGTTCCGCCGCGCACCGGACCGCGCGCAATGTACGACAAGTCGGGCATCGGTGAAGCGGATTACCAGCGCTACGACGTCCATGTGACGGAGAATGCGGTCAAATGGCTGCAGGATCATGGCGCAAAGCAGGACAAGCCGTGGGTGCTGTTCGTGTCCTACGCCAGCCCGCATCCGCCTTTTGCCGTGCCGAAACGGTTCTATGACCTGTATCCCGAGGCGGACATGCCATTGCCGGTCCAGTTTGATGCTGCATCACGGCCGGATCATCCATCCGTCGCGCATATCCGCCAGGTGGATGGTCTCGAGGAGCCGGTCGACGAGGCCTATGTGCGGCGCACGGTGGCTGGCTATTGCGGCCTCGTCACGCATCTCGACGAGCAGGTCGGGCAAGTCATGAAGTCCGCCGAGGAATTGGGGCTGCTCGATAACACGCGGATTCTCTATACCAGCGATCATGGCGAGGCCGCGGGCAATCACGGCCTGTTTGGCAAATCCAACCTGTACGAGCATTCCATCGGCGTGCCTTTGCTGATGAGTGGTCCGGGCATTTCGGCGGGTGGCATCATTTCGCAAATCGCATCGCATGTGGATCTGTTTCCCACCGTGGTCGAGGCGCTTGGTGCATCGCTGACCGATGAAGATGCGGACCTGCCGGGCGTGTCGCTGTGGCCCGCCGTTGGCGGACAGGAAACGGACCGGCTTGGCTTCGCCGAGTTCCACGCGCAATCGTCCAAGACCGCGGGTTATCTGTTGCGCGACGGGACCGACAAGTTGGTCTATCACGTGAACATGCCGCGCCAACGCTTTGATCTGGAGGCCGATCCGCAAGAGACGAATGATCTCGCAGCCGACGGCGGCGTGGATGCGACTGCCGATGCGCTGGAAGCGAAACTGCGCGAAATCCTTGATCCAGAAGCGGTGAACCAGCGCGCGATGGCCGATCAACTGGCGCATGCGGACCGGCATGGCGGCGCCGATGCAGTGCGGGACCGTGGCACCTTCAGTTATACGCCGGTGCCGGGCGACGACCTGAATCTGGAGAAAGTCGGCTAGGCCGGTTTCGCGAAGGCTGAGCGATAGGCAAAGAGGGCGGGCGTGCCGCCGGTGTGCAGGAATAGCACCCGGTTGGCCGGCTTGAACCGTCCTGCGCGGATCAGTCCGATCAACCCAGCAAAGCCCTTGCCCGAATACACCGGGTCGAGCAGCAGGCCTTCCAGCCGGCCGGCGAGGTCCACCGCTTCGGCCATGCCGTCTGTGATCAATCCGTATCCGTCACCCGCATAACCGGCGACCACTTCGATCCGCTCCGGCGGAAGGCGGTCGGTTATGTCCAGATAATCGCAGGTGTCGTGATATAGCCGCGTGACATCCGCATGCACCCGTTCGGGTTCGGCGTCGATGTCGATTCCAATCACCGGCAGGTCCGGCGCCAGTGCGGTGACGCCCGCGAGAATACCGGCCTGCGTTCCGGCGCTGCCCGATGCGTGGACAATAGCGTCGATAGACAAACCGGCATCGTTCAGTTGCTGAAGGAGTTCGACGACGAACTGCACGTAGCCCATCGTACCCAGCACATTCGAGCCGCCATACGGCACGATGTAGGGCTTCTTTCCCTCGCGGGTTAATCGGTCGGCGATACCCGGGAGGAGTGCGTTGCGGTCCGCGCCCCAGGCGATGGGTTCAAGGTTCGCGCCGAAAAGGCCGTCGAGGAAGATATTACCCGTTTCGTAGTAATCCGCATCGACCTTCGGCACGCGGCCGTCCATTACCGCCAAATGACAGCCAAGCCCGACTTTGGCACAGGCGGCCGCGGTCTGTCGGATGTGGTTCGACTGCGTGACGCCGCCCGACACGACCGTGTCCGCCCCTGTGGCTATGGCGTCGGCGAGCAGGAACTCCAGCTTCCGCACCTTGTTGCCGCCCATGCCGAGACCGGTGCAATCGTCGCGCTTCACGATAATCGATGGGCCGCCAACCCTGGCGGTAAGACGTTCCAGCCTCTCGATAGGTGTCGGCAGATGCGCCAGTTCCGCGCGGGGGAGGGCCGAAAGGGATTTTGCTAAATCGGTCATGCGTCGGTGCCGCCCGGGCACCCGTCGAAATCATTTGGCCCGCAGGTCATTTTGGGGTGCTCCATTGCTCATTGTCCCGAAAGCGAGACGTAACGTTCCGAAATCTGAAATTCCTTGCGCGGGTGTAGCGGATACGCCAATATCCGCCGCGCGATCCTGGCGGCCGCTCCCGATTTGCCCCAGGGTGATATCCAATATAATAGAATTCAACAAGCCAAGAGGCGTCTCAACGCCTCGTGCTCGGATAAGGAGGGATTGTGTCGGTCGACGCGAATAAAGACGATCTTCTGATTGGTGTAAGCGGCGCGGGTGCCATGGGACGGGGTATCGTCCAGGTCGCTGCCGCGGGTGGCGTGAATGTCCGCCTTTTCGATATCAATGCCGACCAGTGCAAGGAAGCAGTCGATTTCATCGGCAAGATGCTCGGCCGGGCGGCGGATAAGGGCCGGATGGCCCAGGAAGACGCCGATGCGGCAATGGGCCGCATCGAGGTCGTCGCCGACGTCAAGGAGTTCGCGCCCTGCGACATCGTCATCGAGGCCGCGACGGAAAACCTCGAGATTAAGAAGAAGATCTTCGCTCAGCTCGAAGAGGTCGTGCGCGATGACGCGATCATCGCGACCAACACATCATCGCTTTCGGTGACGACGATTGCGTCGGCCTGCAAGCGGCCGCAACGGGTCGCCGGGTTCCATTTCTTCAATCCCGTGCCGTTGATGCGATTGGTCGAAGTTATCGAAGGCGTGCTGACCGAGGAATGGGTCGGCGATGCGCTGATGATCCTCGGCAAGCGGATGACGCGCGAGCCGGTCCGGGTGAAAGACGCGCCGGGTTTCCTGGTCAACCAGGTCGGCCGCGGCTACAACATCGAATCTCAGCATATTCAGCATGAATGCGTCGCGGATTACGTCGACATCGACCGAATTCTGCGCGACGCGGCGGGCTTCCGGATGGGGCCGTTCGAATTGCTCGACCTGACCGCGCTCGACGTGACGCACCCGGCGACCGAGCTGATCTACAACCAGTTCTATCAGGAACCGCGCTACCGGCCGTCGTCGGTGATGCGCGCACGGCTGGAAGCCGGCATGCTTGGCCGCAAGGTCGGGCGCGGCTATTACGTTTATGAGGACGGCAAGCAGATCGTGCCGGACGAGGCGAGCGCGCCGAGTTATGACGGCCGCCCGGTCTGGATCAGCAAGGTTGAGGCCGAAGGCCACAATAAGTTGGCTGAGATCGTGCGTGCCTGCGACGGAAAGCTCGATACCGGCGACACGCCCGGCGCGGACTCGCTGATCCTGGTGACCCCGATTGGCGAGGATATCTCCACCACAGCGGCGGCGCAGGGGCTCGATCCCGCGCGAACGCTGGGCGTGGACACGCTGGTCGGGCTGGCGACGCGGCGCACGGTGATGACCAACCCGGCCACCGAGGCCGAGTATCGCAATGCGGCGCATGGCCTGTTGAGCAACGACGGCGTGCCGGCCACCGTGATTCGGGATTGTCCGGGCTTCATCGGCCAGCGCATCATCTCGATGATCTGCAATATCGGTTGCCAGATCGCGCAGTTCGGCACCGCAACGCCGGAAGACATCGATAAGGCCGTTGTGCTTGGCCTGAACTATCCGAATGGACCGCTGAAGTTCGGCGAAGTTCTAGGGGCGTCGAATGTGCTGCGCATTCTTGACGCGCTCTATCGCTTCTACGGCGATCCGCGCTATCGTCCCAGTCCATGGTTGCGCCGCCGCGCGATGTTGGGACTTTCCCTATTCAAGACCGAAATATAAGAGGAAGAAGGACAATGTTGGACGCTTATCTCTACGCTGGAAAACGCACCCCCTTTGGCCGTCATGCCGGATCGCTGGCGAAAGTTCGCCCCGACGATATGTTGGCCAGCGCCATCAAGTCGGTCGTCGAGAACAATCCGATCAATGCGGAAGAGATCGAAGACGTCTATGTCGGCTGCGGCAACCAGGGCGGCGAAGACGCCCGTTGCGTTGCGCGCCATGCGCTCCTCCTTGCTGGGTTGCCGGAATCGGTGCCGGGCATGGTGTTCCAGCGCAATTGCGCCAGCGGGTTGAGCGCCATTTCTTCGGCGGCCCAGGCCATCACGGTCGGTGAAGCCGACATGATCGTTGCCGGCGGCGTCGAAAGCATGAGCCGCGCGCCCTTCGTTGTCGGTAAATCCGAGAACGCCTTCGGCCGTGACTTCAAGGTCTTTGACTCGACCATCGGCGACCGCTTCCCGAACCCGCGGATCCACAAGGAGTTCGGTGCGGATTCGATGCCGCAAACCGCCGATAACCTGGCCTCGGATTTCCAGATCACCCGCGAGGAAGCCGACACCTTCGCGCTCGCGTCGCAGATGAAATACCAAGCGGGGAAGGAAGCCGGTTTCTTCGACGACGAGATCGATCCGGTCACCTATAACGGCGGCCGCAAGGTCGGCGACGTGACGGTCAGCGACGACGAACATCCGCGTGCGCAGACGACGATGGAGAGCCTGGCAAAGCTGCGCGTCCTGTTTGAGGACGGTGTCACCACGGCTGGTAACGCGTCGGGCGTGAACGACGGCGCGGTGGCAGTGCTCATCGGCAGCAAGGAGCTCGGCGAGCGCACCGGCATGAAGCCGATCGCGAAGATCCTGGCGACGGCAGCCGCCGGCGTCCCGCCGCGCATTATGGGCTTTGGCCCGGTTCCGGCGACGGAGAAAGCGCTGGCCCGCGCCGGCCTGACGCATAAGGACCTAGACGTTATCGAGATCAACGAGGCCTTCGCCTCGCAGGTGCTGGCCTGCCTCAAGGGCATGGGCCTGCCGTATGACGACAGCCGCGTGAACATGAATGGCGGCGCCATCGCGCTCGGCCATCCGCTCGGCGCGTCCGGCCCCCGCATCGCCCTGACGGCAGCGCGGCAGTTGCAGCGCACCGGCGGCAAATACGCGCTTGCCACGCTCTGCGTGGGCCTCGGCCAGGGCGCGGCGATGATCATGGAACGCTGCGACTAATTTCCCTTTAGCGATCCCCGTGCTGGTATTTCCGGCACGGGGATTTATTTTGGCTACTATGTGACAGCGTTGCCGGTGCCTCGGCGGCGCGAGAAACCGTGAGAGGATGCTTCCCCGTGTCGGAATTGAGACCTGACTTCGCCTGGGACGACCCGTTCCTGCTGGACGATCAACTGACCGAGGACGAACGCCAGATCCGCGACGTGGCGCGCGATTTTGCTCAGGAACGGTTGATGCCGAAAATCCTCGAATGGAACCGGCACGAAACTTTCGATCCCGAGATCATGAAGGAACTCGGTGAGTTGGGATTCCTGGGTGCGAACATTCCCGAATACGGCTGCGCCGGGATCGGCTTCGTTGCCTACGGTCTGATCGCCCGGGAGTTGGAGCGGGTCGACACGGCTTTCCGGTCGGGCGTCGGCGTGCAGTCCGGTCTCGTCATGGCGCCGATCTATCAATACGGCAGCGACGACCAGAAAGAAAATTACCTGCCCGGCTTGCGCGACGGCACGTCGATCGGCTGTTTCGGCCTGACCGAGCCGGACCACGGCTCCGACGCCGGCAGCATGACGACGCGGGCGCGGTCGGTGGACGGCGGCTACAAGCTCAGCGGCACCAAGCAATGGATCACCCATTCGCCGATCGCAGACTTGTTCCTGGTCTGGGCCAAGGACGATGACGGCAAGGTCGGCGGCTTCCTGATCGAGAAGGGTGCCAAGGGCCTCGACAATCCGAAGATCGAGGGCAAGTTCTCGGTCCGTGCGTCCCCGACCGGCTTCATCATGATGGACGACGTCTTCGTGCCGGAGGAGAACCGCCTGCCGGAGGCACGCGGCCTTGGCGCGCCGCTGTCCTGTCTCAACAATGCACGCTTCGGCATCTGCTGGGGTGCCATGGGTGCCGCCGAGTTCTGCTGGCATGCGTCCCGGCAATACACGCTCGACCGGACGCAGTTCGGCCGGCCGCTGGCGGCGACGCAGCTCGTTCAGAAGAAACTCGCCGACATGCAGACCGAGATCACGCTCGGCCTGCAGGGCGCGTACCGGATCAGCCGGATGCGTGAGGAAGGCACCGTCAGTTCCGAGGCAATCTCGCTGGTGAAACGCAACAACACCGGCAAGGCGCTGGATATCGCCCGCGTCGCCCGGGACATGCACGGCGCCAACGGCATCGTCGACGAATTCCACGTGATCCGTCACATGATGAACATGGAGACGATCAACACGCTGGAAGGCACCTACGACATCCACACGCTGATTCTCGGACGTTCGCAGACCGGTATTCAGGCGTTTACCGGCTGACACACGCCTGCCACTCCCGCTGAAGCGGGTCCAGTCGGTACGTGGGATGGATTCCCGCTTTCGCGGGAATGACGGTAGAGTTTGAGATCGGACACGGCGTCTATCTGGGAGAAGCCCATGCTCAAACTCTACAGCGCACCCTTTAACTCCGCCGGTCAACGGGTGCGGACGGCGCTGCATCTTAAGAGCGTGCCGTTCGAGTTCATCTCGGTGCCGGAGATCGGCTGGGACGCGTATCGCGAGATCAATCCGCAAGCGTTGATGCCGACGTTGGACGTCGATGGGGAGCTATTCGCGCAATCCACCGCCATCCTCGACTATATCGAAGAGACCTATCCCGATCCGCCGCTGCTGCCCGCCGATCCGATCGAACGCGGCCGCGTGCGCGCCTTTGCCCAGCATATCGCCTGCGACATGCACCCGCTGCATGTGACCCGGGTGCGGAAACGGCTGATCGAGCAGTTCGGCGCGACGGAAGAACAGACCCATGAATGGTATCGTCACTGGATGACCACCGGCCTGACCGCGTTGGAGGAGTTGTTACGCCGCCGGCCCGTCGCGACGCCCTATTGCTACGGTGAGAGCCCGACCATGGCCGATCTGTACCTGGTGCCGCAGGTGATGAACGGCCGCCGCTACAAGACCGACTTCACGCCCTTTCCTTTGATCGTCGCCATTGACGAGGCCTGCCGTGCGTTGCCTGCGTTTCAGGCGGGCATGCCGGAAAACCAGCCCGGGTTTACCGAATAACCCGGATCGGGCTGGCAAAGCCGCAGCCATGCCGTAGCATGCCGGTCGGACCCATCGACAGACGGCGCCATGAAATTCATCCACGTCACCGACCCGCATATCGTCAAGCCGGGAAAGACGCTGTTCGGCCTCGATGTGCACGAACGGCTGGCGAAATGCATCGAGAGCATCAACGCCAATCATGCCGACGCCGAGTTCTGCATCTGGACCGGCGACATCGTACATTGGGGCGATCATGAGTCGTATCACCATTTCCGGGACGCCGTGTCGGCTTTGGGGATGCCGAGCCATCTGGTGATGGGCAACCATGATAAGCGCGAGAGCCTGCTCGACGTCTTCCCCGATACGCCTGTTGATGCGAACGGCTTCGTGCAATATGCGCTCGACGTATCGGAGGGCCGGTTTCTAATTCTCGATACGGTGCAGGCGGGGACGCATTCGGGCGAGTTGTGCGACGCGCGGCTTGACTGGCTCGAAGCCCAGCTTGCGGAAGCGTCGGACCGCAGCGTTTACATTTTCATGCATCACCCGCCGATGCGCGTCGGCATGGCGGGTATGGACAGCATGCGGCTTGCCGGGGTCGACCGGTTCGTCGAGGCCGTGACCGGTTGCGACAATATCCAACATCTCTTCTGCGGCCATTTGCACAGGCCGATCCACGGGTCGTGGCGGGGCATCCCGTTTTCGACCCTGAGGGCGACCAGCCATGCCTTCAAGCTGTCGCTCGGCCCGGACTATGAATTAGTGACCACAAAGGAGAATCCCGGTTACGCGGTCGTGCTCGTCAAAGATGGCGCAACGGTCATCCACGATCACAGTTATTTGGAGGAAGGGCCGGAATTCGAATACAAAAGGAAATCAAAGGACTCTGCGTAGAAATAGGGGCGGCGGAACAGGGATGAGTTGGCAAAAAGAAATCGACGAGTTGCGGCATCGCGAGGCGCTCGCCAAGAAGATGGGCGGCAAGGAGAAGATCGCCCGGCACCATAACCAGGGCAAGCTGACGGTGCGCGAGCGGATCGACCGCCTGGTCGATCCCGGCAGCTTCCATGAGATCGGCACCGCGACCGGCGTCTCGGAATATGACGACGACGGCAAGCTCAAGGACATGACTCCGACCAATTATCTGTTCGGTCATGCGCGGCTCGACGGGCGGCGCGTTGTCATTGCGGGCGACGACTTCACCGTGCGCGGCGGGGCGAATGACGCGGGCAATTTTGAAAAGGCGCTGGCGTCCGAGCGGATGGCGCGCGACCTGCGCCTGCCGATCGTGCGCCTGATCGACGGCACCGGTGGGGGCGGGTCGGTCAAGAATATCGAGACCAAGGGCCACACCCTGCTGCCGGGCTACGACGGGCGCAAATGGGTCTACATGGTGGAGAATTTGGCAACCGTGCCGGTGGTATCGCTGGCGCTTGGCTCGACCGCCGGGCTCGGCGCGGCGCGGGTGGCTGCGAGCCATTACTCGGTCATCGTCAAGGAAACCGCACAGATGTTCGTTGCCGGACCGCCGGTGGTCGCGCGGATCGGACAGGACCTGAGTAAGAACGAACTCGGCGGCAGCGAAATCCACACGCGCAATGGCGCGATCGACGACGAGGCGGAGAGCGAGGCCGATGCCTTCGACCGGGCGCGCAAGTTCTTGTCCTATTTGCCGCCGAATGTCTATGAAGCGCCGCCGCGCGGCCCACAGGAAGACGATCCGGAGCGCAAGGACGATTGGCTGATCTCCGCGATCCCGCGCAACCGCCGCCGCGTCTACAAGATGCGGCCGATCATCGAGTCCGTTGTCGACCAGGGATCGTTCTTCGAGATCGGCGCAAAATGGGGTCGCTCGATGGTCACCGGCTTCGCCCGGCTCGACGGTTGGCCGGTCGCGGTGATGGCGAACGACCCGTATCACTATGCCGGGGCGTGGACGGCGTCAGCGTCGGAAAAGGTGCAGCGCTTCGTCGACCTGGCCGAGGTGTTTCACCTGCCGATGGTGCATCTGGTGGACAACCCCGGCTTCCTCGTCGGCCTGCAAGCCGAGCAGGAAGGCACGATCCGCTATGGTGCCAAGGCGCTCTCGGCGGTGTTCCAGTCGACGATTCCGTGGGCCACGGTCATCGTGCGCAAGGCCTTCGGCGTTGCCGGGTCGGGCCATATGAACCCGGATCGCTACTGCATTCGCGCCGCGTGGCCGTCCGGCGATTGGGGATCGCTGCCGATGGAAGGCGGGATCGAGGCCGCCTACAAGGCGGATATCGCCGCGGCGGATGACCCGGCGGCGCGTCTGACGGAGATTGAGGAGCGGCTGGAAAAACTGCGCTCGCCACTCCGCAGCGCCGAGCGCTTCATGCCCGAAGAAATGATCGACCCCCGCGACACCCGACCGATGCTCTGCGACTTCGCGGAGATGGCGGCCCCCTTGCGGGTACCGGGGAAACGGGCGTTCGGGTTCAGGCCCTAAACTCGGCCAACACATCCAATTCCGGTTCTACGCCCAGCCCCGGGCCGTCCGGCAGGATCATACGGCCGTCGCGGATTGGTGGCGGTGCGCCGCACATGGCTTCGCGCAGCGGATTGGGGTTCACGTCGGCTTCCAGCAAGCCGTTGCCGCCCGCCGCCGCCAACAGATGCGCCGACGCCATTAATCCGACCGCACCGCCGAGATAGTGCGGACAGTAGGTCAGGCCGGCGTCGATGATGCGCCGGGCGACCGGCAGGCAGCCGGTGAAGCCGCCCCATTTGGTCATGTCCGGCTGGATATAGGCGATATTTCGACTAGCGATCATCGCGTCGAAATCCGCGTCCCCGCGCAGATTCTCACCCGCGGCTAGCACGACCGGCGCGGTGTTGGCGATGGTCATCCATTCGTCTGCTCCGCGGTCGCAAGGCAGCGGTTCTTCGATCCAGGTGAGGCTGAATTGATGCAGCTTTGGGGTGACCTGCATGGCGGTTTCCAGATCCCAACCTTGGTTCACGTCGACCATGAGCTGGACGCCACGACCAAGAGTGTCGCGAAGCGTGCGGAGGTTGGAGAGGTCGCGGTCGGTATCGAAGCCGATCTTGAGTTTGAAAGCCTTGTAGCCCTCCGCTTTCTTCTCGGCGGCAATGACCTCGGGCGCGCTGGGATTGATGCCACTGGCATAGACCGGCATCGTGCCGTCGCCGGTGCTACTGCCGGGGCCGTCGAGATAGCGCCACAGGCTCTGCTCGGCGCGGCGGGCGGCCAGATCCCAGAGCGCGATATCGACACCGGAAATCGCCTGCGCCAGCGGGCCGGACTCGCCGCCTTGCAGGTTGATGATGTGGGTGCGTTCGGTCATCGCGTGGTAGGCGGCAGCCGGACTGTCCCAGTCCTGGCCGATGACGATGGGCGCCAGCAGTGTCTCGATCAACGCGACCCGGTGCTCCGCGCCGCACGGTGGAAAGACGCACCAGACCTCGCCCCAGCCGACCGCGCCGTCCGCATCCTCCGCCCGGACGAGCAGGGCGGGGCGGCTGTCCAAGACGCCGAAAGACGTCACCAGCGGCTCGGCGATCGGCGCACGGTAGAGCAGCGCGTCGAGCTTGCGAATCTGAAGGGGAGAAGTGTCGGTCATTGGTGAGGCGATATTAGGCAGAGAGGCGTTCGCGGTCTACTGCCGGCACCTGAATTTCTACTTTTCCAGGCGCGGGTTCAGCACGTCGCGCAGACGGTCGCCGACCAGATTGATGCTGATGATCGTGAACAGCAGGGCCACGCCCGGCAGCACGCTGATCCAGTATTTGCCGCCAAGCAGATAGTCGTAGCCGTTCGAGATCAGTAGGCCGAGCGACGGTTCGGTCACCGGCAGGCCGAGGCCGAGGAAGGAGAGGGCGGCTTCGAGCGCGATTGCGTTGGCGACCTGCACGGTCGCGATGACGATCAGCGGTGGAAGGACGTTCGGCAGGAGGTGCCGGAAGATCATGCGCAGGTTCGAGAGGGCGAGGCTGCGGCCCGCCTCCATGTATTCCTTGCCGAGTTCCGCCAGCGCGGTGCCGCGCACGGTACGCGCGTAATAGGCCCACTGCACGATGACCAGCGCCATGATGACCTTGTCGACCCCCTTGCCCAGGATCGACAGGAGAATCAACGCGATCAAAACCGTTGGAAAACTGATCTGCACATCGACCGCCCGCATGACCAGGGTATCGACGCGGCCGCCGAAATAAGCAGAACACAGGCCTACGCTGGTGCCGACGATGACGGCGAGCGCGGCGCTGCCGATGCCGACGAAGATGCTGAGGCGCAGCCCGTAGAAGATCGCGCTCACCATGTCGCGGCCCTGATCATCGGTGCCGAGCCAGTAGGTGCCACCGGTATAGGCTTTCGCGCCGGGGGCAAGCAGGCTGTCGAGTATGTCGATCGCGCCGAGATCGTAAGGGTTCTGCGGTGAGATCAGGGGGGCGAATATCCCGATGAAGACGATGATCGCGGTACCGATAAGGCCGATGACCGCCAGCGGGCTTTCCATATAGTCCGACACGATCCGGCGGAGCGGCGATTCCTGAAGCACGGCCGCGGCATCGGCATCGGGAGGCGATGTGTTGTCTGCGACGGTCATTATTTTTGCTGCAGCAAGCGGACACGTGGATCGACGAGCGAGTAGATGATGTCGACGGCGAGGTTGATGACGATGAACAGCGTCACGATGACCAGCATGTAGGCCACGATGACCGGACGGTCGAGCAGACCAATCGAGCTGACGACCAACCGCCCGATACCGGGCCAAGCGAAGACTGTCTCCGTAACGATCGAGCCGGCGAGCAGGTCGCCGAACTCAAGCCCGATGACGGTGACGAGCGGGATCAGGATATTCTTCATCGCGTGTACCCCGACGACCCGGCGGGTGGTTAGGCCCTTTGCCCGAGCGAATTTCACATAGTCGGTAAGCAGCACTTCGCGCATGCCCGCACGCGTCAACCGGATGATCAGCGCCATCTTTAGGAGCGACAGATTGAGGGCTGGCAGCAGAATATGGATTAAGCCGTCCCAGGTGAGAATACTGATGGGAATGCCGAAGACGTCGACAGTGTCGCCCCGCCCGGTGGTTGGCAGCCAACCCAGCATCACGCCAAAGACCATGATGAGCATAAGGCCGACCCAAAAGGAGGGCAGGCTGAAGCCCAGTATGGACACCGACATGATGCCGCGCGCGAACAGTGACTCCGGATAGAGTCCGGCATAGATTCCAAGCGGCACGCCGATTCCGATCGACAACAGCAAGGCCACGATGGTCAGCTCGAAGGTCGCTGGCAGGCGTTGGGCGAGCAAGTCCAGGGCCGGCGTCCGGAATACGAAAGACTTGCCGAGGTCGCCCGACAGGGCGTTACCGACAAAGATGCCGTACTGCTGCCAGATAGGCTTGTCGAGGCCCATCTGCTGCCGTGCGAGGGCCACGTCCTCTTCGGTCGCATCCTCGGCGATCAACAACTCGACGGGATCGCCGATGGCGAAGACGCCGGTAAACACGATCATCGACATCACAATGATGACGACCACGCTTTGCATCAGTCTTCGGATCAGGAATACGGACATGCTCTATGGGCGTGATTTGGACTGAATGAGGTGGGACCGGGCGGCGCGGCAGGACATCCGTCCGCCCGGTCGATCACCGCTACTTCTTCTCACGGACGGCCATGGCCAGGGTGTTCTGGTCCAGCCGCGGCGTATAAGCGATGCCTGGTTTGGTCCCCCAGGTGTAGACCCAGAAGACGATCGGCATCATTGCCACGTCGTCCATCGCAACCTTGAGGCTCTGTTGCGACAGGCTCTCGCGCTTCTCGGTATCGACCTCGACGGCCGCCATCTCGCCCAGGCGGTCCACTTCGGCGTTGGAATAGCGTCCGCGGTTGGCCCGTCCCGTCCGCTTCTTCTTGTCGTAGGACATCACGTTCGGATTAATGATCCCCATGGGGTCCTGCATGCTGTTACCCCAACTGCTCATGTAGAGCGGCAGCTCCAGCTTGCCGCGCCGCTTGGAGAAGACGGAGTGTGGCATCGTCTCGACTTTGACCTTCATGCCGAGATGCCGGGTCCACATCTGCGCCGCCGCCTGAATGGTCTTCACGGCGTTGACGATGCGGTCGTTTGACGTGTGGATCGTGACTTGGAAGCCATCGGGATAGCCGGCTTCCGCCATCAGCTTTTTGGCCTTCTTTGGGTCGAACACGGACATGTCGTACCCCTTGACGTAGCCAAACATGCCCTCCGGCAGGTATTGGCGGGCACGCACGGCCTGACCCTGATTGACTCGCTCGACGATAACGTCGCGGTCGAGGGCAAGGTTAAGCGCCTGACGCACCTTCAGCTTGCGGAAGGGATTTTCCTTAAGCGGCGAACCGTCCTTCGCGGCGAAATGCTTGGTCTTGCCCGGCTCCTGAACGAATCCCGGCACGAACATGGTGAAACGGGTGGTCGGACTGGTCCACAGCTTCAAGCGTTTGTCGGTCTTGAGACGCTGAATATCGGTGGTCGGCACCGCGGAAATGAGATCGACATCCCCGGCCAACAGGGCCGCCAGCCGCGAGGAATCGTTCTTCATGACCTGGAAGGTGACCTTGCTCCACGGTTCCTTGCCGCCCCAGTAGGCGTCATTCCGGACATACTCCACGCTGGCGCCCGGCACCCAACGGCCGAACTTATACGGTCCAGTGCCGATATTCGCCTTGCCGGTTGTGTAGTCCTCGGTTTTGGCGCCCTTGCCGTTCTTTTCGGACACAATGAAGATGCGGCCGATATTCTTGAAGATCAGCGGTATCGGCTTCTTGGTCGTGAAGTGGACGGTAGAGTCGTCCTGCGCGGCGATGTCGGTAATACCCTTCAGGAAGCCGGTGAAAGCCCCAGGACTGTTTGGCACGCCCTTACCCACGCGATCGAACGAAAACAGCACGTCTTTCGCGCTGAAGGGCGAGCCGTCGTGGAAGGCTACGCCCTTGCGGAGTTTGACCTCGTACTTCGTCGGGCTGAGCGCCTTCCAGGACATCGCCAGTCCCGGAATGAGATTACCCTTCGCGTCCGTCTTCATCAGCGTCTCGAAGACGTGACTGTTGTTCGAGTTGTTCTGGCCGTTATTGTGCCAATGCGGATCCACGCCCGTCAGCGCGGCGCCGATGCCGATCGTCAGATCTTTCGCGAATACCGGACCGGCGATTACCGAAAGCGCGGCCACTCCAATCGCAGCCGTCAACAAATTGCGTTTCATAGCACCCTCCGTGCGTATTCGGCAGTCATTCGAATGCTGCCTATTCGAGCCGCGCGGCAGACGAAGCGCCGAAGCACTCGCCGTCTATTCCGGAGGAATCGTAGTCATCGGCTTAGGTGTTTGGCGATGACCGTTATCGTGCTGTTCTTATCATTATCGATGATTCCCGTTCCGGCCGGCTGTCGCGCAGCCCATCCAGAGTCTTCAACTGTGTCTTCACGCCATTGTCGAGATGCGAGCCGAAATGTTTTTATGCTGGCGTCACGTTTCGGCGTTCCGAGAAGAGCGCGTTCACGTCGATTTCGCCACAAGGAATAAGGTCGAGGATCAGCCCGTAGGCCCGTTGGCGTTCAGTGAGTAATCAACTGCTACACCACCATACCAGAGAAATTAGCCGTTTCTGTCAAGGCGATGTATCGATGAAGGTTCTTCAACCGGCGAGAAGATCGCGAAGGTCGCCCATGTCTTTGACCTTCTCGATCCGCCAGACGCTGTCGATCAGCGCGTCCGCTCGGTCGGCTCGCATGACGCTGTTGAGAAGGTCGATTGCCTTCGCGGTGACGTCCGCGCGGACCATCGGATCGTCGCGGGTTCCCTTAACCCGATAGGTCCGGTGCCGCAGTTTGCGGCCATCCTTCGTGTGGATTTCAACGATTGCCTGCCGCCGCGGTGTGGCCTTGCTCAACACCGCACTGGGGACGATGCGTATCCGCCGTTTCATCGCTTGAACGGCTGGATCGTCCAGGCGACCGTAGTCGTGCGACGATGCGAAGGTGAGGTTGCCGTCCAGTAGCATCAGCGCTGCACAATGCGGGGCGTTGATGTCGGGCATGGTTCGGTCCGCGACCACTTCCGCTGAACTTTCGGGCAGATGGATGAAAACCTCCTGAATGTCGGTGGCCGCTAGGCGGTTCTTAGTGACCAGCGCTTGCGCCGAATCGAGCACGGCCTGGATCGGCGAGCCCACCGACCATTTCTTGATATTGGCCTGCATGATCTCGTAGTCCTTGCCGAGATTCCGGTAAAGCAGATTGGGTTTGGGCTTGTCGCAATAGGCGAACAGAAAGTTACGCGGACCTGACAGGGTATCCGGGACGCCGGTGAAGCCCGCCTCGATCATCGTCGCCGCGCTGACTCCGTTCCGCGCTGGCATGCCGCCGAAATGCAGCGCCTTCTCAGTGTGTTCCTCGTCGAACATCCAGGTCGCGATGCCCGACGTCTGCTGTGCGATGTTGGACAGCAGGTGAGGGACCTTGTCCTTCGTCAGGCCGGCCAACGCGCCGGCTGCTGCCGCCGCGCCCCAGGCGCCGCCGATGCTGTAGGGGCCGTGTCCCCGGTCCTTGAGCGCGCGCGTGCCGAGCGCCTTGTTCATCCGCACCAATACCTCGTATCCGAGGACGACGGCGCGTAGGAACTCGGTGCCCGAGCGGCCGTTTTTCTCCGCCATGGCCAATGCGGCCGGCACGACGACGCACCCTGGGTGGCAGAATCCTGGTTGATGTGAATCGTCGGTTTCATCGGCATGGGCGAGCATTCCATTCGCCAATGCGGCGTTGACCGCGTTCGTCCGAAACCGGGTACCTGCGATTTGGGCTTCGCGTTTGCCGCCCTGCGATTTGATGTAACCGATTGCCAGACGGCCGACCTTCAGGCGCGACCCTGTGATCATGGCGGCAAACGTATCGAGAATGTGGTGCTTGGCCTTTTCCGTCACGGGGCGCGGTAGCGCGCGCGTCGGCGTAGCGGCTATGAATTCGGAAAGATCGACAAGTGCCCGGCTCGGAGATTTCTTGGACATGCGGGGAGACTCCAATTCGTCGAGGATGCAGGCGTTTCGCAGCTTCGCCAGGACCAATTTCGCGTGTTCCCCGAGTCCGGCTACTCGGTTTGTATCGATCCGTTGGCATTTGCCGCGGTGAGTTCTTTGGAAACGATCTCGCGGATTTCATGTGGCGTAAATGGTTTTTCGATGACCGGCCGTCCGGCCTCGCTCAAGAACTGCTCGAAATTTCCACTCAATGTATCACCGGTGACGAAGATCGTACGGGCCGCGAGGTCCGGCGCCCGGCGCTGCAGTTCGGTGTATAGCTCGCGGCCGTTCAGGTCCGGCATGCGCAGGTCGGTGAGAACGAGATCGAAATCCTCCTTCTCGACGCGATCGAGCGCGACCCGTCCGGTCTCGGCAAAGGTGACGTGATGGCCGAGCGGCTCCAGGAATTCGGCAAGCATCACGGCGATTTCGGATTCGTCCTCGACGATGAGAATGTTGCCGGTCTTTGAGTCCGACGAAGGGGTTATGGGTATTTCTTCGACTTGCTCCACAGGTTTGTCGACCGGCAACTGGATCGAAAAGACCGTGCCGCCGCCCGGCGTGGATTTCACGTCGATCGTGCCGCCATGGGCGCGGATCAGGCCAAGGCTGACGGAGAGTCCCAGCCCGGTTCCCTGTTCCTTTTCACGGGTCGTGAAGAAAGGATCGAAGATGCGGGAATGGATTGCGTCCGGAATGCCGGGGCCGTTGTCCTGGACCTCGATTCCGACGGACCTACCGTCCGCGGCGAGGCGTCCGGTAACATCGATCTTGCGCGGCAAGGATTGGGTCACCAGCGCTTGCTGGGCGTTCACGAACAGGTTGGTGAAGACCTGAATTAATTGGCTGGCGTCGCAGGCGATTTCCGGCAACGTGTGGTTCAAGTCGACGGTGACCTCGATCGAATCGGCCCGCAATCCATAGCCGACGATCTCCATCGCTGCTTCGACGATCCGGTCGATGCGTTCGGAGCGGCGGGTCGGCTCCTTCTGACGTGCCATTGACAGGAATGTTTGGACGATCTTTGAGCACCGTTCCGACGCCGCACGAAGTTTCGAGACCGCATCAGCGTGCGGGGTGCCCTCGAAGGCTTCCTCCAGCATCATCGCCCGACCGATCACTACGGTGAGCGGGTTGTTCAGTTCGTGCGCCACCCCGGCAAGCAGGGATCCGAGCGCGGTCATCTTTTCGCTTTGGTGCAGCGCGGTCCGTTGCCGCTCTAACTCCTCCTCGGTTTCCAGCCGTTCGGTCATATCGAAGGTGGTTGATACCGTGAGGTCCTCGCCCTGATAGGTCACCCGCTTGGCGGAAATGGAACCCCAGAAGGATGAGCCGTCCCGCCGCCTCATTTGGACGCGGACGTCGTCGATTTGGCCGTCGAGGCGGAGGCGGTCGATGCAGTCGTTGAAGTCCGACTGGTCGACAAAGAAGTTGCTGGCGTAGGTATCGCCTTCGCCGTCGCCCTGACCGAACAAAGCCGCGGAGGCCGGGCTGCGGTAGACCACCTTGCCGGTTTCCGTTTGAGTCATTTGCACCGCGACGGGGCAGGAATCGAGGACCTGCCGGTTGAAGGCCTCGCTCTCTTGCAAGGCCTTTTCCATACTCTTGCGGTCAGAGATGTCGATGCGGGTGACCACGATGCCGCCGTGCCGCGTGCGTCGGTTCGAGCCGATGCACCACCGACCGTCGGATATTTCATACTCGTGGTTCGCGCGCAGGGCACGCCGGTCCTTGATGCTCTGCTCCAGCCATTCGTCGATGCGACCGACGGCGTCGGCATATTGGCCGCGTTCGGCGCCCGCTCGGATGAAATCGAGCCAATTCACGCCGGGTTTAAGAGTATCGAGGCATAGCTCATTGAAGTCGCGGTAGGTCTGGTTGCACATCACCAACCGGTCGTCTTCGTCCCACAAGGCGAATCCTTCCGACAGGGATTCGATGGCATCCTCTAGCAGTTCATGCGCTTCGCGGAGTTCGGTCTCGCGATTCTTCAGTTCGGTGATTTCGTTTAGCGTTACAACGGCGCCACCCTGGCGCGTTTTTCGGTTGGAGCCGATAAACCATCGACCATCCGCCCGTCCGTACTCCAGGGGCGATTTAGAAGTGCGGCGTGCCTTAATCCAGTTGCGTACCCATTCGTCAACGCGCCCCTCCGCCGCCGGATACAGGCCGCGCTCGGCTTCCTGGCGAACCAGCTCCGACCACTCAACGCCAGGCTCGAGGATATCCGATGCAATTTGATGATAGTCGCGATACTGCTCGTTGCAGATGACCAGCCGGTCGTCGGCATCGTAGAGCGCGAAGCCTTCCGACAATGAATCAACTGCGTCGCGAAGCAATTGATCTAGTTGGTGGTGTTCTTCCTCGGCCGCCACCTGTGCGGTCGTATCGGTGATAACAGCGACGAAGACCGAGCGTTCATCCGAGACTGCTTGCCCGATGACGATGGACACCGGGAATATCGTGCCGTCTGCTCGCTGTGCTTCGACATCGAGCCGGCGGCTTCCCCGGAGCTGGCCGCCATGCTCCCGAATACGCTCAAGGCTGCGTCGATGCGCTGACCTGTGCCGTCTCGGAATGATTGTTTCTTCCAGTTGGCGGCCCAGTACTTCGTCTTGTTGATACCGGAACATACGCTCCGCGGCTGTGTTGAACTCGACGATCCGGCCGCCTTCGTCGATCGCCACGATTGCGAAGGGCGCGGTGTCGACAATCGTCGTGTGAAGGGATTTCATGCCGCCGAATTCGGCGAGCCGGTCCATTTCCACCGTGATTTCGATCATGCAGCCGATCAGATCGTCGCCGGAGCCGTCCGGTCGTGGACGCCGTAGGATCCGGTCCCGGAACCAACGGTAGTCACCGTCCCAGACCTTGAAGCGGTATTTTAGGGTCGACCGCTTGCCGGGCCCGAGACCCGAAACCCGGTTTGAATATTTCGCGAGATCATCCGGATGGATATTGCGCCGCCAGAAGCGTGGCGTTGCCGTCACTTCCGCCGCGGTCTTACCAGTGAGCGATTCGATATTGGCGCTGACGTATCGGGTGTCTTTGCTGTTGCCCCAATCCGCAATGTAGTAGACGACAGGCGACTGCTCGACCGCGTCTTCAAGCATCTCCTGCTGAAGGCGGCGAAGGTCATCGTTATCGGTCGATTGTTCCATGTCGGGACTCAAGGATTGGAATTGCTGGGTTCACGCGTCATTTTCTCAGAAATCTTAACACGATA
This sequence comes from Alphaproteobacteria bacterium, assembly GCA_021774335.1. GTDB lineage: Bacteria > Pseudomonadota > Alphaproteobacteria > UBA8366 > UBA8366 > JAJFJD01. The sequence continues at coordinate 43,560 of JAJFJD010000063.1, forward strand.
TCCGGTGCAAGCTGCGATTTGACGGCCATTCGGTCGGGCGGCTCAGATGACTTTCCCGCGGTTCATGACGCCGGTTGGGTCAAAGACGTCCTTTACCGCGCGCATAAGGGACAGCTCCACGTCCGATTTGTATCGGTACAGCTCGCCCCTCTTCAGGACGCCGACGCCATGCTCCGCACTGAAGCTGCCGTCGAGGTCGACGGCGATATCGTGAATGACCTCCTCGATATGCTCGGTGCGGGCAATGAAGGTCTCGCGATCCTCGCTGCCGGGCTGTGACAGGTTGAAGTGGATATTGCCGTCGCCCATGTGGCCGAACGGCACCACGTGGACCCCGGCAATCTCGTGCTTTGCCGCCGCCGTCGCGCGCTCCAGGAAGACCGGGACGGAAGAGACGGGCACCGACACGTCATGCTTGATACAGCCACCGTGATGTTTCTGTGATTCAGGGATCGTTTCCCGCAGACGCCACAAAAGGGCGGCTTGCTGGCCGCTGGCGGCGACGACGGCGTTGAGAACAGCACCGGTTTCGAACGCGTCGCCGAGCGCGTCCTCGACGGTCGATTGCAGCAACCCGTCTTTCCGGCCCGATATCATTTCAACCAGGGCGTAATGCTCGTAAGGCTCTTCGAACGGATCGCTCGTGTCCGGGATGTTCTTGAACACCATGTCGAGGCAATCCCGGTGCATGTATTCGAAACTCACCACGCCATCGCTGGAGGCAGTGCGCAACTGGGATAATGTTTCCGTCGCGGCCAGCGGATCGCGGACCGCGATCATCACCGTGCAGGTCTCGCGCGGTTTCGGGAACAGTTTGCACACCGCCGCAGTGACGATGCCGAGCGTGCCTTCCGCGCCGAGGAAGAGATGCTTGAGGTCGTAACCTGTATTGTCTTTTCGCAGCCGCCGCAGGCCGTTCCAAATTTCGCCGGATGGGAGCACGACTTCCAGCCCCAACACCAGGTCCCGCGTGTTGCCGTAGCGCACCACCGCGGTGCCACCGGCATTCGTCGAAAGATTGCCGCCGATCTGGCAGGTCCCCTCGGCTGCGAGACTCAGTGGAAACAGGCGGTCGGCGTCATCCGTCGCCCGTTGGATATCCGCGAGGATGCATCCCGCTTCGACGGTGATCGTATAGTTGAGCGGGTCGATATCGCGGATTTTGTTCATCCGGCCGAGCGACAACACGATCTCATCGCCGGATTGTCCGGGCGTGGCACCGCCGCAATAGCCGGTGTTGCCGCCTTGCGGGACGATCCCGATACCATGCCCGGTGCAAATCCTGACGATCGCTGCCACGGCTTCGGTGCTGGTTGGCCGAAGAACCAGCGGTGATACGCCATGATAGAGATCGCGCTCGTCGTTCAGGAACGGTTCGGTATCCGCCGGATCTTCGAGCCAGCCGTTGGGGCCGGCCGCGGTTTTCAAGGCGCCGATTGCGGTCTTATCCATGGGGCGGCTCACCAATAACTCATGGAGTCGTGGAACAGCGCTTCCAGTTCGCTTTCGCCGACCGGCTTTGGGCTGTTGACCAGCAACCGTTGCTGCGGATGCGCCTTCGAGACGAGCTTCGGTACGTCTTCTTCGCTGTATCCGACGCCGCGCAGGCCGTTCGGAATGCCGGTCTGCCGCATCATGTCGATCACTCGGTCTGCCAGCAAGTCACCCGCGTCTTCCAGGGACACGCCCGCCGTTTCGGCGCCCATCGCGTCGGCTGCCTGCAGGTGGCGTTCGGGGCAGGCGGGGCCGGTAAACCGGAACACCGCCGGCGCATTCACGATCACCGACAGGCCGTGTGGCACCATCGGGTGGTTCGACGGCCAGCCATCCGGTTTATAGTCGCGCACCAAGCCAGCGACGGCATACGACATGGCATGGGGCAGGTGACACCCGGCATTGCCGAAGCCGATTCCGGCCAGCATGCCGGCGAACATTAGCGGTTCGCAACGATCCAAGTCCGCCGGCGCGGCGACCCCTTCGATCAGGTTCTTACCGATCAGGCGGATGGCTTCCAGGCATGCCAAGTCGCTATACGGGTTTGCCCCTTGATAGAGCGGCCGCTCGGTGGCGTTGGCGGGGGCGTCCCGATGTGTAAAGGGGCGCGCAGTCAGCGATTCGACCGCATGGCTGAACACATCGAACCCATTCGCCGCGACCACGGTGGGCGGCAGCGTCGTCATTGTCGACGGGTCGAGCACGCCAAGCGAGGGCCGCAAATTACGGTGTGCGATGCCGGTCTTCGCTTCCATCTCCAGCAGGTCGAAGATCGCGATGCCGGTGCATTCGCTTGCCGTGCCGAATGTCGTGGGGCAAGCGATATGCGGTTTCAGTGGTCCGGGGACTGGCCGGGCTTCGCCGATCGGTGCATTGACGTAGGCGAGAAAGTCCGCCGGATAGCTGGAATACAAGTTGGCGGCTTTGGCGGTGTCGATGGTCGAGCCGCCGCCGACCGAGACGAACCCGTCGAAATTGCCATCCTGAGCGAATTCCGTCGCGGCCTTGAAGGAGCGGTCGGTCGGTTCGACCTCGACGTCGCTATACACCGTCACGTCGATACCGGCGGAGGTCAGCGCTTTTTGGGCGGTTGCGACGGGTTCAAGACCGGCGACCGTGGGGTCGCACAACAGGCCGATTCGCGTCATACCAAGGGCGCGCGCGTCGTCGCCGATCTCCGAAAGCGATCCGACTCCGAACTTTATGCGGGGAGGATCGACGGTAAATGCAGTGTCGCCGCCCGGCACCGGCTTGAAATAGTCGGATAACGCCATATCTACAGCTCCTTGGCCTCGTATCGCCCGCGATCTTAACGGGATTTGGCGTAACTGCATCAGATTTGATGCTTCAAGAGACGTGACTTTCGCCAGGCCTGCGGTAGCATTAGTATTGCTGATACGATCGTGGATCGAGCCGCATTTCGCCTTCGACCCAATTGAAGAGACGCATAGTCGGCACTGTCCGGGCGATGCCGCTGCTAAGTGTTGTTGAAGCCTCAAAAACATCGGACCATTACTGTATGTCGACCGAAGAAGAAGACCTGACAATTGACCCGGCATTCCAGCCGAGTGCCGACGACGTATCCTACGATCTTCAGCGGGCGCTTTCGTCTGTCGTAGCGTTGCGGTCCCAGATATCCGAAGACGCGCTGACCGCGTCCATGCTCGGCACCGAGCGGGCGGGACATGGGGTGGTTATCGGCGAGAAAGGTCTCGTTCTGACGGTCGGGTATCTGGTGACCGAGGCTGAGTCCATCTGGCTCGTCGACATCAATGGCCTCGCGGTGCCGGGCCACGCAATGGGTTACGACCAGGAAACAGGTCTCGGCCTGGTTCAGGCGCTCGGCCAATTGAATGTCCCGGCGATTCCGCTCGGCAGTTCAAGTGACCTCGCCGTCGGCGATCCGGTCATTCTGGCGGGGCATGGCGGCACGCAGAATGCGACCAAGGCAAAAGTCGTCTCTAAGCGGGAATTCGCCGGGTACTGGGAATATGTCCTCGACGAGGGCATCTTCACGTCGCCGCCGCATCCCTCATGGGGTGGGGCCGCCCTGATCAATGCGGATGGGGAGCTTTGCGGGATCGGGTCGCTCTTCGTGCAGCAGTCGCTGCCGGGAAGCGAGCGGCATGACGGCAATTTGATCATCCCGATCGATCTGTTGAAGCCGATTCTCGACGAGATGATGCAGTTTGGACGGAGGCAGAAAGCGCCGCGGCCTTGGCTTGGGATGATCACGACCGAAGTAGACGATGCGCTGGTCGTGGCGGGGCTTGTGGATGGCGGCCCGGCGGATGATTCGGGTATCTCGGTCGGCGATATCGTGCTTGGCGTCAACGGCGAGCCGGTTGCGGATCTCGCCAACTTGTTCCGCCAGGTATGGGCGCTTGGGTCGGCCGGGACGCAGGTTCCGCTGAACCTGCAGCGCGGCGCGGATCAAATGGACGTGGTGGTCAATTCGGTGAGTCGTTACGACATGCTGAAGGCGCCCAACCTGCACTAAATGCCGCCGCGCACAGGCGATTTGTCCGGACAAACCGTTGACACCGGCCACATAGGGTCAATAATCAAAAGACCGGCAGGACGGACCCTGTCGCGCCCGTTGCGGTGAAGCTGTGCGAGGAAAACGTCATGTCTTCCCAGGAAATTCAAATCATCGATGACCCGGCCGCGTGGAAATCGTCGGATTTCGACACGCCGCGAAGCTGGGTCCGCACCCTGACCCCGGCCATGATCGACGATGTGGAATCGGCGATGCGGGGCGTGATGAATGCGGATATCCCGCTCCGGAAAATACGGCGGGAACAGTTTCCGCTGAGTGTGGCGGCGGATTTGGTTGCGGCAGCCCATGCCGACCTGAACGAGGGCCGGGGCTTCACCGTCATCGGTGGTTGGCCGGTCGAGCGGTTTTCCGATGCGGAGAATCGTATTGCCTATGCCGGTCTCGCGGCGCATATGGGCGAGATCGTCGTGCAGAATTACGAAGGCGACTTTGTCGTCGATGTGATCGACAAGGGTATTCCCTACAGCCACAAATCCCGGGGCTATAGCAGCAACAAATTGCTGCCTTTCCATACGGACGGCGCCGATTATGCGGGCTTGCTTTGCATGGAGGTCGCGGCGGAAGGCGGCTTCAGCCTGCTCACCAGCGCGACCGAGGTCTACAACGAGATCGTGCGGACCCGGCCCGATCATATCGAAACATTGATGCGCGGCTTCTATCATCACCGGCGGGGTCAGCACGATCCCGGCGAGCCGCCCTTGTCGCCGGAACGCATTCCGGTCTTCAGTTTTCACGACGGCTTCCTGCACTGCTGCTACAATCGGAACCCGATCGATTGGGCGCAGAAGGAAGGCATCACGCTGTCGGATCATGAGGTCGAGGTGTTGGATTACCTCGACGAAATCTGCGCCCGTCCGGATGTGCAATTGTCCATGGATCTGCAGAAGGGCGACATGCAGTTTCTCAACAATTACCTCATCCTGCATTCGCGCACCGAATACCAGGACGGCGCCGACGCCAAACGCCATCTCGTGCGGCTTTGGCTCGATGATTCAACAGGCCGGCGCAACGGATTGAGCTTGCTGGATCTTTACGTGCCCGCCGCGTCGCGCTTCACCGCTGCATCGGGAAGCGCCTCCAACGCCTGAGCACCCTGAGCCTCGCGCAATTTGCATTGACCGCCATGGCGTTGAGCGCCCTATGATGGTGGCATCATGATTCAAGTAGATGAAGCGCGCACCCGCGCATTGCTGCCCTGGCGACCGCTCGTCGAGGCAATCCGTGACATCTTCCGTGCCGACTGTGAGATGCCGGCCAAACATCAGCATTTCATTGAGGTGCCGGGCGAGAGGGACGGGAAGCTGATGCTGATGCCTGCCTGGTCGACGGGCGGGAATATCGCCGTGAAGATCGTCGATGTTTTCCCGGGCAATGCGGAGCGTGGGATTCCCGCAGTCAATGGAGCGGTGCTGTTATTGGATGGCACGAACGGGCAGGTGCTGGCCTTGATCGACGGCGGGGAAGTCACCGCCCGCCGGACGTCGGCAACGTCGGCGTTGGCCGCGGACTACCTGGCGCGGCCGGATAGTAGCCATCTCGTTGTTCTGGGAACCGGGCGGATCGCCACCGACAATCTGGTGGCTGCCCACGCGTCGGTTCGGCCGATTCGGGTCGTTACATTTTGGGGCCGGAATCCGAAGAAGGCGGAAGCCGCCGCGGCCAAGGCGCGTGACCGTGGGTTTGACGCGGCCGCGACGACCGATCTTGCGTCCGCCGTCGGTGAGGCGGACATCGTATCGACCGCCACGATCGCGCAGGAACCAATCCTGCAGGGCGAGTGGCTGCGGCCGGGTACGCATGTCGATCTGCTCGGCAATTATTCCAGCGAGAGCCGCGAAGCCGACGATACGGTGATTGCGCGCGGCACGGTTTTCATCGACACCCCGGCCGCGCTGAAATCGACCGGCGATCTGGTGCTGCCGCTGGCGTCCGGTGTGCTGTCGGAGGATGACATTGCCGCCGATTTGTTTGCGTTAACCCGCGGGACGCATCCAGGCCGCCGTGACGATAAGGAAATCACCGTCTTCAAGTCGGTTGGGGCGGCCATCGAGGATCTCGCCGCCGCCCAACTCGTGTACGCCCAAAGTCAGGCCGAATCCTAGCCTTCAATCCGTTTCGCCACGGCGTCGCCGAAGGCATCGGTGCCGAGTGGTCCGCCCAAGTCGGTCGTTCGGCCTGATTCTTCGCCAAGCTGTGTTTCAATAATGTCGTCGATCCGTTTCGCCGCCTCGCGCAGTTCCGGACGGTCGTGGCGTGTTCCCAACCAATCCAGCAGCATTCCACAGGATAGGATCATGGCCGTCGGGTTGGCGATGTTCTGGCCGGCGATATCCGGAGCCGATCCGTGAGCCGCCTGGGCGATACAGTGTTCTGCGCCGGCGTTAATCGATGGGCCGAGGCCGAGACCGCCCGAGAGTTCGGCGGCGAGGTCGGACAGGATGTCGCCATACATGTTGGTGGTGACGATCACGTCGAAGAATTCCGGCTTCCGCACGAGCAATGCAGCCATCGCGTCGATGAAATACTCGTCGATGTCGAGTTTGTAGTCCGACGCCACTTCCTTCACCGTATCGGCGAACAGTCCGTCGGACAGCTTCATCACATTGCCCTTGTGGACGATGGTGAGCTTGCCGCTGCGTTGCTCTGCCAGCTTGCAGGCCGCTTCGGCGATGCGCGCGGAGCCCTCGCGGGTGATCTTGCGCATGGAAATCGCCAGGTCTTCTGTCGGCATAAACTCACCGCTGCCGACCGCCATATTCCGGTCGGCGTAGAAGCCTTCGGTGTTTTCCCGCGCGATGACCACGTCCATTTCCTTTACATGCGCCGGTACGCCGGGCCGCACGCGTGAGGGGCGGATGTTAGCGAAGAGATCGAGCGCCTTGCGGGTGCCACCCGACGGATTGACGCCGCCGTCCTCCGGCGCGGGGTAGATCGCGGTGTGCAGCGGACCGAGGATGACCCCGTCACTTGCTTTCATTTTTGCGACGGTTTCCTCAGGAAAGGTATGGCCCTGACTCTCCAGGCTCTCCAATCCGATTTCGCCGTATTCCAGTTCAAGACCAAGGTTGAACCGGCGGCTCACCGATTGCACGACGGTTTCGGCGGCGGCAACGATTTCGGGCCCAATGCCATCTCCCTTGAGGATGAGTATTCTCATGTCTTTTTATATCCTTAGAGTCGGTGATTCAGAGGTTTGGTGAACTGTTATCCCTTTGGCCGGCGTTCGACCAGTTCCGCCGATTCGATATACCAGGGCGTGGAGTCGTCGCGGCAGACGATGAGGTCTTCGGTTGCAACTTCGGTGGCCGTGGTGACTTCGCTGCGCAACGTCCTGCAGGTGGAATTCGCCTCCACGTCGACCTCGTTGAGGCGGGTCATTTTTCCCGTCGTGCCGGTGTTGGGATTTGTCCATGCGATCGGTTCTCCGCGCGGCGCGACCGCGGCCTTGTCGATGGCCTTGTCGAAGAAGACGGTGTCTCGTTTGGCGAGATACGGCGCGGCTACCACGCCGGCCGCTAGACCGACCCCGGCGAGGCCGCCTTGGACCAAGGGGTTGCCGGTGGCGCTTCCCGCAATTAGGCCGATGGTGCCGCCGGCGAGCGGTGCGCCGACGCGATGCGGATTCTCGTTGATATAGTCGACCGTATCCGCACAGCCCGCGATGAAACCGGCGATGCAGATTACGGCCAAGGTCGTCGTCAGAGCTCGTTTCTTCCTACGGTTGGTCATCGATTGCTCCCAATGAACCGTTTAGGCCTTTGCGACGATGAAGAGCCGATGGAACGGGAAAATCGTCTTCCCGTCCGCCTGTTTCGGATAGGCCTCGCGCAATCGGCGGCGATACTCCGCTTCGAAGTCGCTTCGCTGCGGTTCCTCAAGCGGTTCAAGGAATTGCGGCAGCCAGCTTCCCTTGGTGAATTCGGCCACCGGGTCGTAGCCTTCCACAATCTGTTGATACTGGATCTTCCAGATATCGAGATCCTGGACCCGTGGCGCAAGAAGCTCGTAGTAAAAACCCGGTTCCTTGGTCGGCGGGTCTTTGATCAACGGCTCGATTGCCGCCCGCCATGGGCCGTCGAGTGCAACTTCCTCGATCAACGAATGCGACGGTTCGCGGAAGTTTGCCGGCATCTGCACGGCGAAATATCCTCCGGGTTTCACGTGGCCGAGGAGGGCGGGGAACAGTGTCTCGTGGTGATCGAGCCAGTGCATCGCCGCGTTGGAAAATAGAACGTCAACCTTAGTATCCGGATCCCATTTCGTGATATCGCCTTCCGTCCACTCGATGTCGGGACTCTCCTGCCGCGCCCGTTCGAGCATTTCCGGCGAACTGTCCACCGCCGCGATCCGGGCATTGGGCCACGTTTCCCGGAGAATCTTCGTGCCGTTGCCCGCGCCGCATCCGAGGTCGGCCACAAAGGACGGGTCTTCCGCGGGGATACGCGCAAGAAGGTCGAGGACGGGCCGCAGGCGGTGGCCGGCGAAGGCAAGATATTGTCGTGGGTCCCAACTCATTTAGTGCTCTCCGTCATTGCGCCGCCGCCGTGTTTGGTTGCTCGGGTTTCAGGGCGAACGCCTCCGCCAGCAACGCATAGGATCGCTTGCGGTTCGCGAAGTCGAAGACATTTGTAATGACGACCAATTCGTCGACATTGTATCGGTCGGTCAGCTCCAGCAACTGCGATTTGACCTGTACCGGATCGCCCAAGATCGTGCGTGCGCGGTTGTACTCCACCCGCTGTTGTTCCGGCGGGGAATAGCGATAGGCTTCGGCTTCCTCGATCGACGGCATCGGCCCGTGATATCCCTGATCGGCGCGCAGCCGTTGCAGGTCGCGGGTCTTGGCGATGCGTTCGGCATCGGCTTCGGTGTCCGCGCAAACCACGAAAACGCCGATGTTGCCGATCGGTTCGGGGACACCCGGCGAGGGCTGGAACTTCTCGAAATAAGCCTGCATGACCTGTTCGCCGCCGACGGGATTGATGAAATGGGCGAAGGAAAAGGCGAGGCCGTAATGCGCCGCATAAGCGCCGCTGTAATCGCTCGACCCCAGCAGCCAAATCGGCGGGATATTGTCGATCTTCGGCCGTGCCTTGACCTGCCCCAGTGGATGATCGGCCGGGATCGAGTCGCTGAGGAACCCGCTCAAATCCTGGATCATGTTCGGAAAATACTCGGCGCCGATCTTCGATCCGTAGGCGAGGGCCTGCGATGTCGCGAAGTCGCTGCCCGGCGCGCGGCCGATGCCGAGATCGACACGTCCGGGGAACAAGGTTTCGAGGAGACGGAAATTCTCCGCGACCTTGTACGGGCTGTAATGCGGTAGCATCACTCCGCCCGATCCGACTCGAATATGGGAGGTTTCCGCGGCGACCCGGGTGATCATGATCTCGGGCGAGGGGCCGGCGAGGCCTTCGCTGCCATGATGTTCGGCAAGCCAGTAGCGGTGATACCCCAATGCCTCGGCATGCTTCGCCAGTTCGATCGACTCGCCGAGGGCATCGGCGGCAGTGCCGCCTTCCCGGATCGGGGATTGATCGAGAACGCTGAGCCGAACGGTACGATTTTCCGCCATGGATGACTTTCATGCGTTGCGATGGCACTCTTGGCCACGGGCATTTCGATAGATATAGCGCGGATTCCGCCGGAGGTCACAATCCCCACATTGGACGCAGATAATGCGGAAGCGTTGGCTTTGCGCGCCTTGGCTTTTGTGGCCGGCGACGAAGAGCGGTTGCGCCGTTTCCTGTTGCTAAGCGGGCTGACGCTGGACGAATTGCGCGATCGTGCGGGTGAACCCAGAACATTGTCCGGCGTGCTCGACCATCTTCTCTCCGATGAGCGCCTGTTGATGGAATTCGCCGAGGCGGAAGAAATCGATCCGGCCCTGATCCCATCGTCCCGGCGGTTTCTGCCGGGCGTGCCGGTGGAATAGACGGCCATGGACGCGCCGCAGGCATCGCTGGTCGATCAGGCGCAGGCCGCCATTGTCGCTGGGCGTTTGGCCGATGCTGAGCAGTTGGCGCTGCAGGCCGCCGCTGCGGACGAAACGGGCAGCGACGGCCTTCTCGCACAAATCTATCTTCACGCCGGCAATCTGCTGGAGGCCGAAGGGTATGCCCGTAAGGCTTTAAACCACAGTCCCGATGATGCGATAACGACGGCCTATCTCGGCGCGATCCTGATGGCGATGGGGCGGCCGGAATTGGCGTTGACCGCGTACCGCGATGCCGTGTCGCTACAGCCGGACAACGCTGTTCTGCAAAACGAACTTGGCAACGCGCTGGCCGCCGTGGGCGCACACGAGGATGCGGCTGCCGTGCTGCGGCGCGCGGTCGAGTTGCGCGCCGATATTCCGGAAATCCACAACAATCTGGGCAATGTTCTGCGCGAGTTGGGTGATCTTGATTCGGCGATGAAGTGTTACCGCACGGCTTTGTCGCTGCGCGCCGAATACCCGGAGGCGCTCAACAATCTCGGCGTCGTTCTTCAGGAACAGCGTGATACGGACGGCGCGATTGACGCCTTCCGGCAGGCATTAGCGCTGCAGCCGGCCAACGCTTTGGCGAATACGCATCTTGGCACCGCGCTTGCCGCGAAGGGCGAGTTGACGGCGGCCGCGGCGGCGCATCGTGAAGCGTTGCGCCATACCCCTGGCCTCGCGTCGGCCCACAACAATCTTGGGATCGTCTTGAAGGATCAGGGCGAGTTTGTCGCTTCGCGCGATGCGTATGCGGCAGCGGTTGCTGCAGATGGCGATGATTCGAGCTTCCATTCGAATCTGCTGATGAGCCTGTCCTATGACCCGGCAGTCGATGGCGAGACATTGGTTGCCGAACACCGCCGCTGGGCCAATCGGCACGAACGTCCCGAACCTCTTCCAAAAGACATCGACTGGCAGCCGGATCGGCGGATTCGGATCGGGTATGTCTCGCCCGATTTCTGGACGCATTCGGTTGCCTATTTCATCGAACCGATTCTGGAACGCCATGACAGAGACCGGTTCGAGATTTTCTGCTACGCCGACGTGGCACGGCCCGACGACACCACGAACCGTTTGCGGCAAGCCGCCGAACATTGGTGCGACAGCGTGGCGTTTAGTGACAGAGAGCTGTTCGAGCGGACCCGTGCCGATCGGATCGACATTCTGGTCGATCTAAGCGGCCATACGGGCGGCAACCGACTGCCGGTCTTCGGACGCCGCGCCGCGCCGGTACAGATAAGCTGGATCGGCTATCCCGCGACGACCGGACTGTCGCAGATGGACTACCGGATTTCGGACGGATGGGCCGATCCCGAAGGGGAGACGGACCATTTTCACAGCGAACGCCTGCTGCGATTACCCACGGGCTTTCTCTGCTACCGGCCGCCGGAGAATGCACCGGCGCCTACGGATCGTGCCGGCAGGCGGCCGATTACGTTTGGATCCTTCAATAACCTCTCGAAAGTGACCGACGATGTGATCGCGTTGTGGGCCCGGCTGTTGACCGATTGTCCGGACACACGGCTTCTGCTCAAGTCGCGGCAGCTTGCCGATGACGGCGTTCGCAGCAGGGTGCTGGGGCTCTTCCAGGCGAACGGTGTTATGCCCGAACGGCTGGACCTGCGGACGCGGGTTCGGGACGCGTCGGACCATCTCGCGCTCTACGGCGAGGTCGATGTGGCATTGGACACATTCCCCTACAACGGCACGACTACGACCTGTGAGGCCCTGTGGATGGGTGTTCCGGTGATTGCCTTGGCCGGGTCGCTGCATGCAGGGCGTGTCGGGGTCAGCCTGCTCAATCAGATCGGCCAACCGGGCTGGGTTGTGGATACGCCGGACGCCTATGTTGCGAAAGCGCTTGCCATTGCGGCCGATCCGCCGCGGCGGGCGGTCTTGCGCGACCAGGTGGCTGGCTCTACGCTGGTTGATGCCATAGGGTTTACCCAGGCATTTGAAGCCGCACTAACAACAGTTTGGAGTGACCGGTGCAAAGCGCGGATGTAATCGTCGTTGGCGGTGGCATATTCGGCTCCGCGGTCGGCTATGGCCTGCGTCGCGAAGGGCTCAACGTCGTTATCCTGGACGAGGGAGACAACGTATTGCGCGCGGCGCGCGGCAATTTCGGACTGGTTTGGACGCAATCCAAAGGGGTTGGCGTGCACCGCTATCACGAGTGGAGTTGTGAATCGGCTGCACTGTTCCCCGATTTCGCCGCCGATCTGTTGGAATACAGCGAAATCGACGTGGCCTATCGCGGCGGAGGCGGGGTTGAATTGCTGTTGGGCGAAGAAGAATTGGAAGGCCGGAAGCAGTTCATCGCCAATATGCAAAAGCAGGCCGCCGGATCGCCATTCGACTGCGAGATCATCGACCGGCAGGAACTTCAGAAATTCGCCCCGGACTTGACGCTTGGCGACGAATTGGCCGGCGCGTCCTTTTCGCCGCATGACGGCGACGTAAACCCGTTGCTCCTGTTGCGGGCGTTGCATACGGCGTTTGACCGCCGCGGTGGCCGGTATCTCACGAACCATCGCGTCGAATCGATCGACCATCACGGATCGGGTTTTACCGTCCATACGGCGCAGGGTGATATCACGGCAGCGAAGATCGTCCTGGCGGCGGGGCATGGCGCACCGCGGCTCGGCCCGATGGTCGGTTTGAATGTGCCGATCCGGCCGCAACGCGGTCAGGTTCTGATCACCGAACGCGCCCGGCCGCTGCTCCCCATTCCCATGGGATCGATCCGGCAGACCAACGAAGGCACGATTCAACTCGGCAATTCCAAGGAAGAAGTCGACTACGACGACGGCACGACGCTGGACGTAACGCGCGCTATCGCGAGCCGCGCCGTCCGTTGTTTTCCGCAGCTTGCGGGCGTGCGTCTCGTCCGCACTTGGGGCTGCATTCGCGTGCTGACCCCGGATATGGCCGCGATTTACGATGAATCGACATCCTGCCCGGGCGCCTATGTCGTGACATCCCACAGTGGCGTGACCCTGGCCGCGATCAACGCGGCCCATGTGGCGCGTTGGATCGCCCATGGTGAGATGCAGCCGGGTTTCGAACAATTCAGCGCACAGAGGTTCGATGTACAAGCGGCTGCCTGAGGGCGACGACCTTACCGTCAAGATTGAATTCGAAGGGCAAAGCGTTGCCGCTAGACCGGGCGATACGGTCGCGGCGGCAATCCTAGTCTCGGGCGCGGGGCATACGCGGACGACGCCGGTGACCGGCGCGCCGCGGCTGCCGTATTGTATGATGGGCGTCTGCTTTGATTGCCTGATGGAAATCGACGGCGTGCCTAACCAGCAGGCTTGCCTGGTGGAAGTGCGCGACGGCATGCAGGTAAAGCGCCAGGTCGGCGCACGCGGGGTTGAGGAATGAGCGCCGATACCGATCTGATCATCATCGGCGCGGGCCTGGCCGGTCAGGCCGCCGCCGTCGAAGCGGCGTCGCATGGTCTCTCGGTCGTTGTACTTGATGAGCAGTCGCAGCCCGGCGGTCAGATCTACCGCAGCATCACAAGAAACGCCGCTAACGAATCGAAACTACGGGATATTCTCGGTCGCGACTATATGCGGGGCGCGGCGCTGGCGCGCGAGTTCGGCAAGGCTGACATCGACTATCGGGCAGGCACGTCCGTATGGCAGGTCGACCCAAACTGTGCGGTTTCCTTCTCCCATAACGGGACTGCGTCGCAGATCACCGGGCGACGTCTGTTGATTGCAACCGGGGCACAGGAACGGCCGGTCGCCATTCCCGGCTGGACGGTGCCGGGCGTGATGGGGGCCGGTGCGGCCCAGGTGTTGCTCAAGTCATCCGGCGCGGTACCCAGGGGACGCGTGGTCGTCGCGGGCAGCGGGCCGCTGCTGCTGCTGGTGACGCAACAATTGATCGATGCCGGGGCTGATGTCGTCGCGCTGTTGGAGACGACGCGAACTGCGGATTACCTCGCTGCGGCGGGAACGCTGCCGGGTGCGTTGCGGGCACCGGAATACCTCCGCAAGGGCATGGCGATGCGCCGACACATCAAGGCGGCCGGCGTACCGGTCCACTCCGGTGTCAGGGGACTGGCTATTCTGGGCGACAAGGCAGCCGAGGGCATTCGGTTCAAGAATGGCGGTGCGGCGCAGGAAATTGCCGCCGACACGATATTGCTCCACGAAGGTGTGGTGCCGAATGTGCAGATTACCCGCCAACTCTGGTGCGATCACGAATGGGTCGAACAGCAGCGGTATTGGCGCCCAATTCTCGATGATTACTACAACACGTCGATCGATGGGATTGCGGTCGCTGGCGATAGTGCGGGTATATATGGCGCGGAGGCCGCCGCGGTGGCTGGCCGAATCGCCGCCCTCGACGCGGCCTGCCGCTTGGAGAAGATTACCGCCGCCGATCGTGACAGAGAGGCTGGGCCATTATTGAAACAGCGGGCGAAGTATCAGGCGATCCGGCCCTTGCTCGACAGTCTTTTCCGGCCGAACCCGGAAATCCTGGCACCCGCGGACGACGATACGATCGTCTGCCGCTGCGAGGAGGTGAGCGCTGGCATGATCCGCGAAGGCGTGCGGCTCGGCGCGACCGGCCCCAATCAGTTGAAATCCTATATGCGCTGCGGCATGGGGCCATGCCAGGGCCGGTTCTGCGGCCTGACCGTGGCCGAGATCATCGCCGCCGAGCGCGGCGAGAGCATCCGCGATGTCGGCTATTACCGAATTCGGCCGCCGATCAAGCCCGTCACATTGGGCGAGCTCGCGGCGTTCGACGACTAGCGCCGCAGCACCACCACCGCTTCCAGATGCGATGACCAGGGGAATTGATCGATTGGCGTGACGTCCTCGATCCGGTAACCGCCGTCTATCAACAGGCGAAGGTCGCGGCCCAGCGTCGAAGGATTGCAGGATACCGCAACCACCGTCTGGATCGTGCTGTCAGCCAAGGCCTCCGCGAGTGGCCGTGCCCCGGCGCGCGGCGGGTCGAAAACAGCGGCATTGAAGATGTTCAATTCCATTGTGGACAGGGGTTGCCGTACCAAGTCGCGCCGTTCGACGGTGACCGCGGCTTCGCCGGAGGCGCGTGTGATCGCATCGGCCATCTCGTCATTCCCCTCGAAGGCGGTGACGCGGGCAATCGTCGATAGCGGGAAGGTGAGGGCGCCGCAACCGGCGTAGAAATCGGCGATATGCGTAGGCGTCGACGGCGCCAGTGCCTTGCACACCAGATCGACGATGGCGGCTTCACCTTGCCGGCTCGGCTGCAGAAAGGCGTTGGGCGGCGGGTTGACGGTAGTCGGGCCGAACCGCACACGCGCCAGGCGGCGTTGGGCGACCGGTTCCCAGTCGGCCCCGGTCTGCCAGGAAATGCGGCACAGATCATGATCGTCAGCGAAAGCCGCAAGTGTTTCGCGCGTTCGCAGATCGGGTTCATCCTCGCGTTTCGGAATGATCAGCAGGTCGATCCCGTTATCGGTCTCGGTGATTTGGATATCCGCGCCTTTCCCGAGAATACCAATCGTTGCGGCCATTCGGCGGACCGGTTCGATCAACGCGGCTATGCTGTCGCGGAGCGCCGGGCATTCCTCAAGATTCTCAAGGAACCGGCTGTTGCGTTGGTTGAATCCCAAGATTGCTTCCCGGCCGGATCGATAGGACAGCCGGGCGCGGCGGCGCTCGCCGGGCGGGATCGAAACCGTCGCGGCGATCGGCACGTCGGTGATGCCATGGCGAGCCAGTGCCTGGATTAGCAGGTCACGCTTTATCTCCGCCGTCGCCGTGGGCTGGATATGCTGCGTGGCGCAGCCGCCGCAAGTGCCAAAGTGTCGGCAGGCCGGTTCGGTTCGGGTGGGTCCGGGTTCGAGCATGGCGGCGATTTCCGCGGCGAATCCGTCGCCTCGCTTACCGGTCCGTCGAACCCATACATGGTCGCCGGGGGCCGCGAAGGCGACATACAGCCGGGCGCCGCGCGATTGGGCAATGCCGTCGCCGCGCGCGCCGAGCGTTTCAACCGTGACGTCTTCGAGGTCTTCTTTCATGGCCCGCCTGATAGCACTTATCCCACGGCGAGTAACGGTCCCTTACGGCTAGGACGCGGCGTTCTTCAAGGCGCCGTAGGCGTCGAGGGCGGTTTGGCGGGCTGCCTTATGGTCGACAATGGGAGAAGGGTAGGTGTCGCCCAGCCGGATGCCGGCTTCTTCCAACAGCGCCGCCGGTGCCTCCCAGGGCTTGTGCAGATATTTGTCGGGGAGGTCCGCAATCTCGGGCACCCATCGGCGCACGTAGCGGCCGTCCGTGTCGAACCGCTCACCCTGGAGGATCGGATTGAAGATGCGGAAATACGGGGCGGCGTCGAAGCCGCACCCCGCGACCCACTGCCAGTTGCCGGCGTTGTTCGCCGGATCGGCGTCGACCAGCGTATCCCAAAACCAGTCTTCGCCCTGCCGCCAATGAATGCGCAGGTGTTTCACCAGGAAGGAGGCGACGACCATACGGACGCGATTGTGCATCCAGCCGGTCTCCCAAAGTTCGCGCATCCCGGCGTCGACGATGGGATAGCCGGTTCGGCCCCGTTGCCAAGCGGCGAGCGCGTCGGCGTCGTCCACCCACGGGAACGCGTCGAAACGCTGGTTCACATTCTGCGCCGGCAGGTTGGGAAAATGGAACTGGAGATGCTGATTGAATTCGCGCCAGCCGATCTCGCGAAGATAGGCTTGCGCTGCACCGGAGGCCGCGCTCAACTCTTTCGCATCAGCCCAGAACCGGGTTGCGCGCCAAATCTGCCGGGGACTGATCTCGCCAAAATGGAGATGCGGAGACATCATTGATGTGCCGTTCGCGCCGGGGATGTCGCGCCCGTCTCCATAGTCGGGCAAAGCCGTGTCATGGAAAGTACGAAGCTGGATTTGCGCCGTCTGTTCGCCAGGCTTCCACATGTCGCGCAAACCACCGGCCCAATCCGGGTTTGTGGGAAGCAAACTCCAGTCATCCAGAGTATCACTGTCCACGGGGTTGTCAGGTGCCTTCATCTGCTCGGGCGTCTGCTCGGTGGCGCCGGGATCGCCCAGCGCCAAAATTGCCTTCCAGAACGGGGTGAAGACGCTATACGGCTTCCCAGTCTTGGTTTTGATCGTCCAGGGCTCGTGGAGGAGGGATCCGTTGAAGCTCTCGGCGACCCGTCCGCTGCCCTGCAGGTCCTGCTTGATCCGCGTGTCGCGGTCGATCGACGCCGCGTCGTAGAGCCGGTTCCAAAAGACGCCTTTCGCCCCGGTCTCCTCGATCAATTGTTGAAGGACGGCGTCCGCAGGGCCGCGTCGCAGCACCAAAGGCGACCCGAGGTAGGACACACCGTTCGCGAGAGAGGCGAGCGAGTGGTGGAGCCACCAGCGGGATGCGCCGCCGAGCGGCCGGACACCGTTGCTTACCTCATCGAGGATAAAGACGGGGACGACGGGATCGCCGGTCGCGGCGGCGGCGGCAAGCGCCGGATTGTCCGAAAGGCGCAGATCGCGTCGAAACCAGAGGATGAGCGGGGCTGGCATTGGCTATTTGGCACTCAAAGCGCTGAATTAAGAATCTGGTCGGCCGCTAAGGTGTATCCACGACCGTTATAAGGGCAGTACGTGCAGGAAACTGCGGTGGATCAATCTTTATTGGGTCGAATCCCCATAACAGTGCCGGGTACTATGAGGCGTTGGTTGCGCCGGTTCGCGCTGCCGAATAGGGTACGCAGACCTTGCCTCCGGGCCGCACGACCCCTTTCCGAGCACCGTAAACGGCAGGCCGTCGCAGAAACGAGCCGACGATGTGGAGCGCTGAATGAAACCGAAGAACATGCTCGTCCTGATGTCGGACGAACACAATCCGAAGACCCTTGGCTGTTACGGCCATCCCATGGTGCAAACGCCGAACCTGGATGCTCTGGCGGCGAAGGGCGTGCGCTTTACCGACGCTTATTGCAACTCGCCGATTTGCATTCCGGCGCGCGCGACTTTTGCGACCGGGCAATACATCAACCGCATCGGGTTTTGGGACAACGGCGATCCGTATGAAGGGTCGGTGCCGAGTTGGCATCACCGGTTGCGGGGCGCCGGACATCCGGTGGAATCGATCGGCAAGCTGCATTTCCGCAGCACCGACGACGACAACGGGTTCGTCGAAGAGCGGATTCCATTGCATGTGGTCGAGGGCCTCGGCGACCTGATGGGGCTGGTGCGCGACGATCTGCCGGTTCGGGGCGGCTCTTACAAGATCGCCCGGTCAGCCAAGATGGGCGAAAGCGAATACACCGACTACGACCGCAATATCACCGACCATGCCATCCACTGGCTGCAGGATGACGCGGCGAAGGATTCGGATAAGCCTTGGACGCTTTTCGTTTCCTGGGTCTGTCCGCATTTCCCGCTGACCGCGCCGGAAGAGTTCTTCAAGCTCTATCCGCTCGATCAGGTTCCCTGGCCGAAGCAATACGACAAGGCCGAACGGCCGCAGCATCCGTATCTGCAGGACTACGCTGGGAGCCTGAATTACGACGAGTATTTCGACGAGGAGACGGTGCGCGTCGCCGTGGCGGCGTATTTCGGCCTGTGCAGTTTCCTCGACGACAATATCGGTCAAGTGCTGCGCGCGCTTGAGGCGGCCGGCCTCTCGGATGACACGCATGTCCTCTACACCAGCGACCATGGTGACAATCTCGGCAGCCGGGGCCTTTGGGGCAAGTCGACGATGTACGAGGAGACGGCCGCAGTGCCGATGATCATGGCCGGGCCGGGTTTGCCCGAGGGTGCGATCTGCGGGACACATGTCAGTCATGTCGATTGTTACCCGACCTTCCTGGAAGCGAACGGCGTGCCGCTGACAGAGCAGGAGCGCGCTTATCCCGGTGACTCGCTGTTCGACATCATCGACGGTGCGACGCCGCGTCGGAACGTGTTCTCCGAGTACCATGCGATGGGATCGACTACGGGCGCATTCATGATCCGGCATGGCAAATACAAGTTCGTCTACTATCCGAAGTATGAACCGCAACTCTATGATCTGGAATCGGATCCGGAGGAGGTTAATGACCTTGGTACGGATCCGGACCTTGCGGAAGTGCGTGCCGAATGCGAGCAGCTTCTGCGCCGAATTTGCAATCCCGAGGAAGTCGACGCCCGGGCAAAACGGCGTCAAGGGGAGCAGGTCGAAAAGCATGGCGGCCGGGACGCGGTGATTGCGCGCGGCGATCTGGGCTATTCGCCGCCGCCGGGATTCGAGCCGGACTTCAAGTAGAGCGCGCCGCAGGGAAAAGGACGGGGGCAGGCCGTGACGGATCCTCAAACACTCTTGCGAAAATTGTTCGATGCGGCGGTCGCGTCGGCGCAGCCGGATATCTGCGTGCCACCCCATTTGCCAGATCCACCTGCCGGCAAGACGATCGTGATCGGTGCCGGGAAGGCGTCGGCGGCCATGGCGAAGACCGTGGAGCGATGCTGGCCCGGTGAAGTGAGCGGATTGGTCGTGACGCAATACGGCTATGGGGTCGACTGTGACGCGATCGAGATCGTCGAGGCGAGCCATCCGGTTCCCGATTCCGCGGGGCGGGATGCGGCCGAGCGTATTCTAGCGTTGGCCCAGGGCGCGGGCCGCGACGATCTGGTCCTATGTCTCATCTCCGGCGGTGGTTCGGCCCTGATGCCGTTGCCGGCTGACGGCCTTTCGCTCGCCGACAAGCAGTCGGTGAACAAGGCATTGTTGCGGTCGGGAGCCAATATCGGCGAGATGAACTGCGTGCGGAAACATCTGTCCGCGATCAAGGGCGGCCGGTTGGCCGCTGCGGCGGCGCCGGCACGGGTGCTGACGCTCATGATTTCGGATGTTCCAGGGGACGATCCGGCTACCATCGCCTCCGGCCCGACCGTCCCCGATCCCACGAGTTTCTCGGATGCGCAGGCGATCCTGGGGAAATACGACATCGCCGAACCGGCAGCGGCTCTGGAGCATTTGCGCGCAGCGGCGGAAGAGACACCCAAACCCGGTGATGCGCGCTTCGCGACGGCGGAAACGCGGATGGTTGCGGCGCCGCAGATGGCGCTACAAGCGGCCGCAACGGTTGCTGAAGCCGCCGGTGTGGCCCCGATCATCCTGGGCGACGCGATTGAAGGGGAAGCGCGGGAGGTCGCCAAGGTATTCGCCGGGATCGCTCGGCAAGTCGCCCGTCATGGGCATCCCGCGGCAGCGCCAGCGGTGCTGCTGTCGGGCGGCGAAACGACCGTGACCGTGCGGGGACAGGGCCGCGGCGGCCGCAATTCTGAGTTCCTGTTGGCTCTGGCGGTGGCGCTGGACGGGCATCCCGGGATTTATGCGCTTGCCGCCGACACGGATGGTATCGATGGGTCCGAGGACAACGCCGGCGCACTGCTTGCGCCGGAGACGCTATCGCGCGCTATGGCAGCGAATGTCGATGCGAAGGAGCGGCTCGCCGATAACGACGGTTATGGATTCTTCGAGGCAGTGGGCGGTCTCATAAAAACCGGTCCAACGCTAACGAATGTCAATGACTTCCGCGCCATTTTTGTTGCATCCTGACGTTGCGGAAGGGTCATCACTACGGGAGTTTAAACCGTGATTTTCCGACAGTTATTCGAACCGGAATCCTGCACCTATACCTATCTTCTCGCCAGCCGTCCGGGCGGCGAGGCGTTGATCATCGATTCGGTGTTCGAGCGCGTCGACCGATATGTCCAGCTTTTGGAAGAGCTTGATCTGAAACTCGTCAAGGTGGTCGATACCCATGTTCATGCGGATCATGTCACGGGCATGGGCGAACTGCGGGACCGCACCAAATGCATCACCGTGATGGGCGAGCACAGCCCGGTAGACGTGGTGTCGATGCGGGTGAAGGAAGACGAGTGCATCGATATCGAAGGGCTGTCCCTACGTGTCGTCTATACGCCGGGACACACCAGCGATTCATATAGTTTTCTGATGGAAGACCGGGTGTTTACCGGGGATACGCTGTTGATCCGAGGGACCGGGCGAACCGATTTCCAGAACGGCGACGCGCGGGCGCAGTATGACTCGCTTTTCAACAAGCTCTTGAAGTTGCCGGAGGATACGCTGGTCTATCCCGCCCATGACTATAAGGGAGACACGGTTAGCACGATCGCTGAGGAGATTGCTTATAACCCTCGCCTTCAGGTTGACTCGGTCGAACAGTATGCCGACATCATGGACAATCTGAACCTTGCTAATCCAAAGATGATGGACATCGCGGTGCCCGCGAACCTCAAGGTTGGTATCGAACAGGGCATTGCGGCGCACGAAAAATGGGCGTTGACCGCCGATGACGTTCTGACGTCCTGCAAGTCACCGGATTGTACGCTCGTGGACCTGCGCGAGGATAACGAGCGTGAGAAGAGCGGCTTCATCCCGGGCTCGATCCATGCGCCGTATACCCGGCTGGACCGATTCGTGAAGCAGGGCGGAATGCTGCGGGAAATGGCGGCGGCCACCGGCAAGCGGCTGATCTACTATTGCGCCTTTGGGGAACGGTCGGCACTCGCCGTTGAGACGTCGCAGGCGATGGGTCTGTCAAATGTCTGCCATCTGGTCGGCGGCATGGACGCCTGGGAGAAGGCGGGCGGCCCGCTGGAGCAGTGATAACGGACCCGCCGGCCCGTAGTGGACCGGCGGTATTTCTTCAATCCGTTTGATCGCTTTTAGGCAGCGACCGCAGCATTGCGACGCCGTCGGACCAAGGCGACCCCCGACATCAACGCAGTGATGAACATCCAGATGCTGGCGGGCAGCGGCATCGGCGTCGGTGAATTGACGTCGTCCGCGAGTGCCGCGCTGATCGTCTGGGTCAGTTGCGCAATCGGCGGCACGACCATTTGCGCCCCGTCTCCCGCGGCGAGGACGAGCGTCCAGTACGTCGAGAAGTCGGCTTCGTCGCCGCCTTCGATGTATCCAATTCCGACGTCGGTGAAGATGCCGTTCCGCATGTTGTCGCGATGGCCAGGACTATTGAGCCATGCAGTGACGACGCTTTCCGCGGTCCGGTAGCCCGCGGCGATATTTTCGCCCCATGCGGTGAAGGAATAACCAGCCGTCTGAATTCGGTTACCGGCATTTGTGCCGCCGGTACCGGTATGGCTGAAGAAATTATTGGCGGCCATATCGCCCGAATGCGCTCGGGCAGCGTTGTGTAATCGGCTTTCACCTGTGAGTGTCCCAAGTCCTTGATTGGTTCTGTCTTGATTGACGAGCGTAAGTACGTCCCGTTCGAACGCATTCCACAGATCGACCGTGAGCGCATGCGCTGGCGCAGCGGCTGCGGCAAATATAAGAACGGAAAGAAAAAAACGAATCATTGTCGGCTCCTTTCGTCTGGAGCCGGAGGTCCCCTGTCGACCTATGTAAATACCCTAGGCGGAGAACGTGTAAGACTTTTGCTGAAAATAAGGAAAAATTGAGGCGGATCAGGATTCTGCCAGGAATTCCTTCCGCATATGGACTGTGTAGCTCCCGCGGCGCAGTTCGCGCGCTGTCTCGACGAAGCCGAGGCGGATGTAAAAGGCGATGTTCTCTGTCATATGCTCGTTGGTGGCCAGGGTGAGCGCGCGCAGGCCGAGCCGCCGCGCTTCATCCTCTGCGAAGGACAGGAGGAATTTCCCAATACCGGTTCCCTGGCGCCCAGGGTCGACGGCGATGTTATCGATGAAGAGCGCGTCAGGGGCCGGCATCAGCACCAGCACTGCGTCGATGGCTTCCGGTCCATCTATGACCCAAACATCATGGTCGCGCGCGACCGTGTGGTAATCTTCGGTCATCGGGCCCGGCGGGCGGCCGATGCGGGGTAGATATTTGCGGTAGGCACGATCCACGAGCGTGGCGATGGCGTCTGCGTCCTCGGGCGTAGCCCGCCGGAGCGGCCAGTCGATCATTCCTTTACGCAGCGGATGACGTAGGTGAAAACGCCCTCGGCTTCGTCCTCCTGCGCGTCCATGAGTTCATGGCCTGTCGTGTCGCAGAAATGCTGAAAATCGATATAGGAGGCCGGGTCGGTCGCGAGCACCGTCAGGACGTCGCCGTTCGCCAGATCGCGCATCGCACGTCGGGCCTTTAGGACCGGTAACGGACAGTTCAGGCCCTTCGTGTCGAGTATGTTGTTATCGCTCATAGTCTTTGCGGATCATAGGTCTGGGGCGGATCTTGGGGTCGGCTATGCCGTGGTCTCGCCATAGTAGAGCGTAACCACATGCTTGGCCTCAGCAAAGAACAGCCAACGTTCGATCAGCACGCCGATCGCCGCCACCGGCACAGCGAGCACCGACAGGGCCGCGGCGGTCGCCGGGACGCTTGTATTGGCGAGGGTGATGAGCAGAACCGGTGCAACGAACCCGGCGGCAATGGCCAACTGACGGAGTTTGGCGGCGTGTTTCTGCGCGATCTTGAACCCCATTTCCTTCTGCAGGTAGTTCTCCTGCGTATGGGGCGATTCGAGCAGCCGAATATGACCCTTGATGCCGGTCGCTGTCTCCGCGGTGCTTTTACTCGGATTGCGGTCGATGAAGCGCCAATACTGCATTTTCGCGACTCCGGCGACGGCGATGGCGCCCGTCGTGATCCAGAACATCGCGGGATGCCAATAGCCGAACACCGACGCAATGGCATTCACCAGAAGAGCGCCGGTGAAGATCGAAATGCTGAAATAGACGATGGCTGTCCAGCCGTTCGCCCAAGCCCGGATCGTCTTGAGCGAGGCGTAGATCATCGCGGTGCAATGCACAGTTTGCATGCACAGCATCGCACCCACCATGCCGGTGAGGGTGAACAGATCGTCCCGCCAGTCGAGGAAGATCCAGCCGATGGCATAAGCCCCGGTCGGGATATACGCCAGGATCGCAAACAGGCCTTCGCGGCTAAGCCAGGAGGAGCGCCATTGACTGATCGCGCGCCAAGCCCGTTCAGGGTGACCGAGATGGAATGTGGAAGTCAGGAGTCCGAGGGTGATCAGCGTGAATCCGATGCCGAAGCCGGCCCAGCCTACTTGCGGGTCGGCGGGCAGAATGCCGCTTGCCTGGAGAATCGACATCAGAGTGATCAAGCCATACCCGGCGCCCGACGCGGTGGTGAAGAAGATAACGGAGAAGGCGGGATGCATGGCGGTTTCCTTAGCGTGACAGGACTTTGTCGACCCAGCGAAGGAAGGGACTGTCGCCGCCGTCGACCTGCGGCTCAAGGGACGACGGCGCGCCGGTCGATCCGACGGCCGTCTTGCGCGGCCGGGGCGGCAGATACCGGTTCGTCGGTTTGCAGTCCTGCTCGGGCATCAATTCGTACCCGCCGCGGGCATCGACCAACTTTGAAACGTCCGAGTCAGGATCACCGAGATCGCCGAAATGGCGTGCCCCGACGGGGCAGGTCGAGACACAGGCGGGCACGCGGCTCTCTTCGTCGAGATTCTCGTTATAGATCTTGTCCACGCAGAGCGTGCACTTCTTCATCACGCCTTCGTCCTGATCGTACTCGCGGGCGCCGTAGGGGCAGGCCCAGGAGCACAGCTTGCAGCCGATGCAGGTGCTCGCGTTGACCAGGACGATGCCGTCCTCCTCGCGCTTGTAGGAGGCGCCGGTCGGGCAGACCGTGACGCAGGGCGCGTCTTCGCAATGCAGGCAGGAACGTGGGAAGTGGACAGTTCGGCTGTTGCCCACATCGTCGGTGGCTTCGAAGGTGTGGATACGGTTGAACCAGACGCCCGTCGGATCCGCGCCGTAGGGTTCAAAATCCGTCAGCGGCGCGGAGTGGCCGCCGGTGTTCCATTCCTTGCAATTCACCGCGCAGGCGTGACAACCGACGCAGATATCCAGGTCGATCACCAGACCCAGCTTCGTCGTCGTGGGGCTTTCGGGGAGGCTCGTCATATCAGGTGTCCTCCTTCCTTTGGTTGCCATGACCTGGAGGAACCCCGGGCACCGTTTCGGCGACTTCGGTTCGATTGCCGATGAATTCCAGATGGTCGCCGCCGGTCCGGCCGCTGGGGGCGCCCTTAAACTCCGCGCCGTAGCGCAGCGTCGCATCGCCTTCGCGCGGTGCTGCGCGTTTGGGCAATGCGTCGCACAATGGGTCGGTGCCGGTGGCTTCTTCGTCGGTGCATTTCTCGATTCGCACGCGCAGGTCGTACCATGCCGCCTGTCCGGAGACCGGGTCGGAGTTGGAATAGCGGTAGCCGTCCTTTCGTTCGGGCAGCAGTTCGGAAATGATGTGGTTCAACAGGAAGCCGCGTTTCGCTTCCGGCGCGTCCGGGTCGAGGTTCCAGGCGCCTTGTCGCTTGCCGATGGCATTCCACGTCCACACGGTGTCGCGGTTCACGCCGGCCATCGTCCTGATCGGCGCGCGAACCTTGCCGTGATGACTGATGATCCAGACCCAGTCGTCATCCTCGACGCCGGCCTTGGCCGCCGTATCGGGGTGGATGTATAGGCAGTTGGCTGCCGTGATCTGGCGCAGCCAAGCATTCTGTGAGCCCCAGGAATGATACATGTGCATTGGCCGCTGGGTGAGCGCGTGCAGCGGGAAACTGTCCGTATCGACCGAGGCTTCCTCGAAGGGCGTGTACCAGATCGGCAAGGGATCGAAGTAGGTCTCGACACGCTCGCGGTGCTCCTCCGGCGGGATCACGGTGCCATGGCCTCGCGCGGCGAGACGGAATTTTTGGAGATGCTCGCTATACACGTGCAAAATGACCTGATCGGCCGAGCCGATCCACCCGACGCTGGCCGCGTAGTCGAGATAGTCCTTATTCGCGTGTTTGAAGTAGAGCTGGTTGGGCTCCAACTCATGCTGCCAGAAGCAGCCGTTCTCGATGTAGCGATCAAGCTGGTTCGGATTGACCGCGCCCTTGCCGTGCTGATCGCCGTTTTCGCCGCGCCAGCCCGCCAGCGGCCCGATGCCCGGTGCGCGTTCGTGGTTGACGATGTAGTCGGGATAGCCACCCGGGAACTTCGGACTGCCGTCCTCGTTGGTCATGCCGGGCAGGCCGAGCCGGCCACCGAGATCGATCATCACGTCCTGAAAGGCACGGACGTCCCGGTCCGGCTGCACCACGGGTTGCCGAATCGAATCCGCAGGGCCATGGGCCGAGCAGATCGGGCGGTCCAGCAGCGAAATACAGTCCCAGCGTTCGAGATACGTCGTGTCCGGCAGGATCAGGTCTGCATAGGGGATCATCTCGGAATAGAAGGCGTCGGAGTAGATGATCCGCGGAATCTTATACTCACCGGTATCCGGGTCTTTGTCGGTGAGCATCTTCAATGTGCCGGGGATGTTCATCGACGAATTCCAGCTCATGTTCGACATGTACATGAACAACGTGTCGATGGGGTAGGGGTCACCCTTCCAGGCGTTGTGGATCACCATATGCATCAGGCCGTGGCCCGAAATCGGATTGTCCCAACTGAATGCCTTGTCGATACGCTTCGGTGATCCATCCGGATTCACCAGAAGGTCGGCGGGTTCGGTCGGCATGCCGAGCGGTGGGCCGGCGATCGGCGTATTGGGTGCAACGTCGTGGCCCGCAGGCTTCGGGAAGGACGGGACGTGTTTCGGGAAGGGTGCCTTGTAGCGGTATCCGCCGGGCACATCGATCGACCCGAGCAGGATCTGCAGTACATGAATGGCCCGGCATGTGTGGAAGCCGTTCGAGTGGGCTGAAATACCGCGCATCGCATGCATCGAAACCGGGCGGCCGATCATCTTGTCATGCTTGCGCCCAGCCCAGTCCGTCCATTCCACGTCGAGGACGACTTCCTGGCTGAATGCGGCATGTGCCAATTCGGCGGCGATCCGTTTGATCTTATCTGCCGGGATGCCACATTCCTCGGCAACCGTTTCCGGTGCATAGCGGTCGTCCATGTAGCGGGCGGCGAGGAGCTGGAACGCGGGAACGGCGATCCGTCCGTCCGGCAGTTTGTACTCGCCGACCAGCGCCGGGGAGATGTCCGTGCCGGTGGCGTCCGCGAGGGATTTTTTGGCGGCATCGTAGCAAAGCGGGTTGCCGTCGTTGTCGCGGGCGAAAAGGCCATCGTCCGCCGCAGTCGGGTCCTGAATTACCAGCCACGGTGAATTGGTGTAGCGGACCAGGAACTGCCAATCGATTTTCTCGGCCTTCAGCAATTCGTGGATCAGCGCAAATGCGAACAAGCCGTCGGTGCCGGGTCGGATGCCGATCCATTCGTCGGCCACCGCGGAATATCCGGTCTTGATCGGGTTGACCGAGACAAATTTTGCCTGTGCCTTGGTCTTGAGCCGTCCGATACCGGTCTTGAGCGGATTGGAATCATGATCTTCGGCGACACCGAACATCATGAAATAGCGGGTGTGTTCCCAATCCGGTTCGCCGAACTCCCAGAAGGATCCACCGATCGTGAAACAGCCAGCGGTCGCCATATTGACCGAACAGAAGCCCCCATGCGCGGCGAAGTTGGGGGTGCCGAATTGCGACGCCCACCAGCCGGTCATCGCCTGACTCTGGTCGCGGCCGGTGAACAGCGCGAGTTTGCGGGGGTTGGTTTCGCGAATCTTGCCGAGCCATTCGACCGCGAGGTCCATGGCTTCGTCCCATTCGATTTCCTTGAACTCGCCCGATCCGCGCTCGCCGACCCGCAGCAGCGGTTTCGACAGCCGCGCCGGCGAGTAATGCTGCATGATTCCCGCCGAACCCTTGGCGCAGAGCACGCCCTTGTTGATCGGATGATCGCGGTTGCCTTCGATATAGCGGATGCGACCGTCTTTCAGATAGACCTTAATGCCGCACCGGCAGGCGCACATGTAACATGTCGTGGTCTTCACCTCATCGGCGACGGGAGGCGATGTATCGACGACCTCGCGAACTGTTTCGAACGGGTTTAACGACATAACCTAGTATTTACCCCGTGGATGAGTTGCAGCAGGCCAAGGTAGGGAATGGCAACCTAATGAGTTCGTCGGGCCACGTCGACTCTACGGTAGTTTTGAGACGAAGCGTTTCATTTTTTGTGTCTCATACATGAGATGGATCGGCGTTTAGGCCGATCAAGTTCCGGAACTTTCTGTTTTAATTTGGAGAATTAGACGAAGGTTAGCGCAGTCCATGCATTGGAGTTCCGCGCGCTACTAATCTTCGAATTCTGTGCTCGGGCGGCCATCTAAACCTTCCGGAAGATGGCGTTGGCGCCGAGTCCGGCCAGCACGGCGATTATGATAGCGACGATGCCGTAGAGCGCCGGGTAGGAATAGGCCATCCGGAAGACCTCGGCGCCGATGCCGGCTTTGGTCACCAGCAATGGGGTCGATTTGACGCTTTTCACTTCGCCGTCCCGCACCAGCATCGCCTTGATATTGTAGTACCCGGTCGGGAGATTCGCGGGCAGGTAAAGGTCCGCGCGGAAGAGCTGCCCGCCTAACAGTTTGACGTTCTCTTCAAGCGCACCGTAGCGCCCAATTCGCTGCATGTTGCGGATGAGCGCGTCGCGAAACTCGGCCTTCTCGGCGGGGCCGACCTTGGCTTTCGGCTTCAGGTTGAGATACTCAACGCCGATTTGATGGTCTTCCCGGGTTCGTAACGGCAGCCATTCGTCGAGCGTATCGCTTGCCAGTACCTGGTAGAAAGATGGTGCGTCCACGAATTGCAGCGTGTCGCGGTTGATCCAGATTCCGGCGATTCGTTCCTTACGGCGAACGGTGATCGTGTGCCGCGGCCCCTCCACAATCACCACCACTTTGCCTTTGCCTTCGATGGCGCCGAACAACAGCACCTTGGTCCCGGTGAAGCCGGTGGTGATCTTGACGACACTTTCCGAGATATCGGCGACAAGCGGCTCGGCCTGTGCGGGCACGGCGCATCCGATCAGGATCAGCAGGGCTATGACTGCGCGCGGCATGGTCAATGTCCTCCGCCCAAGCCCAGTGAATACAGATCGTCCGGCGTTACGATGAGATCGAAAGCGAGCTTGCTGCAAACGCCCAGGACCATCAGCGCTAACAAACCCCGAAGCTGTTCACCCTTAAGATATGCTCCGATCTTGGTGCCGACCTGGGCGCCGACGACTGCGCCCAGCAGCAGGATCAACGCCAGCACGATATCCACGGTCTGGTTGAGATAGGCTTGAAGGAAGGTGGCGTTGGCAGTAACGAAGATGATTTGCATCAACGACGTTCCGACGACCACTGCGGTCGGCATGCCGAGCAGGTAAATCATCGCCGGCACCATCACGAATCCACCGCCGACGCCCATGATCGATGCGAGTATGCCCACGACAACGCCCACGCCGAGCGGCAGCAGCGCGCTGATGTAGAGCTTGGACCGGCGGAACCGCATCTTGAACGGCAGGCCGTGCAGAAAGTTATGCTGATGCAGTTTACGGCGGGGTGCGGTCGCGGATTGGCTGCGCCGGATCGCGTTGACGCTCTCCACAAACATTAGGAAACCGATGATCCCCAAGAACACGACGTAGCAGATCTTGATGACGAGATCGATCTGGCCGAGTGTCCGCAACTCCTTGAAAATCCAGACGCCGAAGGTCGAACCGATCAGGCCGCCAATGAGCAGAACGATGCCCATCTTGACGTCGACATTGCCGCGCCGCCAGTGGGCCATCACGCCGGAAACGGAAGAGGCGACGATTTGGTTAGCTTCGGTGCCGACCGCGACCGGCGACGGGACGCCCAAGAAGATCAGGAGCGGCGTCATCAGGAATCCGCCACCGACCCCAAAAATCCCAGACAACATGCCAACCCCGGCGCCCATTCCGAGCAACAGGAACACGTTCACCGACATCTCGGCGATGGGCAGATAGATATTCAACGCCGCCGTATACTTTCTACGAGCGTCCAAGGGATTCGCCGCAGTATCGCACCGCGATTGGGCGGGTTGGGCGCCAGTAAATCAGACTTTATCTTGAATGGTGGAGCGCATCATGCGCCGCGTGATTGGGAAGTCAACTGAAAGGCCCGGCCGGGCGTGCTAATTTTTCGATTTTCGCGTCTTTTTGTCACAGACGGCGGTCTTTTGGGCCGGTTCGATGCGGTTTAGTCTCCGTGCACGACCGGGCCGCCCACTGCTTTCCAGCCCATAATGCCCCCTGCGAGGCGGTACATTTCCACGAAACCGGCCCGTTTTAGCATTTCGGACGCGACTCCGCAGCGTACGCCGCTTGCGCACATCAGCAGCAACCGCTTGTCCGCGTGGTCGGGGATGTTGTTGGGATCGAAGGCCGAAAGCGGGATCAGCGTAGCGCCCTGAATATGCTCCATGGCGTATTCATGCGGTTCCCGGACATCGACGAGAACGGCATCGCCGCGCTCGATCCAATGACGCGCCGTTTGTGGATCGACCATCTCGACACGGGGACGTTGCGGCTCGTTATCGCTCATGACTCGTGACTCCACCGGGGACACAGGAAAAGTGTGCTTGAGGGCTTACCCTGTCAAGCCGCAAAAACGCCGGTTGCCTCACGATACTCGTGCCGGCGGCCGGCTAGTTTCGATAGTCGGCCCCTTCACGGTCCAGGGTGCGAATGATGCCTTCCCATTCGAGATCGCCGTAGGTTCCGTCGTCGAATTTTGCCTTGTACCGCGCGATGCTCTTGCTGAGAACCGGTTCGGGAACCTCGATAAGCTCACCGTCGCCAGCTGCCGTCTGGATCTGACAGGCGGTCTCCAGGAAATACATCTTCTTGAAGGTTTCCTGGATGGATTTTCCGATGGTCAAGAGGCCGTGGTTGCGCAGGATGATGCAGTCGGCCTTGGCGCAATCGCGGCCGAGAACCTCGCGTTCGTCAAGATTGCCGCTCGCGACGTCATAATCGTGGTATCCGAGGCTGCCGAGAACCAGGAGCGATTGCTGGCTGATCGGGCGTAGGCCGCATTTCTGCGCCGACACCGCGACGCTGGACCGGGTGTGCAGGTGCATCACGCAGTTGGCGTCCGGCCGCGCCATCAGGACGCCGCTGTGGATGGTGAACCCGGCGTCGTTGAAGTTGCCGGTCTCGCCGATGACGTTGCCGTCATAGTCCATCTTGACCAGGCTGGAGGCGGTGATCTCGTTAAAGAACTCGCCGTAGCGGTTGATCAGGAAATGTCCCGGCTCGCCGGGGACACGCGCTGACATATGGGTATAGATGAGGTCCGTCATGCGCAGCTTGTCTAGGATGCGATACAGCGCCGCCAGATTGCAGCGGGTTTCCCACTCCGCGTCGCTGATGTTGGATTGCCGTTTGAGTGTCGTGACCGCCATGTCTGTCCTCGTCCTTGCCGTTCGGTGGGGGGCTGGTGCCGATTTGCAGCCTGAGATTAGTTCAACAGATTAGTTCAACCCAGGGGGAACGGCAAAACGGAAAGTCGTGTTCTAGACTAATTCGCTTGCCAATTCGCCGGCGCTTTGGTCTGGCCCGTCGGGGTTGAGTTCCTGGAATAGCCAGCTTTCGAGGGCCTGCAGTTTGGGTGGCAGGGTTTCGCCGGGCGCAGTGACCACATAATAGGCTGCCTCTGCGGTATCGACGGACGGCGGATTGAACGGGACGATCAGTTCGCCGGCCTGCAGGTGATCCCGGGCCATCGCCTCGCTTTCCAGAATAACCCCAAGACCGTTGGCCGCAGCCTTGAGGGAGTGGCCGGATTGCGAGAACCGGATGTTGCGGCGCGGCCTGACCGATTCAAAACCGGCAGCACGCAGCCAGGTAGACCAGCTGGTAAGCCGCTGTTCGGAATGAATAAGAATATGGTTCGAGAGGTCGGCCGGCGACCGCAGCGGCGAGTCGCCGGCGGCCAGGCCCGGGCTGCACAGCGGAACCAATTTTTCGACGACGAGCTGTTTGGACCGCACGCCAGGCCAGTGCCCGGTTCCATAGCGGATGCTGGCGTCGATTGGCTCCTTGGCGAAGTCGACGAGCCGCAGCGTGGCCTCGATCCTTAAATCGATGTCCGGAAAGGATGCGAGGAAATTCCCGATACGCGGTAAAAGCCAGAGTTCGGCAAAACTCGGCGGCGCTGTCAATGTGACGATATCGGTCGTCCCTCGGGTTGAGATATCGTCGGTCGCGCTTCGGATCGTATCGAAGGCGGGGCCGATTTTCGCAATGTAGGCGCTGCCGGCGTCGGTCAGCATTAGCCGCCGGTTCAACCGGTGAAACAGTCGCACACCGAGCGTGCGTTCGAGTTTTTCGATTTGGTGGCTGATGGCCGATGGCGTGACGTGCAACTCGTCGGACGCCTGTTTGAAACTCATCAAACGTGCGGCGGCTTCGAAACTTCGAAGGGCGGGCAGGGGCGGCAAGGTTGCATCCATGCGATAGTTTCACATGAATTTAATTCATGTACAATTGCAGAATATGTCATTTGTCATTTGAACTGAACCTGACGTAGGGTCGAATTTAACACAGATATACAATCTCATAGGAGGTCCTGTTACTCCGCATTCGGAGGGGTGAGGCTTTCCTGGTTCCTATAGTCATCGGATTTCTTGGAGTTGAATTCATGCAAAAATTCTTAAGCGAGGCGCAGCAACAAGCCTTCGATGCATCCGGATTTTGCGGTCCCGTGCGGGTTTTCTCGCCGGAGGATGCGGCGCATTACCGTGGCCGGTTCGAGGCCTATGAGACGGCGAATGGCGGATGGTATGAGCTGACAAAGGGGCAGAAGCTATATCTCCTGCAAACCTGGGCGGCCGAGCTCGCAAGCCATGACCGTATCCTCGACGCGGTCGAAGATGTTCTCGGCGGAGACCTGATGTGCTGGGGCCTTAGCCTGTTTGTGAAGGAAGCCGGAGACGCGGGCTACGTATCCTGGCATCAGGACTCGACCTATTGGGGCCTGGATAAGCCGGACGTGGTGACCGCATGGATCGCCTTGTCACCGGCGACCCGCGAAAGCGGTTGTATGAAAATGCTCCCCGGCAGCCAGACGCTCGATCAGATGCCGCACACCGACACGCTGGACAAGAAGAACCTATTGACCCGCGGGCAGGAAATCGCTGTCGATGTCGACGAGGCCAAGGCGGAGTTTCTCGAGCTCCAGCCCGGTGAAATCTCGCTGCATCACGTTCGGACGGTCCATGCGTCGGAGCCGAATGCGTCGGGCGATCGTCGGATCGGTGTCGCCGTTCGCTATATCGCGCCGGATGTGCGCCAGATTAACGGTGGCAAGGACAGCGCTTGGTTGGTGCGTGGCGAGGACAGGTTCGGCAACTTCGTGCATGAGACGCCGCCCATCCAGGATATGGATCCGGCAGCCCTTGCAGAGCATGCCCGGATCATGAAATTCCGTCAGGAAGTGCTTTATAAGGGCGTCGACGGTGAGCCGGCGCATGGCGTTACCTGAGCACGCTTAATCACTGCGTCATCGATACGGCATAACTAATTGAATTAACATAGTTATTCAATTCATCGATTGGGCGCTTTTTAAACGGGTCGCTGTTGTCCCAATTGAACCTTTTATTAACGAGTTGTTTACAACAATAGGCCGAGGCAAAGGGCTGGAATCGGCGGCCGACTGTGTCGGCCCGTCGCGTCCGGACCTCTAGAGGTAATGGTAGCGCTATAAGCGCGATAATTGAGGCCAACCGATGTCCGGTCGTTCTTCCACGGCAGCCAGTAAGCCGGCGAAAACCGCCGCGCCCAAAGGGGCGAAGGCGAGCGCCAAACCGGCGGCGGCTAAAGCGGCGAAGTCCGCGAAGGTAGCTAAGAAAATACCCGCCAAGTCCGCCGCCAATTCCCCCGGTGTGCGTCTGTCGATTGCGGACAAGCTGCCGGAGCGGAACGGAAGCGAACGGATATCCATCAAAGTTGAAGGTTTGCTGTCCGGGGCGCGCCTGTCGCGCGGCCAGAACAACGGCGACCGTACATGGTCGCTCAACTCCGATGAATTGGACGATCTGTTCTACAAGCCTGCGGAACCGGATTTCGCGCCGCACTCATTGGCCGTTCGTGTCGTCAATGTGGAGGACGGCTTCGCGAATACCCTAGCGCTATTTGATGTGGACGTCGCACCGGCCGCCGCCGGTGGAGCCACGGAGGACCCTGAGCCTACGAAACCGGCGGCGCGGAGCACCGCGACACGGCCCGAAGTTGCAGCCCTCGAAGCGCGCCTGCTGGCCGAGGCCGAGGCGAGGGTCGCCACGGTCAAGGCGGAGGCGGCGGCCGAGACTGAACGGCGTGTTATGGAGGCGTTGCAGAGCGTCGAGAGTGAAGAAGGTGATGACGATAACCGCCTTAAGGAGGCGGAAGCGGCATGGGCCGCGAACACGGAGGCGCAGGTCGCTGAGGCGAAGGCTACCGCTGACGCCGAATTAGCGAAGCTGGCGGCGAAAATTCAGGAACTTGAGGCCGCGGCTGCGACACAATCGGACGCCGATGCGAAAGGCGCAAAGTCAGCGATCAAGGCGCAGGTCGATGCCGCAGAGTCGAAGGCCAAAGTGGCCGAGCAGGCCGTCGCCTATACCAAGCAAGCCTTGGCGGAAATGACACTGCGGGCCGAGCAGGCCGAGGCTGGGCTCGACAATTCGAAGGGGGTCGAGGACCGGTCGCACGAGCAAGCGAAGGCAATCTCGGTGTTGGAACAGAAGCTGCAGTCGGTTCAGGGCGATCTGACGGTAGCCCAGGCGGCTTTGCAGTCGAAGGATTCCAACGCGACGGCGGGCGCCGAGACGGAAAAACAGATCAAGGCGCTGCAGAAGGAATTGACCGCGGCGCAATCCGTCCTGGACAAGCGCGGCGCCGAGAACGTCGCCCTGGAAGAAGAAGCAGAAGCATTGCGCAACGAGCTTGCAAAGGCGAAGGCTGCGCTCGCCTCGGAAGAAGCTGACGTGGTCTCGACGGCGGAGTTGGAAGCCGATTCTCTGCGCGACGAAGTGACCGCGGCTAAATCTATGTTGGCGGACCGCGACCGTGATCTGGCGTCGCTGGAAGACCGCATCCAGTCGCTTCGCGATGAATTGGTCGGCGCACAGGTCGCGCTGCAGGAGCAGGAGGCGAAGACCTCGTCGACTGCGGCGCTGGAAGAGCAGCAGGCGCGGGCGGCCGCAGCGGCGGCGCAGGAATTGCAATCCGCGCATGCGGAACTACAAACGATGCGCACAGAACTGGAAGCCACGCAGGCCGAGCTGCAGGAGGCGCAGGCGCAATCCTCGTCAACGGCTGAGCTCGAAGAGCAGCACGCCCAGACGACAGCCGCGGCGGCGCAGGAGCTGCAATCGATGCGCGCGGAGTTGGAAACCACCCAGGCCGCACTGACCGCAAAGGAATCGGACGCATCGGTGGCGCGCCAGGAGCTCAAGGAAGCCCTGCTCACGGAACACAGCCAGCAGATGGAGAAGTTGCGCGAAGACCATGCCGCCGACGTTGCGCAGAAGACTGTTGAGTCGGAGCAGAAGGTCGCCGAGGTGGCGCAACGCACCGAAAAAGAAATCGAAGAACGGCTGAACGCGGCCCGGTCGGAATGGGCGCAGGAAGTTGAGCAAGCGGTGCAGCAGACGGTTTCCCAGGCCACCGATACCGCCATCGAGAACGCGAAATCCGAGTGGGAAGCCGTACATCAGCAGGAATTTGCCGCCGCACTCGCCGGTCGCGAGGATGAGGAGAAGCAGCGTTTGGCCGCGGCGCGGACCGGGTGGGAAGAGGCCCAAGCGGCGGTGCTGGAGGAACGCGAAGCGCTCTGGCGCAAAGATATGGAGACTCGTCTCGAAGAGGCGGAGCAGACTTGGAAGGCCGAGGAAGAGAAGCGCGCCGAGGCGGCGAAATTGGCGTGGGAGTCGTCGCAGAACGAATATCTCGCCGAGCGCGATGGCCTGCAGAAGATCGAGGTCGAAGAAAAACTTCAGGAGTCACGCATCCAATGGCTTGCTGAAGAGGAGGCGCGCCTCGCCGCCGTGCGCAGCGAATGGGAAGCGGCCCAGAAGCAAGCGCTGGCGGAACGCGACGCCTACTGGCAGACGGAAGTCGACAAACGGGTTGCCGATGGTTCCGTCGCTGCGGCCTCGGAATCCGCACCGCCGCCGCCCGTCGAAATTATCACGCCGGACGGATCGCCCAAGGTTTCGGAAGCCGATGTGGCGCCCAAGGACGCCGCGCCCGACGCGCCGTTGCCCGTGGGGCCGGCAGAGCCTCCCGCGCCTGAGACTCCTCCGGCTTCAAGTGAACAACCGGATCCGCACAAACCGGTGTGGATTGACGGCAGCGAATGGCAGTTGCGTGAATCATCCGCAGGGGAAGAAGAAAAGAAGGCCGGTACCGTCATCGGCGTGACCGCGCGCAGCACCGCCGAGGGAATTGGTGCGGTGTTTGGCGTCTTCAAGTCACGCAAATTGAAACGCGTGGCCACGCTCGCCGCGGTGATCGCCGCCGGTGTCTATCTTTATCCGCATATCAAACCGATGCTCGGTGGCCTTGGTCCATTGAGCTCGACGATCGCCGCCAAGGTCGAGTCCTTTGGCAAGGGCGGTGGTGCTGGTGGCGGCAACGCGGCGACGACCGGCGGCGGGGGCGGCGGGTCGTCCGTGGTTTATCTGCGGTCGAGCGCCGTGAATATGCGGGGTGGGCCGTCGATGGAGTCGAAGGTCGTCGGCGTGGTGCAACGGGGTGCCACGATCCGGCGGATAGAAAAGCAGTCGAATTGGGTTCGTATCCGGACGGCCAAGGGCAAGACCGGCTGGGTCCATAACTCCTTGGTCAGCGATCGCCCCGTACGCTAACTAACTAGGTTAACTCTACCCGGCTAAATCCCAAGGTCATTCTGGCAAAAAAAATCGCCGCCCCGTGAAGGGCGGCGAGGGTTGGAACCGTTTGGTGGCACCGCGGTATTTTGGCGGTCCGCGTGTGCGCATGTTCGCCTGCGTCAGCGAAGCGTCAGAGCGTGATCGAAGCGTAGTTGTCCAATCCACTCACAGTCGCCATCGCGGCGAACACCGTCACCAAGGGTTTAGACATTCGACCACCTCCTTTCGATTGTTGATCCATCCACAAAGAATCGCGGTGAGTCGCCGGAAAAGTCAAGCGCGACTTGGCGTGGCGAAGAAGTTGGGCAGGGCGGCGTTTGTCGGCGCCTGACGGTGCAAAGTTGCCCCTGTCTTTCGAAACCGGCGTCGAAGTGTAGTAAGATGGTGGAAATCAACTTTGGCTTGGGCCGAGGCCCATGGCTTGGATGCCGGGAGAAGGCGATGCATGAGACTGTTATTCGCGGCGGGACGATCGCCGACGGCGACGGTGGCGCCCCTTATACGGGCGACCTCGCCATCGACGGCGGCCGCATCACCTCGGTCGGGGGCAAGGCTGGGCCCGGGCACCGGGAAATCGACGCCGACGGCTTGTTGATAGCACCCGGTTGGGTCGATGTGCATACGCATTACGACGGACAGGCGACCTGGGATCCGATTCTCGCTCCCTCCTCCTGGCATGGCGTGACGACGGCGATGTTCGGCAATTGCGGCGTCGGCTTCGCGCCCGTGCGCAAGGAGGATCACCAGGAACTCATCGATCTCATGGAGGCCATTGAAGAAATCCCCGGCACCGCATTGGCCGAAGGGGTCCGCTACGACTGGGAGAGTTTTCCGGAGTTCCTCGACGCGCTCGACCGTCAGCCGCGCACGATCGACGTGGCGGCGCAGATCGCGCACAACCCGCTGCGCGTTTATGTCATGGGCGAACGCGCCATCCGGCGCGAACCGGCGACCGCCGAAGACATCGCGACGATGCGTGATCTCACCGAGGAAGCAATGGCCGCTGGCGCTTTCGGGTTCACGACGTCGCGCACCAACTCGCACAAAACCCTGACCGGCGATTTCGTGCCGGGCCGCTATTCCGAGGTCGAGGAGCTTGTCGGCATCGGCTCTTGTCTCGCCAAGTTCGACTACGGCGCTTTCGGGATGAACAGCGATTTCGACGATGAAGAGGGCGAACTTGCTTGGGTAGCCGACCTCGCACGCAAGACTGGTCGCCCCGTCTGGTTCCTCATCGTTCACGGCGCCCGTGACCCCGGCCGGTGGCGGCGGTTGCTCGATGGCATCCATGCGGCGCGCGAGACGGGCGCACCGGTGGCGGCGCAGGTCGCTTGCCGCCCGGTCGGCGTATTGCTCGGCGTCGGCGCGACACTGACGCCTTTTTCCGCCCGGGAAGCTTTCCAGGACCTGAGGGACTTGCCGCCCGAAGAGCGGCTCACCCGCATGCGCGACCCGTCGGTCCGCGAGCGCATCCTAAAGTCGGGCAATTCGGATGCGGCGATGGATCGGCTGTCTCCTTCACGGGTGCGCGCGATTACCATGTGGCACCGGATGTACACCTTCGGCCCTGACGTGGATTACGAACCGTCCGAGGAACGATGTGTCGAGACCATCGCGGCGCGCAGCAACCGGACCGCCGAAGAAGTCGCCTACGATTACATCGCCGAAGGGCTCGACCGGTTTCTGTACTGCCCGGTCTCCAATTATGTGGACGGCAATCTCGACTCCACGCGCGAACTGCTGCTGGACCCGGTAACACTGTCTGCACTTAGCGACGGTGGCGCGCATTGCGGGTCCGTCGTCGACGCCAGCATGCCCACGTATCTGCTGACTCATTGGGCCCGGGACCGCAGCCGCGGGCCGCGCATTCCGCTGGAAACCGTGG
Source organism: Alphaproteobacteria bacterium (assembly GCA_021774335.1). Lineage (GTDB taxonomy): Bacteria > Pseudomonadota > Alphaproteobacteria > UBA8366 > UBA8366 > JAJFJD01. Next base: position 82,206 of record JAJFJD010000063.1, read on the forward strand.
TGAAGGCGCAGACGTCGGAGACCGCGGACTTCTTCGGCCTGTCCGATCGGGGTCGGCTCGCGCCGGGACTGCGCGCCGACGTCAACGTCATCGACTACGAAGGCCTCAAAATTCACGCGCCCCGCCTTGTGCAGGATTTGCCGGCAGGCGGTCAGCGCCTGGTTCAGGGGGCGGATGGCTATGTCGCGACAATTGTTGCCGGCGAGACGGTCTTCGAGAATGGCGAGCATACCGGCGCATTACCCGGCCGCCTGGTCCGCGCCGGACGAACCTGAGTCGGCGTTGCCGCAATAAAATTATTGAATTGGGAAATGGTGCCCGCGGAGAGACTCGAACTCCCGACCTGAGGTTTACAAAACCCCTGCTCTACCAACTGAGCTACACGGGCACTGGCATAAGTATAATCGGGCCATCCTCTACTCCGGCGGCCCCGGCCTGTCCAGTCCTTCATAGGCGACTGGAACAGATCGGCCGCCACACTAGAGCGGCAGGGTTTTAGAGAGTCTTAAAGTCGATCGGGGCGTGCCGGTCTAGATGCCGGGTCATCGGCGGCATGTCGGACTTCAGGCCGCTGGCGCAGTTGAACAGAACGGCGCGGTCGTCCGGGCCGACACGGCCGCGTTTCAGCTCCTGCCGGTATGCAACCAAGCAGGCGGTGCCCTCGGGTCCCAGATGGACACCGTCTTCCCGTGCGACCTCAAGCCGGGTCTCGGCGACCTCGTCGTCATCGACGGCCGATCCGAACCCGCCGCTGTCGCGCATCACCTGCAGGCAGAGGAAATCGCCGAACGGCTTCGGGACGCGGACGCCATGCAGCGTGGTCGTCACTGGATCCCAGGGCTCCATGACTTCGCTGTGGCCTTCGTCGAAGGCCTTGACCAGCGGGCCGCAGCGAGTCGATTGGACGGCGACCATGCGCGGCCGTTTCTCGCCGATCAGGCCGAGGGCGGCCAGCTCCTCGAATGCCTTCCACATGCCGATCAAGCCGGTGCCGCCGCCGGTCGGATAGAAGATCACATCCGGCACATCCCAGCCGAGCTGTTCGGCGATTTCGAGGCCCATCGTCTTCTTGCCCTCGATCCGATACGGCTCTTTCAGGGTGGAGGCGTCGTACCAGCCCATCTCTCCGGTGCCCGCGGCCACGATGGCGCCGCAGTGGTTGATCAGGCCGTTGACCCGCCATGTCTTGGCGCCCTGCAGGGCGATCTCGCGCACCGTCACCTCCGGCGCGTCTTCGGGGCAGAAGACGAAAGTCTCGATCCCTGCGCGGCTGCAATAGGCGGCAAGCGCGGCGCCGGCATTTCCGGCGGTCGGCATCGCGGCCCGGGTCACGCCGAAGGACTTCAGCATGGCGACGCAGACGGCGAGGCCACGCGCTTTGAAACTGCCGGTCGGCATGCGCCCCTCGTCCTTGACCAGAACCTCGCCTCCACCGAGTTTTCGCGCCATACCGGGGAGGGAGATCAAAGGGGTCATCGGTTCGCCCAGGCTCACGATGTCGGCGGCACTACGCATCGGCAGTAGTTCCCGGTAGCGCCACATCTCGGAGGGGCGATTGATCAGGCGCTCTTTGGTTAGGCTCGCCTTGACCGAATCCAGGTCGTAGCGGACCAGTAGCGGCTTGCCGGCCCGGGAGATCGTCTGAAGGGTGTCGGCATCATGCCGTTCCCCCGTGGCGCTGCATTCCAGATGGGTGACGTAACATTTGTCGGCGGCTGTATCAGCGGCGGGCATGGCGGCGCTCACAAGTTAAGGCGGATGGACAGGGCATAGAGGGCGACAGCGGCGGCGGCCGACACGTTCAGGCTGGGAATCGGGCCGGTCATGGGCAGGCGGAGGAGGAGATCGCAGCGCTCCGCGGTCAATCGCCGCAGGCCGGCCCCTTCCGCACCGAGGACGAGGACCAGCTTGCCGTCGATGGTCGTCTCGGCGATCGACGTATCGGCTTCCGCATCGAGGCCGAGAATCCAGAATTCCGACTGTTTGAGGGTTTTCAGGCCACGGTCCAGGTTCGTCACGGTAACCAGCGGGACATGCTCCAGCGCGCCGCTCGCCGCCTTGGCAAGGGCTCCGGTCACCGGCGGCGCGTGCCGTTGCGGCATGATCAGGGCCTTTGCGCCAAAGGCCGCGGCGCTGCGCAGGATCGCGCCGACATTCTGTGGGTCGGTGACCTGATCCAACACCAGGAGCAATCCGGACCCGGATATGGATGCGGCCACGTCTTCCAGTGCATGTGTGGGAAGAGGAGAGGCCAGCAGGGCGATCCCCTGGTGGACGGCGCCCTCCGGTACCAGCGACTCGATCGTCCCGCGCTCGGCGCTTTCGGGCTTTGTGCCGGGGCACTCGGCGTGCAGCCGGTCGGCTGCCTGCGGTGTTGCGAGGAGCCGGGTGACCTGTCGGGCCGGGTTTTTGAGTGCGGCGGCCACGGCGTGGTGACCGTAGAGCCAGTGTCGGTTCGTGTCGTCTCGGGGGCCGCGCCGACGCTTTGCCGACGGTGGACGCTTTCCTCGCGCTGCCTTGATTTTTACCATAACCGACCTTAGTATTTCTTCAGTCACAGATACGCAACTCGCGCGTCGACGCTATTTTGGCGAAAGAGGCGGGGGTGGCGTGTTTTGTGCTACTCGGATTGCGGTTTGGGCGTTGACAATCAGTGGTAAATCACGATTATGCGCTCTCCGCCGTCGCGATGAAAACGCGCGGGGCCGGAGGGGTGCCTGAGTGGTTAAAAGGGACGGGCTGTAAACCCGTTGGCTATGCCTACGTTGGTTCGAATCCAACCCCCTCCACCATTGGTCCGGCGGGGCGTGGTTTGATTGGGCGGAGTTGGAAAGCAAATCCGGTGAGTGAGGCTAAGAGGTAGCGGGTCCGAATCGAGATGTGCGGACGTCGTATAATGGCTTATTACCCCAGCCTTCCAAGCTGGAGATGTGGGTTCGATTCCCACCGTCCGCTCCAATTTGTGTACGTGGGACCCGTAACGAATTTGAGAGCGACGGGCTGAAGAGTTTGAGAGTGACATTATATATGGGGCTGCCGCGACGCGCGCCCACGGAATTACGGAAACATCCGCAGGCTAACCAGTAGAAAGAAACAGGCAATGTCGAAAGAGAAGTTTGAGCGAACTAAGCCGCATTGCAACATTGGCACGATTGGTCATGTTGACCATGGCAAGACGACGCTGACGGCAGCGATCACGAAGGTGCTTGCGGTAGCCGGCGGGGCTGCGTTTACGGATT
>JAJFJD010000008.1 GCA_021774335.1 Alphaproteobacteria bacterium
CCGCGCCCGCATGATGCAGGCGGTGCCGGAGGCCGATGTAGTGGTAACCAACCCGACCCATTTTGCCGTTGCCTTGAAATACAATCCCAATGAAACGACGGCGCCGGTGCTCGTCGCCAAAGGGGCGGACTTAATCGCGCAAAAAATTCGTGAAGTCGCGGAGGAAAATGACATCGCGATCGTTGAAAATCCGCCATTGGCGCGGGCACTCTTTTCGAGCGTAGAGCTTGATGAAGAGGTGCCGCAGGAGCACTATCAGGCGGTGGCCGAGATAATCAGCTATGTCTGGAATCTCGAAGGTCGAAGTTTGCCTAAGGAGACGGCCAGTGCCGGATGATCAGCGCGAAATCACCGATGCCGCGTCAAAGCACAGCCTCGAACCGGTTGCCGCAAAACCGGGGAAAAGGACGCGCGCGAAAGGCGAACCCATCAGTTTGCCACCCTCAGTGGGTGGCGGAGGTGGCCGGCTATTCCTGCTTGTCCTTTTCGTCGGCGTGGCGATGGGCGTGCTCTATTATTACGAGCAGGCGGGTGGATTCACGGCTGAGGCCCGGATACCGATCTACGCGACGGTTGCCGCACTAGGCTTTGTCGCCCTTGTGTTGGTCTGGGGTGCCCTGCGCGGCCGAAGCAAGGCGTCGGGTGACATGCTCAACCGGATCGGCGTTGTATCGGGGGCCGGCGTGGCGCTCGAGGAGGGCGACGGGCGACTAACTTACGTAAATGGGCCGTTCCTGGAATTCCTGAGCATTTGCGGTGCGGAGACAAAGGAAGAGTCCGGTCTCTGGACCATGTATGTGTTCCGCGCGGAGAACGATGCCGCGCGTGCTTTTAAACGGTTGCGCGATCACGCGCTCAATGGAATGGCCGAGCAAGCGGAGATTACCTTGCCGCGGGTCGGCCGAGATCCGCTGCGGCTGACCTTGGGTGCGGCGCCGGGTTCGCCCGGCGAGGTTATCTGGAGCAGCCACAGTGTCAGTGCGCTGCGTGACCAGGATGCCCTGACCACCGAACTCGCTGGGCTCCGGAATCAGTTGGAGACCGTTCCGGTCGGCATGGCGGTGCTGGATGCGGACGGTAAGGTCGTGGAATGCAATCCCGCTTGCCGCGACTTGTTGGGATGCGATGACCCTGTCGGCCAGCCCATCGTGGAGTTCGTTCGCGCGATCGACCGGCCCGGTTTGTCGCAGCGCCTGTCCGGCCGTTTGGACGATGCGCAGTTGGCGGTGCCGATCGACGTGGAGATCGAAGGCATGGGCAACCGTGTCGCATCGATGTATTTCTCGCGCCGCCCCGCCGAGACCGAGACCGCCGAGGAAGGCCCGGGTGGACTTGCCCTCCACATGATCGACACGACCGAGAAGAAGAAACTCGAGGTCCAGTTCTCGCAGTCGCTCAAGATGCAGGCGGTCGGTCAGCTCGCTGGCGGCATCGCGCACGACTTCAACAATCTGCTGACCGCCATGATCGGCTTCTGCGACCTGCTCCTGCAGCGCTATCAGCCGGGTGAACAGAGCTTCGCCGACGTCATGCAGATCAAGCAGAACGCGAACCGCGGCGCGCGTCTGGTACGCCAACTACTCGCCTTCTCGCGTCAGCAGACGCTGCAGCCGCGCGTGCTGGACGTGACCGACGTGTTGTCGGAATTGTCCAGCCTATTGCATCGGTTGCTTGGGGAATCGATCGATCTGAAATTCGTGCACGGGCGCGAACTTGGCAAGGTAAAGGTCGATCAGGGTCAGATGGAACAGGTGATCATCAATCTCGCGGTGAACGCGCGCGACGCGATGCCGCGCGGCGGGCACCTGATGCTCAGCACCCGCAACTGCAGCCTGTTGTCGGAAATCGACCGGGCCCACGCGGAGATCATGCCGGCCGGCGACTACGTGATGATCACAGTCACCGACGACGGCATCGGCATGCCGCAGCAGGTGCTGGATCGGATTTTCGATCCCTTCTTCACGACCAAGGAGGTAGGGTCGGGCACCGGCCTCGGGCTCGCTACGGTCTACGGCATCATCAAGCAGACCGAAGGTTTCATCTTCGCGGATAGCGACGGTGAAACGAAAGGGTCGACCTTCACGATCTATCTGCAGCGCTACGATGGGCCCGAGGAAAAGGCCAGCGCCAAGGCCCCGGCGGAACGCCCGCCGGCGGCGAAGGACCTCACCGGTGGCGGCACGATCCTCCTGGTCGAGGATGAAGATCCAGTCCGCCTGTTCGGCGCGCGCGCGTTGCGCAGTAAGGGCTACCGTGTGATCGAGGCGGTCAACGGCGAAAACGCAATTGAACTGATGAACGATGACAATATCGACCTGCTGATCACCGACATGGTGATGCCGAAAGTCGATGGCGCCACTGTCGTCGCAGCGGCGCGGCGCAAATTCCCCGATCTGCCGGTGATCTGTATTTCCGGCTATGCGGAGGAATCCGTGATCCGCGAAGTGGAGAGCCTGGACAACGTCAACTTCCTAGCCAAGCCCTTCAGCTTGCGCCAGCTCGCCGGCAAGGTGAAAGAAGTATTGGTCGAGCCGCCGACGTCGGGATAGCGCTGGTTTTCAATTTCCTTGGCTTTTTAAAACTACTGACACGATGCTGTCAGTAGCATGCTGATAGCATGTGGGACCGTTCAACAACGGTCCGACTGCGTAGAGGCTCGCAATGACGGCCATCCAACAAATCTATTCGGTGTTGCGTGATGCGGCGGGAGACCTCGTGCTGCGGCGCGCGGCCGAGGATGACAGCGAGTTCGCCTTCGCGATGCGGAAGGCTGCGTTCCGTGTCTATGTGGACGAGAGCGAGGGCTGGGACGAGCGGAAGGAGCGCCAACGGCATGAGCGAAACTTCGCGATTTACGATTACCGCGTCATCTGCTTTCAGGCAGTAGACCGGGGCATCATGACGCTTGACCTAACGAGCGACTGCCTCAAGCTCAATCAGATATTCCTCGCTCCGGAACACCAAGGGTTGGGAATCGGTGAGCAGTGCATGGCGATACTTTTCGTCGAAAGCCGGCGTCTTTGCCTACCCATCCAATTACGCGTAATGAAGGTCAATCCGCGTGCCCGGGAGCTATACGAGAGGCTGGGATTCACGGTAATCGGAGATACCGAAACTCACGTCCTTATGCGGTGGAATCCCTGACGGGGCGGGTTGGCGCCTCGTTTAGGACGACGATGCGTCCGATGTAATAGTCCGTCCTAACCGCTGAAATAGACTTTCTTGCGGGCACCGCAGACCCGTTCGTGAAAGGCGAGCGCGGCAGGGTCCAGATCCGCCGATGGCATTGGTTCGAGTTCGAACCGGCCCGTGCGATCCTCGCCTCTTATCAGCGTGGCACTGTCGAAATCCGCCTTGGTTTGATACACGTCGCCGGCCACATACCGGAAAACAAGCCCGGTACGGTCCTTCGCCGATCCGTTGGGAAGCGAGGAATGGGCCATGTTGACATGGAACAGGGCGAACTCGCCTGCCGACAGCACGACGTCGGCGGTGGAGTCGGCATCCATGTCATCCGTGATGGTTTGGCCGCGGAACAGCATATTGTCGCTGTCCGTGATATCGACATGGGCCAATTCGGTCCGGTGTGACCCCGGCAAGAATCGCATACAGCCGTTTTCCCGCGTCGCGGGCGTCAATGCGATCCAGGCGGTGACGACGCTCGAACTGCTCAATCCCCAATAGTTTGCATCCTGGTGCCAGGACACGAACCGGTTCGAGCCTGCTTCCTTGTTAAAGATGGAAGAGCTCCAGCACAGGATGTCGGGTCCGATGATGCTTTCGACGGCGTCGACGATCGCTGGGTTGCGGGCCAATTCCGCGACCCAGCGAAGAATGAGATGAGGGCGCTTGGCCATTGGGCCGTGGCCGCGCGCGTCGTCGCCAAAGCGATGGATGTGGTCGTCGAGACGCGCCTTGCACGCCGCGGCTTCCGTTTCTGACATGACGCGGTTGGGAAAAAGGAAGCCGTCGCGGTCATACCGGTCGAGTGCGGCTTTGCTGAGTTGTCCGCTCATTCTGGAGAATTCCCGTCGTTTTCTTCTACCGTAACCGGTAGAGCGACGGATCGAGCAACAGGAACCGGATCAACCGCGGGATTTCATGCCGCCGCACGAAGATGATTCCGCAAGCCAACACCGTGCAAATCACCGCTTCCATGAACAGGTCGCCGCGCGCGCCTTCGATGCCGATTGGGCCGACCAGGTGAAGCAGAATTGCGCTCGTCAGTGTCCCAACGGTCAGCAGCGCACCGAGAATCTGCAGCCCCGGGATGAACAGCAGGATAGAGGCCACCAACTCCACGCCACCGGTGAAGAAGCGGAAATAGGGATTGACCCAGGCAATGCCGGTCCACGTTTCCAGATCGCGGAAGATCGAGTTCGCGTCCGGATTGGGGACGAACTTGAAATACAGATATTTCACGAAGGTGTAGGCGATAAAAATCGCAACCACATAACACGCGGCAACCAGAAGTTTGTGCGGTTGCCGTCCACCGGCCAACCCGCCGTTGCCCGTCTCGAAATCAGTCATGGGAGCCTTTCCAAATTGCGCTGATCGGCCAAGCGATGGCCGACGAGAGGGACGGTAGCATCGATTCCGGCTGGGGTGAAACACGAAGACGTGGCTCCGAAAACTCGGGCCGCTCCACATCAATTCGGTTGTTCAAGAGGATTTAAAGTCACTCGGCCGTGCGAATCGACTGAATTCTTAGGCGGCCGGCGGCTCCCATGTGGTTTCCGGATCCATCGGATAGACCGGACGCGGCAGGTTCTTCCATTGGAAGGTGAGGAGGTTGTTTGAAGAAAGGCCCGGCACGTCCGCTTCGATAATACGGTCCGGCGGGAAGATATGCTGGAAGCCCGCGCGAAAATGGCCGCGCGATTTCACCACGGTGACGCGCGCCGCGGCGGCGTCGAGGCCAAAATGCGCCAGGAAGTCGTTGCTCAGGCATTGCTGGCGGATCGAAATGACGATGATCTGGATACCGCCCAGGCGGAGAAGGCAGGAGCGGCCAATCTGGATGGTGCGATCTTTGGCCATCCCGAGCGTGCCTTCGAACTCGCCGTCGCTCAGCCGCTCCACGGTTACGTCGGCCTCGAAGGGGAGCGAGAATTCGTTCGTCTCTTCGCTGTTGAAGGTGGCCTTGAAACGCGCGCCGACTCCGGCGGCGGTCGCCCGTTCGACCAATGCCGGGTCGTTGAAGACGGCGAAGATGCAATTTTCGACGCCGGCCTCGGCGAAAGCCTTCAGGATGTAGGTGGTGTTGCCGCGTCCGCCGCCACCGGGATTGTCCGCCGGATCGCAGAACAGCAGGTTCGGCTTGTTCGCGTCCTTGCTCACCTCGAGCGCCATGCGGGTGCAATCGTCGAGGCTCGTCATCTTGGTCTGGTACCGTTCGCGGTCTGCCCAGCCGGCGATGGCTAAATCTCGGGCGAGCGCGTCGGCTTTGGCCTGGTCCTCGCGCGCGGTCACTGTAATGGTCATGCCGTTGCGGTCGGTGTCGCTATACGCGAAGCCCCCGGTGATCGAAACGTTCATGATGTCGGGGCCGAGTTTGGTCTGGCCGAGCCGAATCAGGTCGCCATAGGGATGGCCTTCCGCCGTTAGCAGCGTCACCGAGGGGCCGACCAGCGGCAGACGGATCGATGCCATCTTCGGCTTCACGCCGTTGAACATCTCTATCATGCAGCGCGCTGCCTCTTCGCCGCGCTCGAGCTTATCCACATGCGGGTTGGTGATGTAGGAAATCAGCACGTCGGGTTCGCTGACCATGCGTTCGGAGACATTGGCGTGCAGGTCGAGAGTCGCGATGACCGGCACGTCCGGGCCCACGATCCCGCGGACCAGAGCGAAGACTTCGCCGTCCGGATCGTCGTTGCCTTCGGCCAGACCCGCACCGTGTTCGCAGATATAGACGCCATCGAGCTTCCCCGCCTTTTCAAGCCCATCGCGCATGGTGTCGAGAAGTTGGTTGAAGAAGGATGCCTCAGCCGGTCCGTTCGGATGGGCATTCGCGAAGACGATGGGCACCGGCTCCCACGGGGCGTGTGCGTCCATGACTTTGAAGAAACCGCAGATGCCGCCGTGGATCAGCGGCGCGGGCCGCCGCGCATCCTTGGTGATCTCGTCTCCGTAGAACAGGCCACGGTCGCGGAACTCCTGCTCGCCGCAGGGCAGCGCGAAGCGGTTGGTCTCCAGGCTGAAGCCGAGAATGGCAATGCGTTTTGGTGTCTCGGTGCTCATGTCGAAATCCCATTCAATTCATAGCGTCATGGCCGCGATGGTGTAAGGCCAACTCACGCTGGACCATCTTCTATCGGCACTACGCTGCCGGCGGTTCCCAGGTTGTTTCCGGGTCCATCGGGTAGACCGGCCGCGGCATGTGTTTCCACGGGAAAGTGAGGAGGTTGCACGAGGTCAGGCCCGGCACGTCCGCTTCGATGATGCGTTCGGGTGGGAAGATATGCTGGAAGCCGGCGCGGAAATGGCCGCGCGATTTCACGACCGTGACGCGGGCTTCGGCGGCGTCCAGGCCGAAATGCTGCAGATAATCATTGCTCAGGCATTGCTGGCGGATCGAGATCACGATGATCTGGATGCTGCCGAGCCGCAGCAGGCAGGAGCGGCCGAGCTGCACGGTGCGCCCCTTCACCATGCCGAAGGTCCCCGCGAATTCCCCATCACTCAGTTTCTCGACCGTCACCTCGGCCTCGAACGGCTCGGAGAATTGGTTCGTCTCCTCGCTGTTGAAGGTCGCGGTGAAGGTAGCGCCGACACCGGCATCGTTCGCGCGTTTGACCAGGGCCGGGTCGTTGAAGACGGCGAAGACGCAATTTTCAACGCCGGCCTCGGCGAAGGATTTCAGGATATAGGTCGTGTTGCCGCGTCCGCCGCCGCCGGGGTTGTCCGCCGGGTCGCAGAACAGCAGGTTCGGCTTGCTTGCATCCTGCCCGACCTCGAGCGCCATGCGGGTGCATTCCGCCAAGTCAGTCATGTGCGCCTGATACCGTTCGCGGTCCGCCCACCCGGCGATCGCCAACTCGCGGGCCAATGCATCCGCTTTCGCCTGGTCCTCGCGGGCGGTCACGGTGATGGTCATGCCGTTGCGGTCGGTGTCGCTGAAGGCGAAACCGGCGGTGATCGACACGTTCATGATGTCGTCGCCGAGTTTGGTTTGCCCCACCCGGATCAGGTCGCCATAAGGATGTCCCTCGGCCGTCAGCAGGGTCACCGAGGGTGCGACCAGCGGGATTCGGATTGAGGCCATCTTGGGCTTCACACCGCCGAACATTTCGATTATGCAGTGCGCCGCTTCCTCGCCGCGCTCGAACGCATCTATATGCGGGTTGGTGATGTAGGAGATCAGCACGTCGGGTTCGCTGACCATGCGTTCGGAGATATTGGCGTGCAGGTCGAGCGTTGCGATGACCGGGACGTCGGGGCCGACGATCCCACGGACCAGAGCGAAGACTTCGCCATCCGGATCGTCGTTGCCTTCGGCCAGTCCCGCGCCGTGTTCGCAGATATAGACGCCGTCCAGGTCACCCGCTTTTTCAAGGCCTTCGCGCATGGATTGGAGAAGTCCGTTGAAGAATGATTTTTCCGCCGGTCCGTTCGGATGGGCGCCGGCGAAGGCGATCGGCACAGGCTCCCACGGGCCGTGCGCGTCCATCACCTTGAAGAAGCCGCAGATACCGCCATTGATCACCGGCGCTGGACGGCGGGCGTCTTCGGTGATCTCCTCGCCGTAGAACACGCCGCGGTCGCTGAACTCCCGCTCACCGCAGATCGGTGCGAAGCGGTTGGTCTCCAGGCTGAAGCCGAGAATGGCAATACGTTTCGGTGTCTCAGTGCTCATGTGGAACCCCTGTTGATGGGAATTGTTATGTGAAGGCGCCGTGCTGTCGCAGGATGGCATCGTGACCGGACGGGCGGGAGAGGGGTGCGAGGGACGCGCCCGCATCGATCGGACGGGCAACCACCGTCGGATAGTCGCCGTTCGGGTTCAGAAAGTGTACCGCGTTGTAGACCGTGTGGTCGAGTACCGTGCCTTATTAATCGCGCAGAAGTCCAAGCGGCGCAGCTTGGCCCATTGCCATGGTATTGCTGTGGGCTTGACGGTTCTTGCGGCAGCACGCGCAGGGCCGGGATTTGCCGGAATTCATGGATCGTTTGTATAAGGGGTATCAACGGTTAAACGCGTGCGGAACGCCGGGTTTCCGCAACCAGAGAAAGAGGCATTACACATGGCGGACGTCGTCGGAAAAGAATTTGATATCATCGTTGTTGGGGCGGGGAACGCCGCGACTTGCACGGCGTTGTCGGCGGTCGAAAACGGAGCGTCGGTGCTGATGCTGGAGACCGCGCCGAAGGATTCGCGCGGCGGCAATTCGGCCTTTACCGGCGGGGCCTTCCGGTTCTCCTACAACGGTGTCGATGACCTGATGGCGCTGTGCCCGAGCCTCGCCGACGAGGATCTCGACAACATCGATTTCGGCACCTACACGCACGATCAGTATTACGACGACATCTTCCGCATGACCCAGTACCGTGCGGACGCGGACCTGATCGAGGTGGTGGTCACCAACAGCTACGACACCGCCAAGTGGATGACCACGCATGGCATCGACCTGATCCCGGCGACCGGGCGGCAGGCCTTCAAGGTGGACGGCAAGTTCAAGTTCTGGGGCGGATTGGCGCTGCGCATCAACGGCGGCGGCGAGCAGTTGGTCCAGACGCTGCACGACAAGGCCGAGAAGGTCGGCATCGAAGTGCTCTACGAGGCGACCGCGACCGACCTGCTGTATGACGAGGACCGCGGCGTGCACGGCATACGCTGCCGCCACAAGGGCAAGGTGCTGAGCCTGGAATCCAAGGCAGTGGTACTGGCCTGCGGCGGCTTCGAATCGAACCAGGAGATGCGCGCCCGCTATCTCGGCCCCGGCTGGGACCTCGCCAAGGTGCGCGGCACCGAACACAACAACGGGGAAGGGCTCAACATGGCGCTCGACATCGGCGCCATGCCCTACGGCCACTGGTCCGGCTGCCATGCGGTGGCCTGGGACCTGAACGCGCCGCCCTATGGCGATCTCGATATCGGCGATCAGTTCCAGAAGCATAACGTGCCGTTCAGCATTGTCGTGAACGCCAACGGCGAGCGGTTCCGCGACGAGGGCGAGGATTTCCACAGCTACTGCTATGCGCGCTACGGCGGCGAAATCCTGCAACAGCCGGGCATGTTCGCCTGGCAGATCTTCGATCAGAAGGTCACGCATCTGCTGCGCAGCGAATATCACATCCGCCGCATCACCAAGGTCTCGGCGGATACCATCGAGGAACTCGCAACCAAATTGGACGGCGTGAACCCGGAACGGTTCATCCAGACGGTGAAGGATTTCAACGCTTCGATTCGCACCGACGTTCCGTTCGACCCGAACGTGCGGGACGGCCGTAGCACCGAGGGGCTGGCGATCAATAAATCCAATTGGGCCAACCCCTTGGATACGCCGCCCTACGATGCTTATGCGGTGACCGCGGGCGTCACCTTCACCTTCGGCGGTATCAAGGTCAGCACCAAGGCTGAGGTGGAACGCACCGGCAAGCGGTCGATCCCCGGCCTTTTCGCAGCGGGCGAGATGGTCGGCGGCCTGTATTTCCACAATTACGCCAGCGGCACCGGCCTGATGGCGGGCGCCACCTTCGGCCGAATCGCCGGCCGCGAGGCCGCCGAGCACGTCAAGATGCTGGGGCAGGCGCGGTAACAAGACCGCGCTTTCGCCACCTTCTGTGCCGAAAAGGGCTTGACGGGCAACGGATTAGTCGTTGTCTAAATGAGAACAAAAAAAGAACTTGCGCAGAAGAACAAAACTAGTACATATGATGTCATTGGATTGACGCTCCAGGGCGGCCGGGTGGACACGGGATTTGAACCGCTCCTTTCCCGCCACTGCATCGGTCTCTTTGATCCCGTTGCATTGCATCCGCCGGGGGCCTGTGAAATAAGGGAAGGACGGCATCATGTCGAACTCAGCTTTGCGCCTCGTCGAAAAGGACATCATGGACAAACAGAAAGCGTTGGACGCAGCCCTTACGCAGATTGAGCGGAATTTCGGTAAGGGCTCGATCATGAAGCTCGGCCAACATGATCAGACCGTCGAGATTGAATCGATCCCTACCGGATCGCTTGGCCTCGACATCGCCTTAGGCATTGGCGGCCTGCCCAAAGGGCGGGTAGTCGAGATTTACGGACCGGAAAGCTCGGGCAAGACCACGCTGGCGCTGCATGTGCTGGCCGAGGCCCAGAAGAAGGGCGGCACTTGCGCCTTTGTCGACGCGGAGCATGCGCTCGATCCGTCCTATGCCAAGAAACTCGGCGTCAATCTCGACGAATTGCTGATCTCTCAGCCCGATGCGGGTGAACAGGCGCTTGAGATTGCGGATACGCTGGTCCGCTCGGGTGCGATCGACGTGCTGGTGGTCGACTCGGTCGCCGCACTCGTGCCGCGCGCCGAGCTGGAAGGCGAGATGGGCGACACCCATGTCGGCCTGCAAGCGCGTCTGATGAGCCAAGCCCTGCGCAAGCTGACCGGTTCGATCAACCGGTCGAACACGATGGTCATCTTCATCAACCAAATTCGCATGAAGATCGGCGTCATGTTCGGCAGTCCGGAGACGACGAGTGGCGGCAACGCGCTGAAATTCTACGCCAGCGTCCGGCTCGACATTCGCCGGATCGGTCAGATCAAGGACCGCGACGAGGTGGTCGGCAACCAGACCCGCGTCAAGGTAGTGAAGAACAAGGTCGCCCCCCCGTTCAAGGTGGTCGAGTTCGACATCATGTATGGCGAAGGCATTTCCAAGATGGGCGAACTGCTCGACCTCGGCGTCAACGCCGGGATCGTCGAGAAGTCCGGCGCGTGGTTCTCATACGGCGATCAGCGGGTTGGCCAAGGCCGTGAGAATGCCAAGACTTTCTTCAAGGAGAACCCCGAGGTCGCGGACGAGATCGAACGGCGCATCCGCGAGAATGCGGGCATTCTCTCCGAGGCGATGCTCAAAGGCGAGACCGCTGATAAAAATGCGGATGATGCGGAGGCCGGCGACGACGAGGCTCCCCTGGCTGGCGAGGCCTAAGTTTAGGCGGGGCTTAAGTCCGGCACAGCTGAGTCCTAACTCGGTATGATTTAAGCGGTTCCCTCCCCTCGAACCGCCTGCGGCGTGGGTTTCGACCTTCGCCGCAGTTTTTTTGTCCGCTGGGATGGCGCGATCGGCGCTTGGAAGACGGGCAGGTGCCGGTGTTGATGTCTCCGCCCGAAGCCCTAGATATTTTCGCCTGTCCCTTTGCGGCGTTTTCCCGCCGGTTGGGTTGCTGGACAGCCCTTGGAGCGCGGGGTACAACCGCTGTCTGCCCGCCGCGCCGACGGGCGGGATATCGCTAATAGGGTGGACTTTCAGCCGCTTGCCGCGACTGATGGGAAGACAATGAGCACAACGAACGAAATCAGAACCGCTTTCCTGGAGTATTTCCGGAAGCATGACCATCAGGTGGTCGACTCGTCGCCGCTGGTGCCGCGCAACGATCCCACATTGATGTTCACCAACGCCGGCATGGTGCAGTTCAAGAACGTCTTCACCGGGGCGGAGCAGCGCGACTACAATCGCGCGACCACGTCTCAAAAATGTGTGCGCGCCGGCGGTAAGCATAACGATCTTGAAAACGTCGGTTATACGGCGCGGCATCACACCTTCTTCGAGATGCTCGGTAACTTCTCCTTCGGCGATTATTTCAAGGAACTGGCGATTGAGCTGGCCTGGAATCTGATCACCAAGGAATATGGCTTGCCGGAAGACAAGCTGCTGGTCACGGTCTATGCCGAAGACGATGACGCCGCCGCGCTGTGGAAGAAGATCGCCGGCCTGCCCGAAGATAGAATTATCCGCATTGCGACGTCGGACAATTTCTGGGCGATGGGCGATACCGGACCGTGCGGACCGTGCTCCGAAATTTTCTTCGATCACGGACCGAAGATTCCCGGCGGGCCGCCGGGCAGTCCCGACGAGGATGGCGACCGTTTCATCGAGATTTGGAACCTCGTGTTCATGCAATACGAGCAGACCGATCCAGACACGCGCGTGGACCTGCCGAAGCCGTCGATCGACACCGGTATGGGGCTTGAGCGGATTGCCGCCGTCCTTCAAGGCCACCACGATAACTATGAAACCGATATGATGCAGGCGTTGATCGCGGCATCCGCCGAGGCGAGTGGTGCGCCGGTGGACGGAGAGCGCGGCGTGTCGCATCGGGTGATCGCGGATCATTTGCGGGCCTGCAGCTTCCTGATCGCCGATGGCGTTCTGCCTGCGAATGAAGGGCGCGGTTATGTGCTGCGCCGGATCATGCGGCGCGGCATGCGGCATGCCCACATGCTGGGATGCCAGGACCCTTTGATGCACAAACTGGTGCCCGCGCTGGTGCAGCAAATGGGCCAGCATTTCGGCGAGTTGACCCGCGCCGAGGCGCTGATCACCGAGACGCTCAAGCTCGAAGAATCGCGCTTCAAGGATACGTTGGGCCGTGGTCTGCGGTTACTGGAGGATGAGACCGGCAAGTTGGGCGATGCCCAGGCGCTGCCGGGGGATGTCGCCTTCAAGCTATACGACACCTATGGCTTTCCGCTCGACCTGACACAGGACATCCTGCGCGGGCAGGGGCGGGCGGTCGACACCGACGGCTTCGATTCCGCGATGGACCTTCAACGGGCAGCGGCGCGCAAGGCGTGGACCGGGTCTGGGGATGCGGCCACTGATGCGGTCTGGTTCGACCTCAAGGAAGAAATTGGCGCGACCGAGTTCCTCGGCTACGAGACGGAGAGCGCCGAAGGCGTCGTTACCGCCCTGGTGGTTGATGGGAAGCCGGTCGACTCCGCCGAGGCGGGGCAGGTGGTTTCGGTGATCGCCAACCAAACGCCGTTCTATGGTGAATCCGGCGGTCAGATGGGCGATACCGGCATCCTGTTCACGGCCGAGGGTACGGAAGTGCCGGTCGAGGATACGCTCAAGAAGCTCGACGACATGCATATCCATATGGGCAAGGTTGCGCGCGGCACCCTGCGCGTCGGCGATGCGGTGGAAATGCGGGTCGATGGTGTGCGCCGACGCAGTTTGCGCGCCAACCATTCGGTCACCCATCTGATGCATGAAGCGCTGCGCCGCCGTCTCGGCGATCACGTGACCCAGAAGGGCTCATCCGTGGCGCCCGACTACATGCGGTTCGATTTTAGCCAACCCAAGCCATTGACCGCGGAGGACATCACTGCAATCGAGTCCGAGGTCAACGCCCGCATCCGGCAGAACGGCGGCGTGCGGACACGGTTGATGACGCCCGACGAGGCGGTCGAGGCGGGCGCATTGGCCCTGTTCGGTGAGAAATACGGTGACGAGGTGCGCGTCGTTTCCATGGCGCATGATGGCGCGCATGATGGCGCGCACGCCGAGGGCGAAGGCGATCATTATTTCTCCACAGAACTCTGCGGTGGCACGCATGTGCGGCGCACCGGCGACATCGGTTTTTTCAAGATCACCGGCGAAAGTGCTGTGGCGGCGGGCGTGCGCCGGATCGAGGCGTTGACCGGCGACGCGGCCTATCAATTCGTGGCCGAGCGGGAGAATGCCCTGGCCGATACGGCTGCGGCACTTCGCACGGCCCCCGGTGAGGTGCCTGGCCGGGTAGCGGCCCTGCTGGAAGAGCGCCGCAAGCTAGAACGCGAAGTATCGGACCTGCGGCAGAAACTCGCGGCGGGTGGCGGCGGCAGTGCCGCGCCCGAAGAGGCGCGCGAGATCGCGGGCGTCAAGCTGGCGACCCGCAAGCTCGATGGCGTCCCGGCGAAGGAGTTGAAGCCGCTGGTCGATACGCTCAAGCAGCAGATCAAATCGGGTGTCGTCGCGGTGGTCGCCGTGAACGAGGGCAAGGCGTCGCTTGTCGTCGGCGTGACCGGCGATCTGGTCGAACGGTTCGACGCCGTGCAACTGGTTCGCGCGGGCTCGGCTGCGATCGGCGGCAAGGGCGGCGGCGGCCGTCCCGACATGGCGCAGGCCGGCGGTCCAGACGGGGCCGCGGCGGATGCGGCCCTATCGGCAATCGAAGCGGCAATGAACGGGGCCTGATCGCCCCGCCGCACCCCTGTTACTTAATGATGTCGTTCAGCGTCGCGCTCGGCCGCATCGCGGCAATGCGCTTGTCTTGGTCCTGGTGGAAGTAGCCCCCCAGATCCATCGGCTTGCCTTGCGCCGCATTCAACTCATCCATGATCTTGGACTCGTTGTCACCCATCGCTTTCGCCATCACTGAAAAATCGGCCTTCAGCGCGGCATCGTCGTCCTGCGCGGCAAGGGCCTGCGCCCAATAGAGCGCCAGATAGAAGTGGCTTCCCCGGCTGTCGATTTCCCCGACCTTACGGCTCGGTGACTTGTTCGTATCGAGGAACTTGGCCGTGGCGGCATCGAGCGTATCAGCAAGAACTTGGGCCTTCTGGTTGTCGGTGACGCGAGCCAAATGCTCCAACGAGGCCGCAAGGGCACAGAACTCACCCAACGAATCCCACCGGAGATGACCTTCCTCGACGAACTGCTGCACATGCTTCGGCGCGGATCCGCCGGCACCGGTTTCGAACAACCCGCCGCCGTTCATCAGCGGCACGACCGACAGCATCTTGGCGCTGGTGCCCAGTTCGAGAATGGGGAACAAATCCGTCAGATAGTCGCGTAGCACGTTGCCGGTGACCGAGATCGTGTCCTCGCCCTTGGCCATCCGCTCCATCGAGAAGCGCGTGGCTTCCTGCGGCGCCATGACGTGGATGTCGAGGCCGTTGGTGTCGTGATCCTTAAGATAGGTCTCGACCTTTTTGATGAGCTGCGCATCATGCGCGCGATCCTTGTTCAGCCAGAACACCGCGGGCGCACCGGTTATCCGGGCCCGTGATACGGCGAGCTGCACCCAATCCTGGATCGGCGCGTCCTTGACCATGCACATGCGCCAGATGTCGTCGGTCTCGACCTCGTGCTCATGGATCACGTTGCCGGCGGCGTCCACCACCCTCATGGTTCCGTTGCTGGGCGCCTTAAACGTTTGCGGGTGCGAGCCGTATTCTTCAGCCTTCTGCGCCATCAGGCCCACGTTCGGGACCGTGCCCAGCTTGGACGGGTCGAAAGCGCCGTTCTCCTTGAAGAAGTCGATCGCCTCCGCATAAACCGGCGCATAGCTCCGATCGGGAATAACGCATTTGGTGTCGTGTTGTTCGTTGTCCGGACCCCAGCCTTTGCCGCCTTCACGGATCAGCGCGGGCATGGATGCGTCGATGATGACATCGCTCGGCACATGCAGGTTGGTGATGCCCCGGTCCGAATTGACCATGTACATGTCCGGTTGTTCGGCCAGGCACGCCTCGATGTCGGCCTCGATTTCGCTGCGCTTGTCTTCTGGAAGGAATTGGATCTTCGCGACCAAATCGCCAACGCCATCGTCCGGATCGACGCCAACCTCGGCAAAGGTTGCGGCATGCTTGTCGAAGACGCCCTTGAAATAGGCATAGACCGCATGGCCGAAGATGATCGGATCCGACACCTTCATCATGGTGGCTTTGACGTGCATAGAGAATAGGACGCCCTGTGCTTTGGCATCCGCGACCTCCTCGATCAGGAAGTCGCGCAACGCGCCAGCGCTCATGAAGGTTGCATCGACCACCTCGCCCGTTATCAGAGGATGGTTTTCCTTGAGAACCTCGACCGATCCGTCGCCTGCGACGAATTCGATGCGGGCATCCCCGGCTTGAGCGTCGGTTATGGTCGTGGATTTCTCGTTGGCGAAGAAGTCGTTTCCGGTCATGGACGTCACGTGGGTCTTGGAGTCCGATGCCCATTTTCCCATCCGGTGCGGGTTCTTCCTGGCGTATGCCTTGACCGCGTTCGGCGCGCGCCGGTCGGAATTGCCTTCACGGAGAACCGGGTTCACGGCGCTTCCAGTGACGATGTCGTAGGCAGCTTGAACTTGGCGCTCCCCGTCCGACTTCGGGTCGTCCGGGTAGTCCGGAATTGCGAAGCCCTGTGCCTGCAATTCTGCGATGGCGTCCTTTAGCTGCGGCACCGATGCGCTGATATTCGGCAGTTTGATGATATTGGCGCCCGGTGTCTTGACCATTTCGCCGAGCTCAGCCAAATCGTCCGACTGTTTTTGTTCGTAGGTGAGCCGGTCGGAAAACTGGGCCAGGATACGGCCTGCCAGGGATATGTCCCTGGTGCCGACGGTAATGCCCGATGTGCGCACGAAGGCCCGGATGATCGGCAGAAAGGAGCCGCTCGCCAATTCGGGAGCTTCGTCGACGATTGTGTAAATGATATCAGCGTTATCGGGCATCTCTATTGGTCTCCAGCAGTCAAACGATTCAAAGCCCACATGATCCTAGCGTGACGGCACGCCCCGATGTTCCGAGCGTTCTGTCCATACGATGGCCATCAAACCGATCATTCGGGCATCTTTGGCTTGATGGTATCGGCGTCAGGGCGCGTTCGTGGAAAAGCCGCCCCGTTTTGGCGGCCCATAGATGCGGCGTATCCGCCGATCTGTAAAGTTGTAAACAGCCCCTTCGCCCGCTTTTTCCGGGGTTTCCGTAGCGTCGCCACCATCGTAGCCCCGTGCTATCGCGGTATTCGCAATTTGCCCGAATAATACTCGATTTTCCGGCCGTTATCCAAATAGCGGCCACGGCCATTGGGGCCTGCTTCAACTTGATCAAAAGCCTGTCGCAGCATACTCTCCGGGCACCGCACGATTCCCCGCAAATTACGAAAATAGACAAGAATCAGGACAATCCATGCGCTTTGAAGGAACCGATAAATACGTTGCGACCGAGGACTTGATGGTCGCGGTGAACGCGTCGATCAGCCTGGAACGGCCGCTGCTGATCAAGGGCGAGCCGGGAACCGGGAAGACGATTCTCGCGCATGAAGTCGCCGAGGCGATCAAGGCGCCGCTGATCGAATGGCATATCAAATCGACCACCAAGGCGCAGCATGGCCTGTACGAATATGACGCCGTACGGCGTCTGCGCGACAGTCAGCTTGGCGACGATAAGGTCCATGACATCGGCAATTATATTGTGCGCGGCAAGCTGTGGGAGGCGTTCGACTCCGACCAGCGCCCCGTTCTGCTGATCGACGAGATCGACAAGGCGGACATCGAATTCCCGAACGATCTGCTGCTCGAACTCGACCGGATGGAGTTCTACGTCTACGAGACGCGCGAACAGGTCAAAGCCGCACAGCGTCCTATCGTCATCATCACGTCGAACAATGAGAAGGAATTGCCGGACGCCTTTCTGCGCCGCTGTTTCTTCCACTACATCTCCTTCCCGGACAAGGACACGATGCGCGACATCGTCGAGGTGCATTATCCGGATATTCAGGGGATGCTGGTGCGCGAAGCGATGAAGGTTTTCTACGACATCCGCGAGGTGCCGGGATTGAAGAAGCGGCCATCGACGTCGGAACTGCTCGACTGGCTGAAGCTTCTGATGATCGAAGACATTCCGGCGGATGCGTTGCGCAGCAACGATTCCTCCAAGATGATCCCGCCGCTCTACGGCGCGTTGCTCAAGAACGAGCAGGACGTGCAGCTTTTCGAACGCCTGGCCTTCATGGCGCGGCGTGATCAGGGCGACGACTAGCGCCTAGCCTACTCGGGAGCGACCCATGTTCTTCAACTTCTTCCTCGAACTCCGCACCGCGGGCGTGCCGGTTTCGATCAAGGAGTACCTGACTCTCATCGGCGCGATGGAGAAGGGCTGCGCGGAATACAGCATCGATAAGTTCTACTATCTCAGCCGGTCCGCCTTGGTGAAGGATGAGCGCAATCTCGACCGCTTCGATCAGGTATTCGCCCATATTTTCAAAGGCCTTGAACGGCCGGAGGGCGAGATCGAGGTCGACATCCCGGAAGAATGGTTGCGCAAGCTCGCCGAGCTCCATCTCACCAAGGAAGAGATGGCCGAGATCGAGGCGCTGGGGGGATGGGAGAAGCTGATGGAGACGCTAAAGGAGCGTCTCGAGGAGCAGAAGAAACGCCACCAAGGCGGCAACAAGATGATCGGCACCGCTGGTCGGTCGCCCTTCGGCGCCTATGGCTACAACCCGGAAGGCGTGCGGATCGGCCAGCATGAGTCGCGGCACCGGCGCGCGGTCAAGGTCTGGGATCAGCGGCAGTTCAAGAATCTCGATGACCGGATCGAGATCGGCACCCGCAACATCAAGATCGCGCTGCGCCGCCTGCGCAAATTCACGCGCCAGGGCGTGCCCACGGAATTAGACCTGCCGGATACGATCAAGTCGACCGCAAACAATGCCGGTTATCTCGACATCAAGATGGTGCCCGAACGCCGCAACGCGGTGAAGGTGCTGCTGTTCCTAGACGTCGGCGGGTCGATGGACGATCACATCAGAGTCTGCGAAGAGCTGTTCTCGGCCGCGCGGACCGAGTTCAAGCATCTTGAGTTTTTCTATTTCCACAACTGCATGTATGAGCGGGTGTGGAAGGACAACCGGCGCCGGCACTCCGAAACGCTGGATACCTGGGAAGTCTTGCGGACCTACCCGTCAGATTACCGGGTCATCTTCGTCGGCGACGCGACCATGAGTCCCTACGAAATTGTCTATCCCGGCGGCAGCGTCGAGCATTGGAACGAAGAGGCCGGCAATGTCTGGATGGAGCGGATGCTCCGGCTATATGAACGCGCGGTCTGGCTGAACCCCCAGCCGCGGGACGTGTGGGACTATTATGAGTCGATCCGCGTCGTGAAGGATCTGATGGAAGACCGGATGTTTCCGCTGACGATTCAGGGATTGGACGATGCGATGCGGGAACTGGGACGGTAATGACCGCCCGCCAATCCTATTCTTCCCGCCGCCGGTGGATCATGCGATAACCCTTCCATGCGACGTAGAGATTGTATCGCTCTCTTATTGGGCACGGCGGCATTAGGCGGCTGCGGCACGTACTGGCAAGTCGTCGGTGAGCCGTCTGAAACCAATGTGCCGGAAGAGGTTTCCGTCCAGGATGATCAGAAAGCCGTGGGTGTCTGCTACAACGGCAACAACACGACCCGCGAAAAGTTGTCGACAGCGGCGCGCGATCTCTGCAAGGAACCCGGCTCCACCGTACAGTTCCGGACCGAGGATTTGCATTTCAACGATTGCCCGTTGCTCAAGAAACGGCGCGCGGTCTTCGTCTGTATCGACCCGAAATAGGGCGGCGGTCAGACTTTCTTTGGATCGAAGGTTTGTTGTTCGGCCGGGCTGGCCTGCAGTGCCGGAATGATCTCTTGCACGGACGCGGCCCATCGGATCAGGGGTGGATTATTCCGGGCCATGTAGCGGTTATCCGCCACATGATCCAACAGCGCCTTGAACGGCTGCCAGTATCCGTCGATATCGGCAATGACGATCGGCTTGTCGTGCAGGTTCAACTGTTTCCACGTGATGATCTCGAAGGCCTCGTCTAACGTGCCGAGGCCACCGGGCATGATCGCGAAGCCGTCGGACAATTCGGCCATCTTCTGCTTACGGCTGTGCATTGAAGGTGTGACGATCAATTCGTCGCATCCGTCATGACCGAGTTCCCGCTCCTGCAGGAATTCCGGAATTACGCCGATCACCTCACCGCCGGCGGCAAGCGCCGCATCGGCCGTGATGCCCATAAGGCCGATTTGACCCCCACCAAAGACGAGGCGGATGCCGTTTTCCGCCAAAGCGGTGCCAAGTTGTGCCGCAGCCGTGCGATGGCTTTCCGGAACGTCGGACGCCGACGCGCAATAGACGCAAACGGATTGAATATCTGCCATGAACAGGGGTTTAGGGCGTGCCGACGAAGAAAACAAGTTTGATAACGCATCGGTGCGGGCGATAGCCGTCCGGTTGCTAACATTGCGTCCCGGGGCATGGAATACTACAAATAATCGTATAGAAATCGGTTTGGGGGGCGGGGTGAACCGAAATGTCCTGATTGGCGCGTTCGCGGTGGGGTTGGCGCTTGTCGCAATCCTGTACTTCACTTGGCCTGTCGATGAGGCTGAGCAGAAATCTACGGCAAAACCGCCGGCGGAATCCTCAGCCGCACCGGGTTCCCCCACCACATCTTCTTCCAGTGATGCCGTCAAAAAGAAACCTTCCGGCACGGCGGGGGCTGTGGGTTCAACATCGCCAGGGGCGAAGCCGTCATCGAAAACGGATGGAAAGACCACTGCCGTCGTACCCAGTTTCGATGTGGTTCGCGTGACGCCGGCAGGCGAGGCAGTAATCGCGGGCCGCGCCGCGCCGGGCAGCAAAGTCATGATCTATGACCGCAAGAAGCTTGTCGGCGAAACAACGGCGAATGACAAAGGGGAATGGGTACTGGTTCCCGAAGGGCGCTTGAATCCCGGCGATGCGAACCTGTCGATTTCTGCCGAGCGGCCGGATGGCACCAGCGCGGCATCCGAGAAGGTCGTCGTGCTGATGGTTCCGAAAGAGACTGTATCGTCGAAACCCGCACCACAGGGTCAAGCGGCCCGGAAGTCGACCCAGCCGCAATCGGCACAATCTCAACAGACACAGTCGCAATCGGCGCAGCAGAAGTCTGCGCCGTCAGAGTCGGCCGCCACGCAATCATCGGTGCCGCAACCCCGGCAGCCGGTCGCGGTTCTCGTGCCGCGCGACGGCGCAGGGCCGGCGACGATCCTCCAGGAACCGCAACCCGGTCCCGGCGTGGGGACGGATTCATTGCGTCTGCAAGTGATCGACTATGATGAGAAGGGGAACCTGACGCTTGGCGGAAAAGGCCAGCCGCAGGCCTTTCTTCGAGCCTATCTCGACAATAAGGTTCTCGGCGAAGCGGACGTTCCGGAAGACGGGAAATGGCAGTTGCGGCCGGATGGGCCGGTTGCGCCTGGGACATACCGGCTGCGTATCGACCAACTCGTGAGCGGCAAGGTGGCGCAACGCATCGAGCTGCCCTTCACACGGTCACGGCCGGTCGCGGAACTGCCTGGGGATACTTTCGTCGTGGTGCAGCCAGGCAATAGCCTGTGGCGGCTTGCGCGCCGGTCCTATGGCGATGGAGTTCTATTTTCGGTCATTTATCAGGCGAATCTGGATCAGATCCGCGATCCGGACCTGATCTATCCAGGCCAAGTCTTTGCGCTACCGACGTCTAAGGCGCGTTAGCCGATTGGTGCTGGGTGTCACGGAGACGGCGGGATGGTTGCAGCGACTCAACCATGTCGACCAGGCGTTTAGTATCGGCAAGCCGGCTGATCGCTTCGCCAAGGGCCCATGCCGGTGTCGCGGGACCGTCCGACTTCAACTCAGCCGAAACAACGATTTCATGCCCGTCCGGCAGGTTGACGGTGAAGCCCTTGAACCGTTTCGCGAGATCGAGGACCGCCAGCGTGCTTTGCCGCCGATTGGAACCGTCCCCCGTAAACGGCAGGACACCAAGTCGCCCTTCGAGAAATGCCAATCCTGTCTGCGCCTCTTCCGCACTGGCCCACACCCTGAATGCCATGGTCCTGTATTGAAAGCTGAAATTTATATATGGCTCTAACATAATGAAATATAGGATCTTATCTATTTTCCGGAGTAAGCCTTGCTTCCGTCGCTGTGATCGACGGTGGCGATTTCGCCTATTATCCCGTCACGCTGATGGCTTTAATCCGTTCAATTCATCCCAATATAAGCGCCATAAGATTTACACTTTGTTACTGAGTTGCCGCGGATACTGTGAAAAGTCAGTAGGTTACGCGTCCTTTCTGGACGTGGCGCGGAAAGGTTCCCGATACGGCACGAAAAGCGATTCGGGAGTTAACGGGGAGAGGAGCGCCGCTACGTGACGACTCTACGTGAGACATTGAAACCGGTATTGCCGCCGATCCATCGGGCAGGATACCCGTTCATCGGGGCATTTGCCGTGGCGACGGTGCTTCTTGGCCTGTTCTGGACGCCGCTCCTCGTCATCGGTGGGATTCTGACGGTGTGGTGCGTCTATTTTTTCCGGGATCCGCCGCGGGTGACGCCGACGCGCGAAGGACTGGTGATCAGCCCTGCCGATGGTGTCGTGCAGATGATTGTTGAAGCGCCACCGCCCCCCGAGCTGGAGATGGGCGACGCGCCGCTCACCCGGATCAGCGTCTTCATGAACGTCTTTAATTGTCATGTGAATCGGTCGCCAGTGGCCGGGCGGATCGCCAAGCTGGCGTATCGGCCGGGCAAATTCTTCAATGCGTCGCTGGATAAGGCAAGCGAGCATAACGAACGGCAATCACTGCGATTGACGATGGCCGATGGCCGCGATATCGCCTGCGTCCAGATTGCAGGATTGGTCGCCCGGCGCATCCTCTGCGAAGTCTCGCCCGATCAAGAGCTGCAAGTGGGAGCCAGAATCGGTATGATTCGGTTCGGCAGCCGCGTGGACGTTTATCTGCCGTCGGGCGTTGCCCCATTGGTCGTGACGGAACAGACCACCGTAGCCGGCGAAACGGTGCTTGCCGATCTCGCGAGTACCGAGACCGCACGGCAAGGAGAAATACGTTGATGATGAAACGCCGACGGTTTCGACGGATTCCCCGCCTCAAGGGGCAGACCGTCAGCAAAATGGTCCCCAATATCATCACAGTGGGCGCGTTGTCCGCCGGGTTCACGGCAATCCGATTTGCGTTCGAGGGAAAGTGGGAATTCGCCGCCGTTGCCATTCTGGTCGCCGCCGTCCTCGATGCGTTGGATGGCCGGATGGCGCGGCTGTTGAAGTCGGCCAGCGATTTCGGCGCGGAGCTCGATTCCCTGTCAGACGTGATCGCCTTCGGGGTCGCGCCCGCGGTTGTCATCTACGTCTGGGCACTCAGCAGCGTCGACGGTCCCGGCTGGATCGCTGCGCTTTTCTTCACGGTTTGCTGCGCCCTGCGGCTGGCACGGTTCAACACGTCGCTCGGCAAGTTGCCGCCCTATGCTTACAACTACTTTACGGGAATTCCCGCGCCGGCGGGGGCGGGC
This sequence comes from Alphaproteobacteria bacterium, assembly GCA_021774335.1. GTDB lineage: Bacteria > Pseudomonadota > Alphaproteobacteria > UBA8366 > UBA8366 > JAJFJD01. Next base: position 23,068 of record JAJFJD010000008.1, read on the forward strand.
CTTGCCATTTTGCCGTTGGTCCTCAGCTTTGAGATCGGCGACCCGATCGCCCGGCACCCGTTGGTTGCCGGAAGCTGGCTCGCCCTGATCGGGGCATTGATGGTCAGCCAACTGCCGACCTTCTCCTTTAAGAAGCTGAAGGTGCCCCAGGATTACGTGCTGTTTGTCCTGGTAGCTGCCGGTTTGTTCGTCGCGGGCCTCGCGGGAGCACCCTGGCGGACCTTGATCGTGGTTGCCGTGCTTTATCTTGCCACGCTGCCGTTTGCCTATCGGTCGTTTACGCGGTTGCGGCGTGAAGCCGAACGCCTGCACGATGTCGATGAGGATGACGATAGCGGCGAAAGCGGCGATCAACAGGATGGCGGCCCGGACGGTCCGCCCGATGAACCGGATGCCATCGCGGACGACTCATCGAAATCCTCCCACCTTCGCCAAGTCTAACAAACCGCGGAAACACAAGGTACGGCTCAGTCGGGATGGGCGGCCGGGTTCTCGGCGCCTTTCCGGATGACATCCTGTCGCATGCCAACGGTGCCGAGGCGGCTGTTGAGAGGAATTCCCGTTAATTCCGCGATGTCCTGGGCTGCCGCGAGGGCATCTTCGGTGCGGACACCGGTTTCGATCCCCATCTCATTCAGGAAATGAACGATGTCTTCCGTCGGTAGATTGCCGATCGAGCCGACACCGCCGGGGAAGGCGATGCCACCGCCGATTCCGCAGATCGATCCTTCGACCTTGGTGACCCCGGCATCCAGTGCTGCCAGCAGGTTGGCTGGGGCCATGCCCATTTTTTCATGCAGGTGGAAGCTGAACTCGCAATCCGGGAACCGGTCATGCGCCTGTTTAAACAGCGTATTGACCTGAATGGGTTCTTCCATGCCCGTGCTGGCGGCAAGGTAGAAGCGCCGTATGCCCGCGTTCCGTAACCGAGCGACGCAGTCGAGCGTGCTCTCGGTCGGAATGATCCCCTCATACGGACAGAAGAGCGACATTCCGAGCGCCATGATGAAGGCCCGGCCGGCCTCGTCCGCGACCCGAAAGCAGTCGCCGCCGGCCTCGATCACCTCGTCGAGGGTCATGTTCTGGTTCTTCGCCAGGTAACTCGCGCTGACCGTCATAAGTCCGAGAATTTCGTCCACGTCGGTCTCGACGGCGCGGATCGCTCCTCGCTTGTTCGGAACCAAAGCACGGTAGACGGTACCGGGACGCCGCTTGATACGGGCCAGGACTTCTTCCGCGTCGCGCAGCATCGGTACGACCCGGGGATGGGTAAAGCTCGTTACTTCGATCACCGGGAAGCCCGCGTCGCTCAACCGGTCCACCATGGCGATCTTGTCGTCCGTCTCGATCCAGTGATCGAGCGATTGCAGTCCGTCGCGTGGGCCGACCTCGACGACGGTTACGGCTTTTGGCAATGTGAGCATGGCGATGCCTCCTCTTAGTCCAGCTTGTAGCCGGCTTCCGCCAACTCTGTCTCGTCGAATCCCAGCTCATCGATCAGGACCTGCCGGTTGCTTGACCCCAGGATCGGCCCGGCATGATGGATCTTGCCGGGTGTGCGTGAGAATTTTCCGACCACGTTCTGCATGCGGAGGGGGCCGCCCAGTTCCTCATCGTCGACCGCGACGATATTTTCGCGCGCCTTGAAATGTTCGTCTTCGAAGATTTCCTTGATGTTGTTGCAAGGTGCGGCGGTCGCGTCGAATCTTTCGAAGAGCGCCAGCAGGTCTTCGCGATCGAACTGTTCGATAGCCGTCTGTAACGTCTCGTCCAGCGCGGGCGAGTTTTGAATGCGTAACCGGTTATCGAGAAAGCGCGGGTCGTTCGGAATGTCCGGAATGCCAAGCGCGTCGCACATCCGCTCGAAGGTCGATTGCGCACTGCCGGAAATCGAAACCCATTTGTCGTCCTTGGTGCGATAGGTATTGCGGGGTGCGGTAAAGGGCAGGCGGCTGCCGTTGCGTTCCTGAATGATCCCAAGCTGGTCGTAGTCGACGACCTGCGGCCCGAGCAGCGTGAACAACGGCTCGTAAATCCCGAAGTCGACGACCTGTCCCTTGCCGGACCGGTTTTTCTCCTGCAGGGCGACCATCGCGAGAAAGGCGCCCATTAGGCCCGAGGTATCGTCGGCCAGGCCGAAACCCGGCAGCAGGGGCGGCTGGCCGGGGTAGCCGGTGATATAGGCGTAGCCGGCATAGCCTTCCGCAAGGGTGCCGAAACCCGGGCGATGGCTGTTCGGTCCGGTCTGCCCGAACCCGGTCAGCCGGATCATGATCAGGCCGGGGTTGATCTCGCTCAGCACGTCATACCCGAGGCCCCACTTTTCCAGCGTGCCCTTGCGGTAATTCTCGATGATGATGTCCGCGTCCGCGACGAGGCGTTTGACGATCTCGACGCCGAGCGGTGTCCGCAGGTCCGCGGTAACCGATCGCTTGTTGCGGTTGATCAGCTTGTACATCAAGCCGACGCCGTCCTTGTTGTTGCCCCAATAGCGGATCTCGTCGCCGGTTTCGGGACGTTCGACCTTGGTCACGTCCGCGCCGAAGTCGGCCAAGAACATCGAGGAGATAGGACCCGCGAGAAAATTCGCGATATCAACGACTTTGATACCGGCGAGCGGTGTAGGGGCGGCTTCGGTTTCGGTTGGCATGAATCGTCTTTCAATCGATTTGTTGGTATTTTTCAGAGTGCCGCATAATCGCGCACCGGAGCCTAACGAAGCAAGAGAACGCGACGATGAAGATTTCCCCAATCGACGGTAATTTCGCCTTTGAGGTCGTTGGCCTCGATCTCTGGGCCGATATTGGCGGCGCGGCCATCGCGGAACTGGCGACCGCGTGGAGCAGCCAGGGTGTCCTGGTGTTTCGCCGTCAGGCCCTGTCGGAGGCGGAACTCGTCGCTTTCAGCAAGCGGTTCGGCGCGTTGGATATCATCGTCCGGACCGATTGGCAGGCCTCGTTGCCCGAGGTCGTGCAGATTTCCAACATGAAGGATTATCACGGTAACTCGATCGGCGGACTCGGCGCGGGAGAACTGGATTGGCATACCGACCAATCCTATGTGACCGATCCGGCTACGGGCAGCATCCTGTACATGGTTGAGATGCCGAAGGATGGGGCCAATACCCATTGGGCCAACCTGCAGCTTGCGTATGACGCGTTATCCAGCGACATGCAGCAACGGATCGAGGGATTGAGCGCGGTCTACGACTACATCGCGCGGCAATCGACCTATGACGATGAGAAACCGATGTCCGAGGAATTGCGTCGCAAGACGCCGCCGGTGACGCATCCGCTGGTTAACCGGCATCCGGTCACGGGACGCAAGTCGCTCTATCTGGACCCGACGACTTCGGTTGGTATCGACGGATTGCCGGCGGACGAGGGGCGAGCGTTACTGGATGAATTGAACACCCACGCCACACAGCCGCAATTCGTCTATACGCATCGCTGGCAGATAGGCGACCTGATCATGTGGGATAACGGTTTCCTGCTGCACAGGCGGGACCCGTTCGATCCGTCGCAGAACCGGCTGCTGAAACGGACGACGCTGCGGCTTTCACCGCAGCGTCATATCGTTCCGTCGTCTACTCTGTACGCAGCCTAGGATCGAGCGCGTCGCGCACGCCGTCGCCGAACAGGTTGAAGCCGAAGACGGTCAACGTGATGGCAAGGCCCGGGAACACCGCAACCCAGGGAGCGCTTTCCGCGTATTCTTCGGCGCCGCCTTGCAGCATCAGGCCCCAGGCAGCCGTCGGTTCCTGCACCCCAAGGCCGAGGTAGGACAGCGACGCTTCGAGCAGAATTGCCTGACCGATATTCGCCGTCAGAATGATCAGGAAAGGCGCCAGGACGTTGGGCACCATGTGGCGCAGAATAATCCGCGTGTGGCCGAAGCCCAGCGCCCGCGCTGCATCTACATAAGGTATCTCGCGGATCGCCAACGCGTTCGACCGAACGATCCGGGCGGCGTCCGGAATGAACGGCAGACAGATCGCGAAGATGACGTGATGCAGTTCTGACCCGAATACCGACACCACCGACAAAGCGATAATGATCGTGGGGAAGGCGATGAAGATATCCATGAAGCGCTGGATGATGAGATCGATCTTGCCGCCGAAATACGCGCTCGCGACGCCGATCACGAGGCCGGTCGATGCACCTACGCCAGCGGCAACAAAACCGATGAAGAGCGCCGTGCGCGCGCCGTAGATGCAGCGTGACAGCAGATCGCGGCCGAACTGGTCGGTTCCCAGCCAATAGTCACCGCCGGGCGGCAGCAGCATTGCCGGGAAATTGTTTATTTCGGGATCATGCGGCGCGATGTATTCGGCGAAGATCGCCATCAAGGTCAGGGTGATGACCATAACTCCGCCCCAGGCGCCCAGTGGATGCTTCTTGAGCGATTCCCATAGCGATTCATGCCATGGACGGCGCAGGTATAATTCCGGTTGATCTAGGTGTTCCGCTACTGACATTCCGCTCTGCTATCTGTTAGCCCCGGGGGCGATGGGGCAGGGTCACTTGTCTCTTTCTCATAATCGGGCCGCCGCGTAAAGCACGCGACGGCCCGAATTCAACTATAAGGCATTTGCCCTTTAGCGTTGGTTTATTGCGAACGCAATCTGGGATCCAGAGTATCCCGGACTGCATCGCCGAATAGGTTGAATCCAAAGACGGCGAGCGTGATCGCAAGTCCCGGGAATACGGCAACCCATGGTGCGCTTTCCGCATACTCTTCGGCGCCGCCCTGAAGCATCAAGCCCCAAGCCGCTGTCGGCTCTTGGACCCCGAGGCCGAGGTAGGAGAGCGAGGCCTCAAGCAGGATCGCCTGACCGACGAAAGCGGTCAGCATGATCAGGAAGGGCGCCATCACGTTCGGCGCCATGTGCCGCATGATAATCCGAATATGGCTGAAGCCCATTGCCCGTGCCGCGTCCACATAAGGAATCTCGCGGATGGCAAGGGCGTTGGACCGCACGACCCGCGCACACCGTGGAATGAACGGTATGGTGATCGCGATGATCACGTTCTCGATTCCTGTGCCAAAGATCGAAACGACGGCCAAGGCCATGATGATCAGCGGGAAGGCCATGAAGACATCCATGATGCGCTGGAAAATCAGGTCGATCTTACCGCCGAAATAGGCACTGCCGACGCCGAGGACCAACCCGATAAAGGCGCCGACGAAAGCTGCAACGAAGCCGACGAATAGCGCTGTTCGAGCGCCATAGATGATCCGTGTCCATAGGTCGCGGCCGAATTGGTCGGTGCCGAGCCAGAACTCGGAACTCGGCGGCACAAGCATATGCTCGAAGGAGTTCGATTCCGGATCATATGCAGTGAGGTAATTCGCGAAGATCGCCAGGACGATCATCAGCAACACCAAGAGTCCGCCCATGGCTCCAAGAGGATTCTTGCGCGCCATTTCACCGGCGCGTTGGCCCCACGACCGTTGGTCGAAGAGTTCTTCGATATCAGCGTGGGCTTGGGTTTCTTCTACTGTACTCATTTCAGATTTCCTCCCTAACTGTACCGGATCCGAGGATCGAGCCAGGCATAGAAGATGTCGACCACGAGGTTGGTCACGACGAAGATAAAGGCGACGAGCATGACCAGCGCCTGGGTCAGCGTGAAGTCATGGTTCGTAACCGATTCGACGAAGAGTTTGCCGAGACCGTTCAAGTTGAACACCTGTTCGGTTACCACCAGTCCTCCCATTAGGAAGGCGAATTCGATGCCGATCACGGTTACCACCGGCAGCATGGCGTTTTTCAGCGCATGCCGGTTGATGATGACCTTCTCGAGCAGTCCCTTCGCCCGTGCGGTCCGGACGTAATCCTCTCGCAACACCTCAAGCAGGGCCGAGCGCGTCATACGGGTCGCTACCGCGGAATAGCGATACCCGGTTGCCAGTGCCGGCCAAATGAGCTGTGAGAGGTTGCCGAGCGGATCTTCCCAGGGGTCGACATATTCGATGGGCGGCATCCAAGGGGTGCCGAACCATGCTTGCGTCGAAATCAGCAGACCGAGAATGATCAGAATGCCGAGCCAGAAGGACGGCATTGCGATTCCGGCGATGCTGAATGTCCGCACGACGTAATCAATCCAGGTGTTTTGCTTGATCGCCGAAATTGTGCCCATCGGGATCGCGATGATCACGCTGACGACCGTCGCGATGATGGCGACTTCCATCGATAATTCGAACCGTAATCCGATCTCTTTCGTGATCGGCTGACTCGTCCACATGGAATTGCCGAGATTGAAGGTGAAGAACCCGACGATGAAGTCCAAGAACTGCATAAACATCGGCTGATCCATGCCGAGGTCGACCTGACAGGCCTTAATCGCCTCCGGGTCCACGAATGAGCCTTCACCGGCCATTCGCAGCTCGCAGACGTCACCCGGAATCAGACGCAGCAGACAGAAAACCAAAACGGCTGCGCCGATCAGTGTCGGGAACATCAGGAGGATACGTTTGATCGTATATTTGTACATTTACTTCTTGCTCCGCGGTTCGCCCTTAAATCCAATGATTCGGATAGGGGGCGTTCTCTAAGCTACCGTGCGCTCATCGCAATTTGGGATCGATCCAAACCCGATCGAGCGCTTGGTTCAGGTAATGGCTGGGCGCAATGTTCCAGCCTTTAACGTAGCTACGATGCGGATTGATTTTGTACCACCAGAACGCGGGAATGTAGTGCCCTTGTCCAATTAGATGGTTCTCATAGGTCCGCATCTTCTTGTATTGGCCTTTCGGATCGGTCTCGTAGAGCATGTCGAAATACATCTCGTCGATCTTCTGATCCGTATGGCCTGAGTAGTTGTTGCCGGCGTCGATCAGCCATTTCGACACGTCGATCGTCGGGTTGATGACCGTCTGGCAGTTGAAGTCGATCGATACGTCGAAATCCTTCGTCTTGCGAAGGCCGGCGTACCATGGCCCGGACGGCACGACCTTTTGGTCGGCCTTGATGCCGACCTTGCGCCATTGATCGATGAGCCATGTGCCCACGACCTTATAAGGCTGATCGACGGCACGATTCCAAAGCGTCAATTTCAGGTTGGACTGGCCGGCGTCCCCGAGCAGTTTCTTGCTCTTGGCGCGGCTGGCATTCAGATCCTTGCCGTAGCCGGGAAGCTTCGAAAGTTCGGCTTTTGAGGCCTCGAGCGTGTGGCCCGGGAAGACGACACCGCCGACTGTTTTCACGATGGCGATGCGTGCGAGATAGTTCGATCCGCCCCAACGGTCGAGCGAATAGCCCAACGCCTGACGGACGCGCGCGTCCTGGAATTGTTTTTTGCGCTGATTGGGGCTGGTGCCCATCAGGCAGTTCCAGTTGCTTTCCTGGACCTTGATTTTATTGCCCAGCGCCTTGACCAGATCGTCGCGCGCCTTCGGCGGGAAGCCTCGGAACTCGATCGATGCCCTGTCGCCGCGGATTGCTTGCAGGCGGACCGACATCTTCGGCGCCGAGATCGCCTTATAGCCGTCGAGATAGGGTTGACCTTTTAGATGGAATTCGTCGTTCCGCGTGCCCTCGACGAGCGCTCCAGGCTGATGCTGCACGAACTTGAATGCGCCGGTGCCGTTCACGTTTTTCTTGTGCCAAGCATAACCGTGCGCGTCGATATCCTTCTTCGAATAGACGAAGTTGAACGGCGACGCCAAAGCGGGAATAAGCGCCGGCAGGGGCCGCTTCAGGTTGACGACAAGGGTTGTGGCATCGGGCGTTTGAACGCTTGCGACCTGCGTGTACCAGGATTTGCGTGAACTCGGCACGCCCTTGGGCGGAAAAATAATCTTGTCGAGCGTAGCTTTCAGGTCGGCCGAAGTGAGCGGGGCGCCATCGTGGAAAATGACGCCGCTCTTGATCTTGAATGTATAGGTCTTGCCGCCATTGCTCTTCTTCCACTTCCCTTCGCAAAGGTCGCAGATGATATCGGTTGGCGATTGAGGATTGTCCGGATTCACGCGCAGCAACAGGCTGTAAAACGGCCGGATCGGATGGATCATACCGAAGGTCGTTTCCTGGTGGCCGTCATAAGATGGAATCTTGCTGCCGACGACGAAACTCAGGACGCCGCCTCGTACGGGCGTCCCTGCAATAGCCGCAGTGGATACCGCACCGAACGCGAGGGAACCTCCCAGCGCGATGGCGGCGGTCGCCAATCTCCGTCTAATTGTCGTCATCCTCCCATCCTACCTATTCATAATTCTGAACAAACAGGGACTTGAAGCCTCAAGCTAATAATCCGGCGGTGTGTTTTTCTTATTCCGTCGGACTTGTCTGCCAGCGTTTCTTTGAACGCTTTGTCGCTGGTTAGACCTCGGTACAGGACACCCAATGGCCCGGTTTCACTTCCCGGAATTCCGGGAAATTTTTCGAACAGCCGTCGACCGCCATTTCGCATCTCGGATGGAAAACGCAACCGCTCGGCGGATTGATCGGACTGGGAATTTCGCCCTTGATGATCTGATGCGCGCGGGTCGCCTCGAGCGTCGGATCGGGAATCGGCACCGCGTTCAATAGCGCCCGGGTGTAGGGATGCAGCGGATTGTCGAACAATTCGTCGCAATCCGCCAATTCGACCATTTTGCCCAGATACATAACTGCCACGCGATGGCAGAGATGCCGCACGACGCTAAGGTCATGCGAAATGAACAGATAGGTCAGGCCAAACTCGTCGCGCAGATCTTCCAGTAGGTTGATAACCTGCGCCTGGATTGACACGTCGAGCTCCGACACGGCTTCGTCGCAAACGATGAATTCCGGATCCATCGCCAGGGCGCGGGCGATGCCGACGCGCTGGCGTTGGCCGCCGCTCATCTCATGCGGATACCGGTCCGCGAAACGCGGGCTCAGGCCGCAGACGTTGAGCAGATCGAGGACCCGTTTGTCGCGGTCCCCGGATTCCGTGATGATGTTGTGCACTCGCATCGGCTCGGCCAGAATTTCACCGATCTTCATACGCGGATTCAGCGAACTGTAGGGATCCTGGAAGATAACCTGAATCTTCTGGCGAAATGGCACCATCGCCTTCGAATTCAGTTCGTTCAGGTTGGTCCCTTCATACAGGATATCGCCGTCGGTCGCTTTCTCGAGCTGCAGGATGCAACGGCCGGTCGTGGTCTTTCCGCAGCCTGATTCGCCGACCAGCCCAAGGGTTTCGCCCTTCTTGATGCTAAAGCTGATTCCGTCGACCGCTTTAACATGTGCCACGACTTTGGGAATAAGGACGCCCTCGGTCACCGGGAAATGCATCTTGAGGTTATTGACCTCGATCAGCGTGTCGCCCAACGCGCCCTTTGCGGCGGGGGTGGCGTCGGTTGACTGCATTGCGGTTGCTTCACTCATGACACGGTGTTCCCAGCCGAGGTTAGATTGTCTTTTTCCCAGCACGCGGAGTAATGCCCGGATGAAACCTCGAGAAGCTCCGGACGCTCCTGCGCACATTTATCGGTTGCGAACCGGCAGCGGGGCCGGAACGGGCAGTCCCTGCCCAACCGCGCCAAATCGGGCGGCTGGCCTTCGACTGGATCGAGTTTCGCTGCGCGCGGTTGATCGAGCCGAGGCACGGATCTTAGGAGCGCCAGCGTGTAGGGATGTTTCGGGTTGTGATAAATCTCTTCGGCGGTCCCCGTCTCGATGATCCTGCCCGCATACATGACGTTCACGCGGTCCGCGTAGCGGGCCACGACGCCAAGGTTATGGGTGATAATAATCAGGGCCACGTCCAAGCGCCGGGTCAGATCCTTCATCAGTTCCAGGATCTGTGCCTGGATCGTTACGTCTAGCGCCGTGGTCGGTTCGTCCGCGATAATCAGCTTCGGCTCGCAGGCAAGCGCGATGGCGATCATCACGCGTTGCCGCATGCCGCCCGATAGATGATGCGGGTATTGCGCCAAACGCCGATCCGGTTCCGAGATGCCTACCATGCCGAGCAACTCGACGGCGCGGGCATTGCACTCTTCCTCGTTCATGCCGAGATGATGTTGCAGCGTTTCGGTGATCTGCAATCCGATCGTCAGCACCGGATTCAGCGACGTCATCGGCTCCTGAAAGATCATCGCGATATCGTTTCCGCGTACCGACCGCATTTCCTGGTCGGACAGCTGAAGCAGATCGCGTCCCTGGAACTTGATGGTGCCGCCGACGACTTTCCCAGGGGGATCGGCGACGAGGCGAAGGATCGACAAGGCGCTTACTGATTTACCGCAGCCGGATTCGCCGACCACAGCGACAGTTTCGCCTTCTTCTACATCATACGAAATTCCATCGACTGCTTTGACAGTGCCAGCCGACGTGAAGAACTGCGTCTGCAGACCTTCAATCTCAAGGAGATTAGCCACGCGCCCCCCAGTGGTTGTTAGACTTATTTTTCATTACACCAGAATTGTTGATCAGACGGTAGGGAGGACCGCGATGCTTGTCAATCTCGATGTCCCGGCTCCGCCAATATCGTGATCATGGGTGAGGCAAGTTCCAAAAAACCCATTAACATTCCCGCGCGAAGGGCCGTCTCAATTCGTTGAATTCGTTAAGAGGTTGGACGCGTAGACGATCGGGCTCGGTCCCTTGAATCGCGAGAATTTCACGGCTAACCCGTTGTGCAGTTATGGTCAAAGAAGGATTAGGCGTGCTTTGCCATCCGTTTGTCGTTTGAATCCTTGTTTCGGCAAATCATTGGAAGAGTGAAACTGCCAGTATGAAATCTGCAAAATTGTCATATGTCGCGTTGGTCGTTCGCGATCCGGCCTCGGTTGCGGCCATACTCGGCGACAGCCTTGGTATGTCGGTAGTGTCGGTCGAGGTGGATGGCGGACGGGCAGTGCCCGCCTTTGCCGCGGGGGACGCTGCACTTTTGCTGTTTGATCAGGACGACCCCTTTCTTGCCGGCCCGGCCGATCCCGGAATGCACCATGTTGCGTTCGCGTGTGAGGATCCGCGGGACTGGGCACAATCGGCGGGGATAGCGGTGGATTCGGACGCAGCGGAACGCCGCGTTAACGGTGAACCGCAGACAATGCTGGATGTCGCGGCGACGTTGGGCGTGCGGGTGCGGCTGGGGAGGCCGCTGGACATTTCCGACGTCACCGGCGGTCGTATCGAACGTATCGATCATCTCGGTGTCGCCTCCGCCGACAATCGCGCCGCCGTCGACGTTTTCTCACAGCAGATGGGGTTTCCGGTCGAAAGCCAGCAGACCGATCTTGAAGTCCGCACCGTGGTCGAAAGTTTCACGTCCGACAAATACGGCGTGGTGTATCAGAACCGTGTGCCTGAGGTGGTCGGCGGCCTGCGGGTCGCATTTATTACGGTCGGGGACTGCGAGTTGGAGTTCCTGCAAAATTTCGATCCCGACCATGACGCAGAAGTCGAGCACGGGCGTGCCGGCACGACGAAGCAGGATCAGGGCGCGATTACGCGGTTCATCGAGCGTCGCGGGGCCGGCCTGCACCATCTCGCCCTCAAGACGGGCGATATCGACGGAACGCTGGCGGTCCTGGCGGATGCCGGTCTTCGGGTGATCGATCGGACCGGGCGGCCAGGATCACGGCGCGCGCGCATCGGGTTCGTCCATCCGGCCGCGCTTGGTGGTGTCTTATTGCATTTGGTCGAACGGCAAGACGCCTAAGAGATCCGAATCGCCCCTATTTGCCTGCCGGGACGATCACGTCGGCGCTGGGCAGCGGTTCGCCGTCGAGAAGCCGCCGCATGTTGCGGAAGGCATGGGCGGATACGTGTCCGACATTGTCATAGACCGCGCCGGCAGTGTGCGGTGTGGCGACGACAGTGTCGAACGCCAGTAACGGATGATCGGGCGTGGCGGGTTCCGACGGCCAGACATCGATGCCGGCGCCTAGCAGTTTTCCACTCTGCAGCGCACGGGCGACCGCATCGGCATCGATGATTTCCCCGCGGGCGCAATTGATCAGGATGGCGTCGTCTTTCATGGCTGACAATGATTCGTCGTTGATCATGGCCCGAGTGCCGTCGTCGAGCGGGACATGGAGACTCAGGACATCACTGCTGCTCAGAAGGTCGTCGTAGGAGACGAAGCGGATGCCGAGTTCCTTTTCTGTCTCCCGGTCGGCGCGTTGGATGTCGTAGTAGGTGAGGTCGACGTCGAATCCTCGAATCTTCTGCGCAACCATGCGGCCGATATTGCCGAAGCCGAGCAGCCCCACCGTCTTGCCGTCCAATCGCCGGGTTGCCGACCGTGCTTCCTTCTTTAGCCAGCGGCCGCCCCGAATGCCCTGGTCCATGCGGCCGAGCTGCCGGTACACCGCGAGCATGAGCATGATGGTGTGTTCGGCCACGGGTCCTTTGTTGGCGCCAGCGGTGATCAAGACCGGGATGCCGGCCTTGCGGCAGGCCTCTAGGTCGATCTTGTCGAACCCGATGCCCCATTTGTGCACCATCCGGACCTTGGACGATTCCTCGATCATCGCTGCGGGCACCGGGCTCCATCCGGCGAGGATGAAATCGCTGTCGGCGGCCAGGCCGAGTTGTTCCGCGTCGTCATAGCTGGTGGCGAAATGCAGGTCGAAGTCGTCGGGGGCGACGGCCCGGGTGGCGTCCTGTACGTCCTGTTCCCACACGTCGAGGCAGGCGATTTTCCATCGATTGCTCATGATCGCTCCGTTGGCCGTGGTCTTTGGGTGGATTGCGGGCGGCAGTCGATGCCCGCGTCATCGGCTTATTTCAACATGAAGCGGCGATTGCCGACAAACGCCCGCTGGAGGGCCGGCCGCGGCAGGGCCGTGGCCGGCTTGCGCAACCGGCTCGCGGTAAGCCGGATTTGGGTGGCGACTTCGAGGCACCGGAGCGCTACTGCCGCGCCGAAGGGCAGGCTTTGAACGGCTAGCAGCCAGCCGAACTGGGATTGTTCGGGAATACTGTGTGGGTTGTTCACGAGCAACAGTACCGCCGCCGCGGCCAGCAGAATGCCCAGGACACATTCCGGCAAGATGCGAGTGATCTGGAGAAACGTAGGCGCCGTGCCGTTGGCGCCGCCTTTGGGGGTTCGCCGGAATGGCAACGGCCGCCCCAGCAATCCGGCGAGAACCGCACGGGCCACTGTGAATTGCAAGCTCATTGCCGCGATCGCCGCGGCCGCAATGCGGAGCGGTGACCGGGTCACGCGCCTATAATAAAGTATGCCAGTGTGCACCAACGTGATGAGAGAGGCGACAAACACCGGGACTATCAAGGCGGTCGGCGGAAGTGCGACCAGACCGAGCAATATAAATGGTGTTGCGGCAAGATTGAGGAAGGCGAGCCCGGTTGCGGCGGAATCGGATAGCCATGTGAGCCAGCCGGTCGCGAACTGCCATTTCTGCGATGCGGTCAGACCGCGTCGGAGCGGCAATAGGGCCCGCCAGTGTTTTCGAAGAATCTGCATCGCGCCATAGGCCCAGCGTTGCCGCTGCGCTGCGTAGGCCGCGGTGTCGTCCGGCAGAATACCTTGGCCGTACCGTTGCGTTGTATAATGCGCAACACCGCCGTCGGCCAACAGCCGCAGCCCCAACTCTGTGTCCTCGACGATAGTGTCGGTCGCCCAGGCGCCGTTCGCGATGAGGGCGTCCTTGCGCAACAACAACATCGTACCGTGCGCGATGATGGCGTTCGCCTCGTTGCGGTGAACCATGCCGATGTCGAAGAAACCGGCATATTCGCAGTTCATCATGCGTTGAACTGCATTGGTACGGCGGTCTGTGTGATGCTGCGGAGCCTGGACCAAGGCCACCGAGTTATCCTGAAATAGCGGCACGAGATCATGCAGCCAGTGGCGCCGGACCCGATAGTCAGCGTCGAGAACGGCGATTACCTGTGCGTCCGGATGTGTCCGGTCGAGCGCCACGTTCAGTGCGCCCGCTTTGAAACCGTCGACATGCGGCAAATTGATGAACCGGAAGCGCGCGCCCAACGACCGGCAATGAGCTTTGATCGGTTTCCACAGCGCCTCCTCCGGTGTGTTGTTGATCACGACGAGGACCTCGAAGTCGGGATAGTCCAGGGCCGCGACACTATCGAGACAGGCGCGCAGTACAGCCGGTTGTTCGCGGCAGGCCGGGATATGGATCGATACCTTGGGCGGTGTGTCCTGCCGCGGCACGGCGGCCGGGTGAACGAGCCGTCGCGGCGCTTCGCCGACTAGGTCTAGCGCGATTTCGCCGGCCCGGACGAGACTTAGCGCCGCCAGCGGTAACAGCAAACCGAAACCAAGAAGCCAGAACGCCGTCTCGCCGGTCGACAAGTATTGCGAGGCCGGATATAGGACCGCCAGCGCCGCCCCGCCGCCGACGAGATTTGCGGCGATGGCCATGATTACGCCATGTGCGATCGTATGGCGTGTCGTCAGCAGAACAATGAGCGCGACGATGGCGCCCAGGGACAACGCCAGCGGCATGACGGTGCGCCGATCGCTGGTGACGGGGCCTTCGAGCTGGAATTTCTGCCGTCCGTCCGCGGTAAGCAGGCCCCAATGCGGACCGACGCGGCCTTCCGCGGTCTTCCAGGGCTGGTCGTAAGCTTCGATCAGATTGTAGTCGATCCCCTGGCGCTGTGCGTGGGCGACGAAACGCCGGATGACGTCCGCTTGCTGCAAATGACCGGGAAGCGCCGCACCGAGATTGTGGCCGCCGCTCGGCCAGCCGAACTCGGCAATGACGATCTTCTTGTCGGGGAAGGTTTCCTGCAGCCGGTCGTAAATGGTGGCGGCATAAGCGACGGCCTGTTCGGGCGGCAAGCCTTCCCAATATGGCAGGATATGGGCGGAGACATAATCGACCGCGTCGGCCAGTTCCGGGTGCTGCAGCCAGACGTGCCAAGGCTCGGCCGTCGTGAGCGGCAGCAGCGTTCGCGTTCGAACCGTTTTCAGATGCTTTATCAGGGCCGGGACCGAGACATCGCCCCGCAGCAGGCTCTCGTTGCCGACAATGATGCCGCGTATGTTGGCGTGCGTCTTGGTCGCGTGAAGGGCCGCGCTGATTTCCCGGTTGTTGCGCTCTGCGCTGCGCCCGATCCAGGCGCCGAGCGTGACGCTCAATCCATGTTTTGCCGCCAAGGATGGGACGCCCTCCATGCTCCTGGCGGCGCTATAGGTCCGGATTGATCGAGTCAGGGTGGCAAGGCGGCCCAAATCTTGATCGATCCGCGCAACGTCGACGGAAATGTCTTGCTCGGCCCAATTTGCGGCTGGCGGGGTATACGACAGCGAGGCGAGGGAGCCAGCAATATCTGGCGGCTGAATGGATCGGCTGGTCGCAAGCCAAACCAATCCGTGGATGGCTGCCGCAATGCCTATGCACAGAACTACTCTGGCGAGATGCGCCATGTGCCTCCCACGATCCCGTTATTGCCGGACCTTGCACGCCGCTTTCGCGTCAATGCCGGGACCGGGGGTTATCCTCCGTCTCTTCGACTTATTTAGGGGCTTAACGGGGGTAGGGCAAAAATATTTCTTTATTCGCCGTAATGCAGCGGCAGCGCCGTCGTTTGTTTGATGCATTCCATGGCGAAGCTCGACGTCACGTCGTTGAGTTCGATGGCGCTGATGACACGTTTGTAGACCGCGTCATAGGCCGCAATATCAGGCACGACGATGCGCAGCAGATAGTCGATGTCGCCGCTCATGCGATAGAACTCGACCACCTCGTCGATGTCTTCGACTGCCTTCGAGAAGCGGTCGAGCCAGTCGATGCTGTGATGCTGCGTCCGGATGCTGACGAAGACCGTGACGCCGACATTCACCTTTTCCGGATCCAGAATGGCGACACGGTGCTTGATGACGCCGTCGGCTTCGAGCTTTTGGATGCGCCGCCAGCAAGGTGTCGAGGAAAGCCCGACGCGGTCCGCGATTTCGGCGACGGATAGCGACGCGTCCTTTTGCAGAAAAGAGAGAATTTTGCGGTCGAAGTCATCCATTGGATAATAATCTCAATTATTGAGAAAATATTAGAATAATAATCTACAAAACTTCTTAATGTGCGGTCAATTTAGAAATAATATCCCGAAAAGTTAGGGTAATCTCCTCACGCAATGAATATGAGAACTCTCTTCACCGAGCATCCTGCTTCCGTCGGCGAAAGCTACGGCGAGCACTTCATCGCGGCCGGCACATTTGCCGCGTCGATG
Source organism: Alphaproteobacteria bacterium (assembly GCA_021774335.1). Classification (GTDB taxonomy): domain Bacteria; phylum Pseudomonadota; class Alphaproteobacteria; order UBA8366; family UBA8366; genus JAJFJD01. The sequence continues at coordinate 39,212 of JAJFJD010000008.1, forward strand.
GCCTTGGGCACGATCGCCTGTCTTATACACGCGGTATTCCCGTTCCTTTGCGTGAAGACCGGCAGCGGGATCATTACGGGTCTGCATGACCGGATGGTCACCAACCGGGTCAAGGATGCCAACAAGCATCGGGTCGTCGAACCGATGGGAGCCGGCGACTGACCGGCGTTCGTTCGCCCTAGTTTTTCGCGATTAGTCCCCGAAATAGATCGGCTGCGGCGCGCATGGCGTCGTCGGCATCCTCGTTGTCGCGCAACGGTTGGTGCACCGTAAACCATCCGTCATATCCGGTTTCCCGCAGCCGATCGACCAACGGCGCGGCCGGAATGCCATCGGGATCGTCCAGCGCGGTGAACCTCATATGCACCGGTCCGTGCAGCCGGCTGTTGAAGGTCATCGGGGACGACGGGTCGCGTGTCGCGGACGAGTAAAAGACATTGAACAGGTGCGGCGCCAACCGTTCGAGCGCGTCGGGTCCGTAGCCGCCGCCGCATGCCAGTAGATTGGCGGGCTCGAAGGCGACGCCGAAGTTATCCCGGCCTACCGCCGCGAGTGTTTCGAGGGATTCCTCGACCGTCTCGAACATCGTGCCCCAATGGGTGAGGTGAACCAGGCGCAACCCTCGCTCTGCGGCTTCGTCGGCGGCGCGCTGCGCGAACGCAACGTCCTCGTCAGAATGCATCATCACCCGGACCATCCCGCTGCCGACGCCATCGGCGAGATCGAGATAGGGCGTGATGTTTCGCAACGCCCGGATCGCGTTCGCATCGTTACTGGCCAACGGGACATCGCCGCTGACCATCGACACCGATAAATCCAGTTGGTCGAGCAACTGGCGGACCCGGTGCACGTCCTCCGCCGAGGAGTCGACGGATAACACGGATGCGCGCATGGAAATGCCGTCGAAGCCCAGCGCCTTGGCGCGAGGCGCGAGGAAATCGATCGGGATGGCCGCAATATCTTTTTGTTTCGGCGGCTCGGCGATGCGAACGGACAACGACAGTTTCATATGAGTTCCGGCATTGGAGAAACGATCCGACGTCATTGGCAGTCGGCGGATGATCGAATAAACGCCGTCACGCTAAGAGGTTGTCGGTCGCCTTTCAAGGTCCGCGAAAAGCGGTTGAGGCGGAAGCTACGGAGCACCGCTCATCCGCAAAGGGGTTCGGCGACGGTACGCGGTGTTGCCGGACGGACCGCCGGCAACACTGGCCGGGCCGCGGGCTGAATTCTCAGCAGCCGGTTTCGGTGGGCGGACGCGGAGGCGGCCTGGACGTCCAAAAGCCAGTTCGCGAAGAATTGGCGGGCAGGGTGGCGCCAGAGTCCTGTCGGCCGCTGCGTCGGGTCGTCGCCGGGAAAGGTGTTCACGGGCAGCGCGATTGCCTTTCCGTCGCTACGGTCGCGTTCGTATTCGGCGGGCAATGTCTCTGGGTCGTATTCCAGATGGTTGAACATAAGCAGCGTTTGCCGGGGCCGGTCTTCCAGAAGGGACAGGCCGGCATCGGCAGAGTCGGCGAGGACGGATATGCCGGCGTTTGGAGGAAGGTCTGCCAGACGATTCTCCGAATGGCGCGAAACCGGTGTCGGGATCGTGCCCCCAAGGCCGTCGAACATCGGATGGTCCGGCATCCGAACTTGTTGTTCGTATACGCCGAAACGTTTTGCCGGCAGCGTGTGTTTGTCCACGCCATGGAAATGATACAGCGCTGCCTGCGCGGCCCAGCAGATGTAATAGCGCCGCAAAGCGTTGCGTTGCGCCCAGTCGAATATTTCGGTCATTTCCCGCCAGTAGGACACCGCTTCATAGGGCAGGGTTTCGATCGGCGCGCCGGTGATAATCAGGCCGTCGAAGCGGTGTTGCCGGAGATCGCTCCACCGCTTGTAGAAGTGGTCAATATGGCTGCTCGCCGTGGTTTTCGGCCGGTGGCTGTCCGGGATGAAGAGGGTGAGGTCGACAGTATGGTCCGTATCGCCCAACCGCCGGGCAATCTGGGTTTCCGTGGTGGATTTGCAAGGCATTAAGTTGAGAACGGCAATGCGCAACGGCGGTTGGCCGTGGCCGTTAAAATCGCCGGCGTCGATAACGTCGATCCCCTCACGGCGCAGGGTCGCGGCCGCGGGGAGGTTATGCGGGAGGATGATTGCCATGGCCGACGTTCCATTTTCCAATCCGGTTGGACGCTATCGACCGGCGGACCGGGCTGGGTCGCCCGAGCCGCCGATCTCGATACATCGCGTTATGCGGCGAGGTCGAGTTTGCCCGCCGTTTCAAGGGCCTGGTCGAGATCCTTGAGAATGTCATCGATATGCTCGATGCCAACGGACAGCCGGACGTAGCCCTCGCTAACGCCGGTGGCGAGCTGCTCTTCCGGTGAGAGCTGGGAATGCGTGGTGGTCGCCGGATGAATGGCGAGCGACCGCGCATCGCCGATATTGGCGACGTGATAGAACATCTCCAGCGCGTCGATGAAGGCGCGCCCGGCTTCCAGCCCACCCTTGAGTTCGAAGCCGACGAGCCCGCCGTAGCCGCCGGTAAGATAGGCATCGGCGCGGCGTTTCTGTTCGGCGTCCTCCTGTGCCCCGGCGAAGATGACCTTGGTTACCGCGGGGTGACCCTTGAGGTAGTCGGCGACCGCCTGGGCGTTGCGGCAATGCTCGCGCATACGCAGCGGTAGGGTTTCCAATCCTTGGATGAACTGGAACGCGTTGAACGGGCTCATCGCAGCACCGAGGTCGCGCAACAGCGTGACGCGCGCTTTCAGCACATAGGCGATCGGGCCGAGCGGCTTGACCGCCTCGGTCCAGACCGCGCCGTGATACGACGGGTCGGGCTGGTTCAGCATGGGAAAGCGGTCGGCGTGCTTTTCCCAGTCGAAGTTGCCGCCATCGACGATCAATCCGCCGATCGAGGTGCCGTGCCCGCCGATATACTTCGTGGTCGAATAAACGACGACGGCAGCGCCGTGATCGAACGGCCGGCAGAGCAGGGGAGCGGCGGTGTTGTCGACGATCAGCGGTACGCCAAGCTCGCGGCCGATGTCGGCGACTTCCTTAATCGGGAAGACGGTGAGTTTGGGATTCGGCACGGTCTCAGCGAAATAGGCGCGGGTCCGGTCGTCAGTGGCGCGGCGGAAGTTCTCCGGATCGGTCGGGTCTACGAAACGGACCTCGATGCCCATGGTCTTGAAGGTGTTTTTGAATAGGTTCCAGGTGCCGCCATACAGGTCGGTGCCGGTGACGATGTTGTCGCCCGCGTGGCAGATATTCTGGATCGCGATCGCCTCGGCGGCCTGGCCCGAGCTGACGGCAAGGGCAGCCGCGCCGCCTTCGAGCGCCGCGACACGCTGCTCAAGGACATCGGTCGTCGGGTTCATGATTCGCGTATAGACATTGCCCAGTTCTTTGAGTGCGAACAGATTGCTCGCATGCTCGGTGCTATCGAACTGATAGGACGTCGTCTGGTAGATCGGCACGGCGACGGCGCCGGTTGCGGGATCGCTGCGGAAAGCGGCGTGAAGGGCGAGTGTCTCGGGGTTCGTCGTTTCAATGGTCATGGGAGGTCTCCTAGATATTGGGGTTAGGTTGATCAGCGCGTAGCGGCGGTTGCGGCGCGGTGGCGCGGAGCATTCGGTTTCAAGGAACTGAGCGGAAGAACCGCTGCCAATCGCGGGTCGGCGTTGGCATCGGAGACAATGATCGTATTGAACGTCTTGATATCCGGACGGGCCATGTTTCTTCCCTCGACGTGTTCGTGACGGCTTTTCTGTATGGCGCTTCTTCGCCCTGGCTAGGGCGAAGAAGACAGCGTCCTTTCTAGAGGGCGTTTGTTTCTCGCGAATTTCGCAATTCCGGGTTTTGTGTTTCAAAACCGTTTCAGTGCGATTTTTCTAAGGGCGGCAGAAAAGCCCGGAAAAGTGGGGTTTTCTCCGAAAAAGAAGCCCGTCCGCGTGTGGGTGGTAAGAGAAATTTGGAAAAATTAACGATTGTGACCGGGGTCACTGCTGGCTGGATGCGGCAAGCGTAGTATTGGGGTGTTGAAGTTACATAAGAGGCCGCGCACCCATAGCCCCTCCCATTTGCGCGGCCTCTTTCTATTTCCCCACATCATTGCGACTGTTTTTGAAGTGTGCAGCCAAACGGCGCGCACTGTCGTCTGGCGTTGATTGGGCGGTGACGGAAGCGATGCAAATTCTGTGACCCGGGTCACTGAGCGGTACGGCGTCACACGGTAGGATGTCTGCACAAGTTCGACGAATTAGGCCGCGCACCCATTGCCCCTCCCACTGCGCGGCCTATTTCTTTTCGGATTTCGGCATCAAGACCGGCCAATAGGCGTAAGGTAAGAAGAGCGGGTCACGCTAAGCTGACAGGAGGGTAACGTCGCCATGAGCACTTCAGATCTAACCATCGCCTTCAGCGAAGGACATGTGGAACCCCTCGGCAAATATGGGTTCGACTTGGACCTGTCCGGGCAAAGCGGTTGCGACGTGATCGAACACCTTCTGTTTCTCGTGCAATCGCTGGAACATCCGTATCAGATCATCGCCGGTGGCGATCCGGTCCAACCGACCGAATTGAGCCGTGACTACAGTCGGCTCACAGTCTGGACCAACGATCAGAACAACGCCGGCTTCCTGTTGCTGATGTCGGAATTGGGCGTTGAAATCCAGCGGCCCGATGGCGATGCGAGTGCTTGAGCACTCTGGTACCGAAACTCCCGTTTAACGAAATTTTGCGAACACTTTCCCAACCGGGAGCTGATTGCGCCGCGGACGCCAAAAGCGATAATCCCGTAGGCACCTATTCTGTGCCGCATTCACATAATTCATTTGAGTGAAGGGATTTTCGATGGCGCTCGACCTAATTCTGAGAAATGCGCACATCGCTGATGCCGCCGGCGAACTATCACCGTGCGACATCGGTGTGAAGGATGGCGAGATTGTCGAAATCGCAAAATCGATTTCGAGCGATGCCGAGATCTTGGACGCCCAGGGCGGTTTCGTGTCCGCGGGATTGATCGAGACGCATATCCATCTCGATAAATCGCGCATAACGGATCGCTGTTCGCCATCACCCAACCGCGGCGTGGACCACATGGTGCGCGTGGCCGCCGTAAAGTCCGAATTTACCGTCGAGGATGTCTATGCGCGCGCCCGGCAGACGCTGGAACATTGTATCGCCAACGGCACGATGCACATGCGCACCCATGTCGAGGTGGATCCCAACGTGGGACTGCGTGGTTTCGAGGCGTTGCAGCAGTTGGCGGAGGATTACCGCTGGGCTATCGATCTGGAACTTTGCGCCTTTGCGCAGGAGGGCTGGACCAACGTTCCGGAGGCGGACGCCAATGTCGAAGAATGTTTAAAGCAGGGCGCGACGGTTGTCGGCGGCGCGCCTGGCTACGACCCCGATCATGCCGGGCAGATCAATCGCATTTTCGATCTCGCGCGCGAGTATGACGTGGACGTGGATATTCACCTGGACGTCGGCTACACGACCGACGACATGGATATTCATCTGGTTTGCGATTTGGCGGACAAATACGGCTGGGGCGGCCGGACCGCCGTGGGACATGGTGCCAAATATTCCTGCCTGCCGCCCGACGAGTTGCGCACGTTGGGGCAGCGTCTCGCCAATGCCGGGGTCTCGGTCACGGTGTTGCCCGCTACAGACCTCTTCGTCACGGGACGTCACCAGGACCATAGCGTCATGCGCGGCGTCGCCGACGCCAACGCGCTGATGCAATGCGGCGCGAATTGTTCGCTGTCGAGCAACAACATCCTGAACCCGTTCACGCCCTTCGGCGATGGCTCGCTGACCCGTATGGCCAACCTCTATGCGAATGTCACACAGCGCGGCGCCGACGAGGAATTGGTAGAGTGTTTCGAAATGCTCACGCGGCGGCCCGCCCGCATATTGCGGCGCGACGACTACGGCATTGTCGTCGGCAATCCGGCCGATCTGGTCGTGTGGAACGCCAAGTCGCCGATTGAAGCGGTCGCGACGGTCGCCCGGCCGCTGCATGGTTTTAAACGGGGTCGCCGGACCTTTACCCAGACGCTGCCCGAGCTTCATCCGCCGGTGTAGAACCCGTCAGGCGGGGGCGCCGGCCATCTCCTGCTTGCGCCGTCGCAGCAGCCAATACGCAATGAACAACGCCACCGGTGCGCAGGCCGCCGTCGCGATGCGCAAATCCGGGTGGAACAGGATCACCATGGCGAAGGCGCCGAGGAGGACGCGGGCCGCAACGTCGACATTTCGATTGTCGCTGAACCGGGCCTGCAGACTGAAGGTCGCGCCGGCCGTCGCCGCCATTACCAACGCCATCATGAGGAATTGCGTCAGTCCCGGTTCGAGGACCAGACCGGGGCGTGTGAAGACCGCCACCATCAGGATGAACAAGGCGACGCAAAGCTGAATTGCCCGCCACAGCGTCTTGAAGAAAGACGCGTCCGCGATCTTTGATGTGACCGCGGCGACCACGGATGTCGGGGGCGTCAGCTCACCCCAAACCGCGAGGAAGAAGGCGAAGAAATGCACCGACCATGCATGCGCGCCCGCCTGGATCATATGTGGCGCGATCACCAGGGCGGTCAGGATATAGGTCGGGGCGGGCGGCAATCCCATGCCGAGCAGGGCGCCGAAGAAGAAGGCCATGATCGCCATAGAGGCGAAATTCACCGACGCTGCTTCGACAAGAATGAACCCGACCTTCGTCGGGACACCGGTATTGACCAGCGCCGCGGTCAGGATCGACAGCGTTGCGAGCAGGAGGGTGAGGTCCGCCGTCATCGATGCGAAATTGTCGATGAAGCGTGCCAAGGGCCTGCCGATTTCGCGCAGACTGGTGCCGCCCGGCGCGAGCAGGCTCGTGACCAGGTGGCGCAGAAACAGCGTGGAGGCGATCGCGACGAAGATATAGAGAGCGGCGAATAACGGCGGGAGATGCAGCGCCGCCATCATGACGATGAGTCCGCCCACAACGCCGACGAAGGCGCCAACATTGATCCAGTCGGCCAATTTCATCGTCTCGATCGCCGGTACCTTTTTGACGCCGCCGTGGCGTGCCGAGATCAGATACACGCCGAGTGAGACGCCGGCGAAATAGATCAGCGCCGGTGCATAGCCACGCGCGACCACGTCGAAATAGCTGCGGTCCAGAAAATCCGCCATGAGAAAGGCGGAGATGCCCATGATCGGCGGCATGAGCTGTCCGCCAAGCGAGGAGGCGGTTTCGATGGCCGCTGCGTCAGCTCGCGCCATGCCGGCCTTGATCAATGCCGGGATCGTGGCCGAGCCTGTGGTCACGGCATTGGCGGCACCACTGCCGCTGACTGCGGCCACGCCGAACGACCCGACGACGGCGGTCTGCGGCAGCGCGTTGGGCGACTTCGCAGCGATCTGCGAGGAACCGCGCAATATGGAATCGATACAGCCGAACGACCGAAGCGTCGCGAGAACCAATACGAAGGACCCGATAAGGGTGAGCGCGAGTTGCGGCAGGTCGGAGAAGACACCGGTGGTGTCCTCGAGGCTCGTCATGGTGAGCACGCGGGTCCAGTCGAGGCCGGGATGATAGAACATGCCCGGCACGACGAAGCCGTACATCGCGTAAAGCATCAGGAAGATGTTGAGTACGAACAACACGAAGTAGCGTTTGCGCGCATATTCCATCACCAGTAGGACCATCAGGCCGCCCAAGACCATGTCCAACGGGTCCCAGAACCCGGCGCGGACGGTGCCCAGTTCCTCAAACTCCACATACATGTAGATCGAGACGACCACGCAGATCGCAATGTAAACGGCGGCGATCGCGAGGTTCACCGCTGCGCTGAGGCTCGGATAGAAGTCGTTCTTACGGAGCGAGTCGAGCGTAAAGAGGATAAACGTGACCGGCACCATCGTGAACGCCAGAAGCGTCGGACCGCCGTTTGTCGTTAGATAGTATTGAAAGAGATAGACGAAGAAGCCGACGGCAACGACGAAAAACGCAGCTTCCGCGACCGCGAAAACCGATGACCGGGATTCGGGATTTTCGGACATTGATGGATTATGCCTTAAAAAGCGGTAGGGCGGCGGTTCGTAAACGCGCCGCCGCCCTTGCCGGATCAGGTAGGGTCAATGTTACTTAGACTTGGCGACCCGTGAATCCCACTTGGAATCCCATACGCCTTTCTCGCGCATATATTTGGCGAGCCCGGGATGGATCTCCACCAGATTGGCGGCCGATTCCACGCCGCGGCGCTGCATCTTCGGCATGTCGGCAGCGATCTGCTTGAACGCCTTGTCGGCCTTGGCCAACGCCTGGGCATTCTTCTCGATCGTCTTGAGGATCCCATACATATCGGCTTCGTTCACTTCCATGCCGAGATGGGCGCCATAGTAAAAGGGCAGCATCATGACCTTCTTGACGTAGTTCTTTTTCTTACCGAAGACGGCCGGGTCGAGTTCGGCGATTTTGAATCCGGCCTTTTTCAGCTTGGCGATTTCGGCACTGCTGGGATTGAGCGCCGCCCAGTCTGTTTGCAGCGACGCTTCGGTAATCCAAGGGGCCGTGGTCGCTTCCGCGTTGGTGTAAACGCCGATGCCGACATAGTTGCCCTGTTCGAGCAGCGACCCGGCGGTCTTGATGCTGACCTCCAGGTAGTCATGCTTGATGCCGAGGGCGCTGAAGGCGCGCTCCAGCTGCGCACGGGTATCCCATGGCCGCGGGCCGGTGAAGACGCGCTTGCCGGACAGATCGCCCCAGCTCTTGATCTTGTCCTTGTCACGCGCATGTATGCCGACGCCCATTTCGATGGTGAACATCCAGAAGGACTGCACCGGCTGGCGCTCCATTTTGCTTTTGAAGCCTTTGAAGCGATTGATGTTGTTTGCTAATTCGTAAAATGCGACGTCGGAGCCGTAATAGCCTTCGAACTGTCCGGTCGAATAGCCTTTGACGGTGACGATGGCGCCGGGCGTGGGCTGCACCGTGATGCGGATGGTTTTCATCTCGCGCGAGAGCATTTGCGCCAAATTGGTGATGGCGCGGTGACCGGATGAGCCTACGCGCGAGGTGCCCCACCGGATGTCTTTGACTTGCGCGGCCGCGGTGGCAACGGTGCCCACCGTGAAGGCGGCAAAGACGAGACAAGTAAGGAGCCTTTTGAGCATGTTTTTCTCTCCTGCGGATCATTTAATTCAAGCGGCGCGCGAACCATCGGAGATGGGCGCCGGTTCGTATTCGATTGTGAGGGTCCGTCCCGTTTATCGCAGCATGTCGGGACCGCTTATTGAGAGTGTTTGTGTGCAAACGGTAAGTCGCCGCCTACACGGTGTCAACGATCGCGCGCCAAATTGCGGCGCATCGTTGCAAAAATTATAAATGAATTCAACTTCATAGGGATGGCAAGCCAGATGCTAACCAATCTCCCTCGACCCGGCCCACCTAACGCGCCGATAAACCGTCGACGAGATTTTTCGCGGTGGTCAGATCGCAGCCGTATACCGCGCGTGTGGCTTTGACCGCCGCGATGGTGTTTCCCGATTGGACCAGCGCGAGGATGTGATCCTCTTGCTCCGCCGTGGTCATGTCTTCGAACGCGATAGCGGGCGTTTCGACCGCCAGCGTGGTCGGGAAGTAGCGCGACAAGGTCGCCAACACCTTCTTTGGCGACCGGAGTTCGACATGGACGGAGTCGCCGTGCAGCGTGACCGGATAGTGATTGAAGCGGCTTCGCTTCCGGTCGCGCTGTTGCGCTTCGGCGCGGAGGGCGTCGGCGAGGGGGGCTGTGTCGGTCCTGCGCAGCGCGATTTCCAGATGTTTTACCGTGAACCAATGCGACCAGGATCCTTCCGTATCGGGGGCGTTCAAGTCGTGCCGCCGTGGCCGGATCCATGCAATTTCACGCCGGTCGAGCTTGACGATACTCGGCGTGTCGGCGGGGAAACGGTAGTTATGATACGCCCGGAACCGGATATAGAGCGCTTCGGGCGACCAGCGCAGTTGCCAGCATTCTGGCCGCCGGCTGGCGTAGAACAGCCGCAGCGCCATCTTGGCGATGAGGCCGAACAGAACCACGCCGATGATCGCAGGATAATCGCCGAGCGCGTCGTTCACGATTTCGGGCATAAAGGGCAAGCCGGCGCATCCGAGCGCGAGGCCGGCCATCAACATCCCGAAAATGAGATTCTGCCAGGCAGTTTCCCGATAAGTCCACATGCCATCGGACGGTGGCATTTCTGCGTCACGCAAGATTTGCATGGCTCTCGGCCCGTTGGTTCAGGCAGGGAGAATAGGACTTGGGAATGGAGATGCGGTTAACGGCGCGTATGCATGGATACGCCGCCGGAGTCAGCGCCGCGGTAGGATCGTCGCAGCGGTAGGCGCGTTACTTGTGGCGGTACGTAATACGGCCTTTGGTCAGGTCGTAGGGCGTCATTTCAACGTCGACGCGGTCGCCAACCATCACGCGGATACGGAACTTCCGCATCTTTCCCTTCGGCTGAGCGATGATTTCATGGCCGTTTTCTAGCCGTACCTTAAACATCGCATTCGGCAATTTGTCGATTACCGTGCCGCTAAAATCGATCAATTCTTCTTTCAAGATCTAACCCCAAGTAGTGCATGAGACAGCGCAATTGACCGGCCGATACCTGCAGCCGCCCAGTATTGGTAAAGAAAATCCGGCCGGAACGATCGTGCGCCGACGTTCCGACCGGGATTCGTTAGTCGAGCAGCTTCAGGTCTTCCGCGGAGGATTTGCCGTTACGGCCCTCCGTGATTTCGAACTCAAGCTTCTGGCCTTCGTATAGCGAGCCAATTCCCGCCTGCTCAACAGCAGAGATGTGCACGAACACATCCTTACCACCATCTTCAGGCTCAACAAATCCGTATCCCTTGGTAGGGTTGAACCACTTCACGGTTCCTGTAGGCATAGTCACATTCCTTACTGCGTAGTCGAATAGCGGTGCTGCCGATTCAGCGCATCGCGCGTCACGGGGCCCCGGAGAAAACGAGCAAATCTTTGTCGGAAAGCACCTGGATCAGACGCTCGGACGTCTGACTATCACAGTGTGATTACAAGACGTAGGCGACCAAACAAGAGGCGACCGGACAACAGTTAACCCGCTTACATTAGATAGTGATTGTAACACGAAAAGTAAACTACAGCTTAACGATTGCTTAAACTCGATCGCAGAAAACAATAGGTTATGCGGACCTTAATGGTGTTATTGGCCTTATTTGTCGCCGGATGTCCTTCATTCGAGCGCTATGAGCACCGGCTCGACGGCTGGCGGGGCCGGGGCGCCCATCAGCTCGTCTCGGTCTGGGGCAGTCCGGACGCAGTCATGGCCTTGAAGGATGGCGGCCGGGTGTTCGAATACAAGACACCGGTTGTCGTCGGTATGTTCTGCGAGACCCGGTTCACGGTCGACCGGAAGGGATTCATCCAGAAGTGGTGGTATCACGGCAACGATTGCCGTCTCTGACGCCGCCGTAGGTTTTCCCTTTAGAGACTTGTTTCGACGGGACCTTGCTGCCAGGGTCATCATCCACGTCCTGGAACGGATGATCGATGATGCCAGCCGATCGCGCTGGAATTTCGCCCGCCCGCCTCGTCACCCTGGTATGTGCGGCCCAAGTGCTGGCGCAGATCGGCGCCTACACCTGGCCCGCGCTGTTGCCCGGTATGATGACCCTTTGGAGCCTCGACAATAGCGATGCGGGATGGATCACCGGGCTGTTCTATCTCGCCTACACGATTGCCGTGCCGGTTCTCGTCACCCTGACCGATCGGATCGATGCCAAGCGCGTTTATCTCTGCGGCGTATCGTTGATCGCCGCCGGGCACTGCGTTTTCGCCTTCGCGGACGGGTTTTGGATCGCCGTCCTCGGCCGGATGCTGGCCGGGGCAGGATGGGCCGGAACCTATATGACCGGACTGAAGCTTCTGGCGGATCGGGTCGACGCCCGCCTCATGTCGCGCGCGGTTGCCGGGCATGCGGCCGGGGTCGGGATCGCCGGGGCTCTCTCCTTTGTTTTTGCGGATCTCGTTCAGACCTTTGCCGGCTGGCAAGGCGCTTTCGCCGTGGCGGGCGGATGCGCGCTGATGGCTGGGTTAGTCGTAGCCGTCTTCGCTCCGGCCCGGACACCGGGCGGCGCGGCGCTGAAAGAGAAGGGGGGGCTGTTTGATTTCCGGCCGGTTTTCCGTAACCGGTCGGCGATGGCCTATGCCTTCGTCTATTGCTTTCACACCTGGGAGATGAATGCCCTGCGCGGGTGGAGCGTCGCCTTCCTCGCCTATGTCGCCGCGCAGACCGGCGAGGCGAGAACTTGGATCGCGCCGACCGTGGTGGCGACCGCGATGGCCTTACTGGGAACGGGGGCGAGTATCGCCGGCAACGAAGCGTCGATCCGGTTCGGGCGGCGGCGGTTGATCGCGGTGGCGCTGACTTTGTCGGTCCTGCTGGGCGGCACGATCGGATATGTGGGGACGATGACCTATGGGCTGGCCGTGGCGATGGTTCTGGCCTATGGCGCGGTGATCTGGCTGGATTCCTCGTCGATAACCGCCGGTACTGCCGGCAATGCCGATCCCGCGCGGAGGGGGGCGACCCTCGCCGTGCATTCCATGCTGGGCTACGGCGGCGGCTTCTTCGGCCCGCTGGTGGTGGGCTGGACTCTCGACCTGGCGGGTGGGATGTCGACACACGGATGGAGCATGGCGTTCGGATTGATCGCCGGGCTGATGCTCCTGACGCTTTTCGCCTTCCGGCTGATGCGGCCGAACGAACTGGCCGGCGACCGGCACGGCACGCAGGAATAGCGCGGCCTAGCTTATCTGGTCCCGGGCATAGGCGCAGACCGTCTCGATCAACTTGGTCATGGCGGCCTGTTGGTCGGCATAGCCGTCCGATTTTCGGATTTTGTCCTCGTCCATATATAGGCGACGGTTGATTTCGATCTGTAAACTGTGGCGGTTCTTCGCCGGGTCGCTGTAAGCGCGCACCAGTTCCACGCCTTTTTGCCCGTCGTTGACGGCAACCCGGTAGCCGAGCCCCGAAAGCGTTTCGCGGACCAGCTCGGTGAACTCCGCACTGGCGGTCGTGCCGTCCCGGTCGCCGAGGGCGTAGTCGTTCGGGTTCGGCTCTCCCGCCTTTTCATAGACCGACGGCCATACGCCGGGTGTGGAATGGCAATCGATATGCCAGACGCCGCCGAATCGGTCATAGGCCGCGTCCAGCGCCGATGTGACGGCTTTGTGATATGGCGTCCAATAGGTATCGATGCGATGCCGTATCTCCGCCGGCGTGAGCTTTCGACTGTAAAGCTGCGTCGTGCCGTCGACGGATACGGTGCGGATCAGCCCCGCGCCGCCGCGTGCCTTGTCCGTCATCTCGATGGGGCCGTCCCAAGCACCGTCGATGCTGGCCGGGTCAAGATCGGTCGCGGCTCGGTTGGGGTCGATATACATGCGCGCAAAGGTCGCCGCGATCAGCGTCGCGCCATGATCCGGTGCCGCGGAGAAGATGTCGTCGATGAAGGCATCCTCGCCCCGCCGCATCGTCGCAAGTGGAACCGCATACTCGAAATCGTCGGGATAATGCGTGCCGCTATGCGGGGAATCGAAAACGACCGGTGCAATATTCCCCGTGGCCTGCCGCATGATGACCGGTTCCTGCACAATGCTCTCCCTGAATTGCAATAACGATGGTCTGCAACAATTCCAGATGCGGGTTAGCGTGTCGAGGGCGCAAAGTGGAGCGCGAGGGTTAGCGGAACGCCGGCGCGACCGGCATGCCGCCACGCGGACCGCCATTCGTCCGGTCGGCATAGTCCGGGGCGAGCGGGCGGCCGTTGGGCACGTTGAGCCAGAGCCGCAGCAGTCGCCGTTTCAAATCCGCTTCGTCGTGATCCTCATAGGCGCGGCGGGAATGCAGGATCATGTGATTGTTCAACAATTGCACGTCACCGCGTTGAAATTCCATGTCCAGGCGGATGTCGTCGCGCAAGGCAAGGTCGTTGACGCAGTCCAGCGCGGCCATGACGTCGGGCCCGAGTTCCCGCCCGGTCTTCTCCGCGCCCTGCACGATCAGGCGGCGATTGAAATGACAGGACAGCCGTCCGGCGAAGTCGCTGAAGATCGGGATGGCATTCGTCGTGACCTCGTCCGGATTGCCGGTGATGCCTTCGCCGCGCATGTTGTGGTGGTAGCCATCGAACAGCGCGTCGAGATGTTGGGGATGGTCGGCCAGCATTTCGTTGTAGATCGTCATGGCGCTGGCGATGCAGCTTTCGCCGCCCTCGCGCGCCGGGCGCACGCAGAGCAGGGCGACGACATCGGTGGCGTCGCAATGCGGGTTGAGATAGGCGCGCGTCGTATAGCCGCGCACGCCGGGGCCGTATTGCGCGCCGCGGTCGGTAATCTCGACGATCCGCTCGCCGCGTTTGTTCTGGGTGATGACCGCGCCGAGGTATGCGCCGAGGATACGGTAGAGCGTGTAGAGTTCCCGATCGCCCAATCCATCGATCGGCAATCCGCGCAGAAGCACGAAGCCGCGGCCATTCTCCAGCTCTTCCAGGATTTCGGCGGCGCAGCCGACCATCGCCGGCAACATCACGAATTTGGGGTCGGCGGCAGGGTCATTGCCCTGTGTTTCGGCAAGGGCGCTCAGCAGTTCCTTGGCTTCGCCGTCGGTGACATGGCGAATCCATCGCCGGTCCGCCGCCATGTCGCCTGCGCGCCAGGCCGATGGGTCCGAAATGGGGCTGGGCCGCGTCATCCGCCGCCGGGCCTTAAGCGCGATGTTTCAGTTCTTCGGGACGATAGGTCGGGCCACGCGGAATGACGCCCTTGCGCGGCCCGGCCAGAACGCGATTGCAGAAATCGTCGTCCAGCGGCCTTGCACCGGCATGGTTCAGCCATAAGCGCAACAACAACCGGCGTTGCGCCGGATCCTCGTGGTCGTCGACTTCCGCGCGCGAATGCATCATCACGTAATTGTTGAGCCATTGGATATCGCCGGGCTCGAAGGTCATCGATAATTCGACATCGTCACGCACCGCGGTTTCGTGGATGAAGTCGACGGCGGCCTGTTCCAGCTCGGACAGCGGCTGGCCGATTTTCTGGTGGCCGGTTTCCAGGGCCTTCTGATTGAACCGGCTGGAGAGATAGCCTTCGTGCCAGCTATAGACCGGGATGCGATGCGTCACCTCGTCCGGCACGCCGCGCGGTCCTTTGCCGTCAAGTTCGTAGTGGAACCCGCGATGCAGGATCGGCAAATACTCCGGATGCTTGTCCAACACCTCGTTGTAGACGGTCATCGCGCTGCGGATCTTGCTCTCGCCGCCGGCTTTGGCGGCGCGGAGGCAGAGCAGCGCGACGATATCGGTGGGGTCGCAATGCGGGCGCAACTCGGCCGACGACATGCTGCCGCGGTGCTCGCTCTTGCCGTAGTCGAAGCCGAGGTCGGTGATCTCCTGGATCAACTCGCCTTTGATGTTCTGTGATTCCGCTGGCCCGATGTTGGCGCCGATGCCCCAATAGATGCGGCGTAGGTCGGCATAGTCATAGCGGTCGATCGGAAAGCCGCGCATCAAAACGAAACCGCGCCCGTACTCCAACTCGTGGATCATCCGCTCGATTTCTTTCCGGAAGCCGGGAATCTCGAAATCATCCTTGGTCACCGCCTGCTCGGCGAGGCCCTTTTCCTTCGATTTGCGCAGCGCCGCGTCGAGTTCCTCGACATGCTCCGGCGCGATGCGCCAAATCCAGGACTCGTCGCCGGCAAGGTCCTTGCCGTGCCAGGCGCTGGGTAGGTCAGCTCGGACGGGTTTGTCGGCGGTGCCGTTCAAACGGCGGGTATCGGTAGCCATGGGGCGGTATCCTCCTGCAGGGTTCAATAATAGGACAAAGAACAGGGTTTCCGCCAACCGAGACGAAAGCGCCGATTTGGGCCGAACGCCGGACATTCGCTAGGATTGACCGATAGTTCATTCGGCGGCGAGGGAGGACATCACATGGCACGCACCAGCGATATCGACGCCAGCACACCGAAACATCTGCAGGATCAATACGCGATCACCGGGATCGGCGAGACGACCTATGCGCGAGGCTCGGGCCGAACCACCCGGGCACTCGCCTGTTGGGCGATCAGCAATGCGATCAAGGATGCGGGCATGACGCCCGGCGACATCGACGGCATGCTGTCATACTCCGGCAACGATTCGACGCCGTCGCCGGTCATTGCGGGCGACCTGGGCATCCGGCCGAATTTCTACATGGATGTGAATGGCGGCGGATCGTCGACCGAGGCGCTGATCGGCATCGCCACCGGCGTGATCGAGGCGGGCATGTGCAATGCCGTCGTGATATTTCGCTCGATGAACGGCTACAGCGAGGTGCGGATCGGCGGCACCGGCAAGCGCTCGGCGGTACCGGTCACCGGCGACGCCTTGCATGAGCGCGCCTATGGATGGCAGAGCGCGGGACAGCGCTTCAGTTTCAGCTTTATGCGTCACATGTACGACTACGGCACGACACCCGAACAGGTCGCCCATGTGAAGGTAGCGCACAGCAAGCACGCCTCGAACAATCCCAAGGCCTATTACAAAAAGCGCTTCACTGTCGAGGACGTGGTCAGCAGCCGCATGATCTGCAAGCCGCTGCACCTGCTCGACTGTTGCGTCGAGACCGATAACGCGACGGCGATCATCATTACCCGGGCCGACCGGGCGAAGGACAGCCCGCATCGCGCACCGCTGATCCGTGCCGTGGTCGGACGCTGCTGCAAGCCGCGCCCGGAAGTGCACTTACAGCACGGTCCGATCTCCACCGTGGCGGGTCACTACGCCAAGGACATCCTGTGGAAGAACGCCGGCGTTGGGCCCGAGGACATCGATCTCACCGGTTCCTATGACGCCTTTACCTTCACCGCGATGCTGCAGCTCGAGGATTACGGCTTCTGCAAGAAGGGCGAGGGTGGCGATTATGTCAGCAACGGTACCATCGAACTCGGCGGCAAGCGGCCGAACAACACCGCCGGCGGGCATCTTTGCGAAGGCTATACCCATGGCATGAATATGGTGATCGAGAATGTCCGGCAGTTGCGCGACGAGGTGGACGATTCCTGTCCGGTCGGGCCGGACGGCAAGAAGCAGCACACCCATGATTACAGCGAAGGCGGATGCCGGGCGGTCAAGGACCCGGAACTGACCTGCAACATGGGCTGGGCGACACCGGGGGTCGGGTCGGCCCTTGTCATGCGGCGCGGCGACTGAGGGAGGAAGAACAATGTCCGGATTAAAAGGCGACTATCTCGGCATGACGCTGACGGTCAGCGAACTCGATATCGAGAATATGGAGTATTTCAAACACGCGGCTGCGCATGACTTCCATCTCCAGAAATGCAGCGACTGCGGCATCATCCGCTATCCGCCGGGGGCGGCCTGTCACCACTGCGGCAGCCTGGAATCCGAATGGACCCCGGTCGAGGCGAAGGGCGTCGTGCACTCCTATAACGAAGTGCATCACCCGATCCAGCCGGCCTTCAAGGAGCGTGTGCCCTACATGACGCTGATCGTCGACCTGGATACGCAGAAGGGGAAGCCGAGCGCGGAAGAGGCGCTGCGTGTCGCCGGCAACCTTGTCTCGTCGGATGGTGCATTCGCACCGCCGGCTTTGATGGAGCAGGTCGGCATCGGGTCGCGCATGAAGATGGTCTTTACCGATGTCGCGGAAGGGCTATCGTTGCCGCAATGGACGCTCGACGACGAGGCCGACCAGCCGGACAAGCCCTGGCGCTATCCGCAGGAGTAGGCCGCCCGAGCGTCGCCTATGACGCAAGGAAACGCCATGTCCGATCCGCTCAACGCCTTCGTGCCCGGTAGCCAAGTCTTTGTGACAGGGGCGTCGGAGGGGCCGCTTGCCGGTCTGCGCTTTGCGGCGAAGGATATCTTCGACATCGCCGGATACGTCACCGGTGGCGGCAACCCGGACTGGGCGCGGACGCACGATCCCGCGACCGCGCATGCGCCGGTCGTCCAAAAACTGCTGGACGCCGGAGCGACGCTGATCGGCAAGACGATTACGGACGAACTGACGCGCGGCATCCTTGGCATCAACGCTCATTACGGCACGCCGGTGAATACGGCGGCGCCCGACCGCGTCCCCGGCGGCTCGTCGAGTGGGTCGGCTTCCGCCGTCGCAGGTGGGCTGGTCGATTTCGCCCTCGGCAGCGATACCGGCGGTTCGGTGCGTATCCCGTCCAGTTTCTGCGGCATCTACGGCCTGCGGCCGACGCATGGGCGTATTTCGCTTGAAGGGATCCTCGAACAATCCGCGAGTTTTGACACCATCGGCTGGTTCGCGCGCGACCCGGCAATCCTGGCGCGCGCGGGCGCGGTGCTGTTCGGCAGCGCGGTCGAGGAGACGCCGTCCTTTCGGCTGGTCGTCGCGGAAGATGCATTCGCGGTGGCGGGTGCGGCCGTATCGGCCGCGCTGGCCGAACCCCTGGATAGGGTGCGGGCCTTGGCGGAAACGTCGGAATCGGTTCAGGTCTGTCAAACCGACCTCAAGGACTGGCGCGCCGCGATGGGGACGGTTCAATCGTGGGAGGCGACGAAATCCTTTGCCGCCTGGGTCGATGCGACCAACCCGCGCTTCGGCTTCGACGTGGCGCAGCGCTTCTTCGATTCCGCTACAATTACCGATGCCGATGTCGCGGCGGCCGGTCCCATGCGGCAGGCGCATTGCGCCCGGATGGCTGAGATCGTGACACTTGGCACCGTGATCGCGCTGCCGACCGCGCCGGGCCCGGCGCCGCTCAAAGGGCTAAGCCAGACCGACATGTGGGATATGCGGGCGCGTATCTCGCTTCTGACCTGCGTCGCCGGCGGAGCCGGGTTGCCGCAGGTCTCGATGCCGCTGGGCCGTGTGGACGGTGCGCCGGTCGGTCTGTCTTTGATCGGATCGGCGCATTCGGACGAAAAGCTGCTGGCGCTGGCCTCGGCAATGCAGGCCTAGCGCACCACCATCACGGATGTGCTCGCCTTTTGCAGGACATCGGTTGAAACGCTGCCCTTGAAGAACCGATGCCAGGGGGATCTAGCGGTCTCGGCGACTACGATCACCGAATAGTTCTCGCCGACCTCGGTTATATGTTCCGCCGGATCACCGACGCGGACATAGCTGTCTTTCACCGTGATGTTTTTCTCGGTCAGGGTATCGTGCAGCGCCTTCAGGTTCGCGGAGGCGTCCGCTTCACCTTCTACGTCGGCCGCCACCGTCATGATCGACACTGGGGCGTTACCGTGGGTTACGAGGAAGAGATTCTTGCGCAATGCCTCGTTGGCGTGTTCCGACCCGTCGGTGCAAAGCAGATGGCCCCGCGCCGCATCGAGATGGCGCGCCACGAGGACCGGGCAAGGCGCGTGGTCGACGACTTTTTCCGCCACCGCCGGGTCCCAGAATGACATGGTCTTGCGTTTGCGCCAGCGTTCCGACGCACCGACGATGATCAGGTCGTAGGGCGCGACCTCGGTCTGCTCGATGATTCCGTCGGGAATGTTGAAGGCGACCTTCAGCTTCAGGACGATCTTCTTGCCGTTCTTGGCGATGTATTCGATCTTGTTGTCGCCGAGCGGATCGCCCTCGACATCGACATGCGTCGCCTGTTCCTCCCAATCCGGGCCCATTGCGCCGAGATCCATCAGGATGTCGCGGCCCTTCTTGAGATATTTGATGCCCGGAAGCTCCAAGCCCCAGGTCATCATATTCTCGCGTGCGATTCGCATGTTGAGCCCGCCGCTGCGGAGTCCCCGGTCCATGGGGCGGACATAGCAAAGGCAGATATCATGCTCGGTCCCATACTCGGCGGCATAGTGCGCGCCACGGTACGAATCTTCCGTCCCGTCGATACAGACGAGGAACCGAAATTTTGTTTCCGTCGTTCCGTTGGCCATTACCCCTCCTCGCGGCCTCAGAGTCCGACAAGTGGCCAGTATACTGATGCCACCACCAAAAGGACGATGGTCGACATGACCGCCATCCGCCATCCTACCTTGAGGAAGTCGGAGGTCTTTAAATACCCCGATGCATAAACGATAGTGCACGCGGGCGTCCCGACAACCGTAAGATAGGCGAACGAGGAGGAAATTGCGGTAATAAAGCCGATTACGAGCGGATCTTCACCGGCCACGTCGGCGATGTTGAGCACCAGCGGCCCCAACACCGCGACCGCGGCGCCGTTCGACATCGTGTTTGTGACCGCGGTCGTCAGGGCCGAAATCGCGGCCCAAAGGCCGATCCCGTGATCGACTCCCAACGGTGCCAGTACCTCCACGAAACTCTCGGCGACCCATCGGGCGGCGCCGGTCTCCTTCATTTCAACCCCAAGCGAGATGACGGCGGCATAGAGCAGCACAACGCCCCAGTTCACGCCAGAATTCATATCCTCCCATTCGACAAGGCCGGCGACCAAAAAGGCGGCCGCGCCGAGGATCGCGATGGTGCCGAGGCCGACCGCGTCGGACCCGAATATCCAGCCAACCAGGATCATCAGGAACAGGATGATCGTCACCCAATCCCGCGAATTCATCGGGCCGTTTTCCTGTATCTGCGCCCGCAGCTTGACGACGGCGCGCGACAGATTCCGGTGTTCCGGCTTAAAGGTGTACAAGAGAATCATCGACATGAAGGGAAGCTGGATTAGGAACATTGGGTAGGCGTAGATCATCCAACTGACGTAATCGACCAGGAAGCGCCGGGTTTCCGGATTTGTTGGGTCGAAGAAGAATTCCCGCCAATAGCCGATCATGATCGCGTTCCGGGCACCGCCCGACGGCGTGCCGATGCCGGCGATCGAACAGCCGTAGCTAATCGAGAACAGGATAACG
Source organism: Alphaproteobacteria bacterium (assembly GCA_021774335.1). Classification (GTDB taxonomy): domain Bacteria; phylum Pseudomonadota; class Alphaproteobacteria; order UBA8366; family UBA8366; genus JAJFJD01. Next base: position 60,093 of record JAJFJD010000008.1, read on the forward strand.
GCGGCGAGACGGCGCATCGCGCGCGGGTCGTCCGAGGTCAGGGTAATCAGCGTGAGGCCGACTGGCAGCATCATGGCGGCTACCGTGTGCTCGCCGATGAAGGAAGCCAGGATGCCGCATACGGCGGAGATGCCGACGCAGATGTGGGATGTTTTCGTGCCCGTCATGCGCACGATGAAAAAAGCGATCCGCTTGTCCAACTTCTGCTTTACGACCGCGACCGCCAGCATCAGCGATCCCATGATGAACAGAACGGAATCGTTCATCAGGGTCTTTGCGACTTTCGTCGATTCCAGATCCAGCAGCAGTATCTGCCCGACGATGATGAGCAGCGCCACGGTAGGCAGGGGGATCGGTTCGGTGATGAACAGGATGGTCGCGACGATCGACATGGTGAGGACGATCAAGCCTTCGCGGCTTAGCCCGTCGGGTAGGGGAAGGTTCATCATGATCGCGCCCACGGCGAGCGCGATGAAGAACCAGCGCCGTTGAATGAGGTAAAAGAAGAACGAGCCCGCCAAACCCATAAGGGATCGGCGCAGACCTGTCATATCAGGAGTCGAAACCGCCATTGCTCTTTTTGCTTATCTTTAGCGTTGGCCGTGTGACTTCGCTTGTTACGGAACCTCCCGGAAGCCCAGAACCGTAACCACGCATTCCCACGTCAAACGTCCCCAGTTGCCATACTAGAGACGACTCGTAAGCCGTTGCAAATAAAGCTGACTCGAATTCGCAATTAGAATGGCTACCTCAGGCTACCGATGAGGTCCGATATGTCCGCAAGATTTCGGACGTCGTGACACAGGGCAAGGCTTGCTTCGACCTGATCCGGCGTCAGCGGTGCGTGTGGGGCGAGGGTCCGGTATTTGGCGTCGATCGCAGACCATTCGACGCCAAGGCAACCCGCTCCGGCCGGTATATGGACCGTGTTCGTCACCGACCGGCCGTCGGTGGCCTCGATCGTCACTGTGGCACCTTGACGATAGGCTTCGACATTCTCTGTCGGTTCCGGGCCGATCCGGACCTTGTCGATTAATCCGTGGATGACCGTATCGCTGATCTTTTCCGGTGTTGCATGCGCCCAGGTGAATTCGCGATCCGCCGCCCCGGCGGCCAGGAAATAGGCGGGGCTGTGCGCCATGTCGATCAGGCTCTCAGGGTGCATGGGACCGGACAGCGCCGTGACGCCCGGCCGTGACAGGGTAATCGAGGCAATTTCCTCAGGCTTGAAGTCGCCCTCCCGGGATGCGTTCGCCGACGCCTCGGCGAAGCTATGGTGCGGATGTCCGCCCGGCACCAATTTGAACGCCATGTCGGTGACGATGTCCCAGTCGCGGCCGAAGTCCCGGACGATGCTCGCGCCGTCGGTGTTGCCGAAGACTTCGCAGAAGCCGTGGTGTGCCTCGAAGATCGTTTCTTCCGCGATGAATCCCTTCTGTGCCGCCATCGCCGCATCGATCCCGTTCACCTGGGCGAGGCCCGCATGATACTCGCGCGACACACTGGTGTTTGCCGCTGCGTGCAGACCGCCCATGGACGTGGCAGATAACGCGAGCGCATTCGCCATTTGTCCGGCGTCTAGTTTGAGCAGCCGTCCCGCCGCGACCGTGCTGGCGAAGATTGCCACGAGGCAGCCGTGGAAGCCCTGGCGCAGGTAGACCGGCGTGATCGCTTCGCCAATCCGTCCCGCCGCTTCGTATCCCAGGACCATCGCTGCCAGAACGTCTTTCCCGGTCGCGTCCATCCGTTCCGCCATGGCGAGCGATGCTGCGGTCAACTGCGTGCCCTTGTGCACGATGTTACGCAGATCGCTGTCGTCCGACGCGGCCGCGTCGCTCATCACCGCATTAACCCGGGCGGCGGCGGCGATCGGTAGTTTCGGTCCGCCGTCGAACCAGACCGACGCCTCGGGCACCCCGCCGCGCTCTCGGGCCAGTTCCCGGATGATCGCCGCCGAGGCGATCTGCGTCCCGGCGCCGGCACTGGCGAGGGTGCTGGCGACCATCATCGACGCGTAGTCGACAGTTTGCGCCGGAAGATCGTCATAGGTCGTGTCTGTGAGAAACTCGGCCAAGGTGCGGGCAATGGTCATGGCAATCCCTTCATGCGTCGGTCGGAAATCGGGGTTTGAATATATTCATTATCTCACGATGGCCCGATTGACGGAAAACCGGCCCATTTGACAGGCTTCGGGATTACGGTGGAATCTGGTTGCAAGAAACGGTCAGAAAGAAATCAGGACGCGTAATGGATAGAGTGGAAGTTTCCGGGGTCGGGATCGACCTATGGCGAAAGGGCGCCGGCCGGCCGGTGTTGTTCCTGCATTCGGGCGACGGATTCGATCCGGAGGATGAGTTTCTCAATGCGCTGGCGTCCGACCATGAGGTGATCGCACCGTGGCATCCCGGGTTTGGGCATTCCGACATGCCGGAGGGGTGGGTCGGTGTCGATGATCTGGCCTATTTCTATCTCGATCTGATGGATCACCTCGATCTGACCGATGTCGCGCTGATCGGTTCATCTTTCGGCGGATGGATCGCGGCGGAGGTCGCCGTACGCGGCAGCAACCGCTTGAGTCGGCTGGTGCTCATCGACGCGCTCGGCATCAAGGTCGGCGACCGGACGACGCGCGATATCACCGATTTCCACTACACGGACCGGACCGAACTGGAAAAGCTGAAATGGGCCGACCCGGAAGGCCGTCAGCCCGATCTGATGTCCTATGACGACGCAGCGCTGACGGGGGTCGTTCGCTCGCGCGAGGCTTTCACGCATTTCGGCTGGCGGCCCTATATGCACAACCCCGCGCTCGCGCGCTGGCTGCATCGCATCTCGACACCGAGCCTGGTCCTCTGGGGCGCACAGGATGGTATCGTGACGCCGGACTACGGTCGCGCCTACGCGGATCGCATCCCGGGTGCGCGGTTCGAACCGGTAGCGGATGCAGCCCATTTTCCGCATATCGAGCAGGCGGCGGCGAGCCTGGATATCGTGCGCGGCTTTATCGACGGTTAAGGGAGATTACTTGATGCGGGTCTATCATTTTTCCGAGTTGCCCTATCCCGACGTTTGGGACGGCCGGGAGTCGCTGCGGGTCAACATCCCGAATTCGCTCTACGATCCCGAGGTCGGGGCCGACCTGTACGAGCGCTTCTTCGACGAGTGGCAACTCTGCGACGAGCTTGGTCTCGACATCATGGTCAACGAGCATCATTCCACGGCGACATGCGTCAATCCGGCTTGCACGGTGCCGCTCGCCATTCTGGCGCGGATTACCAAGAAATCCCGCCTGTTGGCGCTCGGTGTGCCCATCGCGAACCGGCCTAATCCGGTCCGGGTGGCGGAGGAGCTGGCGATGATCGACGTCATCTCGCGCGGCCGTCTCGATATGGGGCTGGTGCGTGGCGCGCCCTACGAAATTCCGCCGACCAACGCGAAGCCGGTGGGCCAGATGGAGCGCTTCTGGGAAGCGCATGATCTGGTGCTCAAGGCGATGACGACGCGCGACGGGCCGTTCAGTTGGGAAAGCGAGAATTATCACTACCGGCAGGTCAACATCTGGCCGCGGCCATTTCAGGACCCGCATCCGCCGGTCTGGGTGACGGCCACGAGCCCGAGCAGTGCGCCGCGCATCGCCGAGAACCGGCATGTTATCGCGACGCTGATCTCCGGTGTCATCGCCAAGGACCTGTTCAAGGCCTATCGCGAAAACGCGCGGGCCGCCGGATGGGAGCCGGGGCTCGACCGCTTCGCCTATTGCGCGGTCGTCGGTGTCGGTGAGACCGAGGAGGAAGGGCTGCGCCGGGCTGATGAGATCGCCAATTACATCCGTACCAGCCCGCTTGTGGCGAAGCAGTATTCGGTCCCGCCGGGTTACAAGAAGATCCCGGCGGAGATCGCGACCATTCGGGCCGGGCCCAATGCGGGCAACCGGCCGCTGATCACGCCGGAGGGGCGCAAGATCGACCAGAAGACCGCGTCGGTCGAAGACTTCATCGAGGCCTGCAGCGTCTTCGCCGGCACGCCCGATCAGGTCTATGATCAGATCGCGCGATTCTACGATCTGACCGGCGGCTTCGGCAGCCTGCTGATGATGGGACAGGGCGGCAATCTGTCCCACGAGGACACGGTCGCCAACCTGACGCTGTTCTCGAAGGAAGTGTTGCCGCGCCTGCAGGAATTGAAGAACCGGCCGCTCGCCATGACGGCGGAGTAGGGCAGGTTCCTGGAAACGAGGAAAAGATATGAACGTCATTCCAACGGGTGCCGCGCTGGGCGCGGAGATTGCCGGCATCGACCTGTCGCAGGATGTGTCGGACGCGGATCGGGCATTCATCGTCGACGCCTATACCGACAATCAAGTCCTGTTGTTTCGCGGCCAGTCATTGAGTTTCGACGACCTGTTACGGCTGCGCGAAGTCTTCGGCCCACCCGGCAAGACCGCGAACCAGCTTCTGGGGCTCGGCCGGAAGGAATACTATCCGGACCAGGTGCCGACCGAGATCACGATCATCTCGAATATCAAAGAGGACGACGGCACGCCGCGCGGCAGCCTCGGCGACGGCGAAGCCTATTGGCATACGGACAGTTCGTTCACGAAGGTGCCGATCTCCGCGAGCCTGCTGCATGCCATCGAGGTGCCGGACAGCGGCGGCGAGACCGCGTTCCTGAATATGTACCAAGCCTATGACGACATGCCCGACGACCTTGCCGTGCGGATCGAGGGGAAAACCATCAACCATGCGAAGACGCACACGTCGGATGGCGTGAAGCGGCCAGAATATGAGAACGTGACCGACCCGACGCAGGCGCCCGGCATTCATCATCCGTCCGTGCGGACACATCCGGTAAGCGGCCGGAAATGCCTCTATCTCGGCCGCCGGATCAATGCCTCGATCGTCGACCTATCGCTCGATGAAAGCGAAGCGCTGTTGGATGATATCTGGGCGCATACCTGCCAGGATAAATACGTTTGGGAGCATTGCTGGGCTGTCGGCGACCTGTTGGTCTGGGATAACCGCTGCACGATGCATCACCGCAACGCCTTCCCGCCCAACTCACGCCGGCTGATGCATAAATCGATCACCGCCGGTGAGCCGTTAATACCGGCCTAGGGCCGCTCAAAAATTCGCGAAGAAATGATCGTCACCGATGCTGTGCCGGCGTGTGAAGCCATGCGTCGTCAGCAGGTTGGACAGGTTTTCTAACTGTTCAGGGAAGGATTCGATCTGCAGGAAAACGCGGTTCGCCTTGATCGTTTCGGCCATTCCTTCGACGGCGGCGGCTTCGTGCCCTTCGATGTCGATCTTGGCGAAGATCGTGCCGTCCTTCAGGTCGATAACATCGTCGATCCGCACGGCCTCGACGCTATCCGTTCCGCCGCTTTCGTCGACGCGCGACTGTCCGGTCGACGTGTCGGGAAAGAAGGTGAAGCCGACAGGTCCGCCGCGATTCGAAACAGCGTGCGGGTCGACCTCGATCTGGCCCGTCAATCCATTCATCAGAATGTTCGCGGCGAACTGGTTGCGGTTGCGGGGGTCGGGCTCGAAGGCGACGATCCGCTTCGCGTGGCCGGCCATCGCGGCGCGGATGCTGTAGAGGCCGATATTCGCACCGATGTCGAGGAACAGGTCGCAGCGGTGTTCGCGCATCGCCGTCGTCAGGTAAGCGGTTTGCTCCGGTTCATAGTCGCGGTAGAAGGCGATCTGTCGGTCGACGAAATTGCGGTGATTCAGTAGGAACAGTGCGCCGTTCGAGCGGACGACCGCGAAGCCGTCCTTCCAGAATATCTCCGCCCATCGTTTCCGAAGGCTCGGATAGAGCCGTTTCAGAATAGGCAGCTTCAGGATGGTTTCGGTGAGTCCTGGCATGACGGATGAAGCGGGCGCGGCCTGTCGTGCGGCCTATGCCGCCCGGAGTGTTTCCCATTCGGCGCGCATCCATTCCACGCAGGCGACGGCCTGATCGAACAGCGAGTATTTGCAGCCTTCGCCGTAGTCGGGGCCAGGGATAAATTCGGTCGAGATTTGGCCGAGTTTGCCGTTGGGATCCTTCGCATGGTGGCGCAGCAGGATGCGGATGCCTTCCTTCCACGGCTCCAGCAGGCTTTCGTCCCAGTCGGCGTGATACTCGCCCGGGGCCGGTTCCTTGAACGGATACTGAATGCCGCGACCGACCGAGCCGTCGGGATGCTTGCCGGTGATGTTCTTCGGGTTGTTGGGTATTGCGGCGCGGGCGTGGCAATGGCGAATCCAGCCGGCATCGGTCCATTCCTGAATCACGTTGCCGGGCGCGAAGGGGTCGAGGACCAGTTTGCCGGACGCGATCTTGGCGGCGGTTTCGAAGATTTCCTGCTCGCCGGGGTTATCCATTTTGAAGATCACATGGCTGTGGTCGAGGGTGATGTTGAATTCGACGCCCGCGGCCTCGACCATGCGGCCGACCTTGGAAACTCTGGGGAAATCCTCGGACCACATATTCACATGGACCTCGAAGCAGGGCGTGCAGCCGTATTTGTCGCCCAGCTCAGCAGCATGCAGGTAGGCGGCCGTGACCTCTTCGTCGGTCACCACATGGCCGTCAGCGTGGTTTAGCTTGATCTGGGTATTGTGCACCAGCGAGCCGAGGTCGCGGCCGGTCTGCAGATTCTTCTCCAGCAGGGCCTCGTCGGCGCCCAGGCTGTAGAACCACCCGCCGGCGCGGACCGGTAGGCCGTATTTTTCGCTGGATTTATGGAAGTCGTCGACCTGGTCCGGGTCCGGCGTCTTGTCGATATAATCGAAGACGCCGGCGTCCTTCACCATCGCAAAGCGCGTGTCCACGTCGGGCATCGGGTCGGCATGCGTATGCTTGATCCCGTTGGTCTGAATGCCGAAGAAAAGCTCGTTCCCCATGTCTCCCCGTCCGGTCGGTGCACTGGTTTCGTGTTCTTGCCGAAATGATAAATTGCACGGCCCGCGCCATAGTACCGCAGAATCTTGCGAACGGGTGGAGTGAAAGAAAACGTGCCGCTCCAGCGGAATTCGTCGCGATGTTTCGATTGGTGCTAGGATTGAGACACTCGCCTTATCGGTCTGGGGCATAGACGAATGCAGGGGGCGGTTGTTGGTATGACCGACTTGCGACCAATGAAATCCGAGAGTGCGTTATGAGACGCGCTGACATCTGCATGGCCACGGGCCTGTTGTTTGTCGGGCTCCTTGTTTTGTTCGTGATCATTCCGGCGGAAGCCGACGGCGATACGTGGAGCGGTGTTTCGCCGCTGTTCTTTCCGACGCTGATCGTTGCTGGATTCTCGATTGCCTCTGCGGGGTTGCTGGCGCGGGCGGTTATGCGGCCGGGCGCGTATGACGGCATGGAAGCGCCGATGAAGCTTCAGAATTTCGGATTCTTCCTGCTCGCATGCAGCATCATTCTGGCCGCCGTTTTCCTGATCCACGCCGTCGGTTTCGTTTGGGGCGGGCCGGTGCTGGTCATCGCGCTGATGCTGTTCATGGGGGAGCGTAGCCTGCTTCGGATTGTGCTGATGTCGGTCGTGCCCGTTTTGGTGATTTACTTTTTCGTCACCAAGTTGCTCAACGCGCCACTGCCGTAGGGGATCGCAATGCTGGATGCCATGATTGCGACGCTCGGCGATGTTCTGACCATAGAGGTGGTCGCGCATATCGCGCTGGGTGTGTTCATCGGCTATCTGGTCGGCGCGCTGCCGGGGATGAACCGGGCCACGGCAATTGCCATCGCGCTGCCTTTCACCTTCACAATGTCTCCACTCTCTGCGATTTCCTTCCTGATTGGGATCAACAAGGGCGGGGCCGCCGGCAGCGCGGTATCGGCAATTCTGATCAACGTGCCGGGCGAGCCGTCATCCGTCGTCACCACGATCGACGGCTATCCACTGACCAAGCAGGGCAAGTCCCAAAAAGCACTGAAGATGGGGCTCTTCGCGTCGGTGGTCGGCGACGTGCTGGCAACCATCACACTGATCGTCGTCGCCGCACCCCTCGCGAACCTCGCGCTTGGGATCGGGCCCGTGGAATTGGCGGCAATCCTGCTTTTCGCGATTACCTTTATCGCGGCCGTCACGGGGCATTCCTTCCTCAAAGGGATCATTTCCGGTTTCCTCGGTCTGTTCGTGGCATCGCCCGGCATCGATATCGAGACGGGCATCCCGCGGCTGACCTTCGGGTTTTTCGACCTGTATGACGGCGTTCCGCTGCTGGCGGTGGCGATCGGTACGCTGGCGCTGTCCGAAATGTTGGTTCAGATCGACAAGGGCTGGCGGGGCAACTATTCGCGGGCGGCGGAGAAGTTCCCGGACGCGTCCGAGGATGATAGCAAGCTCAGCCTGCGCGAGATTCGCGAGTGCATGCCGACGATCATCAGGTCCAGCACGATCGGCATCGTGTTGGGGCTGCTGCCGGGGCTCGGCGCCAGCATTTCGTCCTTCCTGTCCTATACCGTCGCTCGGAAGCGGTCGAAACGTCCGGAACTCTTCGGCAAGGGCGCCCTGGAAGGCGTGGCGACGGCGGAAGCCGCCGACAATGCGACTGTGCCGTCGAGCCTGATTCCCGTGTTCGCCATTGGGGTGCCGGGCAGCCTGTCGACGGCGCTGCTGATGGGCGCGTTCCTGCTGCATGGATTGACGCCGGGGCCGCTGATCTTCCGGGACGACGCGGCCCTCGTCTACGGCATCTACAACGGCATGATCCTGGCAGCACTGCTGTTGTTCGTCATCGGGTATGTCGGCCAGAGATTCTTCGCCAGGATCATTCAGGCGCCGGATACGATGATCTCGCCGATCGTCGTGCTGCTCTGCATAATCGGCGCTTTCGTGGAAGGCGGCGGCATGTTCAGCGTTTATCTGATGCTGTCCTTCGCCTTCGTTGGATATTTCATGAAGAAGTTCGATTTCTCGTTCGTAACCTTCCTGGTCGGCTTCATCCTTGGGCCGATGATGGAGCTGAGTTTGCGCCAATCGTTGATTTTGACCGACAATAATGCAGCAAAACTGCTCGACCATCCGATCGCCATCGTTTTCCTGCTGCTCGCCGCTTTCTCGATCGTGCGGTTGAGTTCCGTGAACTTGACGCGGTTCGAACCTGAACCGACATCCCCTTCGACTGACCGGGCGTAAGCCCGGCCGTAAGAAAAACTGCAACTGACTTGGGAGAACACTGAAAATGAAACGCCCAAACATTGGTTACACTTTGTTCGGCGCGGCGCTCCTCGGCGCGGCGATAGCCGGACCAACCGCCGCGGTCATGGCGGCCGAATTCCCGACGAAGTCCGTCACGATGATCGTCGCCTATCGCGCCGGTGGCGGAACCGACACGCTGGCGCGCGCCGCCGCCGATCCGCTGGGAAAGGTCCTCGGCCAGAAGGTGTTGGTCCAGAACAAGCCCGGTGCGGGGGGCGGCGTTGCGGCGTTGTACACGTCCAAGACCAAGCCGGACGGCTACACCTTCGTCGTCACGACCTCGACCACCTATACCTTGGAGCCGCAACTGAAGAAGGTCGCGTATAAGTCTGACGACCTTCGCCATATCGCGGTCATCGGTCAATTTCAGGAAGCGATCTTCACCAAGGCCGGCGCCCCCTTCAAGACGCTGAAGGATATGATCGCCACCGCGAAAAAAGAGAAGCGGGCACTTAAATACGCGTCGTTTTATCAGCTCGACCGGCTCGTGACCGGCTTCATCGCCGACCGCGAGGGAATCAAGATCATTCCCGTGCCGGTCAAGGGCGGTGCTGGCGTCATGCCGGCGGTGCTCGGCGGCCATGTCGATTTCGGCTGGTCGGGTGGTTCCTTTGCGCCGCATGCCCGGGCGGGAACGATCACGATGCTTGGCGCCATGACGAAGGAGCGGCTTGGTCAATTCCCGGACCTGATGAGCATGAAGGATTTCGGCTATCCAGGTGGCACCGAGGTGTTCATCACCGTGTCCGCGGCAGCCGGTACGCCTGAGCCGGTCGTCAAGAAACTGGCGGCGGGATGGCAGAAGGCCATGAAGGAAAAGGCCGTCGTCGACATCATGAACAAGCGAAATCAGTTGATCCTGTTCCACGGCCCGGATGTCGTGCAGGACCTGCTGAAGAAGCAGACCGCGATGTATGCGGACATGGTGAAGCTGCTGAAGAAGTAGGCTGCGCTGCAGCGACGTTTAACGAACGCCGGGCCGCCCCAGCATTGGGACGGCCCGGTTTCTTTTTCGAGGTATCGTCGTTCGGAACGGTGACGGCGGTTTAGTAATAGACGCCGTTGATCGACCCGCCGTCGATGCTGATGGCCTCGCCGGTGATTGCCGAGGCATGCGGCGACGCGAGGAACAGTACTGTCGGCGCGATGTCGCTGGGCTCGACGATCCGGCCGATCGGAAACATGGCGACGAAGGTGGCCTCTGCTTCCTCCAGGCTGACGCCGAGCTGTTCGGCCCGCGCCTCCAATCGGGCAGGATAGCGGTCGGTCTTGGTGAACGGCGGATGGACGACGTTCACTGTGATGTTCTCGGGCGCTACGTTCTGGCTGAAATGTTTGACGAAGTTGGTCATCGCCGCATTGCCGAGCCCACTCGGCAGCGATGCTTTTTCCGCCTTGCGCGCAGCGCCACCACCAATGCAGATGACCCGCCCGCCACCGCCCTTACGAAAATGGGGCAGGGCGGTCCGGCAGCACCGCATATAGGCGAGCGTCTTACCGTTGAGCCGCTCCATGAGTTGATCGTCGCTCAGCGTCTCAAGCTGCCCGCTCACCGATGTGGACGCGTTGTTCACCAGCACGTCCAGGCGGCCGAACGTCTCCGCGGTCTCGTCGACCGCGCGGGCGCAGCCCTCGGCGGTGAACAGGTCCGCGGAAATCGCGTGCGCCTGGACGCCGAGCGTTTCGATCTCACTCTTCACGGCGGCGAGCGCCGCTTCATCCCGCCCGACGATAGCGACATTGGCGCCTTCGGCTGCGAAGGCGAGCGCGATTCCGCGGCCGATGCCCCGGTTGCCGCCGGTCACGACGATGGCTTTGTTCTTTAAATTGAGGTCCATGGCGTTTCCATTCTGTGTGCGTTTGGTGGGAGCGGATCGGCACCTTCTTTTCTACTGCCGACAGTATAGCGCGGCATGGCCCGTTTCGCCGCGCGTGTCGGTTTTGTGGACGGCGGAGCTTCAATTTTTGATTGATATGGCCTTGATTACCGATGGGTTCGGAGTGCAAGGTTCATCCGACTGCAATTACGCCGCATTATCACTCTCGGTGTCGGTGAGCTATCCTAACGTGCGGTCGCATGCACCTGCTGGCAAATGGGTCACATGAATGCGCGACAAGAGCGACTTGAACTATGCCCTCACAAATTCTCGAATTTCGGCCCGTAAGCGGCGCAAGGATACAGTGACGTGGATATGATCACCCCCCACCGTAGCAATTGGCTCACCGTCGTGCCGGAGATCCATGAGGAACTCTTCGAGTTTTGGAATCAAATCAGCCCGCCCAAAGGGTTGCCCACGCGGGACTCATTTACGGAAGACGATCTCGAGCGGTGGCCGGGACACCTTCATCTCGTCGAGTTGATTGACGACGACGATGCGAAATTCATCGTTTACGGTTCGGCCGTCGGCGAATTGCACGGGCGCGATTGGACTGGGAAACGGTTCTCGGAAACTGAGTATGAGGATCCAAAAACGCTACTCGGGTATTATCACGACGTCCGCGACGCGCGCCGGCCTTTGGCGCATGTAGTAAACGCGAGTGTTGAGTCCAAATATCGACGCTGGTCCCGCCTATTCATCCCGTTCGCGGATGACGCGGATACCGTCCGCTATATCATGGTGCATAGCGTCTTGATCGAATAGGCGTGGGATCGGCAGGTATCCTACTTGGACGCATACATCATGGGCACAATGGTGTTCGTCTAGTATCCGAACCCGTGCAGGCAATGCGCCGCGTGCGCGCGCGGGATGCCGAATGAGTACAGTCAGGCATCAATTCTTGGTGGGTACATGAAGAGTGGAATTTAGAGTTATGGAATAATAGAAAATAACTAATAAGCCTTTTTCAAGGAATGTTTTATTATAGAAAGTGTAATAAAAGTATATTTACATTTGGATATTGAAAAATATTAATTTATCACCATTTATATTTAAGCAGTAAATCATTACTGCGGTAATGAAAGGCATTCCATATGTCCTTTAAGAATTTCTCCAGCAAGCAAGATGCTCCAAGCGAAGGCAAGCCGGACGACAAGGCCAAGGCGGCATCGACCGCAGACAAGCCGATGACAGGCCCCGACGCGGCGCCGGCCACGGTCGCACCCGAGAAATCATCCTAGCCTTTGAGACGGAGGGGGCCGTGCCCTCTCCGAAATACCGCGCTCCGGTATCGATGCTGTAATTCGGCAGCCTCCCAAGGCGCTGATAAAGGCACAACGGACTGTGACCTTCCGCTGGCAGTAGTTTCTCGCCGGTGTATCCGTGTGACTTCCGGTCCGGACGATTTAGACGAAACTGTTGGATGGTCCGCCTGCCGAAAAGGAAATAGCCCATGGCGACAATAAATCTCCTGTGCATCCACGCCGCCCGCATTATGTCCCTGGTGGCGCTCCTTGCCGTCTTGCCGGACGCCGCCTTCGCCCAACTTGCCTCCGTTGGCGTACCCGAGAATGCGACCGCCAGGACCTACGGTGGCGGATGGACATGCAATCGCGGTTTCCGGAAGACCGATGGCGCCTGCCGCGCCATTCGGGTGCCGGCGAACGCCTTCCCGACGGATGGGACCTATGGCAGCGGGTGGCAGTGCCGGCGCGGATTTAAGAATGCCGACAAAAATTGCGTCGCGATCGAGATTCCCAAGAATGCCTACCTCAACGCCTTCGGCGATAGCTGGCAATGCGAGCGCGGATTCGAGGAGACCGGCGATACATGCGTCTTAATCGAGGTGCCGGAGAACGGCTACTTATCCACCTCGTTACATGCTTCCGGTTGGCGCTGTAACCGCGGCTATCGGGCGGATAACGAGCAGTGTGTCGCTATCAAGGTTCCCAAGAACGGGTATTTCGTGGAGACGTCATACGATCGCGGTTGGGACTGTGAACGCGGCTACCGGGCCGCGGACGATTCTTGTGTTATCGTGAAGGTACCTGCGAATGCGCATATCGATTATTCCGGAAACAACTGGGAATGCGATCGGCCGTTTGAGAAATCGGGCGGCAAGTGTGCGATGCCATAAGGGTGATGCCATCAAGGATACAAGGGGATTAAGAAATGACGACATCCGTCAGTCCCGGAAACATGGTGCTTAGTTTTCCGAACGCCAGCCGCAGTTTTGATTCCGCGAAGAATCGTGTCCGGTTTTGGGGATATGATAGCTCCATCGAGATTTCCTTCTTCATCGATGCGGCCGCCCTGCAGGAATTGGATACGATGTCCGGGGACAATGAAGCGACTCTTTTAGCGGCTTTCGACAAGGCGCGGGACAAAATCCATGTTGCGGCGGACGGTATGTATATGCGCGATCGCGGAAATTCCTATGCCTATACGCTGACACGCGAAGACCTGTGACCGCCGCATGAGCGTCGATCGCGCCTCAACGGATACCGCGATCGATCGCCAATCGCGAGGTTCCCAAAAACAACGGATAGAAAGGACGCCGCCTATGTTGAAATCAACGAAAACGCGCGCCGAAGAAAAATTCGCCGCCACGCAGAAAAAGCACGATCAGGTGATGAAAAAGAAAGAGAAAGATCGGCAAAAGGAATTGGAGCACACGGCGAGCCTGCGCGCGCTTCGTCTGGCCAAAGAGGCTGTCGATAAGGAAGCCGCCGATGCCGCTGCTGCTGAAAAGGCCGCCGCTGTCGCCGAAAAGGCCGCCGCCAAAAAGAAAAAAGGTAGCCGCCGGAAAGAAGTAGTGGCGGCGGTTGCTGCTCCGTGAGTTGAACAGGCCGGTAATCGGAGCGACTTCGGCGAAATTAAAATGATGGCTGGGGAACCTGGATTCGAACCAGGACCGACGGAGTCAGAGTCCGCTGTACTACCGTTATACTATTCCCCAGCAGGGGTCGCGGGTTTTAGCACGGCCTTGCGCGCTTGTGTAGCGCCGCGATGCCGGACTTCGGTGGTAACTACCGGCGCCCGCCGGATCCCGCGAAGGACCTCATTATAGGGCGCTTTCCTGTAAAATTCGACCGTTTCGGCGTGCCGTCTTGCGTCATGGACGCCTACTGCCGGACCCCTTATGGTAGCCGGTCATGGGCATCCCGGTGATAAGGGCTGGCTGCGTGGCGTTCGGATTTCTGCTAATCCTGAGCGCCGCTGCCGCCGCCGAGCAAGGCGACAGTTTCCTCTTGAGCGACCGTAACGGCGACGGGTCGATCGACCAGGGCGAGTTTTACGACCGGATGGTCGAGCTTTTCTACTTCGCGGACCGAAATCGGGACCGGGCGTTGGCGCCCGCCGAAGCCGATGGCGTCACGGCTGAGGCCTTCCGCGATGCGGACCGCAACGATGACGGTCAGCTCAGCCTGTCGGAGTTCACCGGCGCCCGCGTGATCGATTTCAATCAAGCGGACAGCAATCGCGACGGACTGCTCAGCCGAGACGAAGCCGCCGCCGTGGGTCCCGCGCGTTCATCAGCCGCAGGCCAATAGGGCAGCCGCTGTCGCTCGTCTTTCCAGATGCTCCCGCCATCGTTTAGGATGGCGGATGTGAACCGATCCCGACGATCGCCGTTGGTTCGAGCCGGGCGGGTTCCCTATTCGACTAAACCAGGAGCTTTCTTCGACCATGGTGACCTATCTCAACAGGCGGCGTCGGCCGCGGAAAGGTCACGGAACGTCGAACGGAGGCGGGCGCCAGAGTTTCGGGGCGCTCGATCTCGGCACCAATAATTGCCGTCTGTTGGTCGCGACGCCCTCCGAGGTCGGCGGGTTCCGGGTGACGGACGCCTTTTCCCGGATCGTCCGCCTGGGCGAGGGGCTTGCGCGCACTGGCGAACTATCCGAGGCGGCGATGACCCGCACGATCGAAGCCCTGCAAATCTGTGCGGATAAGATGGAGCGCGGCTGTGTGGTGAAGACGCGCAACGTAGCGACCGAAGCGTGCCGTCAGGCGCGCAATTGCGAGGATTTCATCGAGCGGGCGAAGGCCGAGACGGGCCTCAATGTCGAGACGATCACCACGGCGGAGGAAGTGCGGCTCGTGTTGCGCGGCTGTCTCCCGCTGCTGGAGGATGTGCGGCCGCATGCCTTGATCTTCGATATTGGCGGAGGCAGCACCGAGGTGCTGTGGCTGTCCCTGGAGAATGGCGACCCCGAGATTCTCGGTTGGGTATCGATGCCGCATGGCGTGGTGACCGTCAGCGAGCGGTTCGAGGCCGGCACGATGTCCGTCGCCGACTACCAAGGTGTCATCGAGGAAATGCAAAGCTATCTCGGGCCGTTCTGCGCGCGCCACAACATCGCCGAGGCGGTGGCGTCCGGCGCGGTGCAGATGCTTGGCACGTCCGGTACCGTCACCACGTTGAGCGGCGTAAAACAGAAACTGCAGCGATATAACCGGGCCGCGGTGGACGGTGCCTACCTGCCGTTCGATGCCATCGAACGGATCAGCGCGCGGCTGCGCGACATGGATTGCGATGACCGTGCGGCGCATCCCTGCATCGGCCGCGAGCGTGCCGACCTGGTGGTGGCCGGTTGCGCCCTGCTCGAAGCGATCTGCCACCGCTGGCCGGTCGGCCAGTTGCGCGTTGCCGACCGCGGGCTGCGTGAGGGCATCCTGTGTGAGTTGATGGGGGTCGCCAATGACGTCCGCCTCGGGGCGAGCGTGGGAGGCGGCGCATGAGCCGCGGCGGCAGTAGCGGTGGACGGGGCGGCGGCACGCGGCGCAAGACCGTTCGGGTCAAGACCGCGCGGGGCCGCAAACCGTCCTCGACGCGCTGGCTGCAACGGCAGCTCAACGATCCTTTCGTCGAGGAAGCACGGAAGCTGGGTTACCGCAGCCGGGCGGCCTTCAAGCTGGAGGAGTTGAACGAGAAGTTCGGATTCCTGAAACCCGGCTCCCGGATTCTGGATTTGGGCGCGGCCCCGGGCGGGTGGACCCAGATCGCCGTCGCGGCGGTGGGCGAGAAGGGCACGGTGGTAGCGCTGGATATACAAGAGGTGGAGCCCGTTCCTGGCGCGGTGCATTTGCTCGGCGATATCTATGATGAAGACGTTATCGACCGGTTGCTCGCCGCCCTTGGCGGGCCGGCGGATGTGGTGATGAGCGACATGGCCGCGCCCTCGACCGGGCATGCCCAGACCGATCATTTAAGGGTCATGGCGCTGATCGAGGCGGCCTATGATGTTGCCCAAAACCTGTTGGCGCCGGGCGGCGTCTTCGTCGCCAAGGTCCTGCAGGGCGGTACCGAGCGTGAACTGTTGGAGACGCTGAAGCGGGATTTCGTCAAGGTCTCGCATGCGAAACCGGCGGCCAGCCGGGCCGGTTCCCGGGAGATGTATCTGGTGGCCGAGTCGTTCCGCCGGGATACGGGGGACGGCGGCTAACATCCCTGTTTTCGCGTAAAATTCATTGTCTTTACGCTTGGCAGGCTGGGCCGGTCGTGTATGATGCGCGCCAATTCAATGGGGTGATGGCATGGAGTTTCGCGAAGCGCTCACGTTCGACGATGTCCTTTTAGCGCCCGCCGAATCCGCCGTCCTGCCCAATCAGACCGATACGACCACCCAGCTTACAAAGAACATCACGCTCGGCATTCCGCTGCTGTCATCGGCCATGGATACGGTGACCGAGGCCAACCTGGCCATCGCGATGGCGCAGTCGGGCGGACTCGGCGTGATCCACAAGAACATGGACATTGAACGCCAGGCTGAAGAAGTGCGCCGGGTGAAGCGGTTCGAAGCGGGCATGGTGGTCAATCCGATCACGATCACGCCGGAACGGCCGCTTGCCGATGCTTTGGCGATGATGGATTCGAACAATATCTCGGGCATTCCGGTGGTCTCCAAGCGCAACTTGAAGCTGGTCGGTATCCTGACCAACCGGGACGTGCGCTTTGCGACAGAGCCGTCGCAGCCAGTCCGCGAACTGATGACCAAACGCGGTCTGATCACGGTGCAGGAAGGCGTCAACCAGGAAGAGGCGAAACGCCTGCTGCACAAGCACCGGATCGAGAAACTGCTGGTGATCGATGAGGACCGCCATTGCGTCGGGCTGATCACCGTCAAGGATATCGAAAAGGCCAAGCAATACCCGAACGCCTGTAAGGACGAACACGGCCGTCTTCGGGTTGCCGCGGCGACCGGCGTGGGCGAGGACGGTATACGCCGCGCCGAGGCCCTGCTGGATGCCGGGTGCGACGTGATCGTGATCGACACGGCGCATGGCCATAGCCGGGGCGTGCTGCAGGCGGTCGAAGGCGTCAAGCGCTTGAGCAACTATGCCCAGGTCATGGCGGGTAACATCGCGACTGCGGACGGGGCCAAGGCTCTGATCGATTCGGGCGCCGACGCGGTCAAGGTCGGCATCGGTCCGGGGTCAATCTGCACCACCCGCATCGTCGCCGGCGTCGGCGTGCCGCAATTGACCGCCATCCTGGACGCCACCTCCGCGGCGCGGGACCGCAATATTCCGGTGATCGCCGACGGCGGCATCAAATACTCGGGCGATCTGGCGAAGGCGATTGCCGCCGGCGCGGATTGCGCGATGATCGGCTCGCTGTTCGCGGGTACCGACGAAGCGCCCGGTGAGGTGCAGCTCTATCAGGGACGCTCCTATAAGACCTACCGCGGCATGGGCTCGGTCGGCGCGATGGCGCGCGGCTCGGCCGATCGCTACTTCCAACAGGAAGTGTCGGAAACCCTGAAGCTGGTGCCGGAAGGCGTCGAGGGTCGGGTGCCGTACAAGGGACCGGTCGGTAACATCGTCCACCAACTGGTGGGTGGACTGCGCGCCGCCATGGGCTATACCGGCAACGGGACCATCGCCGACATGCAGTCCAACTGCGTGTTCAACCGCATCAGCGGTGCCGGCCTCCGGGAAAGCCATGTGCATGACATCATGGTGACCCAGGAAGCGCCGAACTACCGATCTAACAGCTGACCGCCACGGGCCGGGCGCCATGACTCCAGGCGCGAGATATCAAGCCGTCATCGATCTTATCGACACCGCCGACGCGGCCGATGCGCCGCTGGATGGCGTGCTCAAACGCTGGGCGCGCGAGCATCGCTATGCGGGCGGTGGCGACCGCCGCGCGATCCGGGGGCTCGTTTACGGGATCGTCCGGCATCGCCGTGTGCTCGACTGGTGGCTCGGTCGGTCGGATGTCCCGGTCAACGGCCGGTCTTTGTTGCTGGCGGCGCTGGTTCTGCTCGACCATCACGATGGGGCCGCGCTTTCAGAGGCATTCGGGGCAGGCAAATACGCCGCCGCAGCGTTGGGCGATGGGGAACGCGCCTTAATCGATGCCCTGTCGGGCCAAGACGTGCATCACGCCGAGCAGCCGCGTGACATACGGTTAAACTATCCGGCCTGGCTCGATCCGGCGCTGGAGGCCGCGTTCGGTACGGCGTTGGAAGATGAACTCGCAGCGCTCTCAGCGGAAGCGAGCGTGGGTCTCCGTGTGAACACGCTGAAGGGTGATCGTGCGACCGCGATTGCTCTTTTGGCCGAGGATGGGATCGACGCGGTCCCGACGCCGCTGTCGCCGGTCGGCCTGCGGTTGCCCGGCCGCCTGCAGCTTGGACAAGGCC
The DNA here is from genome assembly GCA_021774335.1 of Alphaproteobacteria bacterium. Classification (GTDB taxonomy): domain Bacteria; phylum Pseudomonadota; class Alphaproteobacteria; order UBA8366; family UBA8366; genus JAJFJD01. Next base: position 78,821 of record JAJFJD010000008.1, read on the forward strand.
GCGCCTGGAAGGACGGCTTGGTCGAGGTGCAGGACGAGGGCTCGCAGCTCGTGGCCCTGCTGACGGATGCCGCGCCCGGCTCGGCCGTGCTGGATTTATGCGCCGGGGGTGGAGGCAAGACATTGGCGCTGGCCGCGGCGATGCAGGATCAAGGCCGAATTGTCGCTTGCGATGCGGCCGAGGCGCGGTTGCGGCAAATCCGACCCCGTCTTGCGCGCGCCGGAGTGACCATCGTCGTGGAACAAGTAATCGCGGACGAGAACGACCCGTGGCTGTCCGGCGAGGCCGGCACGTTCGACCGGGTACTCGTCGACGCGCCTTGCAGCGGCAGCGGGGCATGGCGGCGTCATCCGGAAGCGAAACTGACCCTGACGCCGGAAACGGTGTCGGAGATGGCGGCGCTGCAACAGCGTTTGTTGGGCGCGGCGGCGGCCTTGGTGCGGCCCGGTGGACGGTTGATCTATGCGACCTGTTCGATCCTGCCGGACGAGAACGATGTCATCGTCGACGCTTTCCTGGCGCATGATTCGACATTCCGGGAAGTGTCGGCCCGCGATATCTGGTCCCGCGTCGCGACCGGCGACTATCCCTGTGACGGCGACCGATTGATGCTGACGCCACACCGGCACGGGACCGACGGGTTCTTCACGGCGGTGCTGGAGCGTGCGCCATGACGGTAATCCGGCCGGCCCGGGCCGAGGATGCATCGGCGATCGGTCGGATCCATGTGGATACCTGGCGGGATACCTATGCCGGGATGCTGCCGGACCGTGTTCTGGTGGAAATGTCCAGTGCGATGGAAGGCGGTCAGTGGGCTCGTGTCCTGGACAGCGGACGCGACCGCGTGGTCGTGGCGGACTCCGACACTGCCGGCGTCGTCGGCTTTGGCAGTTGTGGCAAGGCGCGGGCCGGCGCGTTGGGGTTCGAGGGCGAGATCTACACGCTCTACGTCCTGCCGGATTATCAAGGACAGGGCATAGGCCGGCTTCTCCTGACCGAACTGTTCCAGCAGTTGCAGGCGGAGGGCTATCGTTCGGTGTTGGTCTGGGTGTTACAGGAAAACCCAGCCGGGTTCTTCTACGAAGCGATGGGCGGCCGCCCGGCGGCCAGCCGGACCGAACGGCTCTGGGGCGCGGATGTTGCGGAACGGGCGTATGGCTGGGACGACCTGGACGCCGTGGTTACGGGATTCGGTCCAGGATAATATTGTCGCGTGCGTCAAGAGATGCTTGCCAGGCTGGCGGCACGACGACCGTGGAGTCATATTCCTCGACGATCAACGGACCTGGCGTCGCAATCTGCGACAGCGCGTCCCGGCGGACCAGGCGCGTGTCGAGTGATCCAATTTCCGGGCCGAAATAAACCGGCCGGTAAGCGTTCGGGCCGGACGCCGCGGAGGCCGCCTCCCATGTGCCTTCGTGCAGGATATCCCGTTGCACCGTGGCGATGGCGTGCAGATTGACCAGCTCGAATTTCTTTTGTGCGCCGCGATGCTGGTAGAGCCGTTCGAATTCGTCCTCGAAGGCTGCTTCTGCGGCGGTGATGGTTTCTGGGTCAAGGTCCGCCGTCGGGAGAGGAACCATCAGCTCGGACGATTGGCCGGCGTAGCGCATATCGGCGAACAAGGAGAGGGAAACAGCCTCGTCGGCGAAGCCCTCTGCGCGGATCTTATCTTTCAGCGTGGTGCTCATCTCGGCGACGATATCGCGTAGGGCATCCAGGTTAGCCCCGGCGGTTTCGGTCAGCACCGTCTGTGTCGCGTGATGTTCCACATCAGCGTGCAGCAATCCAAAGGCACTGAACAGACCAGGGGCAGGTGGCACGACGATGCGCTGGATGTTCAATGTCTCGGCGATGCCCGCGGCGTGGATCGGCCCTGCACCGCCGAACGCCATCAACGCGAAATGAGCCGGATCGCGTCCGCGCTCGACCGACACGGTCTTGATCGCCCGAACCATGTTCGAGTTGACGATTTCATGCACGCCATGCGCGGCATCGAGGGTCGACAGGCCAGTGGGCGTCGCCAGGTGGTCTTGCACCGCGCGTTCCGCCAACCGCTTGTCCACCTCCAGCGCGCCGCCGGCAAGCGACCCGTCGTGCAAATACCCGAGGACGAGATTGGCGTCGGTGACCGTCGGCTGGTCGTTGCCCAGGCCGTAGCAGGCGGGCCCGGGGGAGGCGCCGGCGCTGCGCGGTCCGACGCGGAGTGCTCCGGCCCGGTCCAGCGCCGCGATGCTGCCGCCGCCTGCACCGACTTCGGAGATGTCGATCACGGGAATACGCAACATATAGCCGCCGCCGCGTATCAACCTGCTGCTGACCGAGATCGAGCCGCCGACCTCATAGTCGCGGGCGCGCAGGATGCCGCCATTCTCGATAATCGACGCCTTGGTTGTCGTGCCGCCCATGTCCAAGGTGATGACGTTATCGAGGCCGCAGGCGGCCGCTACCTTGGTCGCCGCCACCACGCCGGCGGCGGGGCCGGATTCGATGATCGTCACGGGCCGCTCGGCGGCGGTGCCGGCGGGCACCAGGCCGCCGTTGGACTGCATCACCAGGATGGGTGCCGTGACCTCCCGTGCCCGCAGGCGGTCGCGCAGCGTGCCGAGATAATGCGCGATTAGTGGTTGTACATAGGCGTTGACCACGGTCGTGCTGGTGCGTTCGAACTCCTGAATTTCCGGTAGGACCGCCGAGGAGAGCGACACGGGACAGTCCGGCAGACGCGCCCGTAGCGCTTCGGCGATTTGTCGCTCATGTCCGGCATTGCGGTAGGCGTGGATCAGGGAAACGGCGATTGCCTCGACGTCGGCGTCTGCGACGGCGTCGACCACCGCGTTCAGCCCGTCCGTGTCGAGATCCGTCAACACGTTGCCGAGATGGTCCAGCCGTTCTCTCACCTCAAAGCGCAGCGCGCGGTCGACCAGCGGCGGCGGTTTCTCCCACCCGAGATCGTAGGACAGGGGAATCCGAATGCGGCGCAGCTCCAGGACATCGCGGAACCCTTCCGTTGTGATCAAGGCGGTCCTGGCACCCTGGCGTTCGAGAATCGCGTTTGTCGCCACCGTAGTGGCGTGCACGATCTCGTCGATATCGACGACAACGTCGCCGACCGCGTCAACGATGCCATCGACGATGGCGCGGGCGTAGTCGTCGGGCGTGGACGACAGCTTTCTTTTCATCAGCCGGCCGTCCGGCATGTGCACCACTAGGTCCGTAAAGGTACCGCCGATATCGACGCCGATGCGCAGTTGTCCGGGATTGTCGGGGGGCATGGCGCGTCGACGGCTTACTGTGCGGCGCGGCGGCGCAGGGCCGCGGTTGCTTTGTCGTCGACGGTCAGGTTGCTCTCGGTGATCGCAACGCCGTAGTCGCGCGCGGCTGCCTGGATGCTGACCTTGCCGTCATGCACGTCGCCCGCGACCTGGTCGGCCGGCCGGTCGAATGGATCGCCGTAACCGCCGCCGCCGGCTGTTGTGTGGCAGATGACCTGGTCTGGTTGAATCGGGCGGACGAATTTTGTCGGCAGGCGCTCCCAGGCCACGCCGTCGAAGAAATTATTGTCCGAGGCGCGTCCCGAGCCGCCACCGGCGATTCCAAAGGGTGGATGGTCGCGCCGGTCCGATCGAAGTTGCAGCCGCGCACCCGCACCGAGATATCTCAACTGCCGCAGCACGCCAAGTCCGCCACGCCACTTGCCGGGGCCGCCGCTATCAGGGACCAGTTCGTACCGTTCAACGCGGATTGGCGCCATGTTCTCAATCACCTCGATCGGCGCGTTGCTGATGTTGGCTGCCGGGTTGGCGACGCCGTCGATGCCGTCGCGTTCGTACCCGGCGCCCCACGCGCCCATCACCGCCTCGCGGAACTGGGAGTAGGTCCCATCCGCGTCATAGCCGGCGATGCTGTAGCTGGTCGTGCCGCCTTCGCCCGGCGCGCGTACCAGGTGGGGCACGGCCTGCGCCAACGCGCCCGCCAGCGCGTCGATGATGCGGAAGCCGGTAACACCGCGCGCAGCGACGGCGCCAGGCGGTCGCGGGTTCACGATGGTACCGAGCGCCGCCTTGGCGTGGATCGGGCGGAAGAAGCCGGCATTGTTGGGCACGTCCAAGACCATGATCGAACGTACCGCGAAGTAGATCGCCGACTTTGCGAACGATAGCGTCGCGTTGATCGCGCCGTCGACCTGGGCCGCGCTGCCGTCGAAGTCGACGGTCAGTTCGTCGCCGTCCACATGCACGGCGACCGCGATGGGCACCGGCGTGCCGAAGTTGATCCCGTCGTCGTCGAGATGGTCGGTGTAGCGATATACCCCGTCGGGAATGGCGGCGATGATGTCGCGTGCGCCGCGCTCGCTATAGTCGAGCAGGGTATCGAACGCATCGTAAAGTTCGGCCGCGCCGTAGCGCTCCACCAGTTCCAACATGCCGCGCTCGCCGGTGCGGCAGGCGGCGTACTGCGCGTCCACGTCGCCAAGGATGACCTCGGGTTGGCGAACGTTGAGCTGCAACAGGTCGAACAGCGTGCTGTTAGGCTTGCCCTTCTCGTAAAGCTTTACGACCGGGATACGGATGCCTTCCTGATAGATTTCGGTGGAGTCTGCCGCACTTGATCCTGGCACGCGTCCGCCCATGTCGTTGTGGTGCGCGACCAGCACGGTGAAGCCGAACAGGTCGTTTTCCACGAAGACAGGCTTGAACATGAAGATGTCAGGCAGATGCATTCCCCCGTGATAGGGGTCGTTGAGGATGATCACGTCGCCGGGGGCCATGTCATCGCCCCAACGCTCCAGCACGCAATCCATCGCATCCGGAATCGAGCCCAGATGTAACGGCAGACTCAATCCTTGCGCAATCATCCGTCCGTCGCGGTCGCAGAAGGCGCTCGACAGGTCCATGGTGTCGCGCATGATCGACGAGTATGCGATGCGCACCACGGTCAGCGTCATCTCGTCGACGACGGATCCGATCGCGTTCTTGATCAGCTCAAGGCGGACCGGGTCAAACCGCATACTTTTTTTCCATCTCCCGGACCTTGGCGATACCCAACAGGTCCCAAAGCTCGTCGAACTCAATCATGTCGTCTTCGAGCCCCGCCGATGTGCCATTGGCATGAATGTGGGCCAGCACCCGTTGCATCGTCTTGACCCCGGCCATCAACGCCTGGACGTAGAAACAGCAGGTCTTGAAGCCGAGTGACTCGACCTCCTTGGCCGAGAGGCGTGGGACCATCGGGCTTGGGCTGTGGTTCCAGTGCAGCGGCACGCGGCCGCGGAAGGTCCGGGCGATGGTCTCGATCTCTTCCATCGAATCACGCACTTCGCAGAACAACATGTCAGCGCCCGCCTCGATATAGGCCTCGCCGCGCGCCAACACATCGTCCAGGCCGTTCGGTAGCAGCGCGTCGCAGCGTGCGATGATGACGAAGTCCGGGTCTCGCCGTGCGTCCAGGGCGGCCCGGATCTTCTGCGCCATTTCTTCTTTGGGGATCACCGATTTGCCGAACATATGACCACAGCGCTTGGGCCATGTCTGATCCTCGATATGGATGCCGGCAACGCCCGCGTTCTCGAATTCCTGGACCGTGCGCACCACGTTGAGCGCGTTGCCGTAGCCGTTGTCCGCGTCGATCACCACGGGAATGTCGACCGCGTCGGCGATGTAGCGCGCGTTACGAGTCATTTCCTCCATCGTGACGAGACCCACGTCCGGATAACCCCGGCAGGCGGCGACGCCGGCACCAGTGACCACGCCCATCTTGAAGCCGGCCTGCTCGACGAGCCGTGCGCTGAACGCGTCATGCGCGCCGCCGGCTAGTACGATTCCGTCACCCGCCAACAGTTCGCGGAGTTTTTGGGTCGCTTTCATCGCCGTCTCCCACCTGTTCCGACGGCTCATTGCCGTTCGGGAATGGTATTACAATTGGCGATGCCTCGAAAGTTGGGGCGAGGGCGGATCCGTTTGCCCGCCGCCCGTCCGCATGTTTTATTCGCCGCCCAATTCGAGCGCGCAACCCAATTTCGAGACAGCCATGACCAAGATTACCGACCTCGACGTCTTCATCCTGCGCGGCCCGGCGGACGATCGGCCGCATTGGGTCAGCAACTTCATCGTGCCCACGGCGAACGAGATATTGGTGCGGCTGCGCACCGACGATGGGGTCGAAGGGTTCGGGCTGGCAACCAGCTATACGAATGCGGAACCGATCCTGGGTGTGTTCCGCAGCGGCATCGGCGAACGCATCATCGGTGCGAATCCGCTGCAGCCCGAGCGGCTTTACAAGGACATCTTCTCACTGACCTCGCAGCGATTGGCGCATGAGAAGGGGTGGGGCCGAGAAGCGCTGGTCCGTATCTCCGCCGCGGTCGACGTCGCGTGCTGGGACATCATGGGCAAGGTCGCGAACCTGCCGCTCTATCAGATCCTCGGCGGCTACCGCGACAAGGTGCCGTGCTACGTGACCTGCGCCTACTACCGCGACGGCAAGGACTTGGCCGAACTCCGCGACGAGATGGAGGCGCTGAAGGCGCAAGGTCACAAAGGCTTCAAGGCCAAGGTCGGCGGCATGAGCCTCGCCGAGGATATGGAGCGGCTGGCCGTCGTGCGTGAGGTGATTGGTGACGACAACGAGATGATGGTCGACGTCAACCGCGCTTGGGACCTGGAGACAGCGACCGAGGGCGCACGGTTGCTGGAGCCGCTCCGGCCGCTTTGGCTGGAGGAGCCGGTGCGGTGGGAGGATGATCGGAGGGAATTGAAACTGTTGTCGCAGCGCACGTCGATCCCGCTGTCGGCGGGCGAGAGCGAGTTGACCAGTTACGGCTGCCGGGCGTTGCTCGAGGAACAGGCGATTCAGATCCTGCAATTCGATGTCACCATGTTCGGCGGTTTTACCGAAGGCCGAAAGATGGCGGCGCTCTGCGATCTCAACCATGTCCAGGTGACGCCGCACCACGATTGTTTCATCCACGCGCAGTTGGTCGCGTCCACGCCGGCCGGCTGCTTCGTCGAAGCCTTCACCGACCCGGAGCGCGATCCGCTGCAGGCGGAACTGTACGAAAATCCGCCGAAGATCGCCGACGGTTGGCTGACTCTGAACGACGCGCCCGGCCTTGGGCTGACGCTATCGGAGCGCACGGTCGAGAAATACGGCACGCGCGTCATTTAAGCGAACATGCGGCCGACCACTCTCTTGTCCGCAACCGGGAATCCGGTTATGGTCCGCCTCCTTTTCCGGCAGACACAGGCCGCATGACCGACCGCATCCTGATTATCGACTTTGGTAGCCAAGTCACGCAGCTTATCGCGCGACGAGTCCGGGAAAGCGGCGTCTACTGTGAAATCCATCCCTTCAATAGCTTGGATGCCTCGACGCTCGAACGATACCGGCCGAAGGCGATAATCCTGTCGGGTGGCCCGTCCAGCGTAATGGCGAGCGAGGCGCCTTTGGCACCGCAGGCCGTGTTCGAGATGGGCGTGCCGGTCCTTGGCATTTGCTACGGCGAACAGGCGATGTGCGCGCAGCTCGGCGGTACGGTGGAAAGCTCGGACCATCGCGAATTTGGCCGCGCCGACCTCGAGATCACCGATGATTGCGTGCTGTTCGACGGCTTGTGGTCGATCGGGTCGAAACAACAGGTCTGGATGAGCCACGGCGATCGGGTGACGGGGCTGCCGGACGGGTTCCGAACCGTGGCGGTCAGCAAAGGCGCACCCTTCGCGGCGATCGCGAATGACGAGCGGCGCTGTTACGGCGTGCAATTCCATCCCGAAGTCGTGCATACGCTCGACGGCGCGAAGCTGTTGCGGAACTTCACCCATCATGTGGCAAATTGCCGCGGCGATTGGACAATGGCGGCGTTTCGCGATCAGGCGATTGCCAAGATCAAGGATCAGGTCGGCGATGGCAGAGTGATCTGCGGCCTGTCGGGCGGAGTCGATTCCTCGGTCGCGGCGGTCCTACTTCACGAAGCAATCGGCGATCAGCTCACCTGTATTTTTGTCGACCATGGACTGCTGCGGTTGAACGAAGCGGAGCAAGTGGTCGATTTGTTCCGCGACCATTATCACATCAAGCTGGTGCATCGCGACGCTGTGGATCTTTTCCTCGGCAAGCTTGCGGGCGAGACCGATCCGGAAACCAAGCGTAAGATCATCGGTGGATTGTTCATCGACGTGTTCGACGAAGAGGCTCACAAGATCGGCGGCGCCGACTTCCTGGCGCAAGGCACGCTTTACCCGGATGTCATTGAATCCGTTTCATTTGATGGCGGCCCAAGCGTGACGATCAAGTCGCATCATAACGTCGGTGGACTGCCGGAACGCATGAACATGAGCCTGGTGGAACCGCTCCGCGAACTCTTCAAGGATGAGGTCCGGGCGCTTGGCCGTGAGTTGGGGTTGCCGGATGACATGGTTGGCCGGCACCCGTTTCCAGGGCCCGGCTTGGCGATCCGAATCCCAGGACAAGATATAACGCCGGAGCGGCTGGAAATTCTCCGGAAGGCAGACCATATCTATCTCGACGAGATCAGAAGGGCGGGACTGTACGACGACATTTGGCAGGCCTTTGCGGTACTATTGCCGGTTCGTACGGTTGGCGTGATGGGTGATCTTCGGAGCTACGACTACGCGTGCGCCCTTCGAGCAGTGACGTCGACAGACGGAATGACTGCGGATTCTTTTCCGTTCGAACATGATTTTTTGGCACGAACGGCAACACGCATTATAAATGAAGTGCCAGGAATCAACCGGGTAACCTATGATGTAACGTCAAAGCCGCCCGGCACGATTGAGTGGGAATAAAGTCGAGCGGACGGGGAGAGTCGTTGGAATTTATTCCAGTTAGCCGGATTGTAGGAGAGGCGCGTGTGGGCGCGCCCATGTATTACCTCTCCTGCGCCATGGAAAAGCCCAAAACACAAGGTAAAACCAGGGCCTATGAGTGACGTATATGTAGAAGTAGAAGATCGCAGCGCGAACAAGAAGCCCCGTCGTGTGTACGAGGCCAAAGATCGCAAGTGTCTGATGTGTGCTACCCGCTTCACGAGCGAGTGGGCGGGTGACCGTATTTGTAAGACGTGCAAGTCGAGCAGGGCCTGGCGGAACGGTTAGCCCAGGCTTCGCCGCCGTCTTAGGACGCGTCCTTACACGATCGAACAAGCAGAGACGCCTTCCCGCTTAGGGGAGGGCGATTTGTCGTGCCTGCCTTATGGGGACACCGATAGGCGGACATGGGTTGACTGAGCCGGATTATTTATATAACCATATGGTTATGGAGCAAATCGGCCTCGCCTCTCACCCACAGAACCTCGACGCGGTTTTTTCAGCGCTCGCCGATCCGACGCGGCGGGCGATCCTGTCGCGGCTGTCGGCCGGCGAGGCGTCGGTGAATGAGATTGCCGCGCCGTTCGAGATGAGCCAGCCGGCGGTATCAAAGCATCTGAAGGTGCTGGAACGGGCGGGGTTGATTGAGCGGGATGTCGATAAACAACGCCGGCCCGCGCGGCTCAACGCCGAGCCGATGGCGGCGGCGGTGCGGTGGCTCGAAGAGTTTGAACAGTTCTGGTCTTCGAGTTTCGATCAACTCGACGGTCTGTTGGAAGAAATGAAAAAAGCCGAGGCGAAGGGGCCCAAGAATGAGTGACTTGCCGACCTATGTGCTGGAACGGGTTTTCGATGCCCCGCGGGAGCTGGTGTGGAAGGCCTGGACCGACCCGGAGTTGTTGCCGCGCTGGTATGGGCCCAGGGTGGAGACGATCGTCCACCGCCTCGAGGTGAAGCCAGGCGGGCTCTGGCTCGGCGAGATGAAGTGGGACGGCAATTCGAATTATCAACGGGTCGAGTTCACCGACGTGACTCCGCCGGAGCGGCTGGTCTGGCTGCATTCCGTTTCCGATGCGGACTGGAACATCATATCCAATCCCATGATGGCGGACTGGCCGCGCGTATTGCTGACGACGGTGACGTTTGAGCAAGACGGTGATCAGACCAAGCTGCGCCTGACCTGGGTTCCGCATGAGGCGAGCGACGCCGAGATTGCGTGTTTTGCCGCCGCGATGGGCGGGATGGACAAGGGTTGGGGGTCCGGCATGGAACTGCTCGCGGAGCTGCTGGTCGAATTGCAGGCCTAAGCGGTCAGCCCTTAATCTCGAGGACAGCGGGGGTCCAAACCTTGCGTCGCCGCTCGGCACGCGCTTCGCGCGGCTCGTCGTTGTATTCCTTCGGGTTTGGGTCGGGGAAACCGCTTCGGTCGTCCAGGGCACTCACCATGAGCGTGCCATAGGCCTCGCTGTCTGACGGATCGCGCATGAAGCCGGCGACATAGACCCCGCACTCGCGGCAAACCAGGAACTCGATCGATTTCATTGAAAACTGATAGCGGCTCAAGGCCGCTTGATTGTCGACGGTGATGCGGAGCTTGCCCTTGGGGTCTGAGACCGCGCGCGACTGATGCTGGCGGCAGAACGAGCACTGATAGGCCCGTGGTTCCGAATCCCCAGGAGCAACAGCGGTTTCAAATTCAACTTTGATGTTCCGACAATGGCAGCCGCCGGTATGCGTGGTCATTGCGATTCCCCGGACATTTCGTAATTCCGTTATTCAATGATAACGAAGGTGCGCACTTCGATGCTTTCGCGCGGCGGGGCATCCGGCGCCGTATTCGGCAGCTCAAAGGCCCCGTGCGGTGCGAATTGCGACCCGGTCGTGTCTGCGGAGTCCCATCCCTTGATCAGAAAGATTTCGTCGCGGCGCATTTCCGACGCGTAGTACCAACGCTGGCCGGCGCCATAGGCCAGTTGAAAGATCTCACCGACACGGTCCGGAAATACCTGATCGGTCGCCACGAGTTCCTCTTTCGCAACCGATGTGGCGTCCGCCAGCGCGAGCGGTGTCCGCTGCACCGGCCCGGTGATCGGCCGCCAGACATTGACCTGGACGACCCTTGCGCCGCTCGCCAGGACGCGCTCGCCTTCTTCTTCGCCGATGGTGTCCTTGAGGCGCTGCGGGCCACTCCTGGGCGTGTAGTCCACGTGGACACGGGTCGCGGGTTCGCGTTTGCCATCCGGGTTATCCGCGCCGGAGCCGCCATCGGAGCGGCGCGTGGCATCGAAAACGGCAACCCGGCTGGCGCCGAAGCGTTGCTTCAAGATGTCTTCGATTTCCCGATAATATTTCGTTTCGACCGCGTCGTCGTCGTTGAGATCGTCGACGGCCGTCTCGATCGTCAACAGCTCGAACCCTTCTTTCTCGATCGACGCGGGGATCGGCATCGCGCGCACGTCTTCGATCCGCACTTTGCGTTCTTCCGTTTTGAAGAAGATTTTCGGGACCGTGCCGGTATACGCCGAGCTTTGGAAAACGGGTTTCTCGTCCTGCGGCACGATAAAAGTCAATGCCGCGTCGACAGCGCCCATGGCTGTTGTTTGACTAGGCGTCTGTTGAGACATGCTGCCGTTCCTCCGATAAATCCAAATACATGCCACTTTTCCCGAATGTGGCGCTTTCCCTGTTGAAGCGCAAATCGGGCACGGGGACACTGCACATTGCTCCGTATTGGTGATAACAGAAGTGGGCAAATATGTGCATATTCTCCCTCATGCACACTGAAATATGAGAAACATGGCGCATTTCCAGTCATACAAAGTCTGCGTGGCCCCCATGATGGAGTGGACGGACCGGCATTGCCGCTTCTTCCTGCGCCAGATCAGCCGCCATTGTCTGCTCTATACCGAAATGGTGACCACCGGGGCGGTGATCCACGGTGACCGGGATCGGCTGATCGGGTTCGATCCGGCGGAGCATACGGTGGCCCTGCAGCTTGGCGGATCCGACCCCGGCGCGCTGGCGGAATGCGCCCGAATTGCCGAATCCTGGGGCTACGATGAGGTCAACCTCAATGTAGGCTGCCCGAGCGACCGGGTGCAGTCGGGCCGCTTCGGTGCCTGCCTGATGGCCGAGCCGGACTTGGTCGCCCGTTGTGTCGGCGCGATGCAGGATGCAGTCTCGATCCCCGTTACCGTGAAGTCGCGGATCGGAATCGACGATCAGGAAGAATGGCCGGCCTTGAAGGGCTTTGTCGACGCCGTCGCGGAGACGGGGGTGACGCGGTTTATCGTCCATGCCCGGAAGGCGTTGCTCTCCGGCCTCAGCCCGAAGGAAAACCGGGATATCCCGCCGCTGCGCCACGATCTTGTGCATCGGTTGAAGGCCGAACGCTCGGATCTGACCATCCTGATCAATGGCGGGATCACGACCTTGGATGCGGCCGAAGAACATCTCGACACCCTCGACGGAGTGATGCTCGGCCGTGCGGGGTATCAGAATCCCTTTATTCTGGCCGATGTGGATCGGCGATTTTTCGGCGGGCCGGCTGGCGCCGTCACGCGGGAACAGATTGTCGAGCGCATGCTGCCCTATATCGAGCGCGAAATGGCTCGTGGCGTCCCGCTGAAGGCGATGACGCGCCATATGCTGGGATTGTTCCAGGCGGTGCCCGGCGCAAAGGTGTGGCGGCGGCATCTCAGCGAGAATGCCCACCGCCCAGGCGCGGGGCCGGACGTTGTCGAGACGGCACTGTCGCTGGTACGGCGCCAGGCAACGGCGGCCGCCGCATAACGCACCACAGGCGTAGCACGTTTTTCCACCAATACTTGCAAAGGGGCGGCCGGTGCAACAGCACCGAACCCCGGTTGGATAGGCTCTCGCAGCCCCGCGGTCCGCTAGTGGCTAGGCCGCGGACTCGCTCTTGCGACGGTATGCCTGAACGCAGTGGTCATGGCAGTACGGTCGCCCCGCTGACGCAACGTGGTCGCAAAAATGAAACCCTGTTTCGCCCGGGTCGCCGATCGGCCATTGGCACATACGTTCGTTCGTCGTGGGAAGAACGAACGTCTTGCGCTTGATCGGCGACGGCCGCGAGGAAAGACCTAAACGGTGGGCCTTGCCGATCACGGCGTTACGAGTGACATCCCCCAACTCATCGGCGATTTGGCTCGCCGTTTTGCCTTCGTTCCACAATTTTTTGAGTTCATCGACGCGATGGTCGGTCCAGACCATGGTATTTGCCTCTCTCCGTGTCTTTTTGGTCTATCTGACCCATTCACCGAGAGTAGGCTGGCGGGGCCAGATATCGTGTTACCAAGCTATGTAACCACAATATATCGGTGCGGACCCCACCACAAGATTTCACACCAGCCACTTTTATGGACATAGATCGCGTCGGCGTCAACGTCGCTTGATTAAACCCCTGTTTAACAATTTAAATTTTTCGGCGTCGGCAGGGTTCCTCCGTCGATGACAGATGTATGGCAGCGTCCTGCGTCGGACATGTCTTGGCGAATCGTTTTGGCCATTCTTCGACGATTCCCGCACGCGGTTGCGCAACCCGTCGGATTCCGTGGCGCGACTCGGAGGTCGTTTTTCCGAGTCGTTCCGGTGCGTTAGCTGGCGCTATTGCGACGCATCGTTTCATCGGCGGTTAATCGGCCGCGTCGTCAATCGCAAGCTTCGGTCCATGATGCCGCGCGACCTGCCCCAGCGACGGCCAGGCGGGGCGGGCGGCAATGTCCTTGCTGTCGCATCCGCTGCATCGCAAGCGTGCGCCGACGTCCGGCACCGGGAAATCCGGTCCGAGCTGAGCGATGAATAGATCGACGGAGACGACAGAGTTATGCCCGCAACGGTTGCACCAGCAGAAGATGTCGACCTGTTGAAGCTGAAGTTCACCAAGAACGGTGGCCCGTCTGCGCTGCTCCTCCGCCGCGAGGTGATCTTGCTTCAATCGGCCCATGGTGTCTCGGCAATCCCGTCGTGTTCATCGCATCAAAAAGAACATACCAAGAACATTTTTGTGCCGTCAAGGCGCACGCGGTTTAGTTGCGCGGCCGGCTATCGTCAGCCGTGTCGTGAAATGAGGTGAAGCGGCCGGTCGAAAACGGAGAGAACCTCGCCTATGGACTGGCCCTGCTTGATCTCTTCTCGGCCGCTCATGACCAGATAGTCGCAATATCGTCCGTTCGGGCGCTTAGCCACCGAGAAGACCGGCGTATCGAAGGTATGCCGGAAGATGGAGAAGACGGCGCCGCCGCCGCTATGGTCGATTGCGTAGTCCTTCCACTCGCCGCTGGCAACGCGCCGGCTGTAGACATCGAGCAGTTGTCGAAGTTCTTGGCGGTTAAAGGTAACCGGTTTCCCGCCTTTTCGGCGAAACTTCGCCAGTTGAAATACCTTCGCCATCGTGGTCGAGGCCTCCCTCGTTCTTATTGCCTTTTTTCCGTACCGGCGGTTCGAATTCTGCCGGTGATGCCGGTCTGCGCGGAAGGATAGGGTATCAAATCACGCCTCCTACCGTACCCGCGTCGTATTTCGGCCGTAGGGATCCTGCTTTTCGTAGCAGGCGATTTCTCCCAGCGTCCGGTAGCAGTAGAGCGGCCGCTCATAGACGACCCGTTCAAACGAGTCGCGGCACAGCGGTCCGCCATCTTTTTGTGATTTTAGGAAGTTACATTCCTGACCGCTGGCGAATTCCGCCAGGTAGTCGGTCGGCAGTTTATCGGTGTAGACAAAATTCGCGAGACTGGCGGCGGCAAAGTAAAAAGTCGTCGTCGTGCCGCATGCCGCCAACAGAGCGGTAAAAGCGATGCCGAGGCCGACCTTGCGCCGGCCTGACCATATCGACTCTATAACGTCTCCCGCTGGGGTCATCTCCAGCCGATTCATGCAAAGAAAACGCTTGATGACGGCACTCAAATACCCTTCATCGTTCTGTAATATTCTGACTGATCGCCCCAATCGGCGCAAGTGCGGTATTCCAGGCCGTCGAGGCAGGACAGGTCGGGAAGATTGGTTGGAATCCCATAGAAAATACGTGCGGTTGCGCTGTTTTGACATTTGCCAGGAATGGGGCGCGCCGCTATGTTAGCCGACCTTTTCCGGCTTGGAGATCATCGTGGCCGACCTGTTTGATGAAGTCGACGAGGAACTCCGTCGCGACCAGTTTAACCGCTATTGGAAGAAATACGGCAATTTCGCCATTGCGGGCTTGGTCCTTATTGTCGTCGTGACCGCGGGCGTTGTCGGATGGCGCGAATACACGAAGAAGCAGCGCATCCAATATAGCGAGCAGTTCACCGCCGCGGTCGCACTGGTACAGGATAACAAGAGCAATGAGGCGATCGACGCGCTCGGCGCCTTGGCGCAGGATGCCAACATCGGCTATGCGACGCTCGCTCGGTTTCGCGGCGCGGCGTTGAAGGCCAAGGCCGGCGACCGGGAAGGCGCGGCCGCGGAATACGATGCGCTGTCCAAGGACAGCGGCATCGACAAGCTCTATTCCGGACTGGCCGGCTTGTACTATGTCCTGAACACAATCGACAGCGGTGATCCGGAGGCGCTGGCGACACGTCTGACGCCGCTGACGGATGCCGAGAGTCCTTGGCGGTTTTCCGCGCGCGAGTTTTCAGCGCTGTTGGCGATCCGGCAAGGCAAACCGGACAAGGCGGCCGAGATCTACACACAGTTGGCCGATGACGCGCAAACGCCGACCGGCGCTCGGGCTCGGGCGGCGGAAATGCTCCGTGCCCTGAAGCAGTAGAGTAAACATTGATGTCCGTATCGGTTCGGTGGCGCTTTCTCGCATTTCTGATGATGCTCGGCGTGGGGGGCTGTGATTGGATCGACAGCATCCTGCCCGGTAACGCCAAGCCGCCGCTGCCCGGCGAGCGAATTTCGGTGATGGTCTTCGAGCGCGACCTGGAGCCCGACCCGCGTGTTGCCGATTTGCGCGTGCTGCTGCCGAAGCCATATGCGAATGAGGCGTGGCCGCAGCCCGGTGGCTCCCCGACCCATGCGATGCATCATCTGCAGGTTGCGAGCGCGCCGAAGAAGGCTTGGAGCAAGAGTATCGGTAAAGGATCGCAGTCCGGACGCCAGTTCCTGACCCCGCCGGTCATCGCCGAGGGCCGCGTCTATGTGATGGATCTCAATTTTCGGGTCTCGGCGTTGGATGCCAAGACCGGCGATTGGATTTGGCGGTACAAACCGAAAGTACCCAATCAGGACAAGGACACGTTCGGCGGCGGACTGTCATACGACCGGGGCAGCGTTTACATCACCACCGGCTACGGCAAGGCCGTTGCGCTTGACGCCGAAACCGGCAAAGTGAAGTGGCAGCAGGAGTTGTCCGGTCCGATGCGGTCGGCGCCGACCGTTGCCGACGGTCGTGTCTACGTCATTACGATCGACAATCAGCTTTCCGTACTTGATGCCGAGACCGGCGAAAAGAAATGGTCGCATACGGCGATTACGGAATCGGCCGGCCTGCTCGGCGGGAGCAGTCCGGCGATCGAAGGGTCGACCGTCATCGTGCCCTATAGCTCGGGTGAACTGTTTGCGATGCGCGCGGAAAATGGCCGGGTCGTCTGGTCTGACAATCTCACCGCGGTGCGCCGTTCCGATGCCTTGTCGACTTTGGCCCATATTCGCGGTAATCCGGTGATTGACCGGGGCATCGTTTACGCGATCAGCCATTCTGGGCGTCTCGTCGCGATCGACCAGCGCAGTGGCGCCCGCGTCTGGGAGCGCAACATTGGCGGGGTCGATACACCCTGGGTCGCGGGCGAGTTCATTTTCGTCCTGAGCAACGATAACGAACTGTTTTGTCTGACCCGAAGGGGCGGCCGTATTCGGTGGGTGCAACCATTGCCACGCTTCGAGAATCCGGAGAAGAAGAAAGACCCCATTCGTTGGTCCGGGCCAGTATTGGTCGGGGACCGGCTGGTTCTGGTCGGCAGCCATGGCGAAATCCTGACGGCGTCACCCTATACCGGTGAGCCGCTGGGCCGGATGGAAGCGCCGGACCGCATCCTCATGTCGCCGGTGGTGGCTGACGGGACGATCTATTTCCTGACCGACGATGCGGATCTCATCGCCTATCGCTGAGGCGTTGTGGCCGTTCGATCGGCTTTTAGACTGAATAAAAATGACCATTACTGTTGCGATCATCGGGCGCCCGAACGTGGGCAAGTCGACCTTGTTCAACCGATTGGTGGGCAGGCGCATCGCGTTGGTCGACGATACCCCGGGCGTCACGCGCGACCGGCGTGAAGGTGATGGCCGGATCGCGGGACTATCGTTCCGCGTGATCGACACCGCCGGCCTCGAAGATAAGACCGACGACAGCCTGGAAGCGCGAATGCGGGCACAGACGGAGCAGGCGCTGGACGATGCGGACTTGATCTTCTTGATGATCGATGCCCGGGCCGGCCTGACGCCGATGGACGAGCATTTCGCCGATTGGGTCCGGCACCGCGACAAGCCGGTCGTTCTGATCGCGAACAAATGTGAAAGCACGGCGGGGGACGCCGGCGTCTACGACAGCTATCGCCTTGGCCTTGGCGATCCGATTGCCATCTCGGCCGAGCATGGCGACGGGATTGCCGACCTGTTCAACGTGGTGCAGTCGCACGCGGAAATGCAGCGGGAAGATGAAGAGGACGAGGACGAGGACGAGGACGACGCAACGGCCGAAGGCGTGCCGCTGCAACTCGCGATCATCGGCCGGCCCAATACCGGCAAGTCGACCTTGGTCAATCGCCTGATCGGCGAAGACCGCTTGTTGACCGGGCCGGAGGCGGGCATCACGCGCGATTCGATCACCGTCGATTGGGAATACCGGGGCAAACCGTTGCGCCTCGTGGATACCGCAGGGATGCGCCGGCGCTCTCGGGTCGACGACAAGCTGGAAAAGCTGTCGGTTGCGGATACCCAGCGCACCATCCGTTTTGCCAATGTCGCGGTGTTGATGCTCGACGCGACGGTGATGCTGGAGAAACAGGACCTGACCATCGCCCGCCAGGTCATCGACGAAGGGCGTGCCCTGATCATTGCCGCCAACAAATGGGACTCGGTGAACAAACGCGATGAAGCGCTGCGCGGTTTGCGCGACCGCCTTCAGACGTCGATGCCGCAGGTACGGGGCATCCCCGTGGTCACCATTTCGGCGCTCAACGGGCAAAATCTCGATGAGCTGATGAAGGCCGTCTTCTCGATCTATGAGGTCTGGAACCGCCGCGTCTCCACGTCGCGGCTCAACAGTTGGCTCGAATTGATGATCGAGGCGCATCCTCCGCCGCTCACCGGGTTGGGCCGCCGCCTGCGCCTGCGCTACATGACGCAGGTAAAATCCAGGCCGCCGACCTTTGCGGTATTTGGGTCGCGGACCGAGGAGTTGCCGGAATCCTACCGCCGGTATCTCATCAACGGGCTTCGGACGGATTTCGACCTCGACGGCGTGCCGATCCGCATGCAGTTGCGCAGCGGCAAGAACCCCTACGCGCCGAAAAAGAAGTAACCGTCCCGCGGTCCATTGTCGCTGTCTGTCCTGTCGCCTTGCTGTACGGCACGGTCGGCGCGAAGATGGTCGAAATGACATTGGGAGGGTGCGATGGCTGACCGACGGCTGAAACTGTGCGGTTGGGGCTTCGAAGGGGACGGACTGTCCGCCGACGAGGAGACGGCGCTCCTGCAACGCCTCAGCGAACGGTTCAATGTGGCGGAGGTGGAGCGCTTGGTTGCACCCGCGGCCGAAGATGCGGCCCTCCCGAAGCCGAAGCTTTCCATTCCGGCGGCGCTGTCGGATTTTTCGAGCGACGGCGCCTATGACCGCGCGGTGCATACCTACGGCAAGTCCTTCCCCGACTATGCCTATATCTACGACGACGTATTCACGAATGCGCCCGACTTCGTCGCCTATCCGCGGACCGAGGCGGAGGTCGAGGCGGTGCTCGACTGGGCGACCGGCGCGCGCGTCGCCGTCATCCCCTTTGGCGGGGGCACCAGCGTGGTCGGCGGGGTCGAGCCCATGGTGGGCGATGGGTTCGCGGGCGCAATCAGCCTCGACCTAACGCGCTTGGATCAGGTGTTGGAGATCGATCGCAGCAGCCGCGCCGCGCGCATCCAGGGCGGCATCCGCGTTCCCGATATGGAAGCGGTGCTCAAACGGGAAGGCCTGACCATGCGCCATTTCCCGCAGAGCTTAGAGATGGCGACCCTTGGCGGCATGATCGCGACCCGGTCCGGCGGCCATTTCGCGACGCTCTACACCCATATCGATGATTTCGTCGAAAGCGTTAGGATGATCGCGCCGCAGGGGGTGATGGAAAGCCGCCGCTTGCCGGGGTCGGGAGCGGGGCCGAGCCCGGACCGCTTTATGATCGGGTCCGAGGGCTCGATGGGCATCATTACCGAAGCCTGGATGCGGCTGCAGGACCGGCCGACCTTCCGTGCCTCCAGCGCGATCTTGTTCGATGACTTCTATAAGGCGGCTGAAGCGGTGCGTGCCGTGTCGCAGTCCGGCATCTTCCCGTCCAACCTGCGCCTGCTCGACGCGGGCGAGGCGTATAACAACGGCTTCGGCGACGGTCAGCAGTCGGTGTTGATTCTGGCTTTCGAGTCCGCAGATCATCCGGTCGAGGCCTGGATGGCGCGGGGAACCGAGATCTGCCGTGATCACGGCGGCATCTTCGAGGACGAGGCGGGCAACGATCCGGAGGCGCATCGATCCGGCAAGGCAGGCGCGTGGCGCACCGCGTTCATCCGCATGCCGCACTACCGCGAAGTGCTGATGTCGGTTGGCGTGATCGGCGACACCTTCGAAACGTCGATCACCTGGGACCGCTTCCGGGAGTTCCACGACGAAGTGAAGGCGGCGACCCAGTCCGCCATCGAAGAGGCGACCGGCCAGCCGGGGACGGTCACCTGCCGGTTCACGCATGTCTATCCCGACGGACCGGCACCATATTTCACCTTCCAGGGCCAGGGCCGTCCGGGAGCGATGATCGAGCAGTGGCGGCACATCAAGGAGAAGGCGTCGGAGGCGCTGATCGTGCAGGGCGGCACCATCACGCACCATCACGCGGTCGGCCGGGATCACATGCCCTGGTATACGCAGCAGCGGCCGGAGACATTCGGCTCCGTTCTCGACGCGGCGAAGCGGCAACTCGATCCGGCGGGCATTCTCAACCCCGGCGTTATCGTACCGTAAGCATCTGCCGGTTTTGCTGACGCGGTACCGCGCAGCGGGCTACACTGGCGGCATGCAATCGATATTTTGGTACGGTTTGGCGGCGGTCGCCGAAATCGGCGGATGTTTCGCCTTCTGGGCCTGGCTGCGGCTCGGCAAGTCGCCCTTCTGGGTGGCGCCGGGGATCATCAGTCTGATCGTCTTTGCCGTGGCACTGTCACAGGTGAATGCGGCGCTGGCGGGCCGGACCTTCGCGGCCTATGGCGGGGTCTATATCGCCGCATCATTGGGATGGCTCTGGGCGGTCGAAGGCGCGCGGCCCGACCGATGGGACGTGGTCGGGTCCAGCATCTGCCTGATCGGCGCCGCGGTTATCTTATGGGGGCCACGGACTGCCTAAGACGAATTAGCGTGCGTATGCTTTGATGACTTCGCCGGTGCGCTCGTACGAGGCTTCGGCAAGGTCGACATACACATCCGTCATATCGTCCGGGTCGGGCAGGGTCATGGGGTCCTCGCCGGGGAAGGCGGTCGCCCGCATTTCCGTCCGCTGGCCGCCGGGATTGACCAGATTGGCGCAAATATTCGTTTGGGCACTCTCCGCCGCATAGATGCGGACCATGCTTTCGAGGGCGGCTTTCGTCGCCGCATAGACGCCCCAGAAAGGGGTCGAACTTTGCGCGGCCCCGGAGGTCACGAAAATGGCGCGCCCGGCCTCTGACTGGCGTAGCAATGGATCCAGGCTGCGGATCAGGCGGTAATTGGCGTTCAGGTTGAGAGTAACGGCCGCTTCCCAGGTTTTCGGCTCGATATGGGCGACCGGTGACATGATCCCGAGTGTTGCTGCGTTGCCGACCAGGATATCGAGCCGGCCGAATTTCTCGTGCAACGCGCCGCCGAGTTGGTCGATCGCAGCCCCGTCGGCCAGATCCATCGGCACCAGCGTCGCGGATCCGCCAGCGGATTTCACCGCATCGTCGACTTCTTCCAGGCCGCCGACCGTGCGAGCGACCAGAACAAGACGTGCGCCTTCGGCCGCATAGCGTTTTGCGATGGCCGCGCCGATGCCACGGCTGGCGCCGGTGATAAGTGCAATTCGGCCTTCGAGCCGTCCTCCGGTCGCCATTAGCCGGTTTCGGCGAGCAAGGATAGTTGCCGAGAACCGTTGCCGCCGATCTGGTCGGTCAGGCGGATCGGGTAATCGCCCGAGAAACAGGCGTCGCAGTAATGCGGTGCTTCGGGGTCGCGGCCGGGTAGGCCCATCGCCCGGTACAGGCCGTCGATCGAGATGAAGGCGAGGCTGTCCGCGCCGATCAACTTACGCATGGCTTCGACATCGTTATTGGCGGCGAGCAGTTTGTCGCGCTCCGGCGTATCGACGCCGTAGAAACAGGAATGCGTGGTCGGCGGGCTGGAGATGCGCATATGCACTTCCTTGGCGCCGGCGCTGCGCACCATCTCGAGGATTTTCTTCGATGTAGTCCCGCGGACGATCGAATCATCGACCAAGATAACGCGCTTGCCCTCGATGGCCGCGCGGTTGGCGTTATGCTTCAACTTGACGCCGAAATGGCGAATCTCGTCGCTCGGCTCGATAAAGGTCCGACCGACATAATGGTTACGGATGATCCCCAACTCGTAGGGGAGACCGGCCTCGGCGGCAAATCCGATGGCCGAGGGCACGCCGGAATCGGGAACGGGAACGACGATATCCGCATCGATGGGCATCTCGCGCGCGAGTTCGGCGCCGATGCGCTTGCGGGCTTCATAAACGGACGTGCCATCGACCACGCTGTCCGGCTTCGAGAAATAGATATGCTCGAAGATGCAGAACCGCGATTGCGCGGGCGGGAAGGGTCGGTGGCTGTGAACGCCGTCGGCATTGATGACGACCAGTTCGCCGGGTTCGACGTCGCGGACGAAATCCGCGCCGATGATATCAAAGGCGACGGATTCAGAGGCGAAGATATAACTGTCGTCGAGCTGGCCGAGTACCAGCGGCCGGACGCCGTTCGGATCGCGGACCCCGATCAGGCAGTCTTCCGCCATGATCGCCAGCGAGTACGCCCCTTCGACCTGCCGTAGCGCAACGATCAGGCGCTCCACCACGGTGCCGGGATTGGTCGCCATCAGGTGGACGATGATCTCGGTATCGGAGGTCGACTGAAAGATGCATCCGCCGCGGACGAGTTCTTTCCGGACCGCGTGCGCATTTGTCAGATTGCCGTTATGCGCGATGGCGAGTCCGCCGATCTCGAGTTCGGCGAACAGTGGCTGGACGTTGCGCAGCATCGGCTCCCCGGTCGTCGAATAGCGGGTATGTCCGAGGGCGTTGCTGCCCTTGAGCCGGGCGATGACCGCCTGGTCGGCAAAAATATCGCCCACCAGGCCGATTCCCCGATGGGCGTGAAATTGGGTCCCGTCGTGTGTGACGATCCCCGCGGCCTCCTGGCCGCGATGCTGAAGCGCATGCAGCCCCAGTGCGGCGAGGGCAGCCGCTTCGGAATGGCCGTAGATGCCGAAAACGGCGCATTCATCCTTGAAATGATCGCCGTCTAGCGGATTGGTGGTGATCATCGCTCGTCCCACCTTCTGATTGTTTGTTTGGTTATTGTTTGCTCTCAATCAAACGCTGCATTTCGCCGCGCTCGGATTTGCCGTAGCCGGAGTTGCTGCGGCCGCCTTGGATTTTCTGTTTCGCGTCGGGTTTGGGCTGAATAAGTCCGCGAAGGGTCTGTTCCGCGTTGAGCGCCCGGTCTGCTTTATCCTTCATCATGCCGGTCGCCTCTTCCGCGGTTTCGCGGGCGTCGTCCGGGACCAGGGCAAGCAGGATTTCGGCGCTGCCCTCGATTAGCGGAAAGGTGCGTGCTTCGGTCACGACATCAGGCAGGTCGTCGCGTCCCCAGAACCATGCGGCGCTGAGATAGAGCAGGCTGACCAGGATCACTCCGCGCAAGACGCCGAAGGCGAAGCCGAGCGAGCGGTCGAAGCTGCTGGCGGCGCTGTCGCGTATGCCGCGCGACGCCACCTGTGCCAGGACCGAGAACAGGATCAGTGATCCGACGAACAGCATTCCGCCGGCCGCCATATCGGCGAGCATGCGGTTCTCGATGAATTCTTGTGTGTAGGGTTGGACATGCGGGTAACCGTAAAGCGTCACGAAAGTGGCGCCGATCCAGGCCGCCACGGACAGAACTTCCCGGACGAACCCGCGCAAATAGGCGAGGACGCCCGATATCACCAGGATGACCACAAAACAGATGTCTATAACGCCAAAGGGAAGGCTACTCATTTACCCATTTCCCACCGCGCGGATCGGCCCGGCACCTGGCTCGAATAACCGTGTAAGCTCGTCCAAGTCGCGCAGTTCGTGAAGGTCGAGTCCACCAGCTGCTCTCTTGCCCTTCGTTCCTTTACGCCGTCCGGGCAATAATGCCGCCGTGAACCCCAGCTTTTCAGCCTCTTTCAGCCGCGCTTCGGCCTGGCCCACGGGTCGCACTTCGCCGGACAATCCAATCTCACCGAACACGACCGTTTCCGCCGGAACCGGCCGTCCCGAGATCGAGGAGGTCAGAGCGGCCGCGACTGCTAAATCCGCAGCCGGCTCGCTGACCCGAAGCCCCCCAGCAACGTTGAGATATATATCATTTCCGCCAAACTGCAATCCACAGCGGGCCTCCAGGACGGCCATCACCATGGCGAGCCGGTTGCTGTCCCAGCCGACCACCGCACGGCGCGGCGTTGCCAATGGCGACGGGGCCACAAGTGCCTGAATCTCAACCAGCATTGGCCGCGACCCTTCGATCCCGGCGAACACCACCGAGCCGGTGGCTTCATCCTGCCGCTCGGCCAGGAATAGGGCAGACGGGTTGGTAACCTCGACCAGGCCGCGATCGGTCATTTCGAAGACGCCGATTTCGTCGGTCGGGCCGAAACGATTTTTGACGGCCCGCAGGATACGGAACTGATGACCGCGCTCGCCCTCGAAATAAAGCACCGTATCGACCATATGTTCCAGCACCCGGGGGCCGGCGATGGTGCCTTCCTTGGTGACATGGCCGACCAGCAGGACCGTGAAGCCCCGCCGCTTGGCGAGGCGGATAATCTCCTGGGCGCAGGCGCGGACCTGCGCCACCGAGCCAGGCGCGGATTCCAGCGCGTCGATATACATGGTTTGGATCGAATCGATGACCACGACGTCCGGGCCGTCGGCGTTATCCAGGCTTGCGAGAATGTCGCGCATGTCCGTCGCGGCGGCCAGTTGCGCCGGTGATTTCTCGACGCCCAGCCGGGTCGCGCGCAATTGGACCTGATGCTCGGCCTCTTCGCCGGAGATATAGGCGCAGCGCGCGCCGTTGGCGAGGGCGGCGGTAACCTGCAGCAGCAGCGTTGATTTCCCGATGCCCGGATCGCCGCCGATCAGCAGCGCCGAGCCGTTGACCAGGCCGCCGCCGGTTACGCGATCGAATTCGTCGATCTTGGTCATCCGACGGGGCGCGGGTTCAATTTTTCCGTCCAGCTCGACGAAGTCGATCTTGCGGCCGCGTCCACTCCGTTTGCCGCTGACTTTCTTGCCCATCGGCGCGGTTTCCGATGCGGTTTCCTCGATGATCGAATTCCACGCATCGCAGCCGTCGCACTTGCCCACCCATCTCGGGTGGATGGCGCCGCAGGCCTGGCAGACGAAGCGTGTTGTCGATCGGGCCATTTCAGGATCCGCTTTGCTGAATGCGAGGGTGCGCCGCGTTAATCATCGCCGGGGTCATGCCGGGCTGACATCCAGTTCGATCGGACCTTCCGCCCGGCCGAAGATGAATTGCTGGACGATTGGATTATCCACCGTATCGATTTCCGCGGTTGGGCCGACCCACACGATCTTGCCTTTATACAGCATGGCGATCTTGTCCGAAATTTTGCGTGCGCTCGCCATGTCGTGGGTGATCGTCAGGCCTGACGCGCCGGTCTCGCTGGTGCATTCCACGATCAGCTCGTTGATAATGTCTCCCATGACCGGGTCGATGCCGGTTGTCGGTTCGTCGAAGAAGATGATTTCCGGATCGGTTGCCACCGCACGGGCGAGGCCGACGCGCTTCCGCATGCCGATGGATAGGTCCGCCGGCGACATCATGGCGGTCTTCTCGTCGAGCCCGACCAGCGCCAGTTTCTCCAGCGCGATCGGTTGTGCTTCGCGCCGTGACATGCCTTTACCGGCGATCAGTCCGAAAGCGGCGTTTTCCCAAACCGTCAGGCTGTCGAACAAGGCCGCGCTTTGGAACAGCATGCCGATTTTCGCGTTGATGTGCTCGCGGTCGCTGTCACTGATGCCGACAACCGATTCGCCGTCGATTTCGATCTCACCGGAATCGGGTGTCAGAAGGCCGAGGATGCATTTCAGCGTCACCGATTTGCCGGAGCCTGAGCCGCCGATAATCACCACGGATTCGCCCGGCATGACATCCAGATTGACGCCGTCGAGGACGACCTTTTTGCCGAACCTTTTGACGACGTTGCGCAGGCTGATTTTCGGTGTCGTCATGTGCCGAAGAACATCGCCGAGATGAGATAGTTCAGGATCAGGATCAGGATCGATGAACTGACGACCGAGTTGATCGTCGCCGCGCCCACGCCCTGTGCGCCGCCGCGTGAATTGTATCCCTGATAACAACCCATCAGCGTGACGACGAAGCCGAACACCGCGGCTTTGACGAGGCCGGTCACCACGTCTTCGAGGAACAGGTTTTCCCAACTGCTTTTCAGATAGAGCGTCGGATTGAAGCCGAGTTTGTAGACCGCGACGATGTACCCGCCGAACACGCCGATGATGTCGCCGATAAGGATCAGCAGTGGCATGGTCGCAACGCCGGCGATCATCCGAGGAGCGACGAGATACTTGAACGGATTGGTCGAGAGCGTGACCAGAGCGTCGATCTGTTCAGTGACGCGCATCGTGCCGATTTCCGCCGCGATCGACGAGCCGACGCGGGCAGCGACCATCAGGCCGGCCAGGACCGGTCCGAGTTCACGGGTAATGCTCAACACGACAATCTCGGCGATCACGCCTTCCGCACCGACGGAGTTGCGCTGAAAGCCCGTATAGCTCTGCAGCGCCAGCACCATGCCGGCGAAGAGCGTGGTCAGGGCGATGACCGGCAGTGAGTAGTAGCCGATCTCCATCATCTGCCGGCCAATCAGCCGGAAATAGAAGGGACGCCGGAGACAATGCGATACGGAGACGAGCGTGAAAACCGTCACCTCGCCGACGACTTCTAGAAAGGCGAGAAACAAACGTCCAACGGTTTGCACAGCAGTCATGCAGTGCCTCCAACATAATGTCGCTGATAGCGTCGGCCGAGACTGGTCAGAATTTCATAGCCGATGGTTCCCGCCGCGTCGGCGGCGGCATCGACGTCGAAACTTGTGCCGATAAGATCGATCATGTCGCCGGGTTGTGCCGCTGGCGCGTTGGAAATATCGAGCGTAATCAAATCCATCGACACCCGACCGACCACCGGTACTGTTATGCCGCCGATACTGGCGGAGGCCCGGCCACTGAGACTGCGCAGGTAGCCATCTGCATATCCGGCGGCAACGGTTGCAACGCGCGTCGGGCCGGTAAAGCGATGCGTCGCACCATAGCCAACGGTCTGGGGAGCGTCAACGTGACGTATCTGTATGATTTTCCCCGATAGTTTGACAACGGGCGCCATTGGATTCGGCTCGCCGGGCGTCGGCGCGACGCCATAAAGCGACACGCCCGGCCGCACCATGTCGAAATGCCAATCGGGGCCGAGGAATATACCGGACGAGGCGGCCAGCGAGGCGTCTACTTTCGGCAGCCGCTTGATCGCGGCGGCGAAATCCACCTGTTGTTGTCGATTGAGCGGGTGATCCGGCGTGTCCGCGCAGGCGAGGTGGCTCATGATGCAGGTGAGCGACAGGCCGTCGAGGCGCTGCGGGTCGTCGAAGAGAGTCTGTTGTTCCTCCGGCGGTAGACCGAGGCGGCACATTCCGGTGTCCAGGTGCAGGATCGAGGGATGCGCTCCGTTCGCCCGGCATTCCTCGGACCATTGCGCGACCTGCCCCAGATCGTTCAGTGTCGGCATCAGGTTATAGTCGCGGAAAGCCTTTTCCTGGCCGGGCATCAGGCCGTTGAGCACGGCGATCTCCCCGGTGGATGCGGCGCCGCCAAGCGCTTCGCGCAATGTGGCTGCTTCATCGAGATGGGCGACAAAGAATCGCGTGCAGCCCGCGGCCTGCAGCGTACGGCCGACCGGACCGACACCAAGACCGTAGCCATCGGCTTTCACCACTGCCGCGCATTGCGCCGGTGCAGCGCGCTGCTGGAGAAGCCGGTAGTTCGCCGCCAGTGCGTCCAGATCGACCGTGAGGATCGTGGTTGCGTTCGACGGGCCGCTGATTTTAGGGGAAGGCATCTTCACTATGCTGTCGGTCCAAATCCCCGAAACGGGTGTATTTCCCGTCGAAGTATAGATCAATTGTCCCGACCGGTCCGTGCCGCTGTTTGGCGATGATCACGCTGGCCGTGTTGCGCACCTGTTCGAGACGCTGGGCATAATTCTCCATTCGGCCCAGAAACTTATCCTGCGCTTCTTCGAGGCCTTGGATCGGCTCACCTTTTTCCAGGTAGTATTCTTCGCGGAAAATGAACATGACGACGTCGGCGTCCTGTTCGATCGATCCCGATTCGCGAAGGTCCGACAGTTGCGGCCGTTTGTCGTCGCGATTCTCGACTTGGCGGGACAACTGCGACAGCGCCAGAACCGGCACTTCCAGTTCCTTCGCGAGGGTTTTGAGCCCGCGGGTAATTTCCGAGATTTCCTGCACCCGGTTTTCCGAACGCCGCCCGGGGGCGGGGTGCAGAAGCTGCAGATAGTCAATGATGATCATGTGCAGTTTCTGCTGGCGCTTCAGGCGGCGCGCACGGGTGCGCAGCCCGGAAATCGTCAATGCGGGCGTATCATCGATATAGAGCGGGAGCTTGTGAATTTTCTGGCTTGCGACGACGAGGTTGTTGAACTCGTCGCTGCTGATGTCGCCCCGCCGGATCGCGTCGGACGACAGCTCGGCCTGCTCCGAAAGAATGCGCGATGCCAACTGTTCGGCGGCCATTTCGAGCGAGAAGAACACCACATGGCCGCCTTCGGTGTGCGTCCGGCCATTTTCGTCGGTCGATTCCTTGAAACTCTTGGCCGCATTGAAGGCGATATTCGTAGCGAGCGCGGTTTTGCCCATCGACGGCCGGCCCGCGAGGATGATCAGGTCAGACGAATGCAGCCCGCCGAGCTTCTGATCGAGGTCTTTGAGACCGGTGGTCACACCGACCACATGACTGTCGCGGCGGAAGGCTTCCTCGGCGCTTTGCACGGCGAGGTTTGCGGCTTCGCCGAGTGGTATGACGCTGCGCTCCAGCTCGCCAGTATTGGCGAGGTCGTAGAGGCGCTGCTCGGCCGTTTCGATCTGAC
Source organism: Alphaproteobacteria bacterium (assembly GCA_021774335.1). Taxonomy (GTDB): domain Bacteria; phylum Pseudomonadota; class Alphaproteobacteria; order UBA8366; family UBA8366; genus JAJFJD01. The sequence continues at coordinate 107,326 of JAJFJD010000008.1, forward strand.
CGCCTGCCGGCGTGTCGATGTCCGGCTCGTAGGCATCGTTCACGACGTCTTCGCCGAGCGCGATAAGCTGGCGGCGCAGGAACAAATCGTGGATCGTCTTGCCGTAATCGCCCGCGTTGATAACCGTCACGACCGACGCCGCCAGATCGAACAGATACTGTGATCCGCCGACTGCCGCGAGTGCTTCGTCATTCTCGAAAAAATACTTCAGCGTCAGTGGGCTGGCGATCTGCCCCTGTTCCATCAGCTTGCAGGCGGCATCGAAAATCCGGCCGTGGACCGGCTCGTAGAAATGATCCGCTTGCAGGAAATCGCCGACGCGCTCATACGCGCGATTGTTCGTCAGGATGGCGCCCAAAAGGGCGGCTTCGATCTCCGCGTTATGGGGCGGAACTCGAAGCTGCGCTTGGGCGCTTGCGTCGTCGCCATGCAGCGGCGCGATATTTGTATCGGGTACGGTGTTCGACATTGGGGGCGCAACTTACCACTGCACCGGGCGGGGACAACCAGCGAATTAGAAGGAACCCGGGGATAACTTTCCAACGCGAGGCTGGCCCGGCGTGACAGAGCTCCGAATTCTTTTTTTCGGGCGTCGCTGTCCGCCGGATTTGGCTATCCGATCAGGTCGGATCTTTCTCCGAGTCGCCTTCGGCTTCGGGCTTCGCTTCTTCGGAAGGTGCCGCGGCCGCTTCAGCGGCACCGTCGGCGCCATCCTCTGCGTCGTCGTCGAGACCCGCGGCCGCTTCTTTCGCCTGCTCGGCCGCTTCCGGATCGAACATGGCTTCTGCGGCAGCCTGTGCTTCTTCGGCTGCTTGCGCTTCCTGCGCTGCCTCTTCGGCTTCCGCCGAGAGAAGGGCGCGGCCCAAACGCTGCTGCTCGGCGGCTTCTTCTTCCGACCGGGCGACGTTGGCCGTCACCGTCGCGTCGACTTCGGGGTGTAGACGAACCCGAAGGTCGAACAGGCCGAGCGATTTCACCGGACGCTCGAGAACGACCTGGTTGCGCTGGATCGTGAAGCCGCCTTTGGTGACCGCATCGGAAATGTCGCGGGCGTTGACCGAGCCATAGAGCTGTCCGCTTTCGCCGGCACTTCGAATGATCACCACCTTAAGGCCGTCGAGCCTATCGGCGACCTGTTGCGCCTCGTCGCGGCGATTCAGGTTCTCCGCCTCGAGTTGCTGACGGTGCGTCTCGAATACCTCGAGATTCGCCTTCGTTGCCCGCATCGCTTTTTTTGCCGGCAAGAGATAGTTGCGTGCGTAGCCAGGCTTCACGGCGACGACATCGCCCATTTGCCCGAGCCTTTCGATCCGCTCCAGCAGGATGACTTCCATGGCTTAACCTCCTAGTCCGGTCCACGGTTGCGCAGCCGGTGGCGCAAATCGGTCCATTGGTCGAGTACGCCGACCACGGCGACCGCAATCGTGGGCCATTTGAAAAACAGGGATAACAGAATGAGAATCATGTAACAGAGAAACAGCAGCAGAACGCCCGCCGGATGCCGCCGTGACAGGAAGTGCAGCACGCCGAGACCGGCAAAGAAGTATGGCACGCCCAACACAACGGCGATGTTGCGTCCGAAATAACCGAAGCTTCCAGGCAACAGCACACCCGCCGCCACGGCGATTGCCAAGACGAACAGGAGTGCGCGCGGCAGCTCGAGCGTTGCTAAATCCGGACTCGGCCGCATATTGCGTTGACCGCGAACCAGCAAGCCCTGTGCGAGCGATCCGTTCACCGCCACCAACAGAATCCACATCGCGGCGGATATGCCGGGCAAGAACGGCGAAATCGCGTCCACCAGGAATTGCCGCTGCTCGGCCTTTCCGGCGGGCACCATCCGTTGGAAAACCTGATCGAGCAGTTGACGGATACCCGCTTCGATACTTTCTGCACCGCTGCTCAACAAAATGAACCCAACGGTCATCAGCACCGCCGCGATGCCCGTGGCCCACAGAAGAAGCAGACCCGGTGGATACCATTCCTGACCACCCTGGTCGTTCGGCCGTGAAAGCACCGCTTGGCGGGTTAGAACGATCGTCGGCGCCGCATAGAGAATCAGCAGCAACGGGATGCCGATCGATACCCCGGCGATCAAAAGAACGCCCGAGGCGATGGCCGTGGCCGCGATCGTGCCCGTCATGCCGAGGCTGAGCCCGGCAAGGAACAGCGGAAGTTGGGTGAAATTCGATAGGAACATGCCGCCGATGCTGCCGCTCAGCGCCATCATGAAGGCAAACGCCGTCGTCCCGCCCGAGAGCAGGATCATTAGCCATTGTCTTCCAGAATACATCCACGTCGCACCCGAAACGTTTTTGCCTACTTTAGGACGTAGGGCAGCAACGCCAGGAAACGGGCGCGCTTGATCGCCTTCGCCAGTTCACGCTGTCTCTTTGCGGAAACGGCGGTGATGCGGCTGGGAACGATCTTCCCGCGTTCTGAGATGAATCGACTCAGCAGCTTGACGTCCGTGTAATCGATGGTTGGCGCATTCGGCCCGGAGAACGGACATGTTTTGCGGCGCCGGAAAAAGGGTCGCCGGCCGCCGCCTCCGCCGCCGCTGTCTGAACGTGGTGGTGCCATGGTTAGCCCTCCGTCTCTTTGGTTTCTGCGGGCGCGCTGGCGGTTTCAGCCGGTTTCTCGGCCGCTTCTTCCGCCTTTGCAGCCGGTGCTTCAGCCTTTGCAGCTGGTTCTTCAGTCTTTGCGGCTGGTTCTTCAGTCTTTGCAGCCGGTGTTTCAGTCTTTGCAGCCGGATCTTCAGTCTTCGCGGCCGGTGCGGTTCCGGGCCTGTCTGACCGCTCAGGCCGGTCGCTGCGTCCTCGCGGACCGCCACGGCCACCCCGGTCGGCGCGCTCGCGCTCCCGGTCGCCTTTGCCCTGCATGATCGGCGACGGTTCCGGCCGTTCTTCGTCCAGCCGAATCGTCATGTATCGAAGCACGTCTTCGTTCAGACGCATGTTGCGCTCCATTTCCTGCACGCAGGCGGAGGGCGCATTCATGTTGAACAGGACGTAGTGGCCCTTGCGATTCTTCTTAATGCGGTAGGAGAGGGTCCGCAGACCCCAATATTCGCGCCGATCCATGGCCCCGCCGTTCTCTTCGACGATCTTGGAAAAGCCATCTCCCAGGGCATCGACCTGAGCGGCGGTAACGTCCTGACGGACGATGAACACGCTTTCGTAAAGCGGCATCTATAAACACTCCCTTCGGCTCTTCACGACCCGAAGTCCATCATAATCCGCTAAATACCGCGGGAATTCATGCTGGACCGGCCGGGTCTAGCCAGCCCACATCAGGCCGGCAAGGAGCTATGGTCATGAGCAAACCGATAATCGGTATGCCGAGAAGGGGCGCACTATACACATTTCCAGCCTTGGGAAAAGCGAAAAGGCCCGGTATCGGACCGCCCACCGCGTTCCGGTTCCAGGCACGCTTGACAGCTAGCGGTTAGCAGGTATCACTGACCCCGCCTTAACGAGGGGGGCGAGGCCACAAACGCATGACATTAGCATTCGTATTTCCGGGTCAGGGATCGCAGGCGGTCGGCATGGGCCAGGACCTGGCCGGTGCATTTGCGACTGCCCGGCATCTGTTCGAGGAAGTCGACGACGCGCTTGGGCAAAACCTGAGCCGCCTCATGTTCGAGGGACCGGAGGACGAACTCATCCTGACCGAGAACGCGCAACCGGCGCTGATGGCGGTCAGCATGGCGGTGGTCCGGGTGCTGGAAAAGGATTGCAATATCACCATTCCCGGCAAGGCCGCCTTCGTGGCGGGGCATTCGCTGGGTGAGTATTCGGCCCTTGCCGCCGCCGGGGCGCTGCGTCTCGAAGATGCGGCGCGGCTGCTCAAGCTGCGTGGACAGTCGATGCAGAAGGCGGTTCCCGTCGGCGAGGGCGCCATGGCGGCGTTGATCGGGCTGGATATGGACGCCGCGCAAACCGTCGCCAAGGCAGCGTCCGAGGTGGGAATATGTGCGTGTGCGAACGACAACGCGCCGGGACAGGTGGTGGTCAGCGGTGCAACGGCAGCGGTCGAACATGCCGTGGAAATCGCCGCGGATCATGGCGCGAAGCGAAGCGTGATGCTGCCAGTCAGTGCGCCCTTTCATTGTCCGATGATGCAGCCCGCGGCCGATGTCATGGAAGAGGCGCTGTCCACGACAACGATCTCGGCCCCATCGGTGCCGGTGGTCGCCAATGTCACGGCGAGCCAGGTCAGCGATCCGGACGAGATACGTCGGCTGCTGGTCGAGCAGGTGACCGGCATGGTCCGCTGGCGCGAGAGTGTCCTTTATATGAAGGAACAGCAGGTCGACAAACTGATCGAGGCCGGCGCCGGGAAGGTGTTGACCACGTTGACTCGCCGAATCGATCGCGAAATCACAGGCAAATCGCTGCAGACACCGGCGGATTTCGACACCGTCGTGAACGAAATTTGATTTAGCGTCACCGCACACTTAAGTAGGACGGCTACGATGTTTGATCTTTCAGGAAAAACGGCGCTCGTGACCGGCGCGTCGGGCGGGCTCGGCGGCGACATCGCGCGATGTCTGCATGCGGCCGGCGCCTCTGTCGCGCTGTCGGGAACACGGGCCGACGCCCTTGCGGCGTTGGCCGAGGATCTCGGCGACCGCGCCGCGGTCACGCCAGCGAATTTATCGGACCCGGCCGCGCCAGTGCAGCTTGTCAAAGACGTCGAAGAAGCAATTGGGCCCGTTGATGTTTTGATCAACAATGCCGGCCTTACGCGCGACATGCTGTCGATGCGGCTGACCGACGAGGATTGGGCGACCGTCATGGACGTCAACCTTGGCGCGGCCTTCCGGCTGAGTCGGGCCGTCATGCGTGGTATGATGCAGCGGCGTTGGGGCCGAATCGTCAACATCACGTCGATCGTCGGCGTCACCGGAAACGCGGGGCAGGCCAACTACGCCGCCTCCAAGGCGGGCATGATCGGCATGTCAAAATCGATGGCACAGGAAGTCGCGGCGCGGGGAATTACGGTAAACTGCGTTGCACCGGGTTTCATCGAAACGGCCATGACAGATGTACTAAAAGACAACATCAAGGAGAAGCTGTTGGGAGCCGTTCCCGCCGGCCGCCTTGGTGTTCCGCAGGATGTTTCGGCCGGGGTATTGTATCTGGCGAGCGAAGAAGCCGCCTACATCACCGGCCAGACATTACACATTAACGGTGGTATGGTGATGATCTAAAACACTAAACAGCAGTCTCTCGCCAGTGCTAGCCATGGCCATCAAAGTGTGATAACCAAGCGCCGCCTCAGCGTGGCGTGGCCTAATTAATCAAAGGGTAGGGGCGTAAATCGGACGGTCGGTAGGCCGGGCCGCGGCCCAGCAATCTAAGAAGGGTTTAAATGAGATGAGTGACGTTTCTGAACGCGTAAAGAAGATTGTCGTTGAACATCTCGGCGTCGACGAAGCGAAGGTTACCGACGGTGCCAGCTTTATCGATGATCTTGGCGCGGACAGCCTCGACACGGTCGAACTTGTTATGGCGTTCGAAGAAGAATTCGGTTGTGAGATTCCCGACGATGCAGCGGAGAAAATCCTGACGGTCAAGGATGCCATCAGCTACATCGAATCGAACGCCGGTTAACGCCGCGCGGGAGAACACCGCCCTTCTAGATTTCGAGCTCTTATCATGCGACGTGTAGTCGTTACGGGCCTCGGCGTGAACTGTCCGTTGGGTATCGGGGTCGATAACGTTTGGAATCGACTCATCAACGGTGAGACGGGCATCACGTCGATCCAGTCTTTCGAACAGACATCGGACCTGAGTTGCAGGATCGCCGGTGAAATCCCCTATGGGCCTGCGTCCGAGGGGAAGTTCGATCCCGACGAATGGATCGACACGAAGGACCAGCGCAAGATGGACCGCTTCATCATGTGCGCCATTGCGGCGGCATGCGAGGCGGTCGAGGATTCGGGCTGGAAGCCTGAAGCCGAGGAAGCGCGCGACCGGACCGGTGTTATGATCGGATCCGGCATCGGCGGGCTTCCAGGAATATGCGAAACGTCGATCACCTTGCATGATCGCGGCCCGCGTAGGGTCAGTCCGTTCTTCATTGCAGCCAATCTGATCAATCTCGCTTCCGGGCAGGTTTCGATCCGGTATGGATTTCGCGGCCCGAACCACGCGGTGGTGACCGCCTGCGCGTCGGGCGCCCACGCGATCGGCGATGCCGCGCGGCTGATCATGCTCGACGATGCGGATGTTATGGTTGCCGGTGGTGCGGAAGCGACGGTCTGCCGGATCGGCATCGCGGGCTTCGCTGCCTCGAAAGCGCTCTCGACCAACTTTAACGACACCCCGGAAAAAGGGTCGCGGCCCTGGGATAAGGACCGGGACGGTTTCGTCATGGGCGAGGGGTCGGGCGTGCTCGTTCTCGAAGAGTTGGAGCACGCCAGGGCGCGTGGGGCGAAGATCTACGCCGAAGTAACGGGCTACGGCATGTCGGGTGATGCGCATCATATTACGGCGCCGGCACCTGACGGCAACGGCGCGTTCCGGGCAATGAAAGCGGCGTTGAAGCGGGCCGGGATGAACCCGGAGGACATCGATTATATCAACGCGCATGGCACGTCCACGCCGCTCGGCGACGAGATCGAAGTGAACGCGGTGAAACGTCTTTACGGTGATCAGGCCTACAAGCTTTGCATGTCGTCGACGAAATCGGCGATCGGCCATCTGCTTGGCGCAGCGGGCGCGGTCGAGGCGATATTCAGCATCAAAACAATAAACACCGGCATCGTGCCGCCGACGCTGAACTTGGATAATCCCTCGGAAGGTTGCGACATCGATCTGGTGCCGCATGAATCGAAAGAACGAAAAGTGCGTAACGTCATGTCGAACTCCTTCGGGTTCGGTGGAACGAATGCGTCGCTCGTTATGTCGCAGGCACCGTGACCCCGGTATGCCCAAGTCGCGCCTGACAAAGATCGTCGCCGGAGTTCTGATCGCCGCCAGTATCGTTGCTGGCGGCGTTGCTGTCTGGGGGCTATCCGCGGTCTCGGCGCCCGGGCCGTTGCTGAGTTCGACGACGGTGGTGGTGGTGCGGGGCGCTGGCCTTAACGTAATTGCCCATCAGCTTGCGGCGAAACGCGTCATTGAGCATCCGGCCCTTTTCGCGGTGACCGCTTGGCTGCGCGGCACTCAGCACAAACTCCGCGCCGGCGAATACGTCTTTGAGGAGCGCGTCAGTATCGAGCGCGCGCTTGATATCCTGCTTCAAGGCAAGACGGTGGTCCGGCGGGTGACGGTCGCGGAAGGATTGACGTCGAAGCAAGTCCTCGCCCTGCTGGCGAAGGCCGAGGGCTTGAAAGGGGAGGTCGAGACTGAGCCCGCCGAGGGCGCCTTGCTCCCGAATACCTATCATTTTTCCCTTGGCGATACGCGGCAGGCGATCCTCGACCGCATGACCCAGGCCATGGCGGCCACTGTGGCGGAACTCTGGGAAGCCCGATCGCCCAACCTGCCGATCCAGACCATAGAAGAGGCGGTTATCCTCGCCTCCATCGTTGAAAAGGAAACGGCCGTTCCATCGGAACGCGGGCGTGTCGCGGCGGTGTTCGTGAACCGGCTCCGAAAAGGGATGCGGATGGAATCGGACCCGACGGTGATATACGGCCTGACCAATGGGAGCGGCCCGCTCGGGCGGCGGCTGAGCCGCAAGGACCTGAAGCGCGACAGTCCTTACAACACATACCGGATCAAACGTCTGCCGCCGGGCCCGATCGCCAACCCGGGCCGGGACTCGCTGGCCGCCGTGATGAACCCCATCGAATCGGACGAATTTTACTTTGTCGCGGATGGGACCGGCGGGCATGCCTTCGCCAAAACGTTAAAAGAGCACAATCGGAACGTCGCCAGATGGCGCAAATTTCGTCGGGAACAGAAGCGGAAACAGCGGCGTAGCGGCGGCTGACGCGACACGCTTGACCGACAGATTATGTTGCTTCACAATTTATATGCGCAACAATCGAAAAGAAATTGACTCTTTTCGATAGGAAGATTGCGTAATATCGGAAAGGAGGGTGTGTAAAAAACATGACTCCCCCCGACCATTCATGATCATAGAACTGTACGATTGCATCATTGCAATAGAAGCCCGTCTCCTAAGTCGGGCGCGAGGTCACACGATCCCTCGCATAGCGTAGGACCCTGCCCATTCCATGGGAATGCCGGCAGGGTCTGCGTTTGGAACCCTTCCACTCTTGATCCAAAGCCGCTATCGGCAGTGGCTGCCGCAACCTCTTAAGTGAGTTTGCGAATTAGACTAGCGGGCGAGTTCCTCGGCGCCGGTTTGGAACGAACCGGCCGGGGACGTAAGATGTCCGCGCCAAGGGGAGATCGCCATGCAAGCGGATTATGTCATCGTGGGGGCCGGATCGGCCGGCTGCGTGCTCGCGAACCGGCTGACGGAAGACCCGAATACGCGCGTGACCCTGCTTGAAGCGGGCGGCAAGGATTGGAACCCGTTGATCCATGTTCCGGGCGGATTCATCAAACTGCTGGACCATCCCACCCTGACTTGGGGCTTCAAGGCCGACCGGGAGTCGGGCTTGAACGGCCGCGAGATTATCTATCCGCGCGGCAAGGTGCTGGGCGGATCGAGTTCGATCAACGGCATGATCTATATCCGCTCCCAGCCCGAGGACTACGACCACTGGTCCCAGCTCGGCAATCGCGGTTGGGGGGCGAAGGACGTCTTTCCGTTCTTTCGCAAGGCCGAGAACTGGGACGGACCGGCCAATGCCGTCCATGCCAAGGGAGGGCCGCTGTTCACGTCGCTTACCCGGGATCAGCCGGAGCTGTGCCAGGTCGCGATCGAGGCAGGCCGTGAAATGGGGTGGGAGTATCGCGAGGACCTGAATGACCTGCCGCATGGTCTGGGCGACCATATCGGCTGGGTTCAGCAGACCCGGGGCGGGCGGTTCCGGGCCAGCGCCGCCCGATCCTATCTGCGCCCTGCCATGCGCCGCCCAAACCTGCAGGTTGTCACGAATGCCCTGGTGCATCGGGTGATCCTGGACGGCAAGCGCGCGGTTGGGGTCGAGTTCACGCGCGGCGGCGTCAAGGAACGCGCCGATGCCGCGGCGGAAGTGATCGTTTCAGCCGGCGCCATCGGCTCCCCTCATATCCTACAGCTGTCCGGTATCGGCGATCCCGATCATTTGGGCGGCATCGGCGTTGACGTGCGGCATGCGCTGCAGGGCGTCGGTAAGAATTTCCAGGACCACTTCCTGGTGCGGGTGCAGGCCGCGGTGAAGGACATCGCGACCCTCAACGAACGCTCCCGCGGTATCCGTTTCGCGGGCGAGCTGATGAAATATGTCCTGAACGGCGATGGGATGCTGACCTATGCCGCATCGCTGGTCTGTGCGTCGGTGAAAGTGCTGCCCGAATCGGCGACGCCTGACGTGCAGGCGCTGTATGCCTCCGCAAGCTACGCCCCCGGACCGAAGCGGCAGTTGGATACCAAGGCCGGCATGACATCTGGCGTATGGCAGATGCGTCCGGAAAGCCGGGGCACGGTCGAAGCCCGGTCTGCCGACCCGCGCGAGCAACCGGCGATCAATCCGAATTACATGGCGGAGGACCGGGACCGGCGCACCGTCATCGCCAGTCTGCGGATGGTGCGGGACTGGTTTAACGCGCCGGCGCTGAAGCGCTATCTGGTTGCCGAAACTATTCCGGGGGCCGATGTCCAGACAGATGACGAGTTCCTGGCCTACGCGCGCGAGACCGGCAACACCGTGTACCATGCCACCTGTTCGTGCCGTATGGGCAACGATCCGATGGCCGTGGTCGACGATCGGTTGCGCGTGCACGGGATGGAGGGGCTGCGCGTCATCGATGCCTCGGTCATGCCGGCGGTGACATCGACCAACACCAACGCGCCGACCATCATGATCGCCGAGAAAGGCGCGGACATGGTGAAGGAGGACGCACGGTTGCGTCAGACCGCCGCGGCGTGATCCCGTCACGGCAACTCTAAGCAAGCGAGGCGATCTTGGATTCTGCGCTCAGGGACAACGCTTTCCGCTACATCGAGAATAGCTGGATCGAGCTTCCGGATGGCGTCCGCCTCGCCGCTACGCTCTGGTTGCCGGCCGATGCCTCCGAGACCGATCGCGTTCCGGCCGTGCTCGAAGTGATTCCCTATCGCAAGCGCGACGCCACGGCGACGCGCGACTTTCAAAGCCACTCCTACCTCGCCGCCAATGGTTTTGCCGGTTGCCGTGTCGACATGCGCGGTTCCGGGGACTCCGAAGGCTTGTTCGATGCGCATCAGACCTATGCGGATATTCCGCTGATTCTTCGATGGCTCGCTGAACAGCCTTGGTGCGACGGCAACCTGGGAATGATGGGATTGTCGTGGGGCGGCATCAACAGCATCATGGCCGCCGATCGCCACGCGGCCGGCCTGAAGGCGATAATGGTCTCGTCCTTCAGCACCGACCGTTACAGCGACGGCATGCTGTGGAAGAACGCCTGCCTTCTCAACCGCAACTTCGTGTGGGGGACCGGTGTCGTCGGCATGTGCAGCCGGCCGCCCGATCCCGCCGTGGTTGGCGATGCCTGGCGCGACGTTTGGCGGGAGCGCCTGGAGAACATGCACCCGGAAATCACAAGCTACCTCGGCCATCAGCGGCGCGATGCCTATTGGGATGATCACCGGATCGAGCATGCGGCCGAAATCACATGCCCCATCTTCATGACCGGCGGATGGGCGGACAGCAACTACACCCAAACGCTGCCGAAGCTGCTGAATACCGTCAAGGGGCCGACCCGGGCCGTGTTCGGGCCGTGGGGGCATCGGTATCCCCATTTTCCGATGCCCGGGCCTGGATTCGATTTTCTCGGCGACGCCGTCCGCTGGTTCGGGCGATGGCTGCGGAACGAGCAGAACGGTGTGGAGACCGAACCAATCGTCCAGGCCTTCATTCCGGAGGATGTTCCGCCGGAAACATTCTATCCGGAAGCGCCGGGAAAATGGGTCGCGGAAGCGAACTGGCCGGTGCCGCATGACACAACGACTCTGTATCTGGGGGAGGGGACGTTGTCGCCGACGGCCCCTGCGCCGTCTCACGTCACCTACACATCTCCGCAAACAGTCGGGCTGTGTTCCGGGGAGCTCATGCCCTGGTTCGCCTATGCGCCTGGCCCGGAGCTGCCCGGCGATCAGCGCCGCGACGATGGCCAATCGATCTGCTTCGACTCCGCGCCGTTGGAGGACCGTCTCGTTACCCTCGGCACACCGGAACTGGACCTCGAATTCTCGGTCGACCGGCCGGCGGCGTTCCTGGCGGTCCGCGTCTGCGATGTGAAACCGGACGGTACTTCGGTGCGGGTCAACCTTGGTCTGCACAATCTGACCCGCATGACGGATGATCGCAATCCGACGCCGCTTGAGCCAGGGCACCGCTACCGTTTCAAGATGCCGCTCGATTTCAAAGGATACGCATTCAAGGCCGGGCACCGCATCCGTGTTGCAATCTCGACGACCTATTGGCCGATGGTCTGGCCTTCAGCAGAGCCGGTATCCTTGACGCTCTATCGCGGCAAAAGCCGTCTCTCCCTCCCGGTCTACGACGATGGCGGAAAGGATGCGTCGGTAACGCTCGGGCCCGATGCCGCCGTCGGGCGATCGCTCAATCGCACAGATCTTGCGCCGCCCGCCCGGAAGCGATCCGTGGTGCATGACGAAGTATCCGGTGAGACCGTCGTCTCGGTTCAAGATGATAACGGCACGTATCGGCTGGACGATATCGATTGGGAGGTTTCCTCGTCGGCAGAGGAGATTTACAGCATCGTCAAGAACGATCCGCTCTCCGCCCGCGCATCCGCGACATTCATCTGGAAATTCCGGCGCGGCGATCTGGAGGCAACAACCGAAACGGTCTCTAGCCTGCGTTGCACGAAGGATGCCTTCATTTGCGACCTCAATCTCAAGGCATGGGAGAGTGGGGCGCCCGTGAGCGATCGGAACTGGACGCTCGAATTCCCGCGCGACCTCGTGTGAGGCGGCATGGCTTCTTGGCGTAATGGCCAAGAAGCCTGATGAATATTAAAGCCCTTCGATCATATGCGGCCCTTGCTTGGCTTCGCCGCGTTCGACGGCGGTCACCGCCCGGACGATGCCTTCGTTTGCCGGGGTCGGGATGCCGGCTTCGCGGCCTTTCTCGACGACCAGGCCGTTCAGGAAATCGATTTCGGTGCGGCGGCCCTTGGCCATGTCCTGGCCCATCGAGGGGCGTTGGCCGTCGCCGCGGCTTTTGACGGACTCGATCATCGAGCTTTCGATATCGTCGAGCGCGGCGGCATTGCCGTCCGCCGCGGTGACCCATTTGTCCGCGTCGTGGCCCTTGATGACTTCCAGGTTGAAACCGTTCGCCTTGCCGACCCGGATCGTCTCGCCGGACAGCCGGATTGACAGCCGGCGGGCGGCATCGACGGTACACATCTCGTTGCCGTTGTAGCCGGTGCAAGCGGACAGGCCGTTGTGGCTGGAGTTGATGACCAGCTTCGACCAGCGCTCGCCCCAGAGGTTTTCAGTCGCCTTTGCACTGTCGGCGAAGCGCAGCCACTCGACGAACTCCTCGACGCGTTTGGTGATGCGCCCGTGCACCTCGCCGCAGCGGTAGACGGTATATGTGTCACCGCGCAACGGCACATTCCGCTGGATGAGGCCGGGCTCCTGCAACTCGACCGAGATCGTGCTCGCGATGCAGCCGACGGTCCGGCCCCAGCCGACGACACCGGCGAGCCGTTCTTCGTTGATGCAGTTCTGCAGCGAGACGACGAATCCTTCCGGGGCGAGATACTGCTTGATCAGGGCGGCGGCAAATTCGGTGTCGTAGGACTTGGTGGAAACGATCGCGATGTCGATCGGGTCTTGCTTCGAGAGGTTTTGGACCTCGGTGACATGCATGGCGTTCACTGGGATAACATAGTGCTCCTGCTCGGTTACACCGCGCAGTTCCAAACCCTTGCTCTTCATGGCGTCGACATGGTCGGGCCACGCGTCGATGAAGGTGACGTCGATCCCGTTTCGCGCCATTTGCCCGCCGGTGTATCCGCCGACGCCGCCGGCGCCGATTACAGCTACGCGTTTTCCCATGATGTCCTCCCTGCTGTCGCCCGGCGTATAGCGCCGGGAATGTGCGGGCAAATGCCAATGCCCACGCTCATGGCGCAATGATACCCGCAGGGCCCGGCGGCGCAAAATCAGGGGAGGGCCGTTCAATTAGCCGCCGATACGGCCGCCGCCCTTCTTGGTGATGACAACGATGGAGGGGCGGGGCGGGATACCGTCCTTGAAGTCGGGCCAGCGCGTTGCCGGATCCTCGAAAGTCGATCTGCGGCCGAACTTTTTATACTGTTTCGCGCCGTCGGTGCTCGGGTGCTGTACGGCCAGGAACAACGTCTCGCCGTCCGGCGTGAAGCAGGGACCGCACAATTCCGCACCGACCGGAACGCGGAAGAACATCCGTCCCGTGCCCCGGCCCGGTCCTGAAGTCGCCACGGCCCACAGGCCGTCCGCCGTACCGGATGCGCGCGACCAGTTGCTGCCCTGGTCGGTGGCGATCCAAAGACGCCCTTCGGCGTCCACCGCGGCGTTGTCGGGACAGGAGAACCAGCCGTTCGCCGAGGTGTCGGGATGCCAGATCGCCCGCGTCTCCGGACGTTTCGGGTCGCCGCACTGCACGAGTATGTCCCACGTGAACGATCTTGCCGCTTGATCCCCATCCGGTGGCGACAGTTCGACGATCTGGCCCCAGATGTTCTTTTCGCGGCGGTTGATCCCGTCGGTTTTGCCGGCCTTGCGTTTGCTGTTATTCGTCAGGTTCAGATAGACCTTGCCGGTCGCGGGGTTGGGCTGCACGTCCTCGGGTCGGTCGAGCGGGGTCGCTTCCAGCAAATCCGCTGCCCGGCGGGTTTCGATCAGCACGTCAGCCTGGCTGGAGAACCCGTTATTCGGGGTCAGCGGGCCTTGGCCCCAGGCCAGGTCGAGCCAGGTCAAGCCGCCATCGGCTTCGAACTTGGCCACCGAGAGCGTGCCGGTATCGAGCAGGTTCAGGTTCGCTCGTCGGTTTTCCGGATCCACGCGGCCCCGGCTGACGAAACGGTAGAGATAGTCGAAACGCTGGTCATCGCCGGAATAGATCACGACGCGGCCATCGCGATTGAGGATCGGCTCCGCGCCTTCATGCTTGAACCGGCCGAGAGCCGTGCGCTTTACCGGCATGGATGCGGGATCAAATGCATCGACCTCGACGATCCAGCCGAACCGGTTCGGTTCGTTCGGCTCCTTGTCGATGTCCCAGCGCCGGTCGATCGTGCCCCACGCATAGCGGCCGCGCGGCAGGCCATAGCGCTTATAATTTCGTTGTTCTGGATGGCCTTTGAGTGATCCGATGAAGTAATTGTTGAAGTTCTCTTCCGCCATCAGATAGGTGCCCCACGGCGTGATCCCGCCGGCGCAATTGTTGACCGTGCCCAGCACATTCATGCCGGACGGGTCGGCGGATGTTTTCATCCGGGCGTCTCCGGCGGCCGGGCCGGAGATGCGCATTGGGGTCGTCGCGGTGATGCGGCGGGTGTATTTGCTGGCCCCGTCGATCGACCAACGGCCGTCCAAGCCGCGGGCGATTTCGAGGATCGATCCGCCATGCGCCGCCATCTCGATCTCGAAGCGGCGCATGTTGTCGTTGAATCCGCGCGGAAACATCACGCGGCTGCTGGTAAATTCGTGGTTCACGCAGAGCAGGCCGCGTGTGGCTGACTGGGACCCATGCGGCAGCGGGATGAAGCCGACGTAGTCGTTGTTGCTGCCGAACTGCCGGGACTGGCCGTCGGGCGTTTGGTTGTCGGGATCGAAATCGGGGGCGCCGGGTAGCACGGGATCGCCCCAGCGGATCAGGATGTCGGCATCGTATCCCGCCGCGACGTGGTGCGTTTCATCGACGCCGTGCTCGATTTCCCTGAAGGAGAAGTTACTCTCGCCGGCCTGCGCCGGAGACCCCAGGACCCCAAGCAGGCTGTTGCCCGTCATTGCGGCGATGGCGGCGGTGCCCAGGGTGCCGCGGATCATATGGCGGCGGCTAAACCGCGCGGCGATAACGTCGCCCAACGCCGGAGCCGTGCTGGGATTCGACGGCGTGTCGTCTGGATCGATGTTGGTATCAGGACGGAGAGGGTCGGTCATGATTGGCGCTCGCGTGTCTTCGTCATATGCTGCTGTTTGTACGTGGAAAACACTAGCAGCATATTATGACGGACTGTTGGCGCTGCCATGACGGCCGCGTTGCGTTGCCTCGTCTCGTCGGCATGTTCGAAACTCTGATCGCAAAGGACTAATAAATGGTGGATCTCGTCAACGAACTGGACGGAAAAGTCGCAATCGTAACCGGCAGCGCCCGCAATATCGGCCGCGCCACCGTCGAGGAATTGGCGCGTGCCGGGGCGTCGGTTGTCGTCAACGCCGTGCAGGCGAAGGAGCTGTGTGAAGAAGTCGCCGAGGGGATCAACGCGTCGGGTGGCAAGGCCATTCCGGTCATGGCCGACATCACTGATCCGGATTCCGTTCGCGCAATGGCCGAGACGGCGATCAAGGAATTCGGCGGCATCGATATCCTGGTCTGCAATGCCGCCAACCGCTCCAACACCCATTTCGATGACCTCGATTGGGAAACCTGGCGCCGGACGATCGATATCTCCATCAACGGGACATTTCACCTCGCCAAGGCGACGGTCCCTGCGATGAAGGAGCGTGGTGGGGGCTGCATCATCGGCGTGGGCGGCATGTCCTCGCTCAAGGGGTCGCGGGGACGGTCGCATGTGATGGCCGGAAAGATGGGCCTCAACGCCTTTATCCGCGGGCTGGCGCTCGATCTGGCGGAATTCAACATCCGGGCGAACCAGGTCGTCGTCGGCACATTCGATACCGTGCGGGAGAACAACCCGTCCTCCGCGCAGACGCCGTCGCTGGCGGCGAGAACCGATATTCCGCTAGGCCGCAAAGGGTATCCGCAGGATATGGCCGATCTGATCCGTTTCCTGGTCGGGCCCGGTGCGGCCTACATGACCGGCCAGACGGTCCACAGTAACGGCGGCGCTTATATGAACCTGTAGTCTTCGCATGGGTCCCGTGCAGAAAGTGCGGCGGCAGCACATGAGAGGAACAGCAGAACATTGCGAAGGCTGATAGCTATTTCCGATTCTCGACCCCGGCGCAGGCTCAAAACTATCGGGACTCTACCAGTGCAATTGGACCACTAAGTCCTGGTCAAGCAGGCCAACTGACGGTAGCGATGTTCGACCGCCACAGACATCCCCTTAACGTGGATTGCCGGGGACTTTACTGAACCGCCTCGCGATCGTGCCGTCTGGTTTGACGTACACAAATTCACTGCCTTCACGCTTAACAAAGAGACAAAAAGTTTTACCGCTGCGCCAGCGTTCCCACTTGAGGCATAGTTGATCCTCGTTTGTAATCCAATACGTCCCGACATCAGATGAATTGCCGTTTTTGGTCTCGCCTTGCATCGTCCCATCGAGATCGAAGTGGATTTTGGCGCGTGGCATGATGACCGTATGATTTGGCCATTCGCTCTTCAATTCGGCCGCGGTGAGTTGACGATTTGTTGGCAAAGGCGCCGCATGACCTAGCGGTGAAACATTCCCCCGTGAAGTTTTTGCTGGTGTGTCTTCTCGTAGATGGGTGGATTTAGAACCATCGGCCGGGACCGAACCTCCTATCGCTTTCCGTCCACCATCATCGGATTGTTTGGGAAACAGCTCGCTGACAAGCTCATCCACCTTTTCATGCCCACGGACGAATTTGTCAGAGTTGAGGCCAGCCTTTCGTGCATCGTACACGGCATTGCCCAAAGGTTGCCCCGCCCGATAAACAGTTATTTTTGCATACGCCATGTAAAGAGCGAGATCCCAGGCCCAATTAGCAGTATAAATTGTAATAATATTACAATCCTTAAATCCTGAATTCTCGGGTAATATTTTATATTTGTAGCCGTTTGTCCCAAGCGTTTTTTTAAATTGATCTAAAAACCCTGGCTGTACTTTTGGGTTTTCTACTATGCAAACGTTATCGTTGCTGATTTGGCTTACTGGTCGAACCTTTTGATCGATCGTCATGCATCCGGAAATTGCTAAAACCGCAATTGCCACAGCACCATATCTAAGGGGTTTCATCGACATTTCCGTTCGCCATTGATTCTAAGTGGCGGTTTTGCGACGTGTCGGACCGAACCATTTCCAATGTGATCTATTTTCATTTTGAGACCCGCTGGTAACCGAGTTTCTCCAATTGCTGCACGCAACCCTCATGATGATTTTGCGCGATCGCCGCTGGAACGATGCCGGATCCTTCAGCTTCGCAAATTTCTACGACACCGGTCTCCGGATGTTTCATCACGGTTGAATAGGTAGCGCACCCGATCAGTGCAAAAGTAAGCAATATTGGTGCACAAACGCGGGTTGATCTCATTCAGAGTTCCCCTGGCTAAATCCTCTTGCTCGTTTAGCGTGCATCGGATTGGTTCGAAGCACAAATCGAACGAGCCAGGAATGACCTTTGAGTTCGAAATCTAACTGCAAATTTGGAGAGAAAATTGATGTCCTCTCATGGCTAGAAAGCGAAGTCGCGGCGCTCGCGGATGAATTCCGCTGTAACCTCGACAAGCGACATCCACGTGACGATGTCGGCTTTCCGCTGATTTACTTCGCTTGCCCCTCTTCGACATCGTCGCTTAGACTAGCGGGGTATTTGTCTCTGTAGTCGTACCGTGACCGCCGTTCTCGCCGCATCATCAAGTTCCCGATAATCACAGCAATGTTTGACGCTTTGGCGATTGGGGCATTGAAGGTTTGCGAAGCAATTTATGCTAAAGACGGGTGATCGCGGCCTTTGTAGTCAGAAAGGCGAAGAAGACATGACCAAAGCCAAGGCCCGCCTGCGGGCAAAGGCGAACCTGGCGCGGAAGGCCAAAAAGCGAAAATCCGCTGATGGCAAACCCGAGCAAAATTTCCCGCCGGGGCGGTTCGATCCGGGAACAGGCTCGTTAAAAGGCCCGAAGATGAGCACCAGCGCCAAGAGCTTGAGCACGGCAAAAAGGGGCGCGGCGCGGTCGGGATAAGCCGCGCCAGGGATTTTTCTTCCGCCGAAGCTACCGACGATCCTTGCCCCGCCCAAGGCGAATTACTCTGACAACGTCCTAATCGGCTTTTTTCGGTGACTTCTTCCGCATCAAGGGGCTCGATCCCGGCGTTTCCGGCCCGCGGTCCCTGGTGCCCGCCGGGAAGGGTTTGCGGGTGGATTTCGGCGTCTGTCCAGAAGCGGATTTCGGGGCAAACCTGGCGCCGGATTTGTGCTTATGGGATTTCTTCCGCCTGGGCTTTTTCGATGCTTTATCCGGGAGATTTTCCTCCCGCGCCGGCGCGTCGGGCTTTCGTGTAAACTTGCTTTCCGACTCGACTGTGGCGCGCGCATCGGCCTTTTTCGCATACTTTCGCTTTGGCCCGGACGGCGCGCGCGCATCGTTGTTCCGGGAAGTGTTCGGCCGTTTTTTGTTCGAATAGGGCTTTCCGCGGCTGTCGCTACGCTCCTGCGGGACGCCTTTAAGGGCTTTCACGGCAATGGTCTCTTCGACCATACGGTTGGGGCCTATGGCTTCAAGAAACCGCTCCACGCAATCGGGAGCAAGCTCGATATGAGTTTCGTTGGTACGAACCTTGATCGCGCCGACTTCATGCTTAGTAACATGGCCTGCACGGCACAGCATCGGCAGCAACCATCGCGCCTCGGCATTTTGTTTGTGCCCGACCGACAGCGAGAACCAGGCACCACCCTTAAAGTCGTCGCGGCGCTTTTTCTTGCGTTCCGGAGGCGCGGTATCGAGCAATTCCTCGGGTGCGGATCGGCCCGCAGAATGCAGGCGCAGGAAAGCGGCGGCAACCTGTTCGCTGCCGTGCCGGGCGAGAAGTGCCTCGGCGAAGGCCTGTTCGTCAGCATTCAGCGGTTCGTTCAGCGTCGGATCCTCGAGGATGCGCTCGCGGTCGCGTTGCACAATTTCATCGACCGATGGCGGCTTGGCCCACGCGGCAGTGACATTGGCGCTAACCAACAGCCGCTCGGTACGTCGGCGCTCATTGTGCGTGACAATCAAGGCGCACACACCCTTACGGCCGGCACGCCCGGTTCTTCCGCTCCTGTGCAAAAGGGTTTCGCGGGTCTTCGGGATGTCCGCGTGAATCACCAGTTCCAAATTCGGCAAGTCGAGCCCGCGCGCCGCCACATCGGTTGCGATGCAGACCCGCGCGCGCCCGTCACGCATGGCTTGCAAGGCGTGGGTACGTTCGTTCTGACTCAACTCGCCCGACAGTGCCACCACCGAAAAGCCGCGATTGTTGAATCGGCTGGTCATCCGGTTGACGGCCGCCCGGGTGGCGCAGAAGACCAGGGCGTTCTTCGCTTCGAAAAACCGCAGCACGTTGATAATGGCGTTTTCGCGATCGTTGGGAGCGACGGTAAGGGCGCGGTATTCGATATCGACGTGCTGCGCCTTCTCCGCCGTTGTGCTGACGCGCACCGCATCGCGCTGGTACCGCCTGGCGAGGGTGGCGATGGACGACGGCACGGTGGCGGAAAACATCAGTGTGCGGCGGCTGGATGGGGCTGCGTCGAGGATGAATTCCAGATCGTCGCGAAAGCCCAGATCGAGCATTTCGTCCGCTTCGTCCAGCACTACGGCCTTGAGCCCCGTGGTGTCGAAGGAGCCGCGCTCGATGTGATCGCGTAACCGTCCCGGCGTGCCGACCACGATGTTTGCGCCGCGCTGCAGGACTCTGCGCTCTTCGCGCATGTCCATGCCACCAACGCACGAGGCGACCTGCGCGCCCGTCATCGCGTACAGCCACTCCAGTTCGCGCTTGACCTGCAATGCCAGTTCCCGGGTCGGGGCAACGGCGAGCGCCAGGGGTGCCGAGGCATGGGTGAAACGGTCGGCGCCGTCCAAAAGCGTGGGAGCAAGCGCGAGGCCGAACGCCACGGTCTTACCCGATCCTGTCTGGGCGGAAACCAAGAGATCGGAATCTACGAGGCCGGCGGCCAAAACCGCCTCCTGCACCGGGGTCAATTCGGTATAGCCGCGCTTGCTTAACGCTTGGCCAAGTACCGGAACGACGTTTTTAAATCCTGTCATGCTTTTCGATCCGGCCTTCTAGCGGGCAGTGTGAGAGCAAAAGTTTGAATACTCGAGGTAACCATCGAGCCGCTCGGATAGAGCCGGAAAAATCCCGAGAAATCAATGGCGGCGAAATACGAATCTGACGTTCGGGCAAAGTAACCGATTTTTCTCTGACAAAGCCTCGCGCATCAATGATCGCCAATCGCCGACGCGCTGAGGTAAATCAAATAGACCGCTTCGGCCCGTCAATTACCGACACGGGACTTGTCCCTACAAAATGCGAGATCCGGATATAGGCATGGTGGAGGCCACCGTGTCTAGGCACCGGTGTGGCGTTGCTGTCATCAAGCATATCATATGGGAATTTGCGCTCAGCTAATGTCTCCTTGTGGCTACTAGCGGACATTCCGACGAACGCGCCCGACTTCCGCTAATGACCCGGAGCAGACGTTGGGCTGCGAGTGGATCGCCGCTCGCCAAAAACCGGACATGATCTAAACCTACGAATGGCACGAACCGCAGGGGCAGGATAGGAGCGCGGCCACGCCTTGCTACTAGAGATGCTGGTTTAGAATTTAATCCAAGGCACTCCAGGGCTGTCCGATACGATCCAGGGAGACAAAGTCGCGCAGGTTGCCTCGGCCGACGGGACCGAAATTACCGATCGGATAGCCGATCGGAATGATCGCATAAGAATGCACACCCTCTGGTAATTCCAGCGCCTTCTCCGATTCTTCTTCGAAGCGCAGGTGGCGCGTGGTCAGGTTGGCGCCCAAACCGAGCGCGCGGGCGGCAAGTAGCATGTTTTGCACCGCAGGATATATCGACGCACCCGCCGTCCTGTCTGGGGGGATCAGCGCGTTGTCATGTTTGATACAGGCGACGATCCAAACCGGCGCTTCGTGAAAATGCTCCGTCAAATATTCGACCGCTAAGTGTTGGCGATGATATTTCTCAGCGGTCGACCCCGCCGGCGGAGCGCTGGACGCATATCGCGGGCCGACAATCTCATCGAGCGCCTTTTTGTACCAAACCTGGACGGCTTTCTTGATACCGACATCCTTGACGACGATAAAATGCCAAGTCTGACTATTCGCACCATTCGGCGCGCGGGTACCGGCTTCCAATATCCTGACAATTAACTCATCCGGAACCGGGTCGGGCTTGAGACGGCGCATCGCCCGCATCGTGCTGATGATATCGAAGAGATTTTCTGAAGAGAGGTCGATCGGTGAATCCGCCACGATAAATATCCTTTAATTTCTGTTTTAACACTCGCTCCCCCCTACCATCCCGGCGCGGAAAGTGTCTCGTCCGAATAAATCTAACCGATTTCGCGGAGCCGTGAAGGCGCGACCGTAGACGGCGGTTCCGCAGAATGGCTTTTGCGGACCTGATTCGGCCCTATGGCGCCCAAATTCGATCAGTGTCTCGGAGGCTCGTCTAGTCGCGCCACGATACCCTCAAGGTCGGGGGATGGCGCGGCATAGCGCCTCAGAACTTCGGGATCGTGTCCCGGGACAATGTGGTCGTCGCTCGGCGCGAGTTTCCGCAGACGACGGAACCCTTCGAGCATCAGGAAGATGTTTTCATGGGTTTGGAAGGGCGAGCCGTCGGTGATGCTTTCATAATAATGGGCGGCATCGGATGCCAGCACGACCCAACCGCGTTTGGTGTGCACTTTCACCGATTGCAGGCCCCGCGTGTGGCCCGGAATGTGATGGACGGAAATGCCTGGAAAAACTTCTTCATCGCCATCGTGAAACACGACCCTGTCTCCGTATATCGCGGTCACCATCTGCACGACCTCACTCAGTACGAAGGAGTGACGTAGCGGTTTGTGCGTCATCGCCCGGCCGGTCACATAGGCCATCTCTTCATCCTGGATATGGAAGGTCGCCTTGGGAAACAGGTCGAGATTGCCCACATGGTCGTAGTGCATGTGCGAAATAATGACATGCTCGACCTCTTTGGCATCGGCGCCAATTAACTTCATACCTTCGGTCGGGCAACGGTGATAGGTCCGGCCGCGGCGCTCACCTTCAGCCTGGCTGAAGCCGATATCGAGCACTACCGTCCGATCCTCGTTGCGGATAACCCAGACGAAATAGTCCATCGGCAGCGGCGCATCATGTGGATCGCCATGAACAAAGATTGCCCCTCGCGTTCCCACGCGGTCGCCGTATTTGATCGCAAAGACCTCATATTCGGGCAGTGCCATTTCGCCTTATCCCTTCGATAGTGTCCTCCGGTTGCGCAAACCAGTTTTCAAGAAGCGCAACGTACCTTGGCAGAGCATAGGGCAAGATTGTCGGGAATGGTTCGGGCCTCGCTAAATGTGGGCGAGGAGGAGCAATCCCCAGGCGACGCCGAACGGCTGGGCAGGGTATGCCGGTGGTGGCGCAAAGTAGGAAATTTTAAAGGGATAGTCCGTACCGTCGCTAATCGACGATTAGGGATATCACCATGCCGCAGCAAATCCACCGACCCGCCGCAAACAGCAACCAAGACCCGTCCGCAAACACGACGCAGGAGCCACTACCGCCGTCGGTGGTGCGGTTCCCGGTCGACCTATGCATACGGGCCCGTTTGCACCACCGTTGCATACGATCCGATGCTTGTGCTTTCTGGAAAGAGGTGCGGCAGGGCTATGCCGTGGCCGTGGAGGGGGCTGGCGCTTTGGACGCCATCTGGGTGAAGGATGAAAAAGCGCGGGGAGAAGCAGCCGTAAAATGGCACGACAAGCCGATCCTAATCGCCGGTGAGCTGCGGGTGGTTGCCGACGCCATCTGAGCGCAACAGATGGCGGCCTGAAGTTACGTCCGCTCTTCCCCTACTAGCGGACATTCCAGCGGTAGCGTGGGGCTTCCGCTAATGACCCAAAGCGGACATGAACCACGGTTGTTTAAAGAGCGCGTACCATCAAGCTACCCCCCATCAACACCAACATGGCTAACAAGGCCAAACGGAACCTATCGGGCGAGAGGCGATGACGGACGCGTTCGCCTAAGCGAACCCCCGCAAACGCAAGCCCAACCCCGATTACGGATACAATCGTAGCGTCCATCGTGAATAGCCCCATGCGGTTCAGCCCCACGGCCATGATCAGACTGGACAGTGTGAATGAGCAGTTGATGGCCTGGATGAAAAGGTCGCGATCAAGCTGCAGCGCCATCAAGTAGGGCATGGCCGGCATGACCTGGCTTCCGGTGATCCCGTTGAGCGCACCTGTGAGGAACCCGCTCAACGGGCCGAGAGGTCGAGCCCAGGTCGAGGGGAGGCTCATATTTGGATTGGTGTAGGCAAACAAACACCAGACCACCAGCACGCCCCCAAGCACCGCGCCAGCCAATTGCCCGTCCACCGATGCCAGTGCCCAGAGGCCAAGTCCCAGTCCCGGCACAGTGGCGACCAACATTGGCCAAAACTGATTGAGGGCTTTGCCGAATTGTCCCGCCCCACGCATTACCACTAGGTTCGTGGCGATCGAGGGAATGATCAGCAGTGGCAACGCTTCCTTCAATCCGACCGTTACGGCCAGAAACGGCAAGCACATGGTCGAAAACCCAAGCCCTGTCACCCCTTTGGCGATAGCCGATAACAAAAAGATTACAAGGATTATGCCGACTTGGACGGCAGAGTATTCGAACATCATGCTGATTATTGTTTGCCACTTGGTTGCCGCTCGGGACGGTGTCGTCATCCGTCACCATTTGCGACCTTCCCTCCGACCCGTGATTAAACATAGTTGCCGACGCCAGAGGAATCTATTTGGAGCTTCGAAATACCTCGGTGTCTTAAGTTGGCTATTAGCCGACATCCCGTCACCGCTGAGTGATGTCTGCTTTACATCCAGGAACGGACATTCGAGCCCCCACACCCGACTTCCGGTAATGACCCATATTTATGGACCGGCTGCTTGTCGCAAGAGAGAGTTTTGCAGGATATCGGAAGTCGCTGATATGTATCCGGCCTGTTTGATCGGCACGCGGGCCGTGGCCTTGATGGGAATACGCACGCGCCATTGGTCTCATTAGCGGACAGGTTGACGAGCAACCATTCGGGTCATCAGACTTTGGAGGCGTATCTTGGTCCGTTCCATGCAGTCATCTCAATCGCGAACTCGGGCGAGGCTTTTGCGGATTAGACCGCGGCCACCTCGATACGGTTGGTATCGAACGCCTTGCCATGCCTCAGGACACTCCAGGCGATACGCGCAAGTTTGTTGGCTAGGGCGGCGGCCAGCTTGTTCTTGTGCATTCTTTGCGAGGCCTGCTCCAGCCACGGCCCGAAGCTGAACTTCTCCCAGTTGCGGGGGCGCATCAGGATGATGTGGGCGGCCTGCACGAACAGGGTGCGAAGATATCGGCTGCCGCGTTTAGAGATGCGGCCCAGGGTTGTCTTGCCGCCGGTGCTGAATTGCCGCGGCACAAGCCCGAGCCAGGCGCCGAAGTCGCGCCCTCTGTCGAAGGCTTCACCGGTACCGATGGCCGCCACCATGGCGGTCGATATGATCGGACCGATACCGGGAACGCTCATCAACCGACTGCAGTTGGCCTCGCGTTTGCTAATCATCTCGATCTCGGTGGTCGTGCTCTCGATGCGCTCGTCGAGCCAGAGCCAGTCTTCGTAGAGTCCGACGATGATGTCGCTCATGCGCGGCGATATCTCGTCCTCTCGGTTCCGCAGGATGGCGAACAACGACTTCCGAAGAGCATGCGCTCCGGTGCGCACGGTAATGCCCTGCTCGATCAGAAAGGCGCGGATCTGATTGATCGTTGCCGTCCGTCGTGACACCAGTCGCGCCCGCACTCGATGCAGTGCCTGCAGGTCCAATTGATCCTGAGTCTTCTCACGAACACACCGAATATTGGGGCGCAGAGCAGCCTCCGCGATCGCCTCGGCATCGTTGTAGTCGTTCTTTTGCCCCTTGAGGAAAGGCTTGGTGTATTTGGCGGGCATGATCCGCGGGTCGAAACCGAGACCGCGTAATGTCCGGCTGACAAAATGCGCGCTCAAGCATGCTTCCATGCCAACGATGCAGGGCGATAACTTCTTGAACTCGTCCACCAAGGACAGGCGCTTGATCTTCCGTCGAAGAGCTATCCTGCCGTCACCATCAAATCCGACCAGATGAAAGACGTCCTTGCCAATATCGATGCCCATGGAGGCGAGTTCGGAAACCTTCTGCTTTGGGGATTTCGTCATGGGATGCTGCTCCTATTTCTCGCAGGTTAAAGTCTTCTCAGACTAACCCGCCGCTTCAGGGGAGCAGCCGGTCCATCCCATTAGCGGACATTCCGAGCCGTCAGGGGCATAAAATATAACTAAAGATCCTGATCCGTCGTTCTGCCAAGTTGCGAACAATCTTTAATCAATCTTCGCAACCAGATCATCGCCGGATCGTGTTCTGTCCGCTTGTGCCAGATCTGGCGATAACCGAAATTGCTGATCTCGACCGGTGTATTCAGACACTGCAAATTCGAATTGCTTGCGAAATGCTGTGCTACACGGGTTGGCAGCGTCAGCAGCATGTCGGTTTGCGCAACGATCAGCGGCGCTGTCGAGAAATACGGCAAGCGCAACGCGATGTGTCGCTTCATCCCCTTGGCCTCTAGGGCTCTATCAATCTCGCTGAAGCGTCCCCCGAGTACGGTCACCAATATGTGCGGCCAAGCCAAAAAACTCTCGAGGGGAATGGTGCCGTTCCTCTTCTCTTTCGCGATCGGATGGTTCTTCCGAAATACGAACGAATAGCTCTCTTCGAATAGATGTTCGGACCCTAAGCTATCTGGGATGGCGGCATCTGAATAGAGAACCAAATCCAGCCGCCCCTCAGCCAAATCCTTTAAAGCGTCGTTGGAGAACGCGACGATATCTAGATTGGCCTTCGGGGCTTCCGTAGCGAATCTTCTTGATGCATCAAGGATCACCGTGCTCGCGCCGTAGTCCGTCGTTGCAATGTGAAACGTCTGGTCGGTTGATCCTGGGTCAAACTCTTGCGCTGAAAGAAGGTCCGCGAGATCGTCAACCAGATCGGATATCCGATGCGAGAGTTGTTGGGCCCGGTTCGTTGGGACAACACCGCCGGGCGCACGTACGAATAATGGGTCGTCAAACATCGTTCGCAGGTGAGCCAACACTCTGCTCACTGCTGGCTGGCTCATATGGAGTTCAGATGCGGTGCTCGTCACGTTCCTCGTTTGGATCAATGACTGGAAGACCACCAGGTGACTGGCATTGCATCTGAGCAAATCCGATTTTTGCATAATATTTATCTTAATAATTCATTAGACGAATTATTGTGAATAATCGAAGGTGCGATCAAGTTCAATAAACCATGATAACGAACTTGATTTTTCGCATTGCGGCTAGGGATTGAGGTTGTCCGGCAACGGCTCTTCAACGGCTGCGAGATCTTGGTGCCGTAGGGCACGGTTGTTGAAAGGAACCGCCGGGAATGATCGCATTTCGCGCTCGAATGGGGCCAGCAAAGAAGTTGGTCTGTGCCTGCATGGTCGCAGGAATGCTGATGGCCTGGGGCCAAGCGGATGGCAAAGAAACGGAACCGTACTCGGTCGAGAAGATTAGCTTCAAAAGCGGAAAAAATACGCTTCGAGGTTTTCTCTTCACGCCGCGAGAAGGAAGGAAGAAGTACAAGGCGGTAACGCTGATTGGCCCGGTCGCCTTCGTCAAAGAGCAAGCACCCTTTGAGTATGCGAAGACGCTCGCATCCAAGGGATACAAGGCATTGATTTTTGATCCGACATATCACGGCGAAAGTGACGGGTTGCCACGCCGTTTGGAAAGCGGCAATCAGAAGATCAAAGATATCTCGGCTTCCATTGATTATCTCGAGAGCTTGGATGATGTGGATGGCGGAAATATTTTTGGTGTCGGCATCTGCCAAGGCGTGAACTGGATGATCAAGGCCGCGAACCAAGATGATCGAATTAAATCGGTCTCCCTCGTCGCTGGTCATTATCTGGTGCCTGAAGTTGCCGAGAAATATACCGGCGGTAAGAAGGCGCTGGCGGCCCGCCTCAGCAAAGCGCAAGAGGCCAAGGCAAAGTTCGAGGCAACCGGCGAAGCGGATTACATTCCAATCGTCAGTACCGACAATCCGAGCGCCTTGCTATTACCAAGACCGATTCATGATTGGTATATCCCTTGGGCAAGCAATGAAGCTGGCCGCAAAGGGCTGTGGCAAAATAGAATTACCCGGATGAGCGAGCTTGAAATCTGGGGCACCGACATCGCCGAAGATTTGGCTCGGCTGAAAAAACCCGTATTGCTGATCCATTCAGACCGTGCGGCCAGTGGCCCAGTTGTCCCGAAACAATTGTTCGATGTTATCCCCGCGTCAAAAAAGAAACTGGTTTGGTTCGAGGACCAATTTCAGATGCTGTTTTATGATAACTCCACGACAATCGAACGAGCCGTATCCCATATCGACAAATGGTTTGAAAATACAAGCAAGCGGTAAAACTCGCCGCAATTACTGCTCCATGCATGCGCGTCGCTATATGTGACTGGGAAATTAGCGCGCCGTTTCGCGATATAAGTTTGGGTTGCCCGCTAATGTCCGCCCCTGGCTAATAGCGGACCTGAACGCGCGCTCGGAGTTGGGTCTGCTCTATGCCCAAGAGCGGAATTAGGCAACCACGGATCACGCTACATTCGGAGTCCCAATTGCCAACGCCCTCCCGCCGATCGACCTCCTAAAGAGCCCCTCGTCGAGGTTTCGCTTACTCCGCCGCCGCACTTAGAGACTCTTCAATCCTAGGCACCCAATTTGGTGGGTTCCAAAAAATCTGCGGGCCGATTTCCTCCACCGTATTGAACCCGCATTGGGCCATGATGCGATCGGTTTCTTCGCGGAAAATTTCAAGCGCACGATAGGCACCAGTTTCGCCGGCGGCGGCCGCCCCCCAGAGTGTCGGCCGGCCGGACATCACCATGTCTGCACCAAGCGCAATGGCTTTGACAATATCGGAACCGCGTCGTGCGCCGCTATCGATGATCACCCGAATACGATCGCCGACCGCTGCCCGGACCTCGGGCAGCACCTGCAAAGGTGCCGGGGCGCAGTCGACATAGCGCCCACCATGATTCGACAGAATGACACCTTGGAGGCCCTCCTCCATGGCGATCACCGCGTCTTCCTTACTCTGGAGCCCCTTGATCAGCATATTGCCCGGCCACATGTCGCGGATCCGCCGGATGTCGTCCCAGGACTGGCTATCCGATTTCACATGCTTGTAGGAAAGGTCGCTGCCGGTGATCTTTCTCGACAATTCGGGCGGATAGTTTTCCTTCTTGAACGCGCCGCGTCGCAAATATTGCTGCGCCAGTACCCGCACGCACCACTCGGGCTTTGCCAGCAACTGTGCGAAAAGACGCGGAGAATAATGTAGCGGCATCGAAAAGCCGTTCCTGTAATTGTACTCGCGGTTGGGGCCCACGGGACCGTCCACTGTCACCATGAGCGTCTCGAACCCGGCAGCCTTGACCCGGTCCATGAACGTCATGCTCATCTCCCGGTCATCCCACATGTAGAGCTGGAACCAGAGGTCGCCGCCGGCCTTTTCGCAGATTTCCTCCATCGGCGTCAGCGCATTGGTCGCCACGGTGCAGGGAACACCCATTTTCGCTGCCGCCTTCGCGATCTCGATTTCGCCGCCATAACTGACAATGCCGCCGGACCCTGTCGGCGAAATACCGTAGGGCATCGTGATCTTCTTGCCGAAGATTTCCGTTTCGGTCGAGCGCCCGGAAACGTCCACCAGTACCCGGTTCTTTATCTTGAGCGATCTGTATGCGCCGCGGTTATTCTTTACCGCGATCCCGTCTTCCGCGCCGCCATCGACGAATTCGAAGATGCCGCGCGGCAGCTTTCTTTTTGCGTTCTGGCGAAGATCTTCGATGTTATATGCGCCCAATTTATCACGTGTCATGCTTATCTCCCCAAGAAAGGCGGACCTGCCGCGACGGTTCTTACCAGTTGTTAGTTTAGACCATCCCCGGTGTTTGGAGAGCGGCGGTCTACTCGTAGACCATCGAACAGCGAAGGGCATGACCACTATTGGCTATTAGCGGACATCCTCGCCCTCTTTAGCTACGTTTGCTTTACACCCAGGAACGGACATTCAGGCGCCAGAAACCGGCTTCCGCTCATGACTCATTCCGGACATCGCGCCTACTGATAGCCGCCGGCGGCCACGCGACCCATTGTCGAACCGACTTTGTGTGCGGCGACCACATGGACGTGGAAATCCTGCTCGTGGCGATCCGGTTAGTGGCAGACGTCGACTGCACTATACGAAGTCGCACGTGATTCGGCATGTCTGATAAGGTTCGCTTTGACTCGTAAACTTGCTCGAAAGGACATGTCATCACCGTAGCCCGTAACTTGGCGGCGTTTGTCGCCGAAACCGACTCTACCGGACTTCCAGCGCAGACCCTCGACCATGCGGCAATGCTGATCGCCTCCACATTGGCGAGTGCGTCCTGTGGGCGGGACATATCGTCGGCCGCCGTCATTCGTAAACTATCGCAAGAGCGCGGCGGGTCCCCGGAATCAAGCATTTGGTTCGATGGCGGGTTAAAGCTGCCTGCCATCAGTGCGGCGCGTGTAAATGCGGTGATGAGTGACGCGGCGGCCTCAGATGATAGCGATCTCCGTAACATCACCCATGCGGGCACGCCACTGACCGCGACCACGCTCGCGATGGCGGAGAAGACGGGCGCGAATGGCCGGGATGTACTCGCCGCCATCGTGCTCGGCTATGAAGCAGCGGGACGCATAGGAACCTCGATTACGCCTGGCTTTCGCCAGCGCGGCTTTCATGCCTGCTTGATTGCTATCTTTAGTGGCGCGGTGGCGACGGCGCGACTGCTCGGGCTCGGCGAGGCGCAAATGACTCATGCTATAGCGCTCTCCGCTACGTCCATCGGTGGCCTCGTGGCTGCAGGCAATGAGAGCGTCGCCCGCGAATATCACGGTGGGCTCGCTACCTTGCTCGGGATGGAGGCCGCCATGGCTGCGGGACACGGTTTCACGGCCGAAGATCGAATTTTCGAAATGCCAGGTGGGTTCTGCGAGACTTATGGCGCACCGAACAGCAACAGCAGTGCCGATATTGTCGCGGATCTTGGCCAGGAGTGGGATATCATTACCGACATGGCGATCAAGCTGATGCCGGGCAGCCATTTCAACCACGCGACCGCCGAAGCGGCGGCAAATGCGGTGCGCAAAGGTAATGTCAAACCCGAGAATGTTGCTGCAATCAGGTTGTCGCGGCCCGGCCTGACTTCGTTTGCCGGCCCCCGCCATCCGGAGAACCTCGTCGACATGGCGCACAGCACCGCCTACTTCTTGGCCGCAAGCGTTGCCGATCGCGATTTTACCTGGGAGCATGCGACGCAGGCGAAGATTAACGATCCGGTCATCCATCAATTAATAGATAAGACCGAGGTGGGCCCTCCGCCGATAGAAAACGTCGCCGCCTACCGCCAGGGCGCCACAGTGACCATCGAAACCACCGACGGGCAGACTTTCGAAGACACCGTTCTCGTGCCCAAAGGTGCCGGGTGCAGGGGCATCGATTGGGCTGACATTGACGCCAAATACCGCAGTCTGATTCGTCCAGCGGTCGCGCCCGAGCGGGTCGAGGAAAGCCTTGCGATCATCCACGACTTTGCCCGATGCTCGAATGTTGCTGCGTTTGTCGAATTGCTCCGTTAGCCATTGTGCCGGCGCGATTTCGTTCCTGGTCTGACAATGCCCCAATCAATGGAGGCCACCGGGTTGCTCCAATCGGATTTGCCCAGCATCATGAGATGCGACATTCCAAATGGGGAATGTCGGATTGTGCATTTGCGGCGCTGGCAACAAGCTTGCGCCTTCCACTGCGTCGCGATCCTGAAACCGCCAACGCAGACTTTGACTAAGGCCAGCGCCACCGCGCCGCCGCAAGGAGAGCGACGATGAACGGAATCGACTACATCGCCCAAATTTTGAAGCAGGAAGGCGTGGAATGGATGTCCTGCTTTCCCAGCAATCCGCTGATCACGGCGGCGGCCAAGGTCGGCATTCGCCCGATCGCGTTCCGTCACGAGCGCGGCGCGGTGATGGCGGCGGATGGTTTTAGCCGGATCAGCGACCGCCAACGTTTCGGCGTCGTCGCCGTGCAGGCGCAGGCCGGCGCGGAGAACGCCATGGGCGGCATCGCCCAGGCCTATGCCGACAACATCCCGGTGCTGATCTTCTTGGGCGGCAACAACCTCGACCGAATATCGGTGAAGCCGAACTTCAGCGCCGCCCAAAATTATCAGGGCTGGGTCAAGCAAGTCGAAACGATCTATACGCCGAACCAAGTCGGCGATGTGATGCGCCGCGCCTTTCATGGCTTGCGCAACGGAACGCCTGGTCCGGTCGTGGTCGAACTCACCGCCGACGTCTGCGGCCAGGATGTGCCGGCGGAGATGCAAACCTACACATCGCCAAAATTGACCCGCCAAGTTCCGGAAGCAGCGGAGATCGATGCGGCCGTCGAGGCGATCATGGCCGCTGAGCAGCCGGTGATCTGGGCCGGCGCCGGCGTCCTGTTCGCGCGCGCAACGGACGCGTTGCGGGAGTTGGCGGAACTGATCGCAACTCCGGTCTTCTGCACGATGCCCGGCAAGTCCGCCTTCGACGAACGGCATCCCCTGGCGCTTGGCGCCGGCAGCGGCACCACCACCTACCCAGCGCATAAATGGTTGTCCGAGAGTGACGTCCTGTTGGCGCTCGGCAGCAGCCTGACCCGCACGTCCTATGGCCAGAATATCAAACCTGGCAAGACGATCATCCACAACACCAACAACGCCGACGATCTCAACAAGGACGAGGTGGTCGATATCGGTTTGGTCGGCGACACGCGCCTGACCATCGAAGCGCTGATCGCATGCATCAAGGCCAAGACTGACGGTCGGGGCGTCGGCGACCGGAGCCAGGTCGAAAGCGCAGTCTCCGCCGCTAAGGCGAAGTGGATGGAGGAGTGGACGGTAGCGCTGACTGCGGATGACGAGCCGATCAGCTACTATCGCGTCATCCAGGCGTTGAACGACACCCTTGATCCCGAAAACAGCATCATCACCCATGACGCCGGCGCGCCGCGGGACACCATTGTGCCGTTCTATACGGCGACTGTGCCCCACAGCTATATTGGCTGGGGCAAGACCACCCATCTTGGTTTCGGCATTCCGTTGATGATCGGCGCCAAGATGGCGGCGCCGCAGAAGTTCTGCCTGAACCTGATGGGAGACGGCGCCTTCGGCATGTCCGGGACCGATATTGAAACCGCCGCCCGGTCCGGCGCCGCTATCACCACGGTGCTGCTTAACAACAGCGCGATGGCCACATACTCCGGCCCGACCCAGGGCACGATCGGCGCTGAGGCGCGGGAGCAATATGGCGTCTCCACCATGCAGGGCGACTACGCCAAGATCGCGGAGGGAATGGGCGCAGTCGGCATTACGGTCAAGAAAGTGGCGGAGCTGGCGCCAGCGCTGAAGGAAGCCCAGCGCCTGAACGCCAATGACCAGACGGTGCTGATCGATGTGCATGCGAATGTCGAGGATCGGCGGTCGAGATTCTAGTCCCGATGAGACCAACGGCGAATCTTGCGGGGCGCGCCCTGCGGGCATTGTCGGACTAAATCGATATGGTAGTCCTTTGGGCCCGGTTGTTACCTTCCTGAGTTGCGCCCTGCTTGATCAACTTCAAGCAAACAGCCATTTAATGCCTAACCCCAAGAAGGGCGGAGCGGGGTGGCGCAGTCATTTTGCTCTGACGACGCCAGCAGAACCGCTCCGGTGCTCTGGCCGAGTGGCGACTTTCCGGATCTTTGAAGCCCTGGCCGCTGCACATTGATCGCGGAATGGTTCACCAAAGGGGTCAACCTGACCAAATCGGTCAGGGCGGAAAGGTGCAATATCAAAAGCAGGCTTCCGCCCCAATACCAGATCGGCGATTACATCGCCCATCCCGGCTGACAGGGTAATCCCGGAACCGCAAGCGCCGGCAGCGGCATAGAAGCCCGAAACGCCAGGAACAGGCCCCAGGATGATTTCTCCGTCCGGGGTATAGGATGACAATCCGCATATGTAGCTGGAAAACTGGGAACTCTTGATGGCCGGGAAGAATTGCGCCACAGCCTTAGAGGCAGTGGCCAGAATGTCCCAATGCTCCTCTCCCTTTGTTGGCGAAAAGGCTGCCGGGTCGTTCGGCAAATCACGGGCATTGAATGTCGCGGAACGGGGTTCCTGAACCCCAAGGACCAGACCGCCCACTTCCGGACGCGTATAAGCGGCGGCATCGGACAGGATCGTCACCGGATGTTCGCCCCCATAAACCTCATCGGGCTCCGTTATCCAGTAATGACTGCGCACCGGTGCCATGGGGAGCGGATAGCCGACCCGCTCCGAGAACAGAGCCGCCCAAACACCGCAGGCGTCAATGACGGTGCCACAGGCAATTTGGCCAGCATCGCTTGTAACACCCGTAACCTTTTGTCCCTCCGTCAAGACATCGCGCACTTCGGTGCGTGGGCGCACAACAACGCCACGCGCTCGTGCGGCCGCGATATAGGACATGCTCAGAATATATGGATCTGCATATCCGTCGGTGGGCATGAAAGCCACTTTGCGAATGGTGCTTGTATCCAACCAGGGAACCATGTGGCTGACCGTATTCACGCTCGGCCATTCAACCGGAATGCCCCACTTCGATGCGTCTCGCGCCATGGCATCCAGGTCCGCGGCGCGATCTTCAGAAGCCGCAATGCGCAGGCTGCCGACATTGTGAAAACCAACGCTCTCGCCTAATTCTTCTTCGAGGAGCGGTATGGTTTTCCTGGTCTGGTTTGCCAAGGGCGTTTTTGAAATTTTTGCGGACGCCTGCAGCATTAGTCCGGCGGCCCGACTGGACGCTGCACTGGCAAGCTCGTTTCGCTCCAACAGCAATACTGATCCGGCACCCTTGCAAGCCAGATGATACGCGACTGAAGCTCCGACGATGCCGCCGCCAACAATAATATGATCGAAGGTTTCCATTCACCCACCAAGTGACAATTGATGCGGTATCGACCCGCAGCGCCCTGAATTGCGAGGACGTAATCTACCGGACGGACGCTTTCTTACGTCGGATAACCGTCAAATCCGCAATTACCTCGACGATGAAGAACAGGTAACACCGATGATACCCGAAAGCGGACGGCGCCATAGTCGCCGGCCGCACGCAAGAAAGTCTCCGACACGCCGACCACTCCGAATAGACGCTGGGTGATCTCGAAC
Source organism: Alphaproteobacteria bacterium (assembly GCA_021774335.1). Taxonomy (GTDB): domain Bacteria; phylum Pseudomonadota; class Alphaproteobacteria; order UBA8366; family UBA8366; genus JAJFJD01. Next base: position 141,896 of record JAJFJD010000008.1, read on the forward strand.
AAAGACCGGCCTTGGCGACGGCGTGAAATTACCGTACGTGCGTATGTTTCATCGTGAATTCCTATTAATTATATAGAAAAATAATATTTTTCCTATGGTTCGTCTTCGCCGAAAATATCGTCAATGGTACCGTGATGTTGCTTGGGTCGAAAATTCAAGCAACATCACATGCACTCGCAAGGGAACGGGCAATGTCGGAAAATCTAGGCGCATATCAGTTCTCCTACGCTGTGGTCACCGATACGCACGTTAATTTTGGCGAAACGGAGTGCAACTCCGAGTTTGAAATCAATCAGCGGGCCAATGGCAGATTGCGGCACGTGGTCCGAGACTTGAACCATCGCGACGTGGATTTCGTCGTCCACCTGGGCGACATCGTGCATCCGGTGCCGGCGTTGCCGGATCTCTATGAAATGGCGGCCAACTGTTTCCACCAGCAAGTTGTCGATTTACGCCATCCGCTGCATCTCGTGCCGGGCAATCATGATATCGGCGACAAGCCCATCGTCTGGAGTCCTGGCGCCGTCGCCTGCGACGAGTACATCGCACTTTGGAAGAAAAACTTCGGCGCGAATTATCAAGCCTTCGATCATCGGGGCGGCCGGTTTTTCATGATCGATTCTCAAATTATCAACACCGGTCTGGCTGCAGAGTCAGAACAAAAGGTCTGGCTGGAAGCCGAGATGGCTGATGCCGCCGAACGGGGCCTGCGCATCTTCGTTCACACCCATTATCCGATTTATCTGACGGCGCCGGGCGAGGAGGAGCATTTCGACAATCTCGCGGAGCCGGGCCGCTCTTGGTTGCTGGGGCTGATGGAACGGCATGGCGCCGAAGCCCAATTTTCAGGCCATGTGCATAATTTCTGGTTCAACCGGTTTGGCGTCACCAACTGCTACGCGCTGCCGTCGACCGCTTTCGTGCGCCAGGATTATGCCGAGATGTATCGCGCCGCGCCGCTGCCCGGCACCGAAGGCGGGCGCAGCGATCTCGCCAAGCTTGGGTACTTTGTCGTCCAGGTTCACGAGAACGGACACTTCTGCACGTGGGTCAGAACCTTCGGCGCTATCGCCGAACCGGACAGCGCGGATACCGCGCCGACAGACCACGTGTCTGCCATTCACCCCCTGCAGAACCCGCATTCCCGCTTCGGTTTCGACATGCGGCAAAACTGGCTTGAAATGGTGGAGATCCCGCCGTCGGGTTCCCTGGATGAATTCGACCGCAAACGCATGCGCAACGATTATGCCTTGATGGCGCTGGTTGAAACGGGGGTCAGACGGGTGCGTATTCCGGCGACTGACGTGCTCGTCCCGGAACATCGTGCGCGGTTGGAAGATTGCGCCTGCCTTGGATTGCAGTTCACGCTGTTCTCTTTTGGACTTCCCGACGAACGCCTGCTGGATGCCGTTGCGAACGCCAAGGGGCTGATCGACACGTGGGAAATCTGTCACACGACGGAAGAACTGCCGGACGTGGTCGACGCGGTTCGCGCGACGGTGAAGGCAGCCGGCGTGTCGCTCTATCTATCGCGTATCCGCACCAGGGAAGATCAGGAAAGCGCCGGCGGCAAGTACCACCACATGATCGTCCACGGCTTCACGCCCGACGACGACAAACAGATTAAACAGATCGCCGGCCTCGCCGATGTCGACGGATTGGTGTTCCGCATCGAGGGCGCGACCTCACCTTGGCAAGCAGCACGATCCGCCCTGGCCGCTTGCGGCAGTCATGGTTTAAAGGCGTCTCTACACATCCGTATGACGAAAGGGCCGCCGGGCTTGCAGCAGACAGATGACGACTGGGTCGCGCACCGTGTCGCCGAGGCCGTCGCGGCCGCCTGTGCATTTGAAGATGTCCACGTCTACGCCGATACGTTTGCCGACGTCGACCGCGGCTATTACCGCCGGCATGGCGTCGTCGACAGATTCTACAACCCGCGGCCGGGGTTCGCTGTCGTACGTCACCTCGTCTCGGCTTTGGGCCAAACTTCGACATGGTCGCCGGACATTGATCCGGAGAAGATTGCCTTGATAGGCGCCGATGGCCGACGCGCCGAACTCATCCTGTCGCCCGCGACGACCGGAACCGGCAATCCTGCTGCGACAGGGTTTTTAATCGATCTGCTCTCGGGCGAGCGCATGTCGGCCGCCGTTCAACCGGAAAGAGGGATAGTACCGCCGCCAACGTCGCCGCTTTCCGTATGGATTACCGATACATAGACGCAGCCGGCGTCACCTATCTAAAACATAAAGGCGAACATTCCGGCGGACCAGCCTGTCTACTGTGGTTCGGCCGGGTTCACATGGTGTGCGACCGGGGCGAACGCGTGAAAACAGTGCCGGGGTCCTTCAAGGCCGTATATGAATTTGTAGGGCCGTTTAGACGGCGAAATCCACGACATCGGTCATGCTGTAGAGGCCGGGCGGCTGGTTCACGAGCCACTGCGCGGCGCGGACGGCCCCGGCACCGTAAACGCGGCGATTGGCCGGTTTGTGGGCGAGTTCGATACGCTCGCCGGTGCCGGCGAAAATCGCGCGGTGCTCACCCGGCATGTCACCGCCCTGGGCGGTCGCCAATCCGATTGCGCCGTCCTGCCGTGGTCCGGTATGGCCGTCCCTGGGGGAGGCGGCGGCTGTATAGCCGCTGAGGCCACGTCCCGCGGCGGCGGCTTCGGCAAGGCCGCGTGCTGTGCCGGAGGGTGCGTCCACCTTATGCCGGTGTTGCAGGCCCAGCACCTCGATGTCGTAGTCGGTATCGAGGATTCCGGCCAACCGCTGCGTCATCATGGCGACGAGGGTGGCCCCAATGCTCATGTTGGGGGCGGCGAGGATTGCAATGTCGCGGGCCGCGGCTCCGATCGTTTCTTTTTGGCCGGGGCTCATCCCGGTGGTGCCGACGACCAGCGGTGTGGCCGTGTCGCAGGCGGCCCGCAGATGCGCCAAGGTGGCTTCCGGTGTCGAGAAATCGATGGCGACATCGACGGTGTCGAGCATGGTTGCCGCGTCGTCGATGACGACCAGGCCCGATACCGCCTTGTCCGCCAACAGGCCGGCGTCTTTCCCGACCGAGGGATGACCTGGATATTGGCTGGCGCCGGCAAGATCACAGCCAGGTGCATCCAGCGCGGCCGCCATAATCGTTCGGCCCATGCGGCCTGCGCAGGCGGTTACACCTAGTCTCATTGGTTGTGTGGAATCGTTATTTTCCATTGGTGACCGCGATCATACCCGACCGGGACGCACTTCGGCTATTACAGCTTCTAGGAGATCTGGCGGTTGGAAGATCGCCTTTAGAGGGATTTATCTAAAATGCGTCATGATTTGAAGGGAATGCTGCGCGCTTGTTCCGCGGCCTTTAGCCGGGTCGAGAAAATCTATATTTTCTCGGCGCTTGGTGCCTTTGCGGCAGGGTTGGCGCTCGTTCTTGTATTGGCGGACGGCGGCTTATCCAGCGACGTGGCGCGGGTCGAAGCCCCCGCGAACGAAAGCGAGCGGTTTACCTATGATTTGCCCCTCATCGTGCTTCAAGTGCCGAACGCCGTGGAATCCAGCGAACCCCGATCGCTCGTCGTTAACGGGTCCCTGCAGTTTAAGGGGAAATCCGACAGTAAGCTGACCCACAGCATTCGTATGGCGAAACTCCTGACGCCCAGCATCATGGATTCGATCCTGACCGGCATGCAGCAGGAAGAGTTCGATGCGATCAGCGATCCGGCTGTCGTTAACCGAGTGGTGCTGAATCGAACGAATATCGTGCTGCAGCCCTACGGCGTTTCGGCCGAGCGCTTGCTCATGGAAGACCCCGAGTTCCGCTAGTAGCGTCTGTGCCGTCTCAGCGAGAGGTCCTGCACGCTGCAGCAATCCCGGACGCATCGTCCTGTTGCTCCAAATCGCGGATGATTGCGACGGTCCGTTCCGCGTTTTCCTCGCCGATCAAGGGATCCGCCAGCGCGCGGAATTTCGTTTCGAGTTTCTGCCACTGATCCTCGAGATCGGGATTTGGAATTGTCATATCCCGACTTTCCATAATTGCAGTGCCATCGGATTGATGGACGGTCATGTCGGTCTGGTTCGGCGTGTAGTCTTCCCGGCCATGGATCGAGATCTTATCCCGCAAGGCGACGAGGTCGGGCCGGGTTGCGAAGGAGGCGTCGTAGACTTCGAGGCTGCCGGTTTCCTCGCCGGCCAGGGCGAGCGCCGTCGTGAAGCGGTGGCTGAATTTGACTTCCAGCCCGGTCGTTGGTTCAAGGATGTTGCACATATTCATCGTGCGTTCCGGCACGTTTACGTCTACCCGCTCGACCTTGTCCAGGTCGAAGGCGGGGTTCCCGGCAATCGCCCGGGCAGATTCGATACCCGCATGCGTGCCGTAGCATGCCGCATGATATTTGAAGAGAAGTTTCGGGATGCAGAAATCGGTGCCCAGTCCTTCCAAGGCAGTTGCCGGATCGATGTTCTCTGTTTGCGTCGCGGCGAAGCCTTGTCCACATTCGAGTATGTCGGACCGGCTCGTGAATTGCCGTTTCGCCAGCTCTGCCGCGAGGACGCCGTTTGCAGCCGCTTTACCTGCATGCAGAGGTTTGCACATGGTGCCGAACATGGCTTTGAGGCCGGCCGCCTGGGTCCCTGCGATGCCGAGCGCCACCGCCGTGTCGGCGCCATCGAGGCCCATGATGCGCGCACCAGCGGCGGCTGCGCCGAAGGTGCCGACGGTTGCCGTCTGGTGCCAGCCCTTCATGTAGGGGGAATCGCCGACGAACCCACCGATCCTGGCTTCGGTTTCCACGCCGGCGATAAAGGCGACGAGCAAATCCGCGCCCGAATTGAGGTCGCGTTCGGCGAAGGCCAGCGCGACCGGTGCGACCGGCGCGGTCGGATGGCCACGCAATAGCTTCAACACGTCGTCATAGTCCAACGCATGACCGGCGGAACCGTTGATCAATGCCGCCTGGCTAACCGAGCCGCGGCCGTCGAGGCCGATCAGCGTGGCGTGGTCGCCGCAGCCCTCGGCCCGGACATAGTCCAACAGCTTCTGTGTCAGCGGCTCCTGTGCGCCCGCGAGCGTCACGCCGAGCCAGTCGAGCAGGCATTGCTTGGCGATCGCCCTGACATCTTCCGGGATATCCTTCAGCGTCAGTCCACTGGCGTAATCGGCAAGGCGCTGGGTGACGTCGGTTGTTGCGTCGGTCGTGTCGATTGCACGTTCCATGATAGGGCTCCTCGGGGCGATTTGATGACGTTGAAATTGTAACAGGTGCCTGGGCCGGGTGCGAACCCAGAGCGGCGAACAGCGATCCTATTTTTCCGGCAATTTCCGAAAGAAGGGATCCGTGAGTGACGGGGGCAGAGCGCCCGCCAGCCAGGCCGTAAAGTAAGTCGGAAAAGGGAAGGCGATGCGGCCCTTATCCGACGCGAGACCCTTGCGGATGATCCGGGCGGCGCGGTCGGGGTCCATCAGCAGGGGCATTCGAAATTTGTTCACACGGGTGATGCGGCTGCGGACGAACCCGGGGCAGATCACCGACACCTTGATGCCGTCGGCGCGCAGGGTCCCGCGCAGCGCTTCGCCATAGGCGCGAACGGCCGTCTTGCTGGCGCTGTAGGCCGGGGCGCCGGGGAAACCCCGGAAGGATGCCGCCGAACTCATGACCGCAATCTGGCCGGCGCCGCGGCTTCGCATGGCGGGTATCACCGGCAGCACGGTGTTGAGGACACCGGTGATATTGATGTCGAAGATGCGGCGGGCTTGCGCATCTGTCTCGCCACCGCCCGACGTACCGCCGGATATGCCGGCGTTGGCGATGACCAGGTCTAGCGGCGCTTGGCTATCGACGCGTTCGATCCATTGCCGCATGGCAGGTTCATCGGCGACGTCGAGGGCAATTGTATCGACCATCGCGGCTTTCGCGCGGCAGGCATCGGCCACGCGGCCGAGACGCTTTTCGCTGCGCCCGCCGAGCGCGAGCCTGACTCCGGCGGCGGCGTATTCAAGCGCCAGCGCTTCGCCGATTCCACTCGAGGCGCCGGTGATTAGGATCGAATTCGGGCGATGTTTCGCCGGTTCGTTCATGGATGCCGTCCATCCTGCTGTTTGTTGTTGCGGTTCCGTCGGGGAGATATAGTGCGTCCGACTATAACCACGTATCCGGCCTTAGTGGCCAAGGAGATTCTTTTGACCGTTGCCAGCATGACCGGATTTGCACGGGTCGTCGGCGAGCACGGAAGCTGGCGGTGGGCGTGGGAGGCCAAGAGCGTCAACGCCCGTTCGTTGGACGTCCGATTCCGTACGCCGCCCGGCCACGACCGGCTTGAAATGGTGGCGCGCGAGGCCGTCACGAAGACCTTCAAGCGCGGCTCGATAAATCTGAACCTTTCGCTGCAGCGCAGCGAGTCCGAGGATTCTAGCCGGCCGATGCAGATCAATCGCGAATTGCTCGATCAGCTGGTCGAGGAGGCGCGCCGCTACGGTGGCCGGGTCGCGCAGGAGCCACCCCGGATCGAAACGCTGCTGGCGGTGCGTGGCGTGGTCGAACCGGTCGACCTTGTGGAAGATGAAGAAGAGGTGACGGCCCGTTTTGATGCCCTGCTGACATCGTTGAAATCGGCGTTGGCGCAGCTATCCGAGTCTCGGTTGGAGGAGGGCGCGCGGTTAAAGGCATTTTTGGACGACCAGCTCGGAGAACTGACGCGGTTGTGCGGAGAAGCGTCCACCGTTGAGTCGACCCGGCCGGAAAAGATACTTGAGCGGCTGCGTGGTCAGGTAAAGGACCTGCTCGACGACGATAATGCCATGTCCGAGGACCGGGTGACGCAGGAGGTCGCGTTATTGGTGGCAAAGGCGGATATCCGCGAGGAAATCGATCGCCTGGGTGCGCATATCTCGGCGGCGGCGGAACATGTCGAAAAGGGCGGTGCGATCGGCCGCCGGCTCGATTTTCTATGCCAGGAGATGACCCGCGAAGCGAATACGATCTGCTCCAAATCGGGCGATGTGGACCTGACCGGTGTCGGCCTCGCCATGAAGGCCACCGTCGAGCAGTTTCGCGAGCAGGTTCAAAACGTAGAATGAGCGATTCGATGGACGCCGAGCCTATTCACCGTCGCGGGCTTATGCTGGTCTTGTCGTCGCCGTCCGGGGCCGGCAAATCGACGATCGCCAAGGAAATCCTGGCCCGGGACAAAAACATTGCCATGTCGGTGTCGATGACGACCCGGCCGAAACGGCCGGGCGAGGTCGTCGGGCGCGACTATCATTTCGTCGACAAGGCCGATTTCAACCTCATGGTGAATCGGCGCGAGTTCCTCGAATACGCCAAGGTGTTCGACAACTACTACGGAACGCCGAGCGAACCGGTGCTGGAGGCGCTGGCCGCGGGCCGTGACGTGCTTTTCGACATCGATTGGCAGGGTACCCAGCAAATCGCCGAACAAGCGCGCGACGATCTGGTGAGCGTTTTCATCCTGCCGCCATCGACGACCGAATTGGAACGGCGCCTGAAGAAGCGTGCGCAGGATTCGTTGGAAGTCGTGGCGCGGCGCATGAGCAAGGCGTCGGACGAGATGAGCCATTACGCCGAGTATGACTATGTGCTCGTGAACCACGATATCGAGCAAAGCGTCACGCGGGCGATGTCTATTCTTACGGCCGAGCGATTGCGCCGCGAACGTATGGTCGGATTGGGCGAATTCGTTAAGGGTTTGCGCGCAGGGCAGTAAATGCGCGCGCCATGGCCGCGAAGTCCGCGACCGATAATTCTTCGGCGCGGGCCGCCGGGTTAATCCCGGTTTCTTCGAACAGCAACGATGGATCCAGGGGCAGCGTGCGCAGTGCGCGACGCAGCATCTTGCGGCGTTGTCCGAACGCCGCAGCAACGACCGTTTCCATGGCGTCCCATTCCGCGGGATGTTCGTTGGTTTGCCGTGGAATTAGCTGGACGACGCTGGAATCGACCTTGGGCGGCGGCGTGAAGGCGCGGGCAGGCAGGTTAAGGCAGATACGCGTGTCGCAGCGCCATCCCGCCATGACGGACAAACGGCCATACGTCTTGGTGCCCGGCCCGGCGACGATCCGCTCTGCGACCTCTTTCTGGAACATCAGCGTCAGGCTGGCAAAATCGTCGGCGGCTCGCAGCCAGTTGATGAGCAGCACGCTGGCGACGTTGTAGGGCAGGTTGGCGACGATATGGCGGGGGGCCGTGCCGAGTGTTGCCGCGTCGATTTTCGCGGCGTCACCCTCGATTAGCGTCAGGCGTCCCTTTGCAACGGCCACGAGACCGGCTAGGGCGTCGATGCATCGGCGGTCGCGTTCGATCGCAATCACCGACTTTGCGCCTTCTGCGAGCAGTGCGCGGGTCAGCCCGCCGGGGCCCGGGCCTACTTCGATCACGGTCGCGTCGCGTAAGTCGCCGGCCGCGCGCGCGATGCGCCGGGTCAGATTGAGATCGAGGAGGAAGTGTTGTCCTAGCGCTTTGCGGGCGTTCAGGCCGTGTTGTGCAATGACCGCGCGCAGCGGTGGTAGCCCGCCGAATACGTCGATTTCCTCGCGGTCATGCAAGGGCTTTGCTGTCGCGCGTGCGGTACTGCCCGCGTTGCCGCACGATGTCGCCCGCGACGGACAAAGACGCCATGAAACTTCTGTCGTCGGCGACGCCCATGCCGGCGATTTCCAGCGCCGTACCGTGATCGGGTGACGTGCGGACGAAAGGGAGGCCGAGCGTTACGTTGACGCCACTGTGGAAGTCGATCGTTTTCAGCGGGATCAGCGCCTGATCGTGGTACATGCAGATCGCCGCGTCATAGCCTTCGCGGGCGCGTTCGTGAAACATCGAATCGGCGGGCGCCGGCCCGCTGACGGAGACACCCTGCTGCTTCAGCGCATCGAGCGCGGGCACGATGATGTCCTGTTCTTCCCGGCCCATCGATCCGTCTTCGCCGCCGTGAGGATTCAGCGCCGCCATCATGATATGCGGAGTTTCGATTCCGAAATCGCGGCGCAACGCCTGAACAGTAATTAAAGACGCCGCGACAATGTCATCGGTTCTCAATGTCTGGATCGCCTGTGCCAAGGAAATATGGCTGGTGATCGGCACGACGCGAAGGCCGGGGCACAGCAGCATCATGACCGATCGGTCGATCCCGGCGATCTCGGCCAGGAATTCGGTATGACCAGGGTGCTGGAACCCGGCGTCGTACAATGTTTTCTTGTGGATGGGGTTTGTCAGGACGGCCGCGGCACTGCCCGTCATGGCGTATTCGGCGGCCTTGCGTATGGAGGTGACAACGCTGGATGCGTTCGCGGGGTCGGGCTGTCCTGGGGTTGTGGATCCCGGCACGTCGAGCGGCAAGACCGGCAGACTATCCCCGAAACAATCGGTTGCCGCCTCCGGTGCGTCGATTTCGGTCAGCGGCACATCCCAGTTTAACCGCTCGGCGATGCGAGCGAGGCGGTCCGGACTATCGACGGCAAAGAACGGCGGCAGGTTGTGATCGGCGCGATTTCGCCAGGCCGACAAGGTCAATTCTCCACCGATGCCGGCGGGTTCGCCCATTGTGACCGCGATAGCGCTCGCGCCGCTGGTCATCCACGAATGTCCACGAATGCAGTACGCCGGAGGTCGCGCATATACCGTTGCACCAAAAGGTCGAACCGTTTTCTGCCCAGTCGATTGGTGATCTGCTCCCGGCTCGGCAGTCCCGCAGTATCGTCTTCAGTGCGTGAGCAGAGCGTCGCCAGGAGAATACCTTCGGCCACGCGGACGGGTTCGCTAGTTTGGCCGACACGCAAAGGGGCGACGACGTTGCGAATGCTGGGCGGCAGTTTTTCCAAACTGATGCTTCTAATATCGCCCGACCGTGGTGCATCGACGCCTTGTGCGGCTTGGCGCATGTCATCGCAACTGCGAACCTGCGATCGAACCTTGAGTCCGAGGGTTTGCTGCGTCTGCAGCTCGGTGGGTGTTGGGGTGGCACTGAGCGGTAGGACGAGTTGAGTCAAACTGACCGTCGTGGCGGCGGCTTGGACCGGTGTCGGTGTTTTCCGGTCAACCAGCAAAAGGATGTAGTACCCGGACAACGTCTTGATCGGGCCAACGATTTGGTTTTTCGTCATTCCGTCGAGCAGGCGGTCCAGTTCCGGCGCGAGCTGACCCTTGGTAACCCAGCCGAGATCACCGCCGACCGCTGCGCTCGTGCTTTGCGAAAATTCCCGGGCCAACGCATTGAAGCGGGCGCCGCCTTTGATCTGCTGTAACAGGCGTTGGGCGAGATCGCGCACGTCGCGTTCGCCATCGGGCGTATCCACGCTGAGGAAGATTTCGGCTATTCGATGGCGGGGCAGGTTCCGGACCGCTTTGAGCCGCGCGAGCTCCTCCTCGACCTCTTCGTCCCCGATGAAGACTTGCCGTTGCAGCCGTTGCCGGATGACTTTACTCCACGCCCGCTCGGCGCGGAGCTTCGCGCGGAGCACGTTCACATCCACATTCGCACGCCCCAGCATCGTCTCGACTTCTCCCGCTGAAAGGTCGTTCTGCTTGTTCAGTCGCGCGAGCATGTCGTCGACTTCTTTTTCGGTGACGCGAACATTCAAGCGTTTGGCTTCTTGGGACTGGAGGTGCTCGTCGATCATGTTGCGCAGGACCTGCGGTGTGAGCCGCTGCCGAGATTCCGGCGTATTGGGCAGACTGCTGGTTACCATCACCATGCGAACCCGCTGCGCCAGATCGTAGGCCGAGATAACGTCTTCGTTGACGACGGCGGCAATCCGCAAAACGCCCTGTGCGGGTGCATGGTTCGCAATCGACCATGACAATAGCAGGGCCACGCCGAGAAATAGCGTCAAACTCACGTTTCGCGTAAATATCCTATTCATAAGTCACTGTTTTACAGAAAAACATGCCCGTCATCCATCATTGATCGACGGTGGCTAGCCGGCCGTGGTTTTGACCTCGCCCAGATGCTTGAACCTAAGCTTAAACAGTATCGAATCGGAAGGATCAATATCTTCATCCTGGAAGAAGCTGCGTGTTCCGATGATATCGAAGGCAATGCATTCGTCTTCGTAAGTTAAGCTGCCGCTATGGCGAAGGTATTCGCCGGCGTCGATGTCGCGATGGGTCGAAGCCTCGAATGACCAGTTATCCGTGATCTTCGTCTTGAGCGTCAGCTTGATTTCTTCACGTTCCTCGAACTGGCTCGTCGCGCTGACAAAGCTGTAGGAACCGCGGAGTTGGTAGGCTGGAGGTCCAAGGGTGAAGGTAATGTCATTGCGCTTCGGCTCTGCGAACTTCTCGGCGGAAAAGGCGAAGCGATATAACACATCGAGATATCTGTTGGGTCGTATATCGATCCGGCCAACGATGTCCGACACATCCCGATCGAGGAGGCTGCTATTTGACAGTTTCTCGTCGGTATTCAACCGATAACTCTGCCCAATGAAGGCGCTCGCCTGGCCGTCCCGAGCGCCGTATGCGGCGAAGCGTAGGCCATAGGCGAACCGTTGGCCGCTTTCTACGCGGTCGCCGCCGGCCAATCGGTCCTCACTGAACAAATTGGTGTCGTCGGCCTCGAAGGCAGTGCTGTCCTCGTTCGGAATTTCTCCCGGATTCTGTCCGGTTGGTGATGCGGTGAACATCGCGATCGGTTCAATAATCTGCCGGATGTTGCCGGTCGAGCGCACCAGGGGATAGCGGACGTCCATGGTTGCCCGGGGCAGGAACCGGCCGGTGACGGAATCATCAACACCTTGGTTCACGCGTGCGTCGGACGTTTGGTTCACGTTGTAGAGATCGGCGCGTAGCGAGCCGCGGAAAGTGGTGAGCAAGCCGAAATCCGTGGTATGTGAGATTTCGTATCCCGGGCGCAGAGAAAAGCGCTGAGTTGTCGGTCCATCGCTGCGGGTGAGCACGCGAAAGTCCGTATCGACATTATACCGGCCACCATAGCGATCAGCTTCGCTGACGTGATTGTATTGCACAAGCGGCGCGATAAAAGGCTGTTCAGGGCGGTCGCCGGACCGCAGGTCCTGGAAGGCGTATAGGTTGGCTGCTGCGTAGGTCCGGGGCCGAAATCCTTCGACATAGGCGTTCGACTCCAACATATCGCCGCCTTCGTCGAAGAAGTTGAACCGCCGGAGGTAGCTTCGGTCGGTCGCACGTTCGACGTTGGCGCCGGCGCGCCATGTTTCGTCGAAATCAAAGCGCCCGTCTAACGCGGCATGACCGCGAATTCTATTGCGGCGGACCACTTCCACGCCGTCTTCGGTTTTCGTCCGGTCCGCCTCTGTGATACTGCCGCGGAGGTTAATCTCACCCTTATCGAAGCGCTGGCGATATTCCCCACTCATGACCAAGCCTTCGTCTTTGGTATAGATGGGCGTTACGGTAGCGTCCTTGTCCTTGTCGAGAACAACGTAATACGGCAACCGTATGAAACCACCGAGATTGCCGCCAGTGCCAAAGTCTGGCGCGAGGAAGCCGCTTTTTCGCTTCACCGTCGGATCGGGGTGCGAAAAATACGGCACATACACCACCGGCACGCCGAACATCTCCAGGAACGCGTTGCGATAGCGGATTTCCTGCCGTTCCTGGTCATGCTCGACAGTTTCCGCCTTGATCTGCCAGACTAACGGGCGGCTGGGGTCCTTCTTGCAGGCCTCGCAGGGCGAATAGATCGCGCGCTTCATGATGGTCAGGTTGCCATCACGGCGTTCGGCTTCGCTGGCCGCAAAACGGCTTTCGTCGGTTAGCAATATTCGAAGCTGGCGTACGATCCCGTTCTTGAGCTTATCCGTCAGTTCGACGAATTCGGCGAAAATGACCTCACCGCCCGGTTCCATCAGCGTCACGTTACCGGATGCGCTGACGGTATCGGATTTCTGATTGTAACTGACCGTGTTCGCTAGAAGCACCCGCTCGCCTTGGGTTATCTCCACATTGCCGCGTGCGATGATGGTGCCGAGTTCTTCATCTTGGCTCAATTCGTCGGCCGTGATCAGTACCGGTTGATCGGGAATTTGCTGCGTCGTTACCTGTGCTTCGGCGACACCGGGCACAATCAACGCGGTCATCACCAGCACGACAAGGATCCAGCCCAGCCGCATCATCCGTCCTCCAGATGAAACAGCATGGCGAGGCCGACCAGCATTGATACGCCAGCCGGCGTCCAGGCCGCCAGTGGGATCGGGATACTCGCTGACAGGCCGAGCGCGTGCACAATATCGGTTAGGAAATACAGGACGAAACTGCAGGATAGGCCGCCCAGCAGCGCGGCGGTCGTGCCGGTGCGCCGGTTAATGCGCAGCGTGAACGACGCGGCAATAAGGATCATCGACGACAGCAGGAGCGGAAACGCGGTGAGTGCATGAAAATGCAGCCGATGCCGGTGTCCGGAAAAGCCGGCGGCCTCGATCGTGTCGATGAAGTCCGGCAGACTCCAGAATGACATCGTCTCCGGTGCCGAGAAGCTCTCCAGAATATTGGTCTTCGTCATATCCGTCGGCACCCGGACATTGGTGACCGGCCGCGTTTCCGGTTTCGGTGATGACAACCAGCCGTTGGGAATGACCCAATAACCATCCGTTAGGATGGCGCGGTCCGCATCGATGCGATCGACAAAGCGGCTTTTCGCGTCGAAGCGGAAAATTATCACCTGATGCAGGATCAAATCCTTTTGCGAAACGCGCAGCGCATGAATGACCGCGTAGTCGCCTTGCGCGCCCGCTTGCCGCAACCAAAGCCCATTCCGCGACACCGAGATCATGCTCGTCCGGTTCTTGATGTGTTCGGCTTCGAGCTTTTGGAACTGCGCCAACATCGCCGCCGAGAAAGGATTGATGACGGCGATCTGGAGAGTGCCGACGAATACCGTGATGAGAAAGGCGGGGAGGATGAATTGCCAGGCGGAGATGCCGGCAGCGCGTGCGACAACGGCTTCGTTCGCGCGGGCGAGGCGCCAGAAAGTCAGCATCGCTGCGAACAGGATCATGAACGGCAGTGTCACCTGCGACAGGAACGGCAGTTTGAGCAAACTCATCTGCAGGACGAGGCCCAGCGTGACGGCATCCTTGTCGGACGTCCGCCGAAGCATTTCGACGACGTCGAAAAGCAAGGCGATCGCCATGAATATCAGAAATACACTGACCAGCCAGAGCAGGAACTGGCGTCCGAGATAGGAAAACAATGTGGTTGAAATATTCACGTACGGTTCCGATCCGAACTAGATGCTCCTTATGGATCGGAGGTGCAGGGATGTGACGATGGGGCGATGCCGTTCTGTTGAGCAGGAAATCCTGCGCGCGATATCATTTACGATATCCATATAACGGCATGTCCGGAGCGATCCGACGAAGAGTCGGAACGAACTTACTATGGTGCCCATACCCTGTCTTTCTTATTTTATTGTTGAGTAATAGTACGGATCGCCGCGTTATTGGAAGAAAATTTGACCGAATTTTTTATGTTTCCGTAGTATTTTATGCCTCGGCGAAGTTCGTTAACAACGTGTTAATCGGCCCATGCAATATTTCGGCGCGATGATTCGGGCTATGACCATGAAATCGGCGGAATAACTTCTTAATGTCTACCGGGACGACCGAAGAGAACGCGTCAGAGAATAGCAGCGGTTTTCTTACCGGTGCCCTTCAGTTGATGCGTCCGAAACAGTGGGTGAAGAATACCTTCGTCTTCGCGCCGCTGTTCTTTACGCCGCTTGCCGTAACAATGGACAGCGTCGCCGCGGTCGTAACGGTATTTGTCGCATTTTGCCTAGTGTCCAGTGGCGTCTATTGCTTCAACGACGCGCGCGATTGCGAGAGCGACCGGCTGCATCCGTCGAAGCGGAACCGTCCGGTGGCGTCCGGGCGAGTGTCAATCGCCGCCGCCATGATTATGGCGGTATTGTTGGTCTTAGGCGGATTGCTGCTCGCCGTTTGGAAAATCCCGTCGGCTGCGGTGGTGCTGATCGCGTATCTCGCGATCAACGCGGGATACAGTCTCGGCCTCAAGAAGATTTCCATTGTCGATGTGATGGTCATATCCGTCGGGTTCGTCCTGAGACTGCATGCGGGCGCCGCCGTGATTGACGTTGCGCCCACGCCGTGGATTCAGATATGCGGCGGGCTGCTGGCTTTGTTCATCGCATTGGCTAAGCGCCGCGACGATCTGTCGCTTGAGATCGGGGCCGAACATCGCGCTAGTCTCGGCGGCTACACCAAGCCGTTTCTTGATATTTGCATCGTTGTCACTTTATCGGCGCTGTTAATTTCCTATCTGATATTTACGCTCGACGGTGATGCGATGGCGCGCTTGGGAAGCGACAAGATTTATCTGACGGTTCCTTATGTCATCGCGGGTATATTCCGGTATGTCCAACTTACCGTCGTTTTTGAGCGGTCGGGGTCGCCGACCGACTTATTGTTCGAGGATGGGTTCCTATTGGCTTGCGTTTCAGGATGGTTGGCATCCTACGTTTATATGATTCATTTTTGATGGCCCTTGGTCGTGTCCTTTCTGCGGCACGTTTTGCGTCGACCGCATCGTTCGGATTCCGTAGATGAGATGTAAGCAGTTAGAGCTCGGCGGTTGGGGGCGAACCACGATGGCGTCGGTTTCCGCCTACCGGCCGGAACGGGTCTCTGCGGCCGCGGATACGGTCCGCGCGCTCGACGCGGGAAGCGTGATTGCCTATGGCGGCGGTCGCAGTTACGGCGATTCCGCGGTACGCGCCGACGGTGCGGTACTGCTGACGGAGCGTCTGGACCGCATCCTTGCCTTCGACGAAGACGAGCAGGTCGTCGTCTGTGAACCGGGTATCCGTGTCGCTGATATGCAGGCTTTTCTGATTCCGCGCGGCTACTCGCTGCCGGCGGTGCCGGGGACCGGGTTCGCCACGATCGGAGGCCTCGTGGCGAATGATGTCCACGGGAAAAACCATGACCGCCATGGTAGCTTCGGCGACCACGTGTGTTGGTTCGATCTGCTCATGGCTGACGGCACCGTCAAGCAGGTTGCGCCGGACAGCGACGGCGCGCTATTCGCGGCGACCATCGGCGGTGTTGGCCTGACCGGAATCATCGTTACCGTCTGCGTCAAAGTGTTGCCGATGCCGTCGAATGCGGTGCAGGTAACGGAAATGCGCGTGCGCGACCTGGACGAGTTTTTCGAATTGTTCGCGGAACACCGGGACCGGGCGATGTATTCGGTCGGATGGATCGATGCGTTGGCACGGGGAGCAAAACTTGGCCGTGGTGTTCTCGAACTTGCCGATCCATCGCCGGCCGGTCTTCCGGCCGGGAAGGCGCGCAAACTTCGGGTTCCCTTCGACATGCCGGGGATTTTGCTCAATCGACTGACCATTTCGGCTTTCAATGCACTGTACTACCGCCGTGCGCCGGCCGGCGGTGAGGTGCGCCAGAAATCACTGACCGAATTCTTTCATCCGCTCGATGCGATTGGCGATTGGAACCGGCTTTACGGAAGCGCCGGCTTTCATCAGTTTCAGTGCGTGGTTCCGGAAGAGGGCGGACCGTCCGGAATTCGGCGTCTGTTGGAAGAAATCTCGGCGTCGGGCTCCGCATCCTTTCTGGCCGTCTTGAAGACCATGGGCGGTGAGGGGCGGGGCCATCTGTCCTTTCCAATGCGCGGTTATACGCTGGCGCTGGACTTTCCCGCGCGCGCCGCCGTGACAGACCTGTTGCGCCGGTTGGAGGACATTACGCTCGATTACGGCGGCCGAATTTATCTGGCGAAGGATTCAGTTATGTCGGAGGCCGGCTTCGCCCGCATGTATCCGGCATTGCGGGAATTCAGGGCCGTCTTGGACCGTGTCGACCCGAACGGCTTGTTTGTGTCCGATCAGGCGTTGCGCCTTGGCATTCGAGGACCGGGCCGATGAGCGACACCGCACCGCGAAAACGAACGTGGTTGGTGCTCGGCGCTTCGTCGTCGGTCGGCCGAGCTTTCGCACGTCTGGCCGCGCAGCAGGGTGCGGATATCGTGCTTGCCGGGCGAGATACGGACGACCTTAACCGAACCGCGGCCGATGTTGCGCTGCGCACCGGGGCTTCGGTGGATGTCATGCCGTTCGATGCGGCGGATTTCGACAGTCACGCCGCGTTCGCCGCGGACTGCGCGCGCCGCGACTCGGCGCTCGACGTCTTTCTGCTTTTCGGGACAATGCACGAACAGGACGACAGCGACGCGGATTTCGATCTCGTGCGCCAGACCGTTAATGTGAACTACCTGGGTGCTGTTTCCATACTCGATCGATTGGCGCCGATTCTGGAAGAGCAGGGAGACGGCCGCGTCGTGGTGCTGTCGTCCGTCGCGGGCGATCGCGGACGCCGGAAGAACTATCTCTACGGATCCGCGAAGGGCGCGCTGAACCTTTATCTGCAGGGGTTGCGGGCGCGTTTGTTCGAGGCGGGTGTGTCGGTAACGACGGTCAAGGCCGGATTCCTGGATACCGACATGACTTTCGGTCTGCCGGGCCTGTTCCTTGTCGCGTCGCCGCAGGAATGCGCGGAGGCCTGCTTGCGGCTTAGCGCCAAAGGCCGTGAAACCGCCTATTTCCCGAAATTCTGGTTCCTGATCATGACGATCATTAAATCCATTCCGGAACCGATCTTCAAACGATTGAGCATCTAGGTCGCCGGTGGGCCAATTGCTGGTGCGGAGCCCCGCGACAACGGGCGTGGGAACCACAGCACGAGTAAGCTAGCGATCATCGGCAACACCACGTTGGCATACATGGCGAGATTCAGCAGCGGGAATTTCGGCGCATAGTTTCGCAGCACATGGCTTCCGATGATAAGGGCGCCGGCGATTATGATCGCCAGCAGGACCAGCTTGAGCTGGCCGCGGCGATTGAAGTTGCCCGACAGGATTATCGCGACCCCAAGCAAAGCACATGTCAGGGGCAGGAATGGTTTCGTCAGGCGGCTGTGAAACTCGGCGATGAAGGTGGGACGCCGTGGATTGTCCGCGGCCGAGTTCACCAACTCCATCAGGAAATACTCGCGTGTGTTTCGCCCGGTTCTCTTTTCGTCATTGTCGAACAAATTAAGGCTAAAATTGTCCGCGCGGTCACCGACGAAATACTCGAAACGCGGGAAGGCGCAGCCATTCGCCGTCCCGGCCGCCGCCTTGTCCGCACCGCATTCAGGAATTCCACGCTTTAGAACCTGCCCGCTGCCTTTCGAGAGTTCCGCCATCCAGCGGCCATCCCGGGATTCCATGAGCCGGCCCCATTCGGCCACATAGGTCATCGGCTGCACGCGGTTCCGGTTGTCATGGATGATAACGTTGCGCAGTTCGCCTTCCTGCCCGACATCCTGGAAATATACCGTGATGCCCTTTGTCAGATTGGTGAAGACACCTTCCTGCAGCAATAACTTCGGGAGGTCCTGCCGGTATTTGAACTCGAGCTCCTTGTATTCCCGATAAGTCAACGGAACGAGATAGATGCTTAGGAATAACGAGAAGAGCGATACGACGGTGCCGACGATCATGGCAGGCTTTGCCAGGGCGATTGGGCTGAGGCCCGCGGAGCGGAGAACGATCAGCTCGCTGTCCATGATCATTTTGTTATAGGTGAAGAGGGCCGCGCCGAAGACCGCCATGGGACCGACGAACAGGAAGAACCGGGGCAATTGCAACGATGCGAAATGCAGGAAGTCGGCCAGCGCCAACCCGCGGTTCAGCATCATGTCGACGATATCCAATGAGCGGAACAACCAAACCATGAAACACAGCACGAACGCCGCCAAGAGCGTTACGGCGGTCACTTGGCGCACGATGTACCAGGTGATGCTTTTCATGCCTGTCGATGATGCTCTGCGTTGTGAAATCGCCAGTCGTCGCGGCAGGTTCGCGTGCCGCATCCGAATTTCAATGCGTTACCGCACAACCTCTACCGATCACTGCTGGCGGGGTCAACGCTGTTTGCGCCGGCACACGCCCGAGGTTGTGATATCAATTGAAGTTGGGGGGCGTCGGCAGGCTTTCAATTTTCCCGCGGAAAGATAGAGTGCGATGTTTCCCCGCACCGGCGGTGGCATCCGTCGCCTGATATTGTTAACAAGCACGCCATAATTCTGAACGTCGAGAGGTCCATATGAAAATTTCCTTCGCCGAACCTTCATTGCCCAAGTCGGGGGCGCTCGTTCTGGGCGTGCCGGGCGGCAACAAACTTGGCATCGTGGCCAAGGAGGTCGACAAGGCGACCGATGGCGCGCTGACCCGGGCGCTGAAGCACAGTTCCTTCGAAGGCAAGGCGAAGCAGCTTCTCGATGTGGTCGCACCGGCCGGGCTTGCCTTGAGTAGGATTGTGCTGGTCGGTCTCGGCAAAGAGGATCTGTCGGAAAAGGAACAGGCCGACATGGGCGGTCGGGTCTTTGCCCATCTCGCCGGTGTCAGCGAAAAGACGGCGTCGGTCGCGGTCGATTTTGGCGGCAAGGATCAGCGCGGCATGGCGACGCAGATCGCGTTCGGTGCGCAGTTGCGCAGTTATCAGTTCGCCAAATACCGCACGAAGAAGCGGCCGCTCAAGAAGCACAGTCTGTCGGCGTTGACGATTTCGGTCAAAGGTGCGGCCACGGCGCGGCGCGCATTCGGCGCGCTCAGCAAGGTGGCGGACGGTGTTTTCTTCACACGCGATCTGGTCTCCGAGCCGCCCAATAAACTCTATCCCGCAACGTTCGCGCGCGAAGTCCGCAAGCTTACATCGCTCGGCGTCAAGGTCGAGGTGCTTGGTGAAAAGCAGATGGCCAAGCTCAGGATGGGATCGCTGCTGGGCGTCGGTCTAGGATCGCGCAGGGAAAGCCAACTCGTCGTCATGCAATGGAACGGTGGCCCCAAGACGCGTAAGCCGATCGCTTTTGTCGGCAAGGGCGTCACCTTCGACACTGGCGGCATATCGCTCAAACCGCCGGCCGGCATGGGGGACATGAAATGGGACATGGGCGGTGCGGGAACCGTGTCCGGTCTGATGAAGGCGATCGCCGGGCGGAAATCCAAGGCGAACGTGATCGGGATCATCGGTCTAGTCGAGAATATGCCGGACGGCAATGCGCAGCGTCCCGGCGACATCGTGACGTCGATGTCCGGGCAAACGATTGAGGTTCTAAATACCGACGCCGAAGGCCGTCTGGTTCTGGCCGACGCGCTCTGGTATTGCCAAGACCGCTTCAAGCCGCGGTTCATGGTCGATCTGGCGACACTGACAGGCGCGATCATCGTTGGCCTCGGCCATGAATTCGCCGGTATGTTCTCCAACGACGATACTCTCAGCGAGCGGCTTTCCGCGGCGGGCGAGACGACGGGCGAGAAGGTTTGGCGGATGCCGATTGCCGACGCGTATGACAAGATGCTGAATAGCGACATCGCCGACATGAAAAACATCGGTGGCCGCGATGCCGGGGCGAGTGTCGCGGCGCAGTTCCTGCAGCGTTTCACCAACAAGGTGCCGTGGGCCCATCTCGATATCGCGGGCATGGCCTGGTCGAACAAGACGGATGACACGGTGCCGAAGGGCGGAACCGGCTACGGCGTTCGTCTGCTCGATCGTCTGATCAAGGACCACTACGAGCGGTAGGGAAGGGATGCCGGTGTCGTGACGGAGGTTCGGTTCTATCATCTGCAACGGTTGCCCCTGGAACGGGCGTTGCCGCAGCTTCTGGAAAAGACGCTGGAGCGCGATTGGCGCGCCGTCGTCATGATCGGGACCGAGCAGCGCGTCGATGCGCTGAACAACCAACTCTGGACCTACAAGAAGGACGGCTTCCTGCCGCATGGGACGCGGGGCGAGGGCTATCCCGATCTGCAGCCGGTTTGGCTGACTCACGAGGACGAGAATCCAAATAAGGCGACCGTGTTGTTCCTGGTCGATGGGGCAGAATCATCCAAGCTGGAAAGCTACGACCTCTGCTGCGACATGTTCGACGGCCGCGATGACGAGGCGGTTGCCCGCGCGCGCGACCGCTGGAAAATCTGCAAGGATGCCGGGTTTAAGATGACCTACTGGCAGCAGAACGACGGCGGGCGCTGGGAAGTGAAGGCTGAAGCGAACGGTGACGAGAACGCTGAGGAGAAACCGGGGGCTTAGAATGTCCCCGGGGTCAGACCGGTGCGACCGCCGTCGAGCGTTACCACGCTGCCGTTGACGTAGGAGGACTCGTCGCAGGCAAGATAGAGCGCCACGTCGGCGGCTTCCTCGACAAAACCAGGGCGTGCCATCGGTGTTGCGCGGCGTTGCACGTCGCTCATCGGCTTACCGGCACGGTTGTCGACGTTGAGGCGCACGGGGATGCCCTGTTTGCTTTCCCGCAATGCGCCGGAGTTGATGCAGTTTACCCGGATGCCGTGCGGCGCCAGCCAGTAGCCCATGACATGGGTCAGCGGCTGCAACCCGCCCTTGGATGCCGAATAGGCGACGAGTGTTGGATTGCCGAGCACGCCGTCGATCGATCCGTGATGAATGATGGCCGCGCCGTTGGCCGCCTTAAGCGCCGGCAGCAGTTTCTGACTGCACAGGAAGGGGGCGGTCAGGTTCACTGCCATCTGCCGATCCCAATCCCCGAGCTTGATATCCTCGAACTCCCCGCGCGCCGCTATTGCGGCGTTGTTGAACAGCACGTGGATGACGCTGCGCCAGCCGATGCAGGCGCGGGCCATGTCGTCGATCGCAGCCGGATCGGCGAGATCGGTGGCGATAAAGACGGCGTCGCCGCCTTCGGCCCGAACCATATCCACGGTCTCTTGGCCCATCTCCGCATCGATATCGACACAGGCGATCGCGGCACCCTCGCGCGCGAACAGCAGACTTGCCGCCCGGCCGACGCCGGACGCTGCGCCCGTGATGACCGCGTTCTTACCCTTGAGCCGTTTCATCCGAATCTCCCGATTGTCGCTCGATGGTCGTTGATCATCGGTAGCGCGAGACGCCATGGCAAGTGAAGGCCGCGCCGCAATGCCCGCATACCCTTACGGCTGGATGCCAATTTGCCAGCAAATGATGGGGCGGATACGCTTAGCCTAGGAGTACCACTCCAACCTGATGCCGATGCAGAAGAGGTGTCCCTACCAATGCTCCAAATCCGATCGATGGGACCGAATATCGGCGGCGAGGTCACCGGCGTCGATGTGAAGCAGCTCGACGATGACGGTTTCGCGCCGATCTATGCGGCGTGGTTGAAATACGGCGTTACCGTGGTGCGCGATCAGCAACTCGAGATCGACGATTTCCTGCGCTACAGCCGGCGTTTCGGCGACATCGCGCTGCATCCGTCCAAGTCCACACGGCATCCCGACTACCCCGAGATCACGGTGCTCGGGACCGACAAATTCGATTCCGACGGCAAGCTTATCGAGGCGGTCTACCGGCGCGGCGGCTTCGGCTTTCACACCGACGGCGCGTATGACGAGGTGCCGTTCAAGGCCACCCAGCTCTATGCCCTTGCGGTGCCTAGTCATGGCGGCAATACGCATTTCGCGAGCATGTACATGGCCTATGATGCGTTGCCCGATCGGCTAAAATCGCTGCTGGAAGGACGCAAGGGCGCTTATATCTACAGCAGTAGCAAGGTCGCGCAGGAGTTGTTGAACGAAGAGGATCGCGACTGGACGCCGGTGCTCCATCCGCTCTTCCGCACCCATCGGGAAACCGGACGCATGTCGCTGTATTTCGACCCTGGCAAGATCGTCTATATCGATGGCTTCGAGAAACAGCAGAGCGCCGACGTCATCGCGGAGCTTGCCGAATTGATGATCCAGCCGGACGCTGAATACAGCCACGAATGGCGCGCCGGCGATATCGTGATCTGGGACAACCGGTGTCTCGTGCACAAGGCGGCGGGCGACTACCCGCCGGAGGAAGACCGCATTCACTGGCGCGTGTCGATCGCGGATTTGGCCGCCGGGAGCCGTGCGGCGGCGGAGTGACCCGGCCAGACAGAGGAGGGACGCGTATGCTCGAAATTCGACCGCTTAGCGCCACTCTCGGTGCGGAGGTAACCGGCATCGACCTCAAGACGCTCGACGACGGTGATTTCGCCAAAATCTACGATGCATTCCTGCAGCATATCGTGCTGGTGATTCGCGATCAGGACCTGGCGATGGAGGATTTCCTCGCGCATGGCAGGCGCTACGGTCCGATCCGTCCGCACATCGTGCAAAAGAGCCGGCACACTGTCTTTCCCGAACTCATGGTCATGGACAACAAGATCGTGGACACGAAGAAGGGCGCGGAGAAGAACCCGTCGGTCAATCTCGTGAAGCGGGGCGCGGTCTGGCATACTGACACGTCCTACGACTACGTCACGGCCAAGGCGACACAACTTTATGCGCGCGCTATCCCGAGCCGGGGCGGTGATACGCTTTTCTCCAGCGCCTATGCCATCTATGACGCGTTGCCGGAGACGCTGAAGCGCCGCATCGAAGGGTTGAGCGCGACCTATAAATACGGCGGCCGGTTAAAGCGCGAGGTCCAGTTGCTGGAAGACGAGGACCGCGTTCGCCCGGCTGCGGTGCATGCGTTGGTCCGGGTCCATCCGGAAACCGGCCGCAAGGCGATCTATTTCAATCCAGGCCAGGCGATGGATATCGAAGGCTTGGACAAGGCGGAGAGCGACGACCTGATCGCCGAACTCACCGGCCATGTCGAATCACCCGACGGCGACTATCGCCATGTGTGGAAGGTCGATGACCTGATCATTTGGGACAACCGCTGCTTGGTTCACGCCGCGACCGGCGACTACCCGCCCGAGGAGCGTCGCATTCACTGGCGCACGTCGATGATGGAGCACGACTGGACGCCGGCCGCCGAGGCCGAAGTGCGGATGGCGCTCGCCTGACTAGTTCGGCAGCGCGCTGATCCGGTAAAGCGCCTTCAGTTCCGCGGTCGGCTGGGCGTTGTCGCCAAATGTCTTTTTGAACAAGGCGCCGATCCCGCCGGAGCGATAGATACGGCTGAGCGCGCGATCGACCGCAAGGCGGAAGGCACCGTCCCCCTTCGGCAGCCCAAGCGCATAGGGCTCATAGGTGAGTTGCTGGTTCGACAGGAACAGCTTGTCGGCCTCACCGCTTCCCACCGTGAGATAGACCAGGATCGCGCGGTCGGCGAAATAGGCACTGATGTCGTTGCTCAGCAGTTTGGCGACACCGTCCTTGTGATCCTTCACCGCCACTGTCTGCACCGTCATCGACAGGTCTTTCACGGTATTACGCAGCGCGTCTTCGGTCGTCGTTCCCGCGCGCACGCCGATTTTCCGGCCCTCGAGGTCGCCGAAGGTCTGCGGTCCACCCTTCCGCATCAGGATGCTGGCGCCGTCGACGAATGTCGGCAGGGAGAAATCGACGATTTCGCGTCGCGACAGGGTCGCCGTCGTCGCGCCGCACAATAGGTCAGCCTTGCCGTCCTCGATCATCTTGAAGCGGTTCTCGGCCGTCACCGGCACGTATTCCAGCGACAGTTTCTTGAGCTTGAGCTGCTTCTCGATATGCGCCGCCACTCCTTGGCATAAGGCGACCGTGTAGCCTGCCAATTCGCCCGCGGAATTCTTGTAGGAAAACGGCGGCGCGTCGGTCCGGTAGCCGATCTTCATCACGCCCGTATCCTTGATCCGATCCAGTGTGCCGGCGGCGGCGCTTGAAACCACAAGCAGAAGTGCCGCAATGGCGATGAAGAAGCTACGAAACATGAAGGGCTCTCCTATTTATCAGCGAGGTTTTGCGGACGATGCCCTTTCATGAAGTTGCGGGCAAGAGTCTTAATGGTGGCAACCAATACGCGCATGCGATGCGGCGAGAGACCGCACCGTCTTTCGCTGACAATGGATGCAGCGACAAATCCGATCTGGTACTTTTATAGATACCAAAAACATTCCAAAAATTCGGGAGCCAGGATATGGACGTCGCGGAACTCGTCGCACGGTTTTCAACAGCAGCCGCGGACGACTACCCGCACAAGGCGGCGGTTGCGGTCATCAACGAACTCAAGGATGACTTGGACGGAGTCGCGGATGCGATGTCCTATCTCACCGGCAGCGGCGGCAACGCGTTGCAGGCGTTCTACCGCGCACAGAACCTCAGCCTTCTCAAGGTCCGGTTCCCGGATGGCCGCCGCACGCCGCCGCACGACCACGGCACCTGGGCGGCGATCCTCGTGCTGTCGGGATCGGAGAAGAATTCGCTCTATAAGCGCAACGACGACGGGTCACTGACCTACGAGCGGTCGGTCGATCTCGCACAGGGTGACGTGATCTTCATGCCGGCGGGCGCGGTCCATGTGGCCGAATGCACCAGCGACCAGCCCGCCATCGGGTTGCATGTCTACGGCGGCAACGTGTTGGGCCTGGAGCGGAAGATGTGGGATCCGGATACGCTCGAAGAGCAGGAATTGGACTGGTCGAAATACGAAGGCCTCGCCCAGCGTGCCTCG
Source organism: Alphaproteobacteria bacterium (assembly GCA_021774335.1). Classification (GTDB taxonomy): domain Bacteria; phylum Pseudomonadota; class Alphaproteobacteria; order UBA8366; family UBA8366; genus JAJFJD01. The sequence continues at coordinate 167,326 of JAJFJD010000008.1, forward strand.
GCGGCGGATAAGGCGCCGTTGAGCTGACGGTCCAGCGACGGCGTCAGTAGTAGCTTTTCAGCACGTCGTCGATGATGCGTTCCAGGTCCAGGATCGTGTTGCAGGTCTTGGCCACGTGGCAGAAGGTGCGGTAGCGGTGCATCTCGGAATCGCCGCTGCCCCAGAATGTCTCCGGCTCCGGGTTTAGCCAGATTACCGCCTTCGCCCGGTTGTGCAGGCCGCGCATCAGATCGAGGCGCGGATCGGTGTTGTTGGTGCGGCCGTCGCCGAGAATGATGACCGTGGTTTGCCGGTCCACGGTGTCCGCATACGCGTCGTCGAAATCGGCAAAAGCCTGGCCGTAGTCGGTCGGCCGGAAGCCGATCTTCTCCAGGATCTCGGGGATTGCGTCCTCGACCGACCGCTCCTCCAGGATTTCGCTGATGTCGCTGAGGCTGGCCGAAAAGGCATAGGACTTCAGCGTGGCGATCACCTCGTTCAGCGAGTAGAGGAACAGCAGTAGGAACCGCGCCGTCGCGGCGACCGACTGCGAGACGTCGCAGATGACGACAATCTTAGGCCGTTCGATCTTGGTCTGCTTCCACACCGTCTCAAAGGGAATGCCGTCATACGCCATGTTCCGCCGCAGCGTGCGCCGCACGTCCAGCACGCCGCGCTTGGTATGTTTGCGCCGGCGGTTGTAGCGGGTTGCGAGGCGCTTCGCCAATCGCTTCACGATGCGGTGCATGGTCTCGAAGTCGCGGCGCTCGACCACGGATAACGCGCGTTCCTCGAGGATTTCCTCATGCAGTTTGGCGCTGGCGGGCCGGGCGTAGAGTTCATACTGCCGGGAGATGAACTGCCGTGCCTGGTCGAACAGATAGTCGCGCGCCTGTTCGAGTGCGGCTGCGGTTGCCGCAGCCCCTGGCGCGTCCGATTGGCGCAGTTCGAACATTCGGCCCTGCATTTCACGCAGTCCCATGCCGTCGAGGATGCGCCGGACCATCAGTCCGCGCTGTGTCATGTATCGAATATTCGTGACCCCGGCCTCGGCGGCGGCTTGTTCCATCGCGTGGGCGAGGTCGTTCTCGGTACCATGGAGCACGAGCTGCGCCAGCGGTTGGTCGGCAAGCAGATCGTCGTCGGCGTCGTCGAGGGACGGCGGGACATCGAACTCGTCGCGGCTGAAGAAGGCATCGAAACAGCGTTCGAACCGTTCTGTCTCGCCCTCGGTCTTGGCCAGTGCCACGCAGAGCGCATCCCGCATCAACCGCCGGTCACCATATCCAACCGTCTCAAGCGTCCGGTGCGCGTCGATCGCCTCGGCGGGCGTCACATTGACGTCGGCCGAGCGCAGCGCATGGAAGAACTGTTCGAGGATCTGCTGCATCGGCGCGTTATTCCCGCGTTGCCTTGCGGGTGATCTCCGGGATGCTGCGGCGCACGGCGGCGAAGTCTTGCTCGAATTTCAGCAGCACGTTCAATGTGTCGCGCACCATGTCCACATTCAGCGATTCCGCATGCAGCAGCATCAGGACACGCGCCCAATCGATCGTTTCGGAGATCGACGGAAACTTCTTCAGTTCCTCCTCGCGTAGCAACTGCACGAAGGCGACAAGCTGACGCTTCAGCTTTTCGTCGATGTCGGGGACGCGGGCGGCGACGATGCGCTGTTCCAGTTTGGCATCCGGCAACGGAATGAACAGGTGCAGGCAGCGCCGCTTCAGCGCATCGCCCATCTCGCGCATGTTGTTCGACGTCAGGAAGACCAGCGGCGGCTTCGTGGCTTTGATCGTGCCAATCTCCGGGATCGAGACCTGGAAGTCCGATAGTACTTCGAGCAGAAAGGCTTCGAATTCTTCGTCCGACTTGTCGATTTCGTCGATCAGCAGGACCGCGCCATGCTCCTGGCGCAGTGCTTTCAACAGAGGACGCGGTTCGAGGAATTGTTCCGAGAAGAACAGGTCGCTGAAACCGTGCAGCCGACCCATCGCATCGTCGAGGGTCTTCGTGCCGGCCAGCGTTTCGCCCATCTTGTCCTTCAGGATCTGGGTATAGAGAAGTTGCTTGCCGTATTTCCACTCGTAGAGCGCTTTGGACTCGTCCAGACCCTCGTAGCACTGCATCCGGATCAGCGGCAGGCCGAGCCACCGTGCTGCGGACACGGCGAGTTCGGTTTTGCCCACGCCCGCCGACCCTTCGACCAGGATCGGTTTGCACAGGTTTTGGGCGATGAAGATGGCCGTGGCGATACGGCGCGAGGCGATATAGCCGATGTCGCCGAGCCCGTCGATGATCTCTTCGACGGACGCGATGTTCTCGCCGACGGCGGGTTTCGGGGTCGTGTCGTTCATGCTTTTTCTTCTTCTGTGTCAGGGAGGAGCGCGCGGGCCCGTTGGCGCGCGCGGATTTCATGGGCGGACCGGGCGATGCCGAGGCCCTTTTCCAGATCGCGGGTTTCATCAGCGAGCATCGGCGGAAGGACGAGGCCGTGTGCATCGATCAGCGCGCGGACCCGTTCTTGTGACCGCCCGGCCCAATCGCGGGCCGCGGCGGCCATGGCGCTGACCGCGTCTGCATTGGTGTCGGCATCGAGGTCGAGCAGTTCCGCGGCACGGTAGGCGATGGCGAACAGTCCGTCCGGCACGGCGGCGAGGCGGCCGAATTCGGCAAGCTGATCGTCGTCCATCGCGGTGTTTCCGATCGCCTGCCCAAGGGCGGCCAGTTGATGGCGCATCGCGCCGGCGATCGATGCTACGAACAGGGCGTCCTCGGTCCGCCGCATCGGCAGCGAGATCGTCTCGAACGCGCAGCCTTCCTGGCCCAGCAGATTGGCGGCGGAGACCCGCACATCGGTCAGGCGCAAGCCGCAATGCGGCGCCGGGCGCATAAAGTCGATTTTGACGCCGTCGGTCAGTTCCAGTCCGGGCGTATCGCGCGGCACGATCAAGGCGGAGAACCGCTTGCGGCCGTTCTCGATGCCCGTGATGGCCAGGACCATGAAGAAATCGGCGATCGGCCCGTTGCTCAGATAGGCTTTCTCACCGTTCAGGACGAAGTCGTCACTGTCACGTGTCGCGGTGCTCGACAGGTATTTCGGGTGTGCGCCGGCCTTCGGTTCGGAAATGGCGAGGCAGGGTGTGAGTGTCCCGGCGGCCAGTCCCGGGAGATAGCGTTGCCGTTGTTCCTCGGTCCCATGCAGGAGGATCTGTTGCCGCGCGTTGAGCTGCCGGCCGAGCCACGGGTTCACCACGCCGCGTATGCCGCAGGCGGCCGCCATCGCCTCGGCCGCGACCGCCAGCGACCGCAGATCGCCGCCGTCGCCGCCGTATTCTTCCGGCAGGCCGATGCGCGCCAACCCGGCATCCCCGATGGCCTGCCAGAGGTCGGCGGGGATCACCGTATGCGCCCGCAAATCGCCGCGCGGCACGATCTCGCGCAAGGCGAATTCCTCGACCCGCGCCGCGAGCGAGGCGGAATCGGGAACAGGCTGGATCGCGGGGGCGGGGCTCATGCTGCGCAAGGTCATCCGGCGGTTGGAAAGCCCGAATATCGCGCGTTTCGGCGGATGTGTCACATTGTGTCGGCTGCGTCTGGCTACCCGCGGGCAGAGAGCGCCGCCGTCAGCGCACGCACGTCGTCCATGGCCTCGAAATCCCGGACCAACGCGACGATTTGGGCGGCCTTGTCCTTGGGCCAATTGGCGAATTCGGCGCATTCCTCGAACTTTTCCGCGACTTCGTCATAGGTCATTGGGTCCTGGGGACTGCCCTTCGGGTAGTCGACCCGGCCGGAGACGGTGCTGCCGTCGACGAGGTCGATTTCGATCAAGGTGGTCGTGTTGGTGTAGCCTTCCTCGATCGTGTCGAAGGCGGCGAAATCGATATTGTCCATCATCGCCTGGATTTCCGGGTCCTGGACGACCGCATCGGTGAATTCGGCGAGGCCGGCGCGGCCCCGGACCAGGATCGCGGCGGCGTTGAAGGGCAGGCTGAACTTCGCCTCAAGCCACGTTTTCGGATTGTCGTGCAGCAGCGTGTTGACCACATTCGAATTCGTGCGCAGTCGGACGGCTTGTACCTGATCCGCTGCCACACGGCCCTCGCGCATCCAGGTTCGAAGCAGGGTCATCGCTGCGTGGTTCAATGCGCCGCTCGGGTGCGGCTTGATCCAGACGCCCGGGTCCTCGAAGGCCCAGGGGCCGCCCAGGCGATCCATGACCTGAACCGGGTCGAAGCCGCCGCCGCCCGCGGCGAAGAATCCGCGCGGCGCTTCCAGCGCGTTCTGTGCGGCGGTGAAGCCGCGCGTCGCCAATTCCGCCGACACCGTCCCGCCTTCCGCCGCATGACCGGAATGATAAGGCTTGGTCATGGTGCCGAAATTCTCTCGGATGCCGCTCGAGTGGCTGGCCGCGAGGCCAAGTGCGGTCAGTACCGTCTCGTGTGAGGCGTCGAGCAACCGGCTGGCGGCCGCCGCCGCGCCGAAGACGTTCACGGTCCCCGATGCATGATACCCCCCGGCGTAGTGCCGGTTGTCGATGGCATGGTTGATCCGGCAGCCGACCTCCACGCCGACATGGAACGCTTCGAGCACGGCGCGGCCGGAGCGGCCGGACGGCTCCGCCACGGCCAACGCTGCCGATATCACTGGGCCCGTTGCGTGCAGGCCGCCGTTGCGGTCTGCGAGGTGCTGCGGGCAGGTGTCGTCGTAGTCATGCGCGTGGATGGCACTACCATTGGCAAGTGCTGCGAATTGTGGCGCGGTCACAAGGTTCGTACCGAAGATATGGGACTGCCCGTCGCAATTCAGGGCGGCGATGTGGTCGTTGATGATGGAGCTGCCGGGCGTCGTGGCGCCGGCGAGGGACAGGCCGAGCGCATCGAGTATATGACCTTTCGCCAGGTCTCGGACCGCCGCGGGAATATCATCATACTGCGTATCGCGGATGAACCGTGCGAGATGGTCCGTGACGGCGGGCGGTGAAGCGGTGTCGGATGGTGATGTCATCGTATTGTCCATGTTTTTCGAGGTGTCGGCGCATCTCGTGCCTGGCGGCGTATTGATCTTGGTCAGTCGCGCGTTTTCGGTAGTTCGTAATTCGCATTTCGCTCGATCAGTTTGACGATCTCGCTATGGTCACTGTCGCGCATGCCCATGGCGAGTGCCTGTTGCAGCGCTTGATAGGTTGCGCTGGCCACGATTTGCGGCACTTCCAGCCGTTCCGCTTCCTGCTGCCAGAGATGCGAATCTTTTTCGGTGACGTGCATCGGCGCTTCCATTGCAAAACTCCGGCTCATCACGAATTTTGGGATCTTGGTCAGCGTTGCGCTGTTTTGGCCGGTGCCCGAGTTGAAGACCGCCAGCGCCTTTTCCGGATCAACCCCGCCCTTCGCGGCCATGACCAAGGCTTCTAGACCGATCAGCAGGTTCGTGGACGACATGACGTTGTTGCAGATCTTGGTGAGTTGCGCCTGACCGACCTTTTCACCGACATGATGGATATCCCGCGCGAAGGCCTTCAACATCGGCTCCACCTGTTCGAACACTGCACGCGGGCCCGAGGTGATGACCGTCATGTCGGCTTCCTTGGCCCGAGCCACGCCCCCGGTGATCGGGGAATCGAGAACGGCGATGCCGGATTTCCCCAGCGTCGCTTCGACTTCGGCCACGGCGTCGGTGCCCATCGTTCCGAGGTTCACGAAAATCTTGATCTGTTTCCCGTGGATGGCGCCGTCTTCTCCCGACGCGACGGCGTGAAAACTGTCGATACTCGGCAGGCACGCGAAGACGACATCGGACGCGTCGGCGACCTCGACCGGTGAATTGACGATCCGGGCTTGTTTCTCCGCCAGCGGCTTTGTCGCGTCGCGGTCGATGTCATAGGCGACCAGTGATTTTTCCTGATCGAGCAGACTGGATGCGAGCGGCAGTCCCATGCTGCCCGTTCCAATAAATCCCGCTTTCATGGTTATGCTCCCTTGTCGAAGAACGGCGACCCGAACCGGGGCGCGTTGTGCCGTTTCTGTTGTGCCCGTCATCATAGGACGAACGCCGCCCAGAGCGCCAAAGCGGCCCTGCCGCGGTTTGTCATGTGGATGCCGAAGGCGCTATTGCAGGCGAATTTTCTATGGTAAGTAGCGCCGAACCGACACGATCGAGGGTGAAATCCGTGATGCGAACGACGTTGATTTTGGCGGTCGCCGTTCTGGTCCTTTCCGGATGTGCGTCGCCGGAACCGGTACTGTATCCGAACCGTCATTTGTCGAATGTCGGGCAGGCTTCTGCCGATCGCGATATCGCGAGCTGCATCGCGATGGCCGAAAACCATGGCGCGTCGTCGAAGGACGGGGCGGCGGGTGATGTTGCCGGCAGCACGGCGGTCGGTGGCGGCGTCGGCGCGGCCGTGGGTGTGGTCGGCGGTGCGATCGTTGGGTCAGCCGGGCGAGGGGCGGCCGTCGGCGCCGCGACGGGCGCTACGGCAGGATTGATCCGGGGGCTGTTCAAGACCCAGAAGCCCAGCCCGGTTCACAAGAAATTCGTCAATAAATGCCTGCGGGATCGCGGTTACGAGCCGATCGGCTGGAAGTAGGCGGAATCGATCCGCCTTCCGGCTCGCGTTATTGGGAAGCTTTCTCGACAAAATAGGCCTCGACCCGGGAGATCAAATCCTCCTGGCCGGCGCGCCGGTAGGGGAATTTGTTGAGATCAGCCTCGGTGATTGCCATCGCGGCGTTGACCTCGAAGATGATGACTTGCCCGTCCTTCCTGCGTCCGAAATCGATGCCGTAGATATCCAGTTCGGTGTTGTCCTTGATTTCCTTGAATAGGACTTCAGGCGGCGTGCCGAGAACCGATTCAGGCTCGGTGATGTATTCCATTTCTTCGCGGTCGAACCCAAGACCGTACCAATCCAGCGTATCGCGTCCGTGGCCGTGGACGTTCCATTCCCCCGCGGCATGCATGTTATCGGGTGCAAGCTGTCCCCCGAAACTGGCGCATCGGTAGCGCCGGAACAGGCCATCCTCGGAAACGCAATCGTGATACTCGATCGCATAGAATTCCGTATAGACGTTTTTGATGAGTTCCTGCTCAAGGCCGCGTTCATCGCGTATCAGCGTCGCGCCGATGCCAAGCTGCGTATCGAGCGGGCGCAGGATGAGGGGAAGGGACAGCTCATCCAGAATGCGGGCCCGGGTCGCCGAGACGTCGGCCGCGTGCGCAACATGGATCGTGCGCGGGAAGATGAAACGCTCGGCGTTCGCAAACTTTTGCGCATTTTCCACGCGGGTCGACTGTGCAACCGCGTGAGGTGGATTGATTAGCGGCACCGGTAATTCCGCCACGATGCGCTCGAACCGTTCGACTTGGCCACGCATCACGATTCGTTCGTGAACCGGGCGGTTGTTGATCGCGAGGTCGAATTGCCCCAGGTCGACGACGTCGCCAAGCGCGTCGATGGTATCGGTCATGACATGTGTGTACGCAATGCGCTCGGTCGGTAGGAAGGCGGGGTAGTTGCCAGGTGCGTAGTTGACGCCCTTGCGTCCGATTTCGGTGAAACAATCCTGGCCGAGCGCTTCGAGAACCAACACCCGCAGGATGGGTTCGCCGGTACTGCGCTCCAGGCTCGGGAAGCGCTTGATGCAGGCGCGCGTTACTTCCCTGGCATGGAGAGGATCACCGGTGTGATAGCTTGCGGCGGCCAGCGCCTGATAATGCTTCATCTTGGTCGGGTCCGCCGACAATGCGGCGGCAAAGGCTTGGCGGGCCGCCGGAAACTTGCCCATGCGATACAGCAAGCGGCCTCCGATGTAGGTCTGCTCGACCTGCGGGCCGGTGCCGAGGTTGGCGGCGGTTCGGATTTCCGCAGCCGCCGCATCGAATTGCCTGGTTTCGGTCAGGGCGTCGGCGAGGGCGATCCGCGTGTCGGCGCGGTTGGGTTGGGCCGCCACCGCAGCCTTGAAATCGTCGGCTGCGTCGGCGAAGCGGTCGAGTGTGATGTACAACAAGCCGCGGTTGCGCCGTGCGAAAAAATAGTCCGGCGCAAATTTAATGGCCGCATCGAACTTGGCCATTGCGCCGTCGTGGTCACCGAGCTGCATCAAGGCGGATCCGAGATTGCAAAGTGCACGTACGTTGTGGGGCAAGTGCTCCAGCGCAGCCTCGGCGCGTTTGCGGGCAAGCGGAAAATCCCGGCTCTGCATCGCAATTGCGAAATTAAGGTTATGGGCGTCGGCGTCCTCTGGGGATTCAAGAATAGCGCCGCCCAACAAGGATTCGGCCTCTGCGATCCGGCCATTCTTGGCGGCATCAACGGCTTGGACCAGCGTTGTATTTGGGCGTGGCTCGCTCAACGGCGACTCTTTCCTATCAATGCATTCAGACAATAGTACCGCCATCGGAAGCCGGCTTCCGAATCATCCTTGTGGACATCCCTTTTGGGGAGTGCTTGTGGCACTCCGTTGCTGAATCTGGGGACCGCGGCTACCGTGTTCGGTATACTCCATGACCCTGCCAGGGGCCTTCTGGTGACCACTCCCTCACAATGATCGGACGACGCCATGATTACGGGTCATGTGTTTATCGCCACAAGCCTCGACGGGTTTGTCGCGCGGAAAGCGGGCGAGTTGGATTGGTTGATGAAGCAGGAAACCGAGGGGGAAGATCACGGCTACGATGCCTTCATGGCGTCGGTCGACGGCCTCGTGATGGGACGTGGGTCATTCCAGACCGTACTGACCTTCGAAGAGTGGCCCTACGAGAAGCCCGTCGTGGTGATGAGCCAGACACTCAGCCAGGACGATGTGCCAGAGGCATTCGCGGATCGAGTGACACTGACGCGGCTCGATCCGGCCGGCGTCATGAAAATGCTCGAAGGGCAGGGGTGGAGCCGAGTCTACGTGGACGGCGGGAAGGTCGTGCAGTCCTTCCTGCGGGAAGGACTGATCGCCGACATGGCTCTGACCCGTATCCCAATCCTGATCGGTGACGGGATCTCGTTGTTCGGCGCCTTGGACCGGGACGTCGATTGCGAGCACCTGGATACCCGGACGTTTCCGTCCGGCCTCGTAACGTCGCGGTACCGCATCGTGAACGAGGCCGGTTAACCGGGCATCTTTTCGAAGCCCTTCAATTCGGGGTCGACCGGCGTCGATTCAATCTTGCTGGACAGGTAGACGTTGACTGCGGGCTTGACCAAGGACGTCTGGTCCAGTCCTCCGACCCGGATGCTCATCATATTCGGACGGTTGGAATTCTTGCCGAACAGTTGCGAGCCGCAGTCCGGACAGAAGTGTTTCTCCATATCCGCGCCGCTATCGGCCTTGTGGTGAAAGACACCCGGTGTCCCGGTGACCTGCAATGCGTCCTTGTCGATGAACACCAAGGTGCTGTAGGCCGCGCCCGTGGCGGCCCGGCAATCGCTGCAGTGGCAGTTGGCCATTAATTTGATTTCAGTGTCCGCGCTGTATTCGATATTTCCACACAGGCATTTTCCGGACAGCTCTGGCATCGGTTGGCTCCACATTATTTGTTCATTGCTAATTCCAGGATAGCGGTAACGTCCCGGCGGCACCACCGATGTGCCAAGGCGTGTCCCGATTATGGAGATGCCTTGGAACGACCGAGGATCCAGGCCGGGATGAGGGCCAAGATGAAGACACCGGCGGTGATCAGAAACCCGTCCTGGAAGCCGAAGGTGGTCGCCTGCGCCTCGATGACTTGTGAAAGGTAATCGTTTGCCAGGGAGTCCAGCATGGCTTCCGGCACGCCGTCCGCCTGCAATATCTTTTTCACGTGCTCCAGCATTTCGCGGGTCGTCGCGTTCGCGATCGTCTGCGTCGCCGAAAGGCTGTCGCTGTGAAACTGCGTCCTGATTTCGAGAATGACGACGAGTAAGTTGATGCCGCAGGCGCCGCCGAGCTGCCGGAAGAAATTGATCGTGCCCGATCCCTGGTTCAACCGCTCCGGCGGCAACGCGTTGAGCGCCGACGCCATCAGCGGCGGATTGATGAACCCCATGCCGACCCGGGAGATGATGGCGAAGAAGGCAAAGCTCCAGAACACCGTGTTTATATCCGCGCCCGCCATGTAATAGACGCCGACGGCGAACAGAATCAGGCCGCCCATGATGGGCAGTTGCGGGGGCACGAGGTCGGCTAACCGGCCGGTCAGCGGAAAGATCACCATCAGGAGAAGGCTGGCCGGCAACAGCAGGAAGCCGGCGACCGTCGCCGTGTATCCCTGGACGATCTGACCGAACACCGGAATCGCGTAGGTCATCGCGAAATTGCCCATGCCGAAGACGAAGGCCAGGACGACTGCCGAGGCGAACCGCGCGTTCTTGAACAAGGTGAAGTCGAGCAGGCGCGTGCCCTCGCGAAGTTGCATGAGGGTGAAGCCGACCGCCGCACCGATGCCGATGACGAGGCGCAGCGCGATATCGTTCGAAAGCCAGCCCTCGCGCTGGCCATTGGAAATTCCCGAAATCAGGCAATAGAGCGCGATGCAAAGAAGCGCATAGCTTGTCCAGTCGAACGGCGTTCGCGGTCCCTCGTCGCGTTGCGACGGCATGAAGATGACACCCATGGCGAACGCAAGCAGCACCAGCGGCAGGGGCACGAGGAAAATTGCACGCCAACCGAGCGTATCGACGGTGATCCCGCCGATGACCGGACCGAGGCCCAAGGCGAACACCAGTCCCATACCGTATATGCCCATCGCGGTGCCGCGGCGTTCCTTCGGGAAGATTTTGAACAGTGTGACCATGACGATGGGCTGGATGATACCGGCGGCGAAGCCTTGCATCACGCGGCCGAAAATGATCACGTCGAGTACCTGTACGACGCTGCAGATCACGCCGCCGAGGGCGAAGACGGCCAGCAGAAGACAGAAGGCGAGCCGCTGACCGAACGTATGGACGAACCATGCATTCAGGAGCTGGCTCGCCGTCATCGTGGCAATGAAGGCGGTCGATAGAAGCTGTGCCTTGTCTTGACCGACGCCGTACGCACCCATGACATCGGGAACGGCGACATTCACGATGGTGCCGGAAAAAACCATGGTGAAGGAGGCAACCATACCGCCGATGGTCAGGAACCAACGGTAGGCCGGGCCATAACGAGCGCTGAGTTGGTCAAAGCTTTCGGTTGCCACATCGCCTCCCGCGCTGGCCACCGGGCGAAGCGATACGGAAGGGATTTGCCCGTGCGTCGCCGGATTACGGCCATTAAAGGGTAGAGGTGCTAGGTCCGCAATCGCCCCGACGGTGTCGCCCGTCAATGATTCAAGGGGATTTGCCTTAGATCGCAAGCCGCCCGACTATGGAGGAAGGTCGGCGAACCGGAATGTTGAACCAACAAAACAAAGGGAACCGCTCGATGAGTGATGGGGATGGAAAGACGTTGGCCGGCAAAGTCGCTTTGGTGACAGGGGCGGTCCGCCGGTCCGGCCGCGCGACGGCGCTGGAGTTGGCGCGGTGTGGCGCGTCCGTGGCGATCAATACGCGCCGGTCGGTGGATGAAGCGGAAGCCGTCAGGAAGGAACTCGAGGCGCTTGGCGTTAAGGCCGGCGTGTATGTCGCCGATGTTACCGAGGAACAGGGCGTGATCGACATGGTCGATGCGATCGCGAACGACCTGGGGCCTGTCGATATCCTGGTGAACAACGCGGCTGACCGCGGGCGGGTGCCGACGCTGGAACTTAGCTTTGATGAGTGGCACCGCATCGTTCATATCATCCTCGATGGGGCGTTTCTCTGCAGCCGGGCCGTTCTGCCGCACATGGTCGAGCAGGGCTGGGGCCGGATCGTGAATATCAGCGGCCTCGGACATTATGCGGGCTACGCCGAGCGGGTTCATGTCCATGCGGGCAAGGGCGGCCTCGAAGCGATGACCCACAGCCTGTCGAGCGAGTTCTGCGACAAGGGCATTACGGTCAATACCGTCTGTGTCGGCCTGATCGGCGGCGAGCGCCCAGCCTCGGCGGGTCCGCATCCGAAGAATGTCCCGAATGCCGCACCGGTTGGCTATATGGGCGAACCGATCGACATCGCGAATGCCGTGAATTTCCTTTGCCAGCCGGCCGCGCGCTTTATCACCGGCGAGACGTTGCACGTAAACGGCGGCGAATACCTGGCATAGCTGCCCAAACCCGATTTGGCACGATTGATCGGTTGTCGTGGCTCTGTGCTAACGTTTTCACCCGATCCTTGAAGAACGGATGCATCCGCCATGAAAATTACCGGCTACGAAGCGACCATCGTCAATCTTCCGGAAGACGATCCCCTGGCGAACACCGAGGCCCGAGGCGGCGCGCTCCGTCCGGTCGTGATCTTGCGGCTTCGCACCGACAGCGGTGTCGAGGGCATCGGCGTAACCTTCTACGGCGCCGCGTTGACCGGTAGTTTACATTTGGCTGTCGAGGGCCTCGCCGCCCTTACCGTCGGTGAGGATCCGCTGCGCATCGAGAACATTTTGGCAAAGTTGCACGGCGGCGTCGGCGATTCCTGCGGGCCGGGCGGCATTTTCATGTTGGCGTTGTCGGCGATCGACATTGCGCTGTGGGATATCAAGGGCAAGGCGCTGGACCAACCGCTCTGGAAATTGCTGGGCGGGCATCGCGATCGTGTCGCGACATATGCATCGGGGTCTTTGCGTCGTAATTTGACGGACGACCAGGCGCAGCGGGCCGCGCAAATCTTGGTACAGAAGGGCTTCCGGGAGATGAAGACGCAGATGGCGCTGCCCGGTGACCCAACGCCGGCGGATGAAATCCGCCGCATGCGCGTGGTGCGCGAGGCCATCGGCCCGGATATCAAACTGATGTGCGACATCAACCAGCGCTGGCGGCCGGAACAGGCGATCGATATTGGCAGTCGCGTCGAGGATATCGGTTTGTTTTGGCTGGAGGACGTGACGACAGCGGATGACTACCAGGGACTGGCTCGCGTCACCGCTGCCCTGAAGACGCCGGTCGCTGGCGGCGAATATCTGTACGGTATCGCGCCGTTCCGGCAAATGATCGAGGCGCGGTCGGTCGACATCGTCATGATCGACATTGCTCGGGTCGGCGGCGTGACGTCATGGATGAAGGTCGCGGGCATGGCCGAAGCGTTCAATCTGCCGGTGGTCAGCCATGTGATGCCGGAGATTCTGGTGCATGTGGTTGCTGCATGTCCGAACGGGCTTACGGTGGAATACATGCCGTGGATGCTCAAGCTTTATGAGGAAACGCCGGCGATCGAGGACGGCGAAATTGTGCTGCCTGACAAGCCCGGGTTGGGATTGAAATTCGACGAAAAAGCCGTTGCGGCTTTCAAGGCGTAACGTATGCGCGACAGCGCCGAGCAATCGATTGGCCTATAGGGAGAAGCGACAATGCACCGCATAGAGACCGTCACCGTCCAAGATAGCCCGATGGAAATCTTCGTGTTCGAACCTGAAGGGGCAGGGCCGCATCCCGGCATTGTCTTGGCGCAGCACATTCCCGTCGGCCATACCGGCCTCGAAAACGACGAAGTGACGTTAAAGACCGCCGAACGCTATGCCGAGAATGGCTATGTGGTCGCGGTGCCGTTCATCTTCCACTGGTGGCCGAAGGAAGCCGACATCCAGGTCAAACGCGACGAATTCCGCGACGATTGGACGGCTCTGGACCTGGGAGCGACCTACGATTTTCTGGCGGGAATGGACACTGTGGACGGCGATCGCATCGGCATCGTCGGGCATTGCTGGGGCGGCCGGGTCGCCTGGCTGGCCGCGTGCCACAATCCGGATTATAAGGCCTGCGCGATCTTTTACGGCGGCCGCATCAAATTGCCGATGGGGCCGGGAACGCCGCCGGCCATCGACCTTGCCGGCGACATCAAATGCCCGGTTGCCGGTTTCTTTGGCAACGAAGACGCCGGCCCGTCGCCGGAGGACGTTGACGATTACGACGCTGCCCTGACCGACGCCGGCGTCCCGCATGTCTTTCACCGCTACGACGGCGCGGGGCACGGCTTCCAGTCTTTCACCAGCGAGGAACGGTATCGCCATGAGGTCAGCGAAAAGGCCTGGGGCGAGGTATTGGCGTTTTTGGGTGAGAAACTCGGCTGAACCCGCTGCCGTCTCACAAGAATTTCGGAGTGGGGATTGTTCCGGTAAAGGCGCTGTTTTCGAAATCCGCAACAGGCGGACGATGCCAGTTCGCCGTCTGCACACCCGTAGCGACCCATTTTTGAATTCGACCCAAGCCGCGCCGGGCGAACGAACTCCCGACTATTCCTGAGCAGCGGCGGATTTTTGTCGTCCCGCGCCCGCTTCCGGATATCCCTTTGGATGGAGCAACCAGCTGAGCGCGAGGGTCGCCAATACGGCACCGACGCATTGCGCGATAATGAAGGCCGGGGCATCGATTGGCCGGATACCGGAAAAAGTATCTGTCAGGGCGCGCGCAAGCGTAACGGCCGGGTTTGCGAAACTGGTGGACGCGGTGAACCAATAGGCGGCGGTGATGTAAAGCCCCACCATCCAAGCCACGCCATCGGGCCGCCACCGCAAGGCGGCGAAGATCGTGCCGACGAGCCCGAAGGTTGCGACGACTTCGGAAAGCCATTGCGCCGGTCCGGTTCGGGTATGCGCCGACAATTGCCATACCGCTTCCTCGAACATTGCGTGCGCGACCAGTGTCCCGATTATGCCGCCTGCGACCTGCGCGAGGAGGTATAGAAACGCCGAAGTTCCTCGAATTTCGCGGCGAATTAAAAATGCCAATGTAACCGCAGGATTGAAATGCGCGCCAGAAACCGGGCCAAGTGATGTGATGAGAACGACGAGAATCGCGCCGGTAGGGATCGTGTTGCCGAGAAGGGCAACGGCGACATTTCCGGCGGCGAGCCGTTCCGCCATGATCCCGGAGCCGACGACGGTGGCCAGGAGCAGGGCGGTGCCGCCGAATTCGGCGGCCAAACGACGGGAAAGACTATTCTCCTGCATACTCAAGTGCGCCCTTTGTTTTTCGTTCGATTCTGTCGTCCCTTGACCGGCGTGTCCGCGATCTCGCCTAGGAAATTGCGCAGCGGTTCCAGCATCTCTGCATTAAGCGAATAGCAAACGCGCGGCGGATCGATCTCGCCGGTGATGATTCCCGCCGCTTTCAGAATACGCAAATGCTCGGACGTCGTGGATTGGGCCAACCCAATCGCGTCCACGATGTCACAGCCTATGCACGTCTGCTTTTCATGCAGCATCGCGATGATGCCGAGCCGGGCAGGGTGCCCAAGCGCCTTCGCGAGCACCGCGAGACCGTCATGTCGCGCCGGTGCCGGAGGTGGTTCAAACGCTGGCTGAGTGCTGGCAGGTGTCATGCTTTTCCATGTTCATCGTTATTCGACGATGAACGATTTATATCGAGATCATATTCCGATATCAACAGCGCATACACCCTGATCCGGACATCGGAAATTTTGGAGTACGCATGCCGATTAACATCGAAGCGCAAAAGTATGTTCAATGATACAATAAAATCAATGATATTTCGAAATTCCTAAGAATATACTTGCATGGTCGATCCCCTTCGTGCATGCTGATCTCATGGATGATGCGATGATTGCAAAACGCTTAGGCGCGCTCGGGAACGAGACGCGGCTGCAGATTTACCGAATTCTGGTAAGGGCAGGGCGCGACGGCGTTCCGGTCAGCGAATTGCAGCGTCGGACGGGGATAGCGATTTCGACGGTGTCGCACCACCTCCATAAGCTCATCACGGTGGATCTTGCCTATCAGGAGCGGGACGGCACGACACTTTTCTGTCACGCCAACTACGGCACCATGGACGAGACACTCGGCTATCTGACCAAGGCGTGTTGCATAGATGCGGAAACCGGCGCGGAAGATGCCGCGTAACGGCTTTTTTTTGAATTGGTATTTCGACAAAAGTCGGAATAAGGGAGACGAATTGAATGGTTGACCTAACCCTGCCTGGACGCAGCGCGTTGTCGAAGATCGACCCGGTCATCGTGATTGTCGCCATCGTTGTTCTCGGCCTTTTCCTCATGGCCCCGTCGCAGGGTGTCGACAGCGTTAAATTCACACTGCGCGCGCTGGTCAGCGTCGCTCCTTTCCTACTCGCCTCGATTGCGATTGCCGCCTATGCCAAGGCAAGCGGCGCAGAGCGGCTGATCGCCAAGGCCTTTACCGGCAACATCAAGCGGATGATCATCTTCGCCGCGCTGATGGGGGCCCTGTCACCCTTCTGTTCTTGCGGCGTCATTCCTTTGATTGCCGCCTTGCTTGCCATGGGCGTGCCGCTCGCGCCGGTCATGGCCTTCTGGTTGGCATCGCCGCTCATGGACCCGTCCATGTTCTTTCTGACGGCCGGCACACTCGGGTTCGAGTTTGCGATCTACAAGTCAGTGGCCGCGATCGCCGTGGGTTTACTCGGCGGTTTCGGGACCTATGCGCTCACGCGCAACGGTTATCTCGCGAATGCCCTGCGCGAGGGGATCGGCGACGGGGGTTGCGGCGGTGCGTCGGTGCGCAGCGGCAAGGAAGTCGTCTGGGCCTTCTGGAGAGAGCCCGACCGGCGCGCGTTATTCCCGAAGAATGCGCTCAGCAACGGTTTGTTTCTCGGCAAGTGGTTGACCATCGCCTTCTTCCTGGAAAGCCTGATGCTGGCCTATATCCCCGGCGAGATGGTGAGCAACTGGATCGGCGGCGACGGCTGGATGACAATCGCGGGCGCGACTTTGGTCGGCATTCCCGCCTATCTCAACGGATACGCGGCGCTGCCGCTGGTCTCGGGCCTGATCGAGCAGGGCATGGCGCCCGGCGCGGGCATGGCTTTCCTGCTGGCCGGCGGCGTCAGCTCGATCCCAGCGGCGATTGCGGTCTGGGCGCTGGCAAAACCGCCTGTCTTCGCCGCTTATCTCGGCTTTGCCATTGTCGGCGCCTTCACGCTTGGTCTGGGCTTCGGCTTTGTTGGATAACGGCGAGGCTTGTCAGCGCACCGACCCGGTATCACGCTGCAGCGGCCTTTGACAAAAAAGATTGAGGGAACAGAAATGCGCCAGCACACATATCCGTATTTGACGTTGGCCGAACGTGAGGAAAAGCCGCGCAAGGTGGGCCGAACGCTTGTTCAGGACAAGGGCGCGAGCCTTGCGGATATGGAAAACGTTCTCAAAACCACCGGGCCCTATATCGATTACTACAAACCGAGCTCGATCTATCACGCGATCTTTCCCGAAGAATTCACCTTCCGGAAAATCGAGATGCTGAAAGAGTACGATATCAAGCCCTTCATGGGCGGCAATGTCGCCGAGCTCGCCTATGCACAGGGAACCCTCGAAGAGCATCTCGCCTACACCAAAGACCACGGCTGGGAAGCGACCGAGATTTCCGAAACTTACATAAGCTTTCCGGAAGATCTGAAGATCGATCTCATCAAGCGCTGCGCTGACGATGGGCTCGAAGTGTTCTACGAATGGGGCCTCAAACTTCCGACCAAGCCGTTGATACCGGAAGAAGCCGCCGAGCAAATTTGCCGATATCTTGAAGCGGGTGTCTCTGTCGCCATTCTCGAAGAAGGTGAAGTGGATATGCTGATCGGAAAGGACGGCGAGGGCGATTATCCCGACCGGCTAAAAAAGCTCTTTGAGTTGGTGGGACCGGAAAACCTTATGGTGGAATCCAATGAACTCAAGCAGATCGGCTGGTTCATGCGCGAGATGGGCACGGTGATTAATATCGGCAATTTGAATTACGACCAGGTCGCGGATATCGAACCGCTGCGCTACGGAATCGGCCGTGCGGTAGACTATGCGATTTACCAGCCCTATCTCGAGACCTAACCGTTTTCAGGTCAATCTTTGGCCAAATGCGCCGAGATTTGCGCGCGGATGTTCTGCGGCTGGGCGTTCACCGCGTCGGCCAGCCGGTGCAGTTCCCGCCGTAAGCCATGGACCTGGTCAAGCAAGGGCAGGATCACATCGAGCGCTTCTTCGTCTAGGTCCAACTCGGTCCTGAACTCGAGAATGAGGCGCAGACGGGCGACATCGATTTCCTGAAAGCGGTATCCGGCCCGGCCGCGTTTTGGCGCGAGCCAGCCGCGCTTAATCCATACATGGAGCGTTTCGCGGCGGAGTTCGGTAAAGGTACCGAGGATCTCATCTTCTTCGCGCATCGGGTCAGCTTTCATTCTCGGTTCGCGGATCGTAGGCATGGGATTTTGCCCAATCCGCGAGGAAGGATTTCAATTCGTCGTCCGAATGCTTGGGCAGTTTCACCTGCAGCGTCACGATTTGATCGCCGGCAGGTCGCCCGCTTGCCGACGGCACGCCTTTTCCCTTCAGCCGCAGCGTATCGCCGCTGTTGGAACCGGCAGGAACCGTCATCGTTACGGCGCTCCCCACAGTGGGTACCGGGACCTTGGCGCCCAGGACCGCTTCATGCAGTGCGATGGGAAGATCGACATGGATGTTGTTGCCGCGACGGCGAAAACCGGGATGCGCGGCGATGCGTATTTCGACATAGGCATCGCCAGTGGCACCACCGCCGAGTCCGGGCATACCCTGGTTGCGGAGCCGGAGTACCTGACCTTCGTTCAGGCCCGGCGGAATGGTGATGTCGAGCGTCTTGCCGTCCGGCATCGTGACGCGCTTTTTCGCGCCGTTTATAGCCTCGATAAAGGAAACCTCCATCGAATACCGGATGTCGCCACCGCGCATGCGGATGTTGACGTTTTCGCCGTCTTGGGTGCGGGCGCGGAAGAGGTCGGAGAAGATGTCGCTGATATCGTCGTGGCCTGCGGAAGAACGGTATGGGTGTTCACCGCCCGCAGAGGCGTAATCCCGATAATAGCCCCGTTGCGTTTCGTTGCCGTCGGCATCGATTTCGCCGGCATCGTACTGTCGCCGCTTATCCGCGTCCGACAAGATTTCGTTGGCGGCCTGTATTTTCTTGAAAGTCTCTTCCGCGGCTTTGTCGCCGGGATTCAAGTCGGGATGGTACTTCTTCGCCAGCGCTCGATAGGCGTTTCTGATGTCATCGCTGGATGCATCGCTGGAAACGCCCAGTACATCGTATAATTCGTTCGCCACGGTGACTCTCGCCTTTTGAACACCTCAGAAGATAATTCTAACCGGCGTTATCTGGGTCTTTCTATGATCGAACTCAATACCCCGCCAATTCGCGAGAGATTCGTTCGAGGTTTTTTGTGCCTGATCGTTTGTAAATGATGGCTTTAAAATTGGGGGGCGAAAGCCGCCAGTTTTAACAGCGGAGCAATCATTGCCTGTGATCCGTCCGTTGATCCAGTGGTCTGCTGCGGAGACCTAGGTCCGGCCGCTATGGCACTTCCGCACTCGCTTCCAGCGCGTCCTGCGCGGCCAGCCAGCTTTCCTCAGCGCTTGCGATATCGCGTTCCAACTCGGCTTTGCGGCGGGTTAGGTTGGTGATTGCCTCGGCCGGTTTATCGTAGGTCGCCGGGTCGGCCAGGACGGCGTCGATTTTCGCCTGCTCGGTTGTCAGTTTTTCCATCGCGGATTCCGCGTCGCGTACTGCCTTGCGCAGATGCGCGAGCGCAGCGCGGGCGTTGGCGCGCGATTGGCGGGCGTCACGTTTGGACAGGCGCGGTGCGGTTGGCGCTGTCTTGCGGTCGCCGCCGTTCGACCGGCGCTTCTGCTCCATCAGGCTGCGGCGGTAGGCGTCGAGGTCGTCTTCATAGGGCACACAGGTGCCGTCGGCGACGAGCCACAGGCGTTCAACCGCGCGGGCCAGTAGGTCGTGGTCATGGGTCACCAGGATCACGGCGCCGTTGTATTCGTTCAGCGCCAGCAGCAGGGCTTCGCGGGCGTCCAGGTCCAGATGGTTGGTCGGCTCGTCGAGCAACAGCAGTTGCGGCGCGTCGCAGCAGATGCCGGCCAGGACAAGGCGCGCGCGCTCACCGCCCGACAGGCTTTCGACCTGCTGGTCCGCCTTTTCCTGCTGAAAACCGAATTGGCCGAGATGGCGGCGCACGGCCTGTTCGGTTCGGTCGGGCAGGAGGCGTTGAACATAGTCCAAGGCCGTCTGGTCGGGGTCGAGCTGTTCCATCTGGTCCTGCGCGAAATACCCGACCCGGAGTTTGCGGGGCAGGGAGATGCTGCCCGACAAACAGCCGAGCTGCCGCGACAGCAGACGCAACAGTGTGCTCTTACCGTTACCGTTCTGGCCGAGCAGTCCGATGCGGTCGTCCATATCGAGGCGCAGGTTCAGCCGCTGCAGGACCGGCGCATCGGCACTGTATCCCACCGCGGCGGAGTCCATGGTCAGCAGGGGCGGCGGCAGTTCCTCCGCCTCGGGAAAGCTGAAAGAAATAGCCGACTCCCCCTGCAGCGGTGCGATCGGCTCCATGCGTTCCAGCATCTTGATGCGGCTCTGCGCCTGCCGCGCCTTGTTGGCCTGGGCGCGGAACCGGTCGACGAAGCGCTGGATGCGCTCGCGCTCGCGGAGTTGCCGGATCCGCTCGCCTTGCTGGTGCGCCTGGCGTTCGCGGCGGGTCCGCTCGAATCGGTCGTAGCCGCCAGGATAGAGCGCCAGTCCGCCGTTATCGACGTGCAGGATGCCATCGACCGACCGGTTGAGCAGCCCCCGGTCATGGCTGACCAGCAAGAAGGTGTGCGGATACCCCGCGAGATACCCTTCCAGCCAGAGCGCCGCTTCCAGGTCGAGATGGTTGGTCGGTTCGTCGAGCAGCAACAGGTCGGGTTCACTGAAGAGGACCGAGGCGAGCGAGACGCGCATTTGCCAGCCACCGGAGAGTGCCCTGATCGGTCCTTGCTGCGTCGCCTCGTCGAAGCCGAGGCCGGCAAGGATCGTGGCGGCCCGGGCGGGGGCCGAATGGGCTTCGATATCGGCGAGCCGGGTATGGATATCCGCGATCCTGTGCGGGTCGGTCGCGGTTTCCGCTTCCTGCAACAGATCGGTCCGCTCGGTATCGGCGGCCAGCACCACGTCCAGGACGGATCGGTCGCCGGAAGGAGTGAACTGTTCGACATAGCCCGTGCGGACCCGAACACCGATCGAAACAGTGCCGGCATCCGGGGTCAGGTCGCCTGCAATCAGCCGCAACAGCGTGGATTTTCCGGTTCCATTGCGGCCTACGACGCCAATACGTCGTTTGGCGCCGATTTGGACGGTCGCGTCCTCGAACAGCAACCGCCCGCCGATTCTGAAACTGAGTGATTGAATGGACAGCATGGCGGCGTTGGATAGCACGGCGCGGGAGTGCTATGAAAGCGAAGGATTATCCCTTTTGGGGAGGGAAGATCGGCTTGCTCATTGCTTATAGGGCGTCTATAACCCGGCGGCCTTAACATGGGCCAACACAATTAAGGGGGCGGTTCGATGGCAGTCGAACGCACGTTGTCCATCATCAAACCGGATGCGACACGACGAAATCTAACTGGAAAGATCAATGCCAGGTTCGAGGAGGCCGGACTCCGGATCGTGGCACAGAAGCGCATTTCCATGACGCGGGAACAGGCCGAGGGGTTCTACTCCGTCCACAAGGAACGGGCGTTTTTCGGCGATCTCTGTGACTTTATGTCTTCGGGGCCCGTCGTCGTTCAGGTTCTGGAGGGCGACAACGCGGTCACCGGGAACCGTGACATCATGGGCGCGACAAATCCGGCGAATGCCGACGACGGCACCATCCGCAAGGATTTCGGTGAATCGATCGAGGCGAATTCGGCACACGGCTCCGATAGCCCGGAAAACGCGGCTATCGAAATCGCCTATTTCTTCAGCCAGACCGAGATCGTTGGCTGACCACATCTGTTCCGTCCGGTGCTTGCGCACCGGCGGCAGGTGTTAAATGCTGGATATTCGAGAGACCTGCAGGCGGCATCCGCGACCGGATGCCGCGATAGCGTGTGTCTTTAGAGCAGGGTCAACGCCATGACGGACAACAGGATGACGATCGAGACGCAGGATACGACGATCATCTTGGTGACGTTGTTCCACGTCTGAATGTTTTCCTGCGGCGCGTTTAAATGCTGCATCTGCGGTTCGGTCGCCATTTTTCCCTCCGAAGTAGATTTATCCCAGTAGGTATAACGGTCCGTCGGTTTTCGCAAGAGCGGGCTGTCAATTCCCCGATGGATTGATCAGGGACTCCGCCGACGGTGCGCCGTTTTCAACGTGGACTATTTCGTCCGTCACCGTGACCTTGTTCTCGGCGATAAGCCGCAGGGCCAACGGGTATGCGACGTGTTCTTTCTCAAGAATTCGGGCCGCGAGCCGGTCGCTGTCGTCGCCGGGCAGGATCGGCACCGCCGCCTGGACGATGATCGGTCCGTCGTCCATCTCGATGCGTACGAAATGAACGGTGCAGCCTGCGATGGTCACGCCGGCGTCGAGCGCCCGCTGATGCGTGTCTAGGCCCTTGAAGGCCGGCAAGAGCGACGGATGGACGTTGATCATGCGGTCGCGCCAGGTGTCGACGAATTCCGCTGTCAGGAGCCGCATGAAACCGGCAAGGCAAATGAGTTCGATTCCAGACTTCCTGAGTGCGTTGTCGAGCGCGTTGTCGAAATCGGCGCGGCTGTCGAACGCCTGATGGCGAATGACCTGCGTCGCAATACCCGCTTTTTCGGCGCGCTGCAGCCCATAGGCATCGTCGACATTGGAGATCACCAACGCGATGGTTGCCGGAAATCCAGGCTCTGCGCAGGCGTCGATCAACGCTTGCAGGTTCGTCCCGCGTCCGGAGATCAGCACGCCAACTTTCAGCTTGTCGGTCATGTCGCACCGTCGGAATACTGCACGGGTTCCTCATTGCGTGAATGGACGGCGCCGATGGGAATGACCGTCTCGCCATGCTCTTCCAGCGCGCGTGTAACGTTGGAGACCGCGTCAGGCGCCACGATCATCGCCATGCCGATGCCGCAGTTGAACGTGCGCATGAGTTCCCGAGCTTCGATGCCTCCGGCCTCCGCCAGCCAGGTGAATACCGGCGGAATGTCCCATGACGTCAGGTCAATATGAGCCGCCACGTGATCTGGCAGAACGCGCGGCAGGTTCTCCGTTAATCCACCGCCGGTGATATGCGCCAATCCATGAACCCCGCCGTCCGCCGCACGGATGGCCGCGAGGCAGCTCCGCACATATATCCGGGTCGGATCGAGCAACGCTTCGCCTACCGTCCGGCCCGGCGCGAAGGGGGCGTCGTCGTCGTAGTTCAGGCCGCTGTCTTCCACGACTTTCCGCGCCAGGGAATATCCATTCGAGTGCAGGCCGTTCGAAGTCAGGCCGAGTATCACGTCGCCGGGCTCTGCGTCTCGCCCGCCGAGCAAGGCACCGCGTTCAGCTGCGCCGACACTGAAGCCCGCAAGGTCGTAATGAGAGCCGTCATATAGCCCGGGCATCTCAGCCGTTTCCCCGCCGATCAGTGCGCATCCGGCCTGGCGGCACCCCTCGGCGATACCGTCGACGATCGATTCGGCAATAGGCGGTTCGATCTTTCCGGTCGCGAAATAGTCTAGAAAGAATAATGGTTCCGCGCCTTGCACCACCAGATCGTTGACGCACATGGCGACGAGATCGATACCAATGGTGCCATGGTGATTCGCGGCAATTGCGACCATCAGCTTGGTGCCGACGCCGTCGGTTGCGGCGACCAGGACGGGGTCCTTGAATCCTGCGGCTTTCAGATCGAATAGGCCGCCGAAGCCGCCCAGCGCGGCGTCCGCTCCGGGGCGGATCGTGGACTTCGCCATCGGCTTGATTGTCTCTACCAGCCGGTTCCCGGCATCGATATCGACACCGGCATCCCGGTAGGTAAGGCCGTTTTTGGGTGATTTTGGGGCTATAGCGTCCTCGGCGGTAAGCGGTATAAACTGGGCGCTGAAGATACTTCATCCGGGAATATTTGTAATGCTCCATTTGCGGGGTTTCGGAAGGCTCGGCATAGCCGTGTTTTTGCTTATTGCCTTGGTCCTGTCCCAACCGCTGTCCGCGGCCGATATCTATTCCGTCTCGAACGTCCGGGTGGACGAGCGGGCAACGGATGAGGTCTCCGCGAAAGGCGTTGGCATCGCCAAGGCCCAGAGAGAAGCGTTGAGAACGCTTTTGGAGCGGCTCACCCTGCGGACCGACCACGGCAAGTTGCCAGCGGTCACCGATAGCATTGTCAGGTCATCGCTGCGGGACTTCGCCGTGTCCGAAGAGAAATTCGGTGGCGGGCGGTATTTGGCAACGCTGAACGTCCGCTTTAAGTCGGAGGCGGTGCGGACACTGATTGGTGGTCTTGGCATTCCTTATGCGGAGGTCGCCAGCCGCGCCAACCTGGTGCTGCCGGTGTACGAAAATGCTGGATCGAGATTGTTGTGGGATGAGCCGAACCCGTGGTTTGACGCTTGGTTGCGTCGCGAACCACCGACCGGCTTATTGCCGCTTGTCCTGCCGTTGCGGGACTTGTCGGATATCTCTGAAATCAGCGCTGAACAGGCGATGGCCGGAGAGGTCGCTCAGCTCGACGCGATTGCCAAGAAATACAAGGCGTTTGGTGTCTATGTAGCGCTCGGACAGCTTAGCGTCGATCCCGTCAGTAACGTGCCGGTCCTGAACGTCACCATGACCCAGCATCAGCCAGGTGAGCCCGTGCGCGATACAACGCGCAGCTTCCAAGGGCGTGAAGGCTCCGACATCGCCGGATTGTTCGATTGGGCCGTGGAGGAAATGATTGCCGGGCTGGAAGAGTCGTGGAAATCCGACAATCTGCAGCAGTCCGGCTCGGAACAGCGGATACGGGTTTTCGTCCCGATTGTACGGCTCGGCGACTGGCTGGCCGTCAAACGGAAGATCACTGGCGTGCCGTCGGTGCGCCAGATGGACGTGGCCCGTTTGTCGATCCGGGAGGCGCAGATCGACGTTACCTTCTTGGGCGAGCCTGAGCAGTTGCGTCGGGCGCTTGCCCTCAAAGACCTCGACATGTCCTATGAGTTGGAGCGGGGCGGCTGGGTCGTCCGGCCGCGCTCAACCGAGTAGACCCAGGGTGTCGCAGTACGATCAGGCAGGCCAGCCGTGAGCCAGCACATGCTCCTGAGCAGCATACCGAATTTGATAACCCTCGGCCGACTGATCGCCGTACCGCTGATGGTGTGGCTGATTGCGACCGACGCGTTGTCGGCGGCGTTCTGGCTGTTCGTAGCGGCCGGCATTTCCGATGGTGTCGATGGCTTTATCGCCAAACGGTTTCGCGTGGAAAGCGAACTCGGCAGCTACCTTGATCCGATCGCGGATAAGGTCATGTTGGTCGGGGTTTACGTGACGCTTGGCGTACAGAGTTACATCGCGCTTTGGCTCGTGATCCTTATCGTTTTCCGGGATGTTCTTATTGTGGGCGGGACGGTGCTGTCACAGCTCATCGACCGGCCGGTCAAAATGCAGCCGCTGTTTATCAGTAAGGTGAACACTGTCGCACAAATCGTTCTGGCGGCAGGCGTTTTGGCGGAGTTGACCTTTGAATTCGCTGACATGCCGGTGATAACCGCCCTGGAATATCTGGTAGCGGTCACTACGGTGACGTCGGGAACCTGTTATTTGTACATGTGGGTGACGGGCCGGGGCGCCTTTATCGACGTGCCGCCGTCTCTCCAAAACCCGCCGTCTCCCCAAGACCCAACGACCAACCGGGTGGTGGGCGAGGAACAACCGCGAGGACGCGCATGACCGTTCGCCAGCAGGTGATTTCATGGGGAGTCGTCTTTGCCCTTTTCATCCTTATTTTGACCGGTTTGCGGGAAATCCTGTTTCCCTTCGTCGCCGGGTTCGCGATCGCTTATTTTCTTGATCCGGCCTGCGATCGTCTGGAACGGGCGGGCTTGTCGCGGATTTGGTCAACGACATTGGTGACTGCCACCTTTTTCGTGATTTTCGTCTTAATCCTCTCCTTGCTCGTACCGCTGCTTTATTCGCAGCTTATTCAGTTCCTTGAGAATCTGCCGCGCTATGTTTCGGCGATTGAGGCCAAAGCTGCACCATTGATTGAATTGGTGCGCGGCTACGTCGCCGCCGGAGAAGGCGTGGATCAGGTCAAGCAGTTCTTCGAGGCGCATCTCGGCGACGTGGCGAAGTTCGCCGTCGGATTTCTCGGGAAGTTCGCGAGTGGCCTGGAGGTTACATTCAGCCTGCTGTCGTTGTTCATCATTACGCCGATCGTGGCTTTCTATCTCTTGCGAGATTGGGATCACATCGTCGCCAAGATCGATGGCTGGCTGCCGCGGGCGCATGTCGACGTAATCCGCGAGCAGATCAAACTGGTGGACGAGACCATGGCCGGGTTCGTGCGCGGGCAGTTCTCGGTCTGCATGTTGCTCGGATTGTTTTACGGAATCGGCCTGTCCGTTGTTGGGTTGGATTTCGGCTTGGTCGTCGGATTGGTTACCGGACTCGTATCCTTCGTGCCCTATTTCGGGATGCTGATCGGCTTTGTGTTGGGGATGGGGTTGGCGCTCGCACAGTTCGATTCGATCGTGCCGATCCTGATGGTTGCCGGTGTTTTCGGCGTCGGCCAGCTTATTGAAGGCAACTTCCTGACGCCCAAATTGGTTGGCGACCGGGTTAATCTGCATGCAGTCTGGATCATTTTTGCGTTGCTGGCCGGGGGGGCGCTGTTCGGGTTCGTCGGCATCATGCTAGCGGTTCCGGTTGCCGCCATTATCGGCGTGCTGGTCCGGTTCACGGTCGGTAAGTATCTGGCGAGCAAAATGTATCTCGGCCCCGAGGGCCCGCCTTCCGAGTCACCGGATGAGGAGCCATGAGCGCGGACGCGCAACTGCATTTCTCCTTCGATCATCGTCCGGCCATGGGGCAGGAAGACTTCCTCGTGGCGCCATGTAACGAACAAGCCGTGAAATGGATCGACAGTTGGCCGGATTGGCCGGGCCCCGCGTTGTGCCTTCACGGTCCGACCGGTTGCGGTAAGACGCATCTGGCTCATGTCTGGCAGGCGCGCAGCGATGCGGTCATGCTCGAGACCCGCGAGATCGCCGGGCGGACACCTGACGACCTTCTGGGCGGTGCGACCTGCTGCATTCTTGAAAATGCCGACGGCGATGCGGATCATCCGGCGCTGCTCCATCTCTACAACGTGGTGGCGGAGCGGCGCGGCCATCTTCTCTTGACCGCCGAACGGCCGCCGGCGCGATGGTCGGTCACGCTCAACGATCTCCGCTCGCGGTTGACCGCGGCCTCGGCGGCGCAGATCGGCAAACCCGACGAAGCGTTGGTCGGCGCCGTCATGATCAAGCTCTTCGCCGACCGGCAAATTGTGATCGGCAAGGACGTGTTAGTGTATCTCGTCATGCGCATCGAAAGGTCCTTCGAAGCGGCACGGCAGGTGGTGGATGCCGTCGATAGCGCCGCATTGGCGTCGCAGCGGCGGCTAACGGTCCCCTTGGCGCGCGATGTCCTGCGCCGGTTGGGAATGGCATAGGGAGGAAGAACCGCATGGATCTTGGATTGCAAGGGCGGCGCGCGATCGTCTGCGCCGCGTCGAAAGGGCTCGGAAAAGCGTGCGCCCTGTCGCTCGCGCGTGAGGGAGTCGATCTCGTCATCAACTCCCGCAGTCCCGACGTGTTGGAGGCGACGGCGGAAGAAATTCGGTCGGAAACCGGTGTGACCGTGACGCCGGTGGCTGCCGACATCACGACGGAGGAGGGACAACAAGCCGTTCTGGCCGCCTGTGCCGAGCCGGACATCCTCATTAACAACGCGGGCGGTCCGCCGCCGGGCGACTTCCGCGATTGGACGCGGGACGACTGGATCAAGGCGCTGGATGCCAACATGCTCACCCCGATCGAGCTGATCAAGTCGACCGTGGACGGCATGATCGAGCGGCGCTTCGGCCGCATCATCAACATCACCTCGGCGGCGGTGAAGGCGCCCATCGATATTCTGGGCCTGTCGAACGGCGCCCGCGCCGGCCTGACCGGATTCGTCGCCGGCATCGCGCGCAAGACCGTGCGCCACAACGTTACAATCAATAACCTGCTGCCGGGGCCGTTCGAAACCGACCGCCTGAAGGCGACCGTGACCGCCGTTGCCAAGAACACCGGGCGGCCGTTCGAGGACGTTTGGGCCGAGCGCCGGGACGCCAACCCGGCGGGCCGCTTCGGCGAC
>JAJFJD010000009.1 GCA_021774335.1 Alphaproteobacteria bacterium
CCGGCTGGCCTCGGAAGACTGCGAAGTTGTCACGGTCGACCGCGCCACCGTCGATCTGCGGCGGCAGGCCGACGTCGAAACATGGATGGAAGAGACGCGGCCGGCGGCGGTGTTCCTCGCCGCGGCGACCGTCGGCGGCATCCTGGCAAACGACACCCGGCCGGCCGATTTTCTCTATGACAATCTGGCGATTGAGAGCAACGTCATTCAGGCTGCGCATAAGACCGGCGTGAAAAAACTGTTGCTGCTCGGCTCGTCCTGCATTTATCCGCGGGAAGCGCCGCAGCCAATGACGGAAGACGCGTTGCTGACCGGCCCGCTGGAACCCACAAACGAATGGTATGCGGTCGCCAAGATCGCCGGGATCAAGCTGTGTCAGGCGTATCGCCGGCAGTATGGTTGCGATTTCATTGCCGCAATGCCGACGAACCTTTATGGGCCAGGCGACAATTTCGACCTTGCGACCAGCCATGTCGTGCCCGCGCTCATGGCCAAGGCCCACCGGGCGAAAGCGAATGGTGCGGCTGAGATCGAAATCTGGGGCAGCGGCAAACCGCGCCGCGAGTTTCTCTATGTCGATGATGCCGCCGATGCCCTGGTGCATCTGATGCGGGGCTACTCCGACGAGCAACACGTCAATGTGGGCACGGGTGAGGATCTGACGATCGATGCGCTCGCGCGGATGATCTGCGAGGTCGTCGGCTACGACGGGGAATGCCGCTACGACGCGTCGAAGCCGGACGGTGCGCCTCGAAAGCTCCTCGATGTCGGACGGCTGTCCGCGTTGGGATGGACCGCGTCAACACCGCTGCAAATCGGGTTGGCGCAGACCCACGACTGGTACAAAGCGCAATGTGCGGTATAGCGGGTCTCTTGGATGCGTCGGGACGCTACGGCGATCCGGCGCAGCATGTTCAGGCCATGGCCGATTCTCTGGTCCATCGCGGACCGGACAGCAGCGGCGTCTGGCACGACCGCGACGCCGGGATCGCCTTCGGGCATCGGCGGCTGTCGATCGTCGACCTGTCCAATGCCGGGCACCAGCCGATGGCGTCGGCGAACGGGCGATGGACGGTCACCTATAACGGCGAGATCTATAACGCCAACGAGTTGCGCGCCGAACTGGAGGCGGGCGGCGCGCAATTCCGCGGGCATTCGGATACCGAGGTCCTGGTCGAAGCCTGTGCGCAATGGGGCGTCGAGGCCACTCTGCCGAAACTGATCGGCATGTTCACCTTCGGCTTGTGGGATTCCGAGACGCGCACCCTTTTCCTCGCGCGCGACCGGCTCGGGATCAAACCGCTGTATTGGGGCCGCTTCGGCGACCTGTTCCTGTTCGGCTCGGAACTGAAGGCGCTGCGGGCGCATCCGGGATGGACGCCTGTGGTTGATCGTAATTCGCTGGCATCCTACATGCGGCACAACTACGTGCCGGGCCCAGGATCGATCTACCAGGATGTGGGCAAGCTGCCGCCGGGGCACCTGCTCGTGGCGAAAGCAGGGGTGGCGCCGAAGATCAGTGCCTTCTGGACCCTGAAGGATGTGGTCCGAGAATCGCAATCGCCCCGGATGTCCTTGAGCGACGAGGCGGCGACCGACGAACTCGAGAATCTGTTAAGCGATGCCGTCAAACGGCGCATGGTGGCGGATGTTCCGCTGGGCGCCTTTCTGTCCGGCGGGATCGATTCGTCGACCGTGGTGGCCTTGATGCAGGCCAACGCGAGTCAGCCGGTGCGGACATTCTCGATCGGCTTTAACGAGCAAGGCTATAACGAGGCACAGCACGCCAAGGAGGTGGCGGCGCATCTCGGGACCGACCACACGGAGCTTTACGTCGAGCCGCAGCATGCGATGGACACGATCCCCCGCATGGCCGAGATGTACGACGAACCCTTTGGTGACTCGTCGCAGATTCCGACATTTCTCGTGTCGGAAATGACCCGGAAGCATGTCACGGTCGCGCTGTCGGGTGATGGCGGCGACGAGTTGTTCGCCGGCTACGTTCGGTATTTTCAAGGGGTCAAACTGTTGCCGTTCATCGACCGGGTGCCGCCGCCGGTCCGGTCGGCGATTGCGGGGGCGATCCGGATGCTGCCGCCGACCGCCTGGTCGACGCTGCTCCAGGTGCTGCCCGACCGCTGGCGGCCGCCACAGCCCGGCGACAAGATGCATAAGCTGGCCGGCGTCCTGACCGAACCCGGCGACGGCTATTACCGGTATTTGGTTAGCCATTGGACCGAACCCGACAAGCTCGTTCTTGGCGGCGAAGAAAACCGGGGTCCGCTCTGGGATCCGACGGTGCATGACATCGTGCCCGATGCGATCGAACGCATGCAGTATCTCGACACGATTACTTACCTGCCGGACGACATCTTGACCAAGGTCGACCGCGCCTCGATGGCGGTGTCGCTGGAGGCGCGCGTGCCGCTTATCGATCATCGCGTCGTCGCCTTCGCCTGGTCGTTGCCGCCGCATCTCAAGGTGCGCGACGGCAACGGGAAATGGCTGTTGCGGCAGGTTCTTGAACGCCACGTTCCGCGGCGGCTAATCGACCGTCCGAAAATGGGCTTCGGCATTCCCATTGATTCATGGCTGCGCGGTCCGCTGCGCGATTGGGCCGAAGATTTGCTATCGGAGAAACGTCTGCGCGAAGACGGATATTTCGATCCGCAGCCGATCCGCGAGAAATGGCAGGAACATCTGGGCGGAACCCGCAACTGGCACTACCTTCTTTGGGATGTGCTGATGTTCCAGCTTTGGAAGGAACGCTGGCTGTAAGGGCGGGCGATATGGTCACGGATAGCGAAGAACCAACTCAAGCCCTCGTGCTGTGTGCGCATGGTAGCGGCGGCGGTAGTGCGACAGCCGAAAGTCTTGCGACCGCTATCAGAAATCGGAATGAGTTCGACCGCGTGGAAGTCTGCTGTCTGAAAGGCAGCCCCGGTGTCGCGGATGCCTTGCAGGCCGTTGCGGGGCTCGACACCGTGCTCGTGCCGTTGCTGATGGCGGAAGGATACACCTACGACGTGCTGCTGCGCGGCCAGCTTTCGGACGCCGGCACGGCGGCGGATCGAGTCCGCCTGTCGCGCCCGGTCGGCGTGCATCCACGCCTTGCCGATATAGCCGTGGCGCAGGCGCGGGACGAATGCGTGCGCCAAGAGTGGCCGTTGAATGACGTGAACGTCGTGGTTGCGGCGCATGGCACGCTGAAGCATCGTGCGACTGGCGACTCGGCACGGGCGTTGGCGGCGGGGATCGATGCGCAAACCGTCTTTAGCACTGTGCAGGTGGCGTTCCTTGAGAATCCGCCGTCGCTAGCGGATGCGTTGCGGGCGGTGGCGCCGGATCCATGCGTGGTCGTCGGGTTTTTCCTCGATGCCGGGGATCACGCGGAGGCCGATGTGCCGGCGGCGATGGCGGGGGCGCACCCCGCAGCCGGCTACACTGGTGCGATCGGTCGCGAGCCGGCGCTTGCCGATATCATTGTGGATCTTGCCCGCCGATAGCTCGGTGGTTTCGCTCAATGTTACCGGAGGACCAGCACAGGTATCTTGCTGAGCGCGAGCACTTTCGACGTCTGGCTGCCGAGCAGGGCGAGGTTTATGCCGCGACGGCCATGCGACGCCATGACGATGAGATCGCATCCTTTCTCGTTCGCGACGTCGATGATGCCGTCCGCAGGGGAGCTATCGCTCACGTGGTGCGTCTCGCAGTCCATACCGGCTGCATCGGCGGCACTTTTCGCATCGGCGAGGATTTTATCCGCCACGGCAGCGACCATCTCCTCGTAGTTCTTCATCGGGTTCTCTACCCCTCGGACGGACTCCGTCGCCATTTCCACCGACGACCACATATCCGTCACCGTGACGAACAGAACCGAGGCGCCTATTCCTTTTGCCAACATCAATCCATGGTCCACGGCCCTACCGGCCAGGTCCGACCCGTCGGTGGCGATCAGTATATGGTTGTACATTTCAATCTCCTGCGCTTCGGCGGAATGAGGTCCGTCAATCGATTCACGAAGGAGTGTCAGGCATCTTGGCCATGTCCGCCCTGACTTGAATCAATCGGTTGTGGGCTCGGTGCGCCGGCGGGTTGGTCCGGCATGTTGGATTGAATCGGCGGGAAATCGTCCGCTGTCAGAACTTCGTTCTCCAAAAGCAAGGCCGCCCCTTCGTCCAGATCGGCCTTGCGCTTTTCCAGGATTTCCGTTGCGACGGTCAAGGCGTGGTCGACCAGGATGCGAATCTCACTGTCGATAAGCTTCGCGCTGTGCTCGCTATACTCGCGTTGTTGCGAGATGCCGTAGATGGAATCGCCGAGGAATGCCTGTCGTTGCGGCTCGTACACCATCTGCCCGGCCTCTTCCGACATGCCGAACCGGGTCACCATGTTCCGGGCGATTTCCGTCGCCTTGTCCAAATCGTCGTTGGCGCCGGTGGAGATTTCGCCGAATACCAGGGCTTCCGCCGCACGGCCGCCGAGCAGCACTGTCATCTTGTCCTTGAGTTCGCGACGGGTCATCAGAAACCGGTCTTCGGTCGGGCGCTGCATGGTGTATCCCAACGCGCCGATGCCCCGAGGAATGATCGATACTTTATGGATTGGGTCCATGCCGGGAAGGGACGCGGCGATCAACGCATGCCCCATCTCGTGATATGCAACGGTCTTGCGCTCACGGGGATTGAGGACGCGGCTTTTCTTTTCGAGTCCGGCGACGATTCTTTCGATGGCGACGTTGAAGTCTTCCATGGTGACGGAATTGCTGTTGCGGCGTGTCGCCGCCAGCGCGGCCTCGTTTATCAGATTGGCGAGGTCCGCGCCGGAGAAGCCGGGCGTCATCGCGGCGATCTGGTCCGGGTCCACGTCGTCCGCCAAAACAATCTTCCGCAGATGGACCTTGAGGATCGCGCTGCGGCCAAGCTTATCGGGCCGATCGACGAGCACCTGACGGTCGAACCGGCCGGCGCGGAGAAGGGCGGGGTCAAGGATTTCCGGACGGTTCGTGGCCGCCAACAGCACGATGCCCTGGCTCGTGTCGAAGCCGTCCAACTCGTTTAGAAGTTGGTTCAAGGTTTGCTCTTTTTCATCGTAACCGCCCATGGGCATGACGCCGCGGGCGCGGCCCAGTGCATCCAACTCGTCGATGAAGATGATGGACGGCGCGGCTTTACGGGCCTGTTCGAAAAGGTCGCGGACCCGGGCTGCACCGACGCCCACGAACATCTCGACAAACTCGGCGCCGGAGATCGAATAAAACGGAACGCCGGCCTCTCCAGCCACGGCGCGTGCCAGTAATGTCTTGCCGGTGCCCGGAGGACCGACCAGCAAAACCCCCTTGGGGATTCGCGCGCCGAGCCGTCCATAGCTATCGGGATCGTTCAGGAAGTTCACGACCTCCTGCAGTTCGGCCTTCGCTTCATCTACGCCGGCCACGTCTTCGAAGGTTACTTTCGTGTCGGTCTCGACGTAAACCTTGGCCTTGGATTTGCCAATTGTGGTCATGCCGCCGAATCCTTGTTTTTCCGCCATCTTTCGAATCAGGAACATCCACACGCCGAGAAAGAAGAGCATGGGGAGAATCCAGGAAAGGATATCCCGGAGCCAAGTGTTTTGGATCGTGCCTGTAAAGTTGACGCCGTATTTTGAAAGTTGCTCCGCCATGTCCGGCTCGACGCGCACGGTTACGAAATACTGTCGCCCGTCCGGCAATGGGGTTCGGAGTTTTCCTTCCAGATGTTTCTCTTTGACCGAGACTTCCTCGATTTCGCCTTGCCGCAGGAGGTCTTCGAACTTGCTATACGAGATCGGCTCGACCTGACGGTGGGTCGCGTACCAACCTTGAAACAGGAATATCAGGAAGAACGCCAAGAGGGCGTAGAAGATATTTATCTGGTTCTTCTTGTCCATGGCGATTCCTTTCGCGGCCCGTCACCTATTCCTTGACGATGCGCCAGCTTCCGTCCGGCTGACGGCAGGCGACGCCGTATCCCTGCTGCGTTTTTCCGGCGATCGTGACGCTCTGCTGAAACTCGCGGCAGTAGCGGCCGCTGGACGACATGCCGTCCCGGGTGGGGGTTACGGTGCCGCTGTTGCCGGACTTGGGATTGTTCCAGGCGATTGTCTCGCCCAATGGGGCGGCATGGGCCTTGCTAACGGCGCGGTTGGCGCTCAGGCGGTCCGCCCTGTCGAGGCTTCGGCCGACTTCGCTGCCGGCGAGCGCGCCGATGAGGACGCCGACGGCCGTTGCCGCAAGCTTCCCGGTGCCGGATCCGAATTGCGCACCGAGAAGGCCGCCGAGCGCGGCACCGCCCAAGGTTCCGAAGGTTTCCTTCTGTCCTGCCCGGTCGATGCCGGAACACGCGCTGCCGATCAGCGCCGTCGCCACCAGGACGGCGGTGAAACGGTTGGAGAGCCTCGCCATCATCTTTCTCCTTTATAGTGCCGCTTTCGGTGTGCGTATTCGCAGGTCACCGGCTGGCGGCATGAATCGATTTCGATCGCCTACACTGCGGTTAGTTAGAGCCTGCTTGGCAGGTAGTCCGCATTGACATCGCTCAAGCCATACTGGCGAGTGCGGAATTCCGGTTGACCCAAATCAAGGACGCGGCCGGGCGTAGATGGCCGATTGTCGGGTGATCGATATGGAAATTCATTTCACATTTCTCGCCCTTGGTGGACTCTTGCTTCTCGGGATGTTCGCCGACGAGCTTGGCCGGCGAACCCGTTTGCCCCGGGTCAGCCTCATGATTCTATTCGGCGTCGCTGTTGGCGGGGCCGGCTTCGACGTATTGCCGAAGGAGGTTTACGGCTGGTTCGAATTTCTTGCGGCTGCCGCCCTGACGATGGTGGCTTTTCTGCTCGGTAGCCGATTCACGCATTTGATGATGCATGATCAGGGAAAGGCGATCTTCGTGATTTCGCTCTCGGCGGTGATCGTCACGGCGATGACGGTCGGGATCGGCTTGGTCCTCGTCGGCGTGCCGCTGGTCGTCGCACTGTTGTTGAGTGGGATCGCGACGGCGACCGCCCCCGCTGCAACGCAGGACGTCGTCAAGCAAACGCAAGCGAGTGGGCCGTTTACCGACACGTTGCTGGGCGTCGTTGCGATCGACGACGCTTGGGGGCTAATTCTGTTCGGTGTTCTGTTGATAACGGCGAAGGCAATCATGGGTGACGGCGGGGCCGACATCCTGACCCAAAGCCTCTGGGAACTTGGCGGTGCGGTGGCGGTCGGGACCGCTGTCGGATTACCGGCCGCCTTTCTGACCGGCCGTCTGCAGCCCGGGGAGCCGATTCAGGCTGAAGCGATCGGCGTCGTGTTCCTGTGTGCCGGATTGGCGTTGTGGCTCGAGGTTTCGTTCCTGTTGAGCGGTATGGTTGCCGGTGCGCTCATCGTCAACCTGGCGCGGCATCATAAGCGGACATTCCATGAGATCGAGCGCATCGAATGGCCGTTCATGGTGCTGTTCTTCGTGCTGGCCGGCGCGTCCTTCGATCCGGGGGCTTTGAAAGAAATCGGTGTAATCGGCGTTGCCTATTTGGGGCTTCGGGTGGTCGGGCGGATCGTTGGTGGCTGGGCCGGAGGCGCGGCTTCGGGTGTGCCGTTACTCCATCGGCACTGGATCGGATTCGCGTTGTTACCACAGGCGGGGGTCGCGCTCGGCATGGCGCTGGTTGCGGCAATTCATTTTCCGGAACTTGGGAAAACGCTGCTCGCCGTGACGATCGGGTCGACCATCGTGTTCGAGCTGTTCGGGCCGCTGTTCACGCAAGCCGCGCTTCGAAAGAGCGGGGAGACGCGCGCACCCTAGTCCAGCGTCTCCGCCAAGTCCGGCGAAACCTGCAGGTGATTTTGCAGTGCCGTGACGGTCGGGATGTTTTCGACCGCGACCTGGACGGCATCTTTATGGGCTGGTGATTGCGCGAGGCCCCAAAGGTGCACGACCCCGTCCTTAACCAAAGTGTTGATGTAGCCGCTGGATCGCCCGTCAACCTCGCGAATGGCGCTCATGACCGATTCCCGCAGCGCCAAATCGTCCTCCGCCGGTACAGTAACCGGAACGTGGCGCACCGCGAGCATTCGGATGATGTCGGCCCGGCTGACGATACCGACAAGACGATCGCCGCGCAGGACGGGAACCCGTTTGATCCGGTTTTCTTCGATGATGCCGGCGATCTCCGAGACCGGCGTTTCTTCACCGATCGTGATCACGTTTTTCGTCATGACGTCCCGGACATGCACGGCATGACTTTTGAGGTAATCGCGTGACTTTTCCTCGGTCGACACCAGCATATCCAACCACCAGGATTGCTTCCGCTCCGTCCCGGTTTCGACCCGCCGCAACAGGTCGCCTTCGCTGATGACGCCGATTAGGCAGCCGTCATCGTCGACCACGGGCAGCGCGCTGACCGACCGTTCCAACAGAATGCGCGCGACGTCGTGGATCGACTGATCGGCCTTTGCGCAAGCGACGTTGGTTGTCATGATTTCCTTCGCCAGCATCTCGCTCTCTCCTGACCTGCGGTCACAACGGGTAATCACGCTCCGGGTCGATGCCGGCATCCTCTATGAACTTCCGCATCTTTCGGACGTGGGCCGGTTGCAGGGAATGGGTGTCGTGGGAAAATTCCGCGAAGTGACCATTGAGATGGATTCCCAGTCGGCCGCCGTGGCGCTGCTCGATTTCCCCGCCCAACTCTTTCAACACGGACTCGATGGAGCGGCTGGAAATGTTAGCGCTCACCGGATGGGCGAATAGGGCATGCAGGGTCTTGCGGTGTTTGTGGTTCATGAGGCTCCGCCGAACTGTGTTGGACTATGACCGAGTCCGCGCTGCCCTTTGTCAGAGCGTGCGCGTCGTCCCAACCACTATGCTGAGATGCACGGGGAACGGCCTTGACGTGGATCAAACGCCGACGGTTTGGAAAGTCGATACAGCTAATAATCCGGGGTGCCGGTAGGGCGTGGCGACGCCGTCAAGAGTCGGGTGCCACGCAATCCTTCGCACCGCGCAGCGTGCAGAACTCATACCGCTGGCGCTTCGACCAGAAAGCGATTGCGTCGTTCACCGTCTGCCAATCGTCGAACAGGTCGGCCGAAATGTTTTTGGACCCGAGCCGGCGGTCGACGGACGCGATCAGGATATCGTCGGACACTGCATCGGTAACCCGCGTCTCCATGGTGATATCGCCGCTGAACCCGGGATGGTCCGCCGCGTAACTCAGGAGAGACGATGCCACCAATGTGGTCGGCAGAATGGTCGACGCGGCGTCCAGCACCGCGACGTCTTTCTCCGCATTCGTAATGACCACGGTCAGGCGCAGCGTGCCGGGCCCTGCCTTGCCAACGATCCGGTAGTCCTTCTTTAAGTTGTCGGCGAGCATCGCGTGAAAATTATTGGCAACACTGTCGAGGTCCTTACGGGCCATCTTGTCCTTGTCCTTCGGGTCCCGATAGATCGTCACCGGGTCGATCAGGATATTCCTGTAAGAGCTGAACGCCGTTTTGTTCTTTGCCGCGGCGCTGCGGTAGACCCGATTGGCCTCGCCGGTCATGCCGGGCATCAAATTCGAATAATCGGCCAGGAATCCGGAAAATTCGACGTTCCGAGCCTGCCGGCTGGCGGCGCAGGCCGTGAGGCCAAGCGCGCACACGATGATGATGAGCCCGGTTGAAATGCGGCTCCGCGTTATTGTTTTCATTTAAGGCTCCAAATTCAAAGACCGTGGTTCGGCGAACCGATCAGAAAGCGACGGTATTTATAGGGCAGGAACCGGCCTCGAAGCAGGACATATCGGCGCAAATCCTCGTGAGCGAACCGAGACCGTGACGGACCATATTGGCCTGATCAGAGGATGATTTCCCGGCTGGTTCCGCCGGGTTTGGCCATTTGACCTTCCAGTGACTGGATGTTTTAGCGTGCGGCCTTAGTCGGCGAATGGAGCGGCATTGATCAATCTCAAGGATGTACAGCGTGTTGCAGACTAGAATTCGGATCGGGCTCGGGGCTGTGTGCCTCATGGTGGCGATTCTCGCTGGGGCGGGTGTCGCGGTATCGCACGGCGGCGCCACTGGCGTGGTCAAGGAACGCATGGACGCCATGAAGGACATGGGCGGCCGTATGAAAGCGATGGCCGCGATGGTGCGAGGGCGCACACCGTTCGATGCTGCGTCGGCCAAGGAAGCGGCGGACGCGATCGCGGCGCATGCGCGCGATGTTCCGCGCCTGTTTCCGAAAGGCAGCCGCCATGGTCCATCGGAAGCGATCGAGAAGATATGGATCGAATGGCCGCAATTCGTGGCCGAGGCGAAAGCTCTTGAAGACCGCGCCGATGTTCTTGGACGCCAGACCGTGACCGCGAAATCCGGGGCGGATCTAGGGCGCGCCTTCGGTGACATCGGACGAAGCTGTAAGAGCTGTCACGGCAGATATCGAGAGAAAAAGTAGAGAGGCCGCCATGAACCTACATTCCGTTTCTCGAATGGGCATGAACCGTCGTCACATTCTCCGGGGGCTTATGGCAACGGCGGCGGTCGTGTCTTTGCCGCCACAAAGCATCGCCGCGACCAGTGGTACGGATCAATGGCGCACGATCACGGCCAAGCCGGGCGACGCGAGGCTTCTCGACGCGGCACAGTCCGTCCGAACCAAGATTTGGGGGTATGACGGGAGCGTTCCAGGACCGCTTCTGCGCTACCGGCAGGGCGATACCGTACGGGTGCGGTTGGAGAACCAGTTGCCGGATCCGACCAGTATCCATTGGCATGGCGTTGCAATCGATAATCGGATGGATGGTGTGGTCGGGTTGACCCAGGCAGCCGTTGGGCCGGGCGAGCAGTTCGACTATGAATTCACCCTGCCCGATCCCGGCACCTTTTGGTATCACACGCATAATCAATCGTGGGAGCAGATGGCCCGCGGTCTTTACGGTGTTCTCGTCGTCGATGAACGCGATGCTCCGGCGGTCGATCAGGATCTGCTGTTCGTCATCGACGATTGGCGATTGCGGCAGGATGGTCAGATCGATACCGGTTCGTTCGGCAATATGCATGATTGGGCGCATGCGGGCCGGCTCGGGAACTGGTTGACGGTGAACGGCGCCGACCGGCCGCAGATTTCCGTTAAGTCCGGCGAGCGTATCCGGCTACGGCTCGTCAACACTGCCAACGCCCGGATCTTCCGCTTGGATCTTCGGTCGCCGGCTCATGCCGCGTCGATGATCGCCGTCGATGGGTTTCCGCTGGCGTTGCCACAGGAACTTCAGGAAGCCATCGAACTTGCGCCGGGCCAGCGGGTGGACGTGATCCTCGACATGACAGGGGATCCCGGTGGGCGGGTCGCGATCCGCGAAACCAGCACCGGTAAGCCGGTCGACTGCGCTCATTTTGTATATGACAAAACTGGCGGCAAAAAGCCGCGAACGAACCGTCGCATTGCGGCCCTGCCGACCTGGGGTAACCACGCGCCTGTCGACATCGCGGCTGCCCGCGAGATCGACCTTCATATGACCGGCGGGGCAATGGGGATGATGTCCGGCGCCATGCATCGCGGGCGAATGATGCCGATGGGTGATCTTGTCGACGCGCGCAAGGTATGGGCATTCAATGGTGTAGCCGGCGATTTGGACAGGCCGCTCGCGCAACTGCGGCGCAACGAACACATTCTCATCAACATCAAGAACGACACGCGATGGCCGCATGCGATGCATCTGCATGGTCACCATTTCCAGGTCGTGCGGCGTAACGGCACGCCGGTATCGGGTACACCCTGGCGGGACACCGAATTGGTGCGCCCGATGGAGCAGGTGACACTCGGCCTCGTTGCGGACAATCCTGGGAAATGGCTATTCCATTGCCATATGCTCGAACATCAGGCCGGTGGCATGAAGACCTGGATCGATGTCCGAGCCTGAACGCCGCGCCAGCTGAGAGTAAAAAGCGGCTGATCTGAATCAAAGGCGTTCTATAGTAGCTGTGGAACGCTGGTCCGGTTCGGAACGCGAGGGGGAGTTGGATTTGCTGCGCGAGGGATTTCGCCCGTTCTTTCTTGGTGCGGGGCTCTTCGCCGTCCTGGGGATGATCCTCTGGTTCGGCTATTTCCAGTTTGGTTGGTCCTTACCGGTCGCCGCGGCGCCGGCGTTGTGGCACGGGCACGAAATGATTTTCGGCTTCGTCGCGGCTACCATCGCCGGCTTCATCCTCACTGCCTTGCCGAATTGGACCGGGACCGCGCCGATGGCCGGCCGGTGGCTTGCAGCGTTGGTGGTGCTTTGGGTGCTGGGCCGCCTTTTGCTTGCGACAAGTGCGATATGGCCAGCCGGGTTGGTCGCCATTATCGATGTCGCATTTCTGGTGAGTTTAGCGGGGTATGTCGGCTGGGCGCTGATCGAGTCGCAAAACTGGCGCAATTTGGTGTTCTTGATAGCGCTTTCCGTGGTTATCGGCGGCAATGTGTTGTTCCATGCCGAGCAGCTTGACCTAGCTGAAGACGGTGGCTCGGACGGCCTTCGTCTCGCGTTGAACGGCATCGTGCTGTTGATCACCATAATCGGGGGGCGGATTGTTCCGGCCTTTACGCGAAACGCACTCGAACGCGAAGGGATCGCGCACGATATCAAACAGCGGAAGTGGCTCGACGCGGCCGTGATTATTGCGGTCTTTGCGATCATTCCGGCAGACCTGTTCGCACGCGGTACATTCACGGCGGCGGCTGTTACGTTGGTTGCGGCGATCCTCAGTGCCCTGCGATTCCTGACCTGGCAGAGCGAACGAACCCTGGGCATGCCGATCGTGTGGTCGCTGCATCTTGGGTATCTCTGGCTGATCCTTGGACTGCTCCTGAAAGGACTCGCCGCGTCGCTGCCGTCACTGGCGGGGATCGTTTGGATCCACGCGATCACAATCGGCGCGGTCGGAACGATGATCCTGGCGGTGATGACGCGCGCCACCCTCGGCCATACCGGGGGCGCTCTTGTCGCCAGCCGGACGACCGCGATTGCCTACGGGGCGGTTTCGGTCAGCGCTGTCGCCCGCATCATCGCGCCGGAGGTGCCGGACGCCCTTTACCTGTTCTTCCTTGGGCTGTCCGCTGTTGCCTGGATTGCCGTCTTTACGACCTTCGTGGTGGAGTTCTGGCCGCGATTGACCGGTTCGCGCGATGCCGGCCCGCAGGCCGACGGGTAGTCCGTTCCCGGCGATTGCGACAGGGAGGTTGCGTGACGCCATCGGGCAAAGATGCCTCAGGGGACAACCGTGACAAGCCGGCGCATGGCTCCGGCATCGCCGTTGCCCGTGATGTTTCATCAGCGTGTGGTGCGTGTCGAAATCGGTCGCTGTCCAGGCATCGGGCAGTTGCCGTGTCAGCATGCGCGCCGCGGCCGGGATCAGGGTATCCGGCGGCACGATGCCGAGGCGCCGTGCCACGCGCAGATGATGGGTATCGACGACCAGCGCACGCATTTGAAGCCGGCTGAAGTTCAAGACGGCGGCACTGACCTTGGCGCCCACGCCGGGCAACTTCTCAAGCCACGCTAGGGCATCGTCGACTGGCCAATCTTTTAAGAAGTCCAGGTCCAGGCTGCCGCGCCGGGCATGGATTTGCCGGAGTGCAGCCGGCAAGTGCACCGCCTTCCGTTCGGCGAAAGTGAGCGGTGCAAGAAATGGTGCCAAGTCGTCCGGTGTCGCATCGCGGACGGCTTCCCAGCTTCCAAATCGCTCGATTACGGCCTCGAATACCCGTTTCGAGACCGCGGTTTGCGTCCGCGTGCCCAAAAGGGCGAGCACCAACTGGCTTATCGGGGGCGGGCGTAGCCATGTAGGGGCAGGCCCATAGTGACCTACCAAAATCTGATGTATTTCCGCGAGCCGCGTCGGCGGCAGGGTCGGAAGCGAGTATTGCATAATTATATTTTCGAACAAAACGGGAACATTTCAAGTGATAATTGAACCAATTTCCCAGAAAGTCGCGGGAAGATTAACAAATCTGCATCTTCAGCCTGTTTCGAAATTTTGATAGCGATCAATAATTGTTAAACAGAGAATTTTACTCGTAATGGTGTTGGTCGCTTTGGCCTGTCGCATCGTGTGATGCGGACCGTCAGTCCGTATCCCGGCGACCGCACCTGCATCGAGATTGCGCCGTGCATCAAAGAAGCCTTCGGCGTATTCCAGCCACCTCCGGATTTTGCAGGCTGAGCGCGTGCTGTCAGTGGGTGAAAGCTCCGGGTTGGAATTTTATCCTGTTCTGTTAGTGTCATCGAAAATTACGCAAGGTTCGGGAGATTGACCCTCCGTCTCATGTTTCATGATTGGAGGATTGAATGAAAAGAACCACGTATTTTACCATCGGCCGTTTAGGCGGCCTTGCCATGGCGGGGTTTGTTTTGCTGGGCTCCGTGCCGGCCGATGCCGTAAGCGCCGTGCAGGGCGTTGAGACATACAAGAATATCGAGGTCAAGTTCACTAAGAACGCTCGGAAATGCGATTTCCAGAGCCTGGGACCATTCGAGCGCTATCTTACGAATAGCCTGAAAAAGGTCGGCCTGCGCAAAACACGCAGCAGCATCGTCACGGTGTCGCTGGAGATCGGCGGCATTCCGTTCGGCGCCTTCGAAACGCAGTGCGCCGTCGAGGCGAACCTGCATTTCCGGACGATGCTGCGGTCGGACAACATCGTGACCGACAATCTGGCGGTTCGGGAAACCATAAACCGCCTGCAGGTTTTTCCGATCTCGCTGTATTCGGTTGGCGCGTTCGGAGTCGATACCACGCTGTATACCTACGCGGACGGCCGGAACATCACCAAGGCGGAAAAGAAAGTTTTGGATATGATCGACCGGCTTGTCACGCGGTTCGACAAGGCGCGAGGTAATTAGCGGTTGGCCTAGCGGCGCACCGTGTAGACCCGGAAGCCGCTCGTCGCGTCGCGGTCGGTCGGGACCGGCGTGAGCCAGTCCGGCGGCGTGTCGGCAAGCAAACGGTTATAGAGCCGGTCGGGCTGCTTGTCGTCGAGATAGAAGCGGCGTTCCGCGACCGACGGACAGATCACGATGATGCCGATGTTGCGGCGTTGCGCGATTGCTTGGCTTTCCGTGTCGTCCGTCGCCGCGAGCAGCCGGTAGCTGTCCCAAATTCCGTCACCGTTGCGATGGTAGGGTGCGCCGACCACCGAATGGCGGGTGCGGTACAGGATTTCCGGTCCATGGTCGAGCAAGCCGCCGACAACTGTCGGCTTCGCGCCAAGGCCGCCTGGGTCGTTCAGAAGCCCGGCGATGTCAGCGACCTCACATTGGAGTCGTGCTGTGTCGATCGCCTTGTCCGGCGTCACCGCCAGGACGAAAGTTCCGGACATGAGCGCGCCAAGGATGATGAAGAAGGTCGCGCCGCATTTAACGGCAAACTGCCGCGCGCCGGTCAGGACATGTTCGCTCCATGCCATAAGCCGGCCAACCATCTCGGCGAGCGCCCAGACGCTGGCGATTTCGGCGAAGGGGGCGAAGCGCAGATGCTTTAGCGATAGGACGAAGTAGACGCCGAGCACGAGTGTCAGAAAGGCCCAACGAAGCGTCGCCGGGTGTGTGCGCTCACGCCACAAGATGAAGCCCAAGAAGATTAGGCAGGGCAGTCCCGCACCGATGAAGAACAAGAAGCGGCCGAACGATTTCATATCGGTCGGCACCAGGGGCTTCAGCTCGGCAACC
Organism: Alphaproteobacteria bacterium; assembly: GCA_021774335.1. Classification (GTDB taxonomy): domain Bacteria; phylum Pseudomonadota; class Alphaproteobacteria; order UBA8366; family UBA8366; genus JAJFJD01. Next base: position 15,703 of record JAJFJD010000009.1, read on the forward strand.
TGCTCGTGCCAGATCGGTATGATCCGGGGGTCAACCGTAGCGAACGGTCCGGCGAAGAAATCCGGGAAGAGGATGCCGAATATGCCGAAGCTAGCGATACCCGCGATTCCGGCCGTCGTCATGCGGGTGCGCAGCGTCGCGTCGGCGCTGCGGTGCCCGTTCTGGTAGAGCGCCAGCCAGAAGCCGGTCACGATAGCGGCAAGCGCCAAATGCACGACGGAAAGACGGTCATACTCGATATCGAACCAGCCGCTGATCGGGCGTTCGATGATCAAGGATACGAGCGTTGTCGCCAGGAATGCACCGCCCACGATGATCTGGTTTCGGGTGAACAGACGGTCACGCCACAACCAGACAACGGCGAGCGTCGCCTGGCATAACCCGACCAACAGCAACAGTTCGATGCTGACCCAAAGCGCGCCACCATAGCTGATGCCTGCGACGACGGCGCTCCGGACCGACCGCCGGTCGGCCAGTAGACGCAGGGTCGCCCCGATGCACAGGATGAAGGCGACGAATTGCAGGCTGTGATGATCGGCGCGGCCGAGCATCGTGTAACTCAGAACGCCCGGCTGCAGCAGCAGGATGAAGACGGCCAGGATGGCGCGGTCGCGGCCGAGCACGGGCCGGGCTGCCCATGCCATTGCGATGCAAGCGAAGAAGGCGACGATCGGCGACGTTACCGCGCCCGCGAAGAACAAGGCCTGAGCATCGTCCGCAAAGGGAGACGCCAAGGTCGCGACCATCAGGATGATCACGTCCATCGGCCGCGTCCAATGCAGCGCGTCGCCGTAGGGCGCATTGCTGCGCGCGATCAACGATTCATGCCAGCCGGTGCCGCCTTGCAGCTCCCCGATGCGGACCAGCCGCATATAGCCGTCCGGCCCCAGCAGGGCGCCGTCGAAAACCGGCGCGGCCACGGTCTGCCCCAACAAGGCATGCAAAACCGCCCATAAGCCGAAAATGATCAGCCATGGTATAAAGGTACTGGTTCTGCCCAAAGCGGCCATGGGTGCGCGGTCCGTTGTGGATTGGGTCCCGCGGCAAGTCTTAATTAACAATGGTTACCAAAAGGTTGCCTGCGGTCCGACAAGAGTCCGCTGGCCCGCATAAAAGAAGGAGTGCGAAGAATGCCGACATTGCCTGCCGATCGATTGGAAAAGATTGCCGCCACGCTGCTACAGGGTGCGGGCGCCAGCGAGGAAGAGGCCACGATCACCGCCCGACACAGCATCGGAGCCAATCTGGCCGGCCATGATTCGCACGGGATTATCCAAATCCCGGTCTATATCGACCGGGTGAACAAGGAGCATATCGTTCCCGGCGCGCCCTTTGACATCATCCGCGAAAAGCCGACCACGACCGTGATCGACGGTAATTGGGGGTTCGGCTATGTGGTCTCAGAGCGGGCGATGCAGATCACCATCGACAAGGCCAAGAAGAACGGTGTCGCCGCGACCACCGTCTTCCGACAAAGCCATGTCGGCCGGGTCGCCGATTATCCGCTCATGGCGGCGCAAGAAGGCCTGATCGGTATGATGACCGCCGATTCCGGCCGTTCCCCCAAATCGGTCGTGCCGTTCGGCGGGCGCGAACCCCGGCTCGGCACCAATCCGATCAGCATCGCCATGCCGTCGAATCTGGATGGCCCCTTCCATATCGATATGGCGACATCGGCGGCCGCGGCCGGCAAGCTCAAGGTCGCGCAGACCCGCGGCACCTCGATTCCCGAAGGCTGGGTGCTCGACAAGGACGGCAATCCGTCGACCGATCCCTTCGCGTTGAAAAAGGGCGGTTCGGTGCTGCCGCTCGGCGGCCCTGAGGGCCACAAGGGATACGGCCTATCCGCGATGGTCGAGGTATTCTCCGGCATCCTGACCGGGCTGGGCTTCGGGGTCGAACCCAGCGGGCGGCACAACGACGGCGTCTTCATGGCGGCGTTCCAGGTCGATGCCTTTAAGGACCTGGAAGAATTCAAACAGGAGGTCACCGAATTCGCCGCCTATCTGAAAGACACGCCGAGGGCCGCGGGTTTCGATGAAATCTTCTATCCCGGCGAGTTGGAGTATCTGCGGACCCAGAAAGGACTGGTCGAGGGCATCGCCGTCGAAGACGGGACATGGGAAAAGCTGGTCGCGTTGGCGAAGGAATACGGTGTCGCAGAGCAGCTCGAGATGAGCTAGCGCGGCACTGTAATAGGAGACATTGGTATGGCGGAGAAAGAGAGCCGTTACGTCTTCCGCGCGAGTGCGGCGGCACTAACCGAGGCCAGCCCGACGCTTAAAATTAAGGAAGCACACATGCTCGACGGCATGGTGCTGCGGTATCAGGAGCGCAGCCCCGGCGGTCCGCCGGGTGACTCCTGGTGCGAAACCGGGCATAGCGCATATATCCTGTCCGGCCGGCTGCGGTATGAATTTCCTGATCATACGGTCGAGATCGGCCCGGGGGATATGGTCCATATCCCGGCAGGATACGATCATCGCCATCGGCCCAGCGCCATCGGCGACGAGCCGGTGCGGTATTTTATTACCGAGTTCGAGTGACTTGGGCCGGGCGGGGTCGCCTGGCGATACAATTGAAACAAAGTCGGGCCGATTCTGACATCGGGCCGAAAAGTGGACCGTTTAAAACCCGGCGCTATGGAAACTCCATGGCGCCGGGATCGTATCTGCCTCTTCCCAATGCTGCCGTGGCATTCGTCCGAACAATGAATTTTGGGAACAGGAATTACCGCTATGAAATCCGTCATTTTCGGCGCTACCGTGCTGATGGTGGTCTTGGCGAGCGCGGCGGAAGCGCGCAATCACCTGCGCATCGTCAGTTCGCCCGGGGACTTTGTCTACACATCGAAGGTCGCGGAGAGTTTCTCCCGCGAGTACCGTCAGCCGGCGCCGGTGATCCGGCGCACCGGATCGCGGACCACGATCCAGATGTTCTGCGCCGGCATCGGCGTCGACCACCCCGACATCGTCAGCCTGCCACGGCCCATGCAACAGGCGGAAGTCGATCAATGCCGGGGCAACGGCGTCAAGCGCATCACGCAGATCAAGGTCGGGTATGAAGCCGTCGTCCTGGCGCGCCAGCGCGGCGCCTTTCGCTTCGACGTGAACAAGGTGCATCTCTTCAAAGCCTTGGCCAAGGACGTCCCAATCCACGGCCGTATTGTTCCGAATCCCTATAAGAAATGGAGCGATATCGACCCGTTCCTGCCGCCGATACCCATTCGGGTCATCGCGCCGCGGGCAGATACCGATATCCGCAAAGCGTTCATGAAACTGGTGATGGACGAGGCCTGCCGCACCCTGCCGGCGCTGACGGCTCTTGATCCGCAGCGCCGGGACAGAATCTGCACCACGTTCCGCAGCGACGGCGCGTTCCGGGCGGTGGCGCGGGGTTATCGCGATACGGTCCGAATGTTGGAACGTGATTCCTCGCGCATCGCGATCATGCCGTACTCGGTGTATGAGGAATGGGACGAGGTGCTGGCGGCCGTGCAGGTCGATAGTGTCGCCCCCAATCCATCGACGGTCGCGCGCAGCGAGTATCCGATCATTTGCCCGCGCTTCGTCTACGTAAAGACGCAGCATTACGACCGGGTGCCGGGACTCCTAGAATTCGTTGTGGAGTATACGAGCGATCGGGCCTGGGGACCGGACGGATATCTGATCGATGACGGCCTTATTCCCATGACTGAACGGGACCGCCGGTGGCAACGCGCCAACGCGATCGGCTTCACGCCGATGCAGCGATAGGGCTTGGCGGTCGCCCGCAACTTGAAAGGCGACTTCCTTCCGATTTACCGGCCCTTGCGCTTGATGAAGTCGGGGAAGGCGTCCTCGGCCTTGGCGCCGGGCAGCACGTGCTTGGCGTAATCCTTCTCCATGGTCCATTGGTCGATCAGGCTACGGCCCTTCTGCTGCAGCATCAGCGATTTGATGCCCATGATCGATTTGCGGTCGTTCGCGGCGATCTGTTTGGCCAATTCCATGGTCTTGTCGCGCAGCTCGGCGCTCGGCACCAGGTGGTTCAGCAGGCCGATACGGTAGGCTTCCTCGGCCTTCTCGATGCGGGCGCTGAACAGCAGTTCCTTGGCCATCGGCCAGCCGACCTGGTTCGGCAGGGTCCAGGTGCTGTTGATCCGGCCGTAGGCCGCGGCAAGGAAGCGGAACTGAGTCCGTTCGCAACCGATGCGCATATCGACTGACGACGCTAGAACCGCGCCGCCGCCATAGGCGAGACCGTTCATCATGCCGATGGTCGGCTTCAGGCAGGCGCTGACCTCGTAGCCGCTGAGCGCGCGTACCGTGGCGCTGCGGTCGAGCTTGCCTTCCTTTTCCAGATCGTCGTTCGCGCGCTGTTCGTGGATGTCGCCGCCGGCGGTAAAGGCGCGGTCGCCGGACCCGGTGATGACGATACAGCTGACCTCGTCGTCCTCTTCCGCGCGCAGCACGGCTTTCTGCAGCTCGGCATTGAGCTTGTTGTTCATGGCGTTGAGGACTTCCGGACGGTTCAGCGTTACGACCGCGACACCGTCTTCTTTGTCCACCAGGATATGTTCATAGTCGCTCATCGGGGGCGCTTCCTTTCGTAAAGATCAGATGGCCCGGCAGGTGCGGGCGCTTTTCCCGATCATACCGTATGCGGGCGCCGGAGCGCGATTCGGGTGGAGTGGGGCAGGTCAGACCTCGAAGCGATAGGCCTTGCCGTCGCGGCGGATATGCCCGGCCGTCGGGGTCGCGAAATGCGTGCCGATGACGAGCACGGGCGTGTCGGCATAGCGATCCAGCAGCTTTTCCCGTGTCGCTCGCGCCGCCGTCGAATCCGTGTCGGCGCTGCTGACCCAATCCGGCCGCGCCATCTGACAGGGGTGGTGCATGACGTCGCCGGTGATCAGTGCTTCCTCGTCCTTCGACGAGATGCGGACGCTGACATGGCCCGGGGTGTGGCCCGGCGTCGGTTCCAGGCGAACTTCGTCGCAGATTTCCGCGTCCGACGCGACGAAATCGACCAGGCCCGCATCGAAGACCGGTTTGACCGAATCCGAAAAGCAGTCGTCGCCGCGCCGGTTGGGGCTGCTATGGGTGTGCCAATGATCCCATTCGGCTTGGCCGATCAGATAGCGCGCATTGGGGAAAGTCGGCACCCACTTGCCCCCTACCATCATGGTGTTCCAGCCCACGTGATCCACATGCAAATGCGTGCACAGGACCGTATCGATGGACTCGCGCGGGTAGCCGGCGGCGGCGATGTCGTCGAGGAAGGGGCCCGTGCGCATGTTCCAGCCGGGGATGGCGCGTTGCTTGTCGTTGCCGAGGCAGGTGTCGACCATGATGCGCCGCGTGCCGGTATCCACGATCAGGGCATGGATGCTCATGATCAACCGTCCGTCCGGGTCCATGAAATGCGGCGCCAGCCAGTCGATATCGACGACATTCTCGCGCGTCGCGTCGGGCAGGATGAACTTGGTGCCGCCGGTCACCTGTATCTCGATGACCCGGGTGACTTTGACGTCGCCGATCTGCCACGGCTCCATGATTCGCTTCATCGGGCGGTTTTCCTCTTGCAGGTCTCAGGCGCGGTAGGGGAACGACGTCGGGCCGAGTAGGTCGGGCAACAGCGGCTGCGTCCATTCGATCCAGCGGCACAGCAGAGGCCGTGTCTCGCGCGGGTCGATCAGGTCATGCATCGAGAAAGATTCGGCGCGCGCGGCGGGCGATTGCTTGCGCGCCAGCATCTCTTCCAGTTCCAATCGCCGGGCATCCGGGTCGGGGGCGGCGGCAATTTCGCGGCCATAGGCAACGGCGACGCCACCTTCGACTGGCAACGCGCCCATTTCCGCCGAGGGCCAGGCCAGGACATAGGCATCGGGGCCGTAATGCGCTGCCTGTGCCACACCGAATGATTTTCGCACCACCACGGAAGCCCAGGGCACCGAGCAATCAGCGACGGCGAGCACAGCGGCGGTGCCGTAGCGGATCGTGCCCATGCGTTCGGACTCGCTGCCGATCATAAAGCCTGGTTCGTCGACGAAACTGACGATGGGCAGGTGAAAGGTCTCGCAGATCTCCACGAAGCGGCGCACCTTCATCGCGCCGTTCGCGCTCATCGCGCCCGCGTAGTAACGGCAGTCGTTGCCGATCACGCCGACGGGCTGACCGTTCAGCCGCGCGAAGGCGGTGATTTGGCCGCGGCCGAACCCACGGGTCATCTCGAAGTAGCTGTCGCTGTCGACCACATGGGCGATGGTCTTGCGCATGTCGAAAATCTTGCGCCGGTCGCGCGGCACGATGCCCGCCAGTTCTTCGTCCTGCCGATTCGGATCGTCGTCGGTCTCGGCAACCGGCGGGAGTTCCCAGACGTTGGGCGGCAGATAGCTCAGGAACTGGCGGATTTGGTCGAAGGCATCCGCGTCGTCCTTGGCGATATTGTCGGAAACACTATTCCGGCCGTGGACTTGCGCGCCGCCGAGCTCCTCCTTCGTGACCTTCTCCCGCAACGCGCGTTCCACGACTGCCGGGCCTGCGATGAGGATCTGCGCCGTTTCCTTGGTCATGACGGAGAAATGCGATGCGACGAAGCGTGACGCCGGCAAACCGGCGACCGGGCCGAGTGCCGCGGTCACGACAGGCACGCTGGCGAGCGCACGGGCGACGGAGCGGAATCTTGGCGGGGAGTAAGGTGGCGTGCCGACGGTCTTGGAGCCGGTTCCGGCGACACTGCCGCCCCCGCCCTCATGGATGCGAATCAGCGGCACCTTGTACTGACAAGCCAGTTCTTCCGTATAAATGCTCTTGCGTAATCCGGCTTCGTTGGGGGAGCCGCCGCGCAGCGTGAAATCCTCGCCGCCGATGATGCAACGCCGTCCATCGACTTGGCCGAAACCGAGAACGAAATTCGCGGGTGAGAAGGAGTCGAGCGTGCCGTCCTCGTTCCGTTCGGCGGCCCCGGACGCACCGCCCAACTCGTCGAAACTAACGGCATCCAGCAGCCCGTCGATTCGTTCGCGGACCGTCTGGCGGCCTTGCGCATGCTGCCGGGCCACGCCGTCCTCGCCGCCCAACTCCTTGGCGAGGGCGCGCTTGTTCTCGATATCCGCAATTTCCTTGTCCCAACTCATGCGCAGTTCCTTAGGTCGAAAAATGACGATTCCAAATGGCAATCCGAGGTCGCCGCCCTAGTTATTGTGACCAGGGGGATTATCACCGCCACGGCGACTTTCCGATTGCCCATTTTGCACGATACCCGTTCCGTCAATTACACGGGCGAACCGTTGCGAGCGCAAGTTTGTCAGTAGTCATGGCGCTGCCGTCGAGCCGATAGTTTGTGACTGGCGCTACTGCTGCTATAGAGTCCCCCAACGTGAATTGCGAACGACAATCGACGAGGGAGAGTACCAACGATGCTAAAACGACTTTTCGCCATGTTGATCCTGGTTTTCGGATGTGGATCGGCTGTTGCCGGCGAGACATTCGTGTTTACCGCTATTCCCGATCAAGACGAAAGCCGCTTGCAAGAGCGCTTTGGGAAAATCGCGGGCTATTTGTCCAAGGAACTGAATACGACGGTCAAATACGTCCCGGTAAAAAGCTATGCGGCGGCGGTGACGGCCTTTAAGAACAATCAGGTGCAACTTGCCTGGTTCGGCGGCCTGTCCGGCGTGCGCGCGCGCGCTTCGGTGTCCGGATCGGAAGCGATTGCGCAAGGCTACGAGGACCAGTTCTTCGAGACCTATTTCATCGCGAACGAAAAGGCCGGCCTCGCGTCCACTAAAGAGTTCCCGAAGGCTATCGCCGGTAAGACCTTCACCTTCGGCTCCAAGGGGTCCACGTCGGGCCGGTTGATGCCGGAATTCCACATTCGCCGTAATCTCGGGAAAGCGCCGGACAAGGTGTTCGAACGGGTCGGCTTCAGCGGCGACCATTCGCGCACGATCGCGTTGGTGCAGTCCGGCGCGTATCAGGTCGGCGCGGTAAACTTCAAGGTCTGGGAAAAGGAACTGAAGGCCGGCAAGATCGATCCCAAGAAAGTATCGATCATTTGGAAAACGCCGCACTATCCCGACTATCAGTGGAGCATCCGCGGCGACGTGGACAAAAAATACGGCGCGGACTTCAAGAAAAAGGTGACGGCGGCGTTGCTGAATATGAAGGACCCGGATCTCCTACAGTCCTTTCCGCGCAGCAAGTTCATTCCGGCGACCAACGACGACTACAAGATGATCGTGGATACTGGAAAGGAAATCGGTCTGATCGACTGATGGCTCTTGTCGACCTCAATCTCGCGACCGCGGGCTATAACGGCGCGACCGTCCTGCATGACGTGTCATTGTCGATCGAGCGGGGTGAGAAGGTTGCATTGGTCGGCCGAAGCGGGGCGGGAAAATCCACCCTGCTTCGGCTGATCTTCGAGCGCGTCGACGGAGAGGCTGCCATGGTTCCGCAGGAACATGGCCTCGTTCGCGCGCTCACCGTGTTCCACAACATCTATATGGGCCAGCTCAACCGCCACAGCACCTGGCGCAACGTGGTCAATCTGGTGCGGCCGATGCAACAGGAAGTCGCGAATGTCCGTGGCGTCGTGGAGAGTCTCGGCCTGGAGGACGATCTATTTTCTGCCGTCGGGGCGTTGTCTGGCGGTCAGCAGCAACGGACGGCGGTCGGCAGGGCCCTGTATCAGCAGTGCGATATCCTGCTCGGTGACGAACCCGTGTCAGCGGTCGATGAATATCAGTCCAGGTCAATCCTGAAGAACATTGCCGAGTCCAAGAATACTGTGATTCTGGCAATGCACGATATCGATCTGGCGCTCACCTTTTCCGATCGCCTCATCGGGTTGGATGCCGGCCGGATCATCATGGACGAGCCGACGGCGGGCATGAAGGCGTCCGACCTCGATCATCTCTATCAAGGCTGAGCGGCATGCAGGCGGTTTGGCGCTATTCCCCGTCCGTCCGGACCAGCCTGATATTTCTCGGTATCGCGCTTCTATGCCTGATCTTCGCGGACATCTCGATCTCGACGGTGAACCCCTGGACCGAGATGGGCCGGCTGCTGCTCGGCATCGTGACGCCGGATTTCCTGGCCACGGACAGCCTGCTCAACGCGGTGCTGCAGACCATCGCCTTTGCGATCCTCGGTGTGGTCGTCGGAAATATCGCGGGATTTTTCCTGGCGCTGGTGTTTCATCTTCGCGCCGTGCGGGTCGGTTGCGCCTTCGTGCGCGCGATCCACGAGTTGTTCTGGGCGCTGATCTTCCTGCAGATCTTCGGGTTGTCGCCGATCACCGGAATCCTGGCCATCGGCATCCCCTATGCGGGGATCATCGCGAAGGTATATGCCGAGATCATGGAGGAGGCGGACACGACGCCGCTAAAATCGGTGCCGCCGGGCAGCACGGCCGCCTCCGTTTTCATTTTCGTGCGGCTGCCGGATGTCTGGGCGCATTTCAAGACCTACTCGCTTTACCGGCTCGAATGCGGTTTGCGGTCGAGCGCGATCCTCGGTTTCGTCGGCCTGCCGACACTTGGTTATTATCTGGAGACGGCGTTCCGGCAGGGCCAGTATTCCGAAGTCTCCGCGCTGCTGATCCTCTTCTACATCGTGATCGCAACCATGCGGGTGTGGATGCATCGCAACCTGTTGCCGCTGTATGTGTTGGCGGCGATCCTGCTGTTGCCCTGGGGCGCCAGTGAAATCTATGCCGACAATATCGTCCGGTTCTTTACCCAAGACATCGTTCCGCAGCCGCTCCGCGAGGGCGTATTCGATGCCACTGCGCTGGCCGGGTTCTGGGATTGGCTGTCCGTGCTGTTCGTCGAACAGGCGCTGCCCGGCGCGATCGATACGCTGCAACTGACGATGATCGCGCTGGTCGCGACCGGCGTCCTGGCGCTGATCTTCTTTCCGCTGCTGTCACCGTTGTTCTTCGGCCGTGGCGGCAGACTAGGCGGGCATGTGTTCCTGGTCATCGTTCGGTCCACGCCGGAATACATCTTGGCCTATGTCTGCCTGCAGCTCTGGGGTCCGTCGATGCTGCCCGCGATCATCGCGCTATCGCTGCATAATGGTGCGATCATCGCGCACCTGATCGGCCGCTATACGGAACATATGAAAGTCCGGGTCGATGCGCCGCGCGGGCTCAATCTCTACTTCTATGAATCGGTGCCGCGCGTCTACGGACAGCTTCTGGCGTTTCTGTTCTATCGCTGGGAAGTGATTTTACGCGAGACCGCGATTCTGGGCATGTTGGGCATCGCAACGCTTGGCTTCTATGTCGACAGTGCCTTTGCGGATATCCGGCTCGACCGCGCGTTGGTGCTGATTTTGTTTACGGCCGGCCTGAATATCTGCGTCGATGCGTTGTCGCGCCATATTCGTGCTCGGCTGCGTCTTAAGACCACCATCGAACATGGGTGATCCTCGTGCAATCAACGACACCGATCATTAAAGATCTCGTTCTCGTCGGCGGCGGACACAGTCATGTCGGCGTGCTGCGGTCCTTTGGCATGAAGCCGATACCGGGCGTCCGCCTGACGGTCCTCTGCCGTGATGTGGATACGCCGTATTCCGGCATGTTGCCCGGGCTGGTCGCGGGGCATTACACCTTCGAGGAAACCCATATCGACCTTGGCCCGCTGGCCCGCTTCGCCAATGCGCGGTTCTACAACGACGATGTCATCGGCATCGATCCGCGGCAGCGGCTGGTGATGTGCAAGGACCGCCCGCCGGTTTCCTATGATCTGCTGTCGATCAACATCGGCTCGGCCCCGGCAACCTGGGAGACGCCAGGCGCCGAAGGCAATGTGGTGCCGGTGAAGCCGATCAATCGGTTCGTCGCGCATTGGGAACGCTTGCGCGAACGCATTCTGCTGCGCGAGGACCCGGTGCGGATCGGCATCGTCGGTGGCGGCGCGGGTGGCGTCGAACTGCTGCTCGCCATCCAGTTCCGGCTGAAGACGCTGTTGGCTGAACAGGGACGGACCGACGCGCATCTGGACTATCACCTGATCAGCGAAGAGCCGGACATTCTGACCACGCATAACCCGCTCGCCCGCTCCAAGTTCCGGCGCATCTTCGGCGAACGCGGCATCAACTTCCATGCGGACACACGGATCGAGTCCGTGGCGCCCGGCAAGGTCCAGGCTGCCAACGGCGAGACCATCGCATTGGATGAAATCCTGTGGGTGACGCGGGCCGGCGCGGCCTCTTGGATCAAGGAATCGGGGTTGGCCGTCGATGACTACGGCTTCATGCAGGTCGGCGACACGTTGCAATCGACGTCGCACCCGGAAATTTTCGGCGCGGGCGATATCGCAGCGATGGTGAACCATCCGCGCCCGAAAGCCGGCGTCTTCGCGGTGCGGCAAGGGCCGCCGCTGACCCGCAACCTGCGGCGCTTGCTGGTCGGCAAGTCGGCCCGGCCGTTCACGCCGCAGCGTGAATTCCTCAGCCTGATCAGCACCGGTGACAAATACGCCGTGGCGTCGCGCTCCAAATGGTCGGTGGAAGGCAAGCTGGTGTGGCGCTGGAAGGATTGGATCGACCAGCGGTTCATGAAGAAATTCAACGAACTGCCGGAGATGGAGACGGAGGAGAAGTCCGACATTCCGCATGGTTTGGCCGGCGAAGAGGTGATCAAGGAAATCTCCGCCGTCGCCATGCGCTGCGGCGGATGCGGCGCCAAGGTTGGCGCGACGGTGTTGCAGCGGGCGCTGTCGCAATTGAAGCCGGTGGCGCGCGACGACGTGCTGATCGGATTGCACGAACCGGACGATGCGGCCGTGGTCGAGGTGCCGCCCGGCAAGGTGATGGTGCACTCGGTCGATGCGTTCCGGGCGATCGTCGACGATCCCTATCTGTTCGGCCGCATCGCCGCCAACCACAGTCTCGGCGATATCTATGCGATGGGTGCGGACCCACAGACCGCGCTCGCCATCGCCACCGTGCCCTATGGGTTGGAAGAGAAGGTCGAGGATGTGTTGTCGCAGATGCTGACCGGCGCGATGGAGGTGCTGCAGGAGTCGAACACGTCCCTGGTCGGCGGCCATACGAGCGAGGGCGCGGAGCTTTCGCTCGGTTTCTCCGTGAACGGCTTGATCGACCGCGAGAAGGTCCTGCGCAAGGGCGGTATGCAGCCGGGCGACCGGCTGGTGCTGACCAAGGCGATTGGCACGGGCACGCTGTTCGCCGCCGACATGCGGTTGAAGGCCAAAGGCCAGTGGATCAAGGACGCAACCGCGTCGATGGTGCAGTCGAACTACAAGGGCGCGCAATGTCTGTCCGACCACGGGGCCCGCGCCTGCACCGACGTGACCGGATTCGGGTTGCTGGGTCATTTGGTCGAGATGACCAAGCCCTCCGGCGTCGATGTGGAACTCGATCTTGGCGCCATCCCGTATCTCGACGGCGCCCGCGAGACGGTGGCGGCCGGCATCACCAGCACCTTGCAGCCGCAGAACCTACGGCTCCGTCGCGCCATATCGAACGTTGCCGAGATGGGCGAGGACCCGCGCTTTCCGCTGATATTCGATCCACAGACGGCCGGGGGCCTGCTGGCCAGCGTGCCGCAGGATCGGGCCGAGGATTGCGTCGGCGCATTGCGCGACCTGGGGTATGACCGGACGGCGATCATCGGCACCGTGTTGCCCGAGGGCAATCAGCTCGAACCGATTACGGTGCGCGGCTGACGGTTCTAGGTGAGCGTCGTTAGGAGCGACCGCCAAGCCGCTTCTTCATGCTCCGGCTTGAACAATTCCGCCCGCGCGCGGCATTGCCGCGTCAGCGTCTTCAAATAGTCGCGGTCGTGTTCGACCCGGTCCAGGCGGTTTGCGAGGGCGGCCGTGTCGCCGACCGGGTAGTAGCCTGCATAGTCGTCGCCGAGCAGGCCGATCGATCCTGAAATGTCCGATGCAATGACCGGCACATCCGCCGCGACCGCTTCCGACAGTACATTTGCACCGCCTTCCATGACCGAACTCAACACCATCGCGTGCGACGAATCGAAAAGCCGACGTACCTGCCATCCCGGCGCCTCGCCGCGCCAATCGTATCGTGGGTTGGCGGCCATTTCTTGCCGTGCGCGCTCGGCCCAGCTTTCGTCATGCGCCTTGCCGAGATGCACGATGCGAATACGGGAATCGGCGGGCAACTGCCGCGCGGCCTCGGCGGCGCGCAGCGGATCTTTCTCCTCGCGCAGATGGCCGATAACGCAGATATCGACAGTGCGGCGGGACGGGCGGCGCGTTCGGTTGAGCGGCAATGCCGATTGATGGACGACATGAAGCTTGTCATGGAACCGGTCCGGAATATCCCGATGCACCAGACCGTGCAGGCAAACCAGTGCGTCGGCGATATCCATCGAGTGATGGGTCTCTTCGGGATGACTTTGCTGGAATTTGTAAATGTCGGTTCCCGCCAGCAGGATGATCAGCGGCCGATCCGGATACCGTTCATGAAACCGGACAATCGATTCGGCGCTGCGCCAAGCGTGGACGGCGATCATCGCGTCGACCGGTTCGTTCTCATACTCGGTGGCGACGATAACTTGATGCCCCAAACGGCGTAGGATGTCGTGCCACCGCACCGCGGTCGTTCGGTTGCCGTTGCGCGACTGTTTGCCCGCGGGCGTGATAAGACTAATCTTCAGGCTGTTTCGCATTAGATGGTTTGCCCATGACTGAACCCGTCTCCACGTCCCGCCTTATCGACATGATGACGAGCGCGCGCCGCCGCACACTGGAGTTGGTCCAGGGGCTGACGCCGGACCAGTTCATTGGCCCGAAACTGCCGACGCTGAATCCGTTGATTTGGGAAATTGGGCATGTCGGCTGGTTCTATGAAAATTTCATCCTGCGGCGATTGTACAACCAAGAGCCCATGCTCGCGACAGGAGATGCGCTTTATGACTCCATCGCGATTGCGCATGAAACGCGGTGGGATTTGCCGGTTCTGCCGCTGAGCGAGATTCTCGCCTATATGCAGGACGTGGAGGATGCGTTGATCGACCGCCTGGGCAACAAGGACATGGCGGACGAACGGCACAGCTATCTGTATCAGTTCACGGTCTATCATGAAGACATGCACACCGAGGCCTTTACCTGGGCGCGGCAAACGCTGAGGTATCCGACGCCGGTTTTCGAAGGCGGCCCCGTCGATCGGGGTGTGCCGGACACCGGGTCGTTGGCCGGCGATGTCGTGATCATGGGCGGCACATTCCGGATGGGCGCCGAGAAGGACGCGCCCTTCCTGTTCGACAACGAGAAATGGGCGCGCCCGGTGACGGTCGCGCCGTTCAAGATGGCGCGGGCGCCGGTCACGAACGGCGAATTCGCTGATTTCGTCGCGGACGGCGGCTATCAGAAGGAAAAATTTTGGGACGCGGATGGTTGGGCATGGCGGCAGGAAGCGGCGGCGGAGCATCCGATCTACTGGGTTCCGGACGAGCACGGCGGATGGGGCGTTCGGCGGTTCGATCAAATCGCGGACCTGCCGCTCGACCAGCCGGTCATCCATGTCTGCTGGCACGAGGCAAACGCCTATTGCCGTTGGGCCGGGCGGCGTTTGCCGACCGAGGCGGAATGGGAATTGGCCGCGACCACGGTGCCGGAAACGACCGACGGTGTCTTGCAGAAGCGTCGCTATCCCTGGGGTGACGAGGAACCAACCCCCGACCGTGCCAATCTCGATGGGTTCGCGCTCGGCTGCGTCGACGTCACGGCGCATCCGGCAGGTGACAGCGCCTATGGCTGCCGTCAGATGGTCGGCAATGTTTGGGAGTGGACGGAAGACGTCTTCAAGCCGTTCCCCGGTTTCGCGCCGGACGACTACAAGGAATACTCCCAGCCGCTGTTCGATTCGACGCGTGTGTTGCGGGGCGGCGCGTGGACGACGCGCGGGCGGATGGTCAGCGCCCTTTACCGCAACTACTTCGGCCCGGACCGCCGCGACGTGTTCGCCGGGTTCCGGACCTGCGCCGCGACAGACTAACCGGCGTCGCGTTTCACGATCAAGGCATCGACGATCGATACGCCTTCGCCGGCCGGGTGAACCAGCACCGGATTTAGGTCGATCTCCGCGATCGTGTCGGCATGATCGGCGGCGAGCTGCGAGAGTTTGACGATCAGGTCGAGCAGCGCATCGATGTCGGCGGCCGGCGCGCCGCGCACCCCATCCAGTATCTTCCGGCCTTTCAGCCGGTCCAGAACCTGCGCCGCACCGTCGGTGGTCAACGGTACCGGCGAGAAGGCCACATCGCGCAGTACTTCCACGTGAATGCCGCCGAGCCCGACCATGAGCATGGGGCCGAAGGCGTCGTCGTGATTGATGCCGAGGATGATTTCCTGGCCGCGTTTCGCCATCGGCTGCACCAGCACGCCGTGGATGTCCGGGCTGCCGCTGTTGGTCTTCTTGTGGTAGGCGGTGGCGTTCTCGGTCAGTGAGGAGAAGGCCGCGCGGATTGCCGGTGCATCATTTAGGCCGAGGGCGACGGCGCCCGCATCGGTCTTATGCAGCACGTCCGGCGATTGAACTTTGAGGGCGATCGGTCCGCCGATTTCATCGAGGGCTGCTGCCGCATCGTCGGGCGTCGCCGCCAATCGGCTGTCCGGCACGGCAATGCCATAGGCTGCGAGAACCGGCGTCGCCTGATACTCGCACAGCACGGCGTCGGCGTCGGCGAGTAGTTTTGCGGCCTTTTCCTTAGTGCCGCCGGCCGTTGTCGTGATCTCTGGCGTCTTGAGAAACCGGTCCCGAAAGGCCTGATAGTCGGCCATCGCCGCCATCGTGCGGGCGCAGTTCCGCATGTTGGTGTAGAGCGGATAGCCGGCGCGGTTCAGCAATTCCATCGCCGAGCCGCGTGTCAGTGTGTAGGAGCAAAACAGGATCGGCTTGTCGCTTTCCGCGGCGACCTGTTTCAAGTTCTCCTCTTCCCGCTCATAGCCCGCAGCATTGCGGGCCGAGGTGACCACGATCACCGAATCCACTTCCGGAGATTGCGCGACCATCCCTGCCATCCTTCCGTAACCGACCTGCCGAATCGCTTGTGCGGTTCCGTCGACCGGGTTCTGCGATGTGCCGTAGGGCGGCAGAAATTCATCGATGACCGCCCGCGTTGCGGCATCCAGCGGCGGAACTTCAAGGCCAGCCGCCTCGCATGAATCGGCCATCCATCCGCCGCCGCCGCCCGATCCGGTGGCGATACCGACGCGTTTTCCCCGCGGCAGCTTGTTGCGATACCGCGAAAACCCGGCGGCGACGTCTACGATGTCCTCGATGTCGTAGCCTTCGATCACCCCGTACCGGTCGAACATCGCCTTATAGGCGGAATAGGCGCCGGTCATCGCCGCGGTGTGCGAGGCGGCGGCGCGTTGTCCGGCCTCTGAGCGGCCGATCTTGGTCAGGATGATCGGTTTGCCGGCGCGCAGCGCCTTCTCCGCGATGGGGGCGAATCGTTCCGGGTTCTTGATGTCCTCCATGAACATCAGGATCACTTCGGTCTTGCCGTCGTCCAGCATGTAGTCGACGAAATCGAGCCCGGAGAGGCAGGCTTCGTTGCCGGTGGTCATCACATAGCTGAACGGCAATTCCTTGGGCCGTCCCCGGTCATAGAAGGAAAAACCGATACCGCCGCTTTGCGCCGTGACGCCGATATACCCGTCGGACCGATGCGGCGGGACGAGCGGTAGGTCGGGATTGTCCACGGTAGCACTGAAGGTCGCGCAAAGCGGCGCCAGCATGTTGGCGAAGCCTTCGGAATTGGGGCCGCCGACCGCGAGGTCGTATTTCTCGGCGACCGCGCGGATTTCGTCCTGCAGGGCATCCCCGGCCTCGCCGGATTCTTCCGCGAAGCCGGAACTGATGATCATCGCCGCGCGCACGCCCGCCTCGCCACAGTCGGTCAACGCGTCCGCGACGTTTTCCGCCGGGATTACCAGGATAGCAAGATCGACCTGCTCCGGGATGTCGGCGACCGATCGGTAGGCCTTCAGGCCGTTGATCTCGTCGTTGCTGCGGCTGACAGGATAGATGTTTCCAGGAAATTTGTGGCAGCCGAGGACATGCATGATGCGGCCCCGAATGATATGCGCATTGGGCGAGGCACCGATGACGGCCACGGATTTCGGGGATAGAAGCGCAGAGATGTCGGGCATGATGTCGGGTGTCCTGAGCGGACCTTTTGTTGTTTCAGAAGATAGCGTCCGGATTTAGTGGTTCAGCGAAGCCCCAGGCCGCGGGCGATGATGCCGCGCAGGATTTCCCGCGTGCCGCCCTGGATGGTGAGTTTCGGTGCGATCAGCGTGGCGAAGCGCATCAGTTCGTCAAAATCGGCACGGTTGCCGGGATCGGATTGCGCGAAAGCGGACAGTTCGCGCGCCTTTGCCGGCAGCGCCTGTTCCCAGTTCGTGCCGAGGTCCTTGACCACCGAGCCTTCGAGCACCGGTTCCTTGCCCGCGGCGAGCATGCCGTTCACCGAAATCGACATACGGCGCAACGTATGAAGCTGCGCGACGAGGCGGCCGATGCCTTCGGCGCCGCGCACGTCCGGCTCCTTGCCGAGCACGTTGACCAGTTCCGGCAGGATATAAATGGTTTCGAGAAAACGTTCCGGCCCGCTGCGCTCATAGGCGAGTTCGCTGGTCGCCTGCTTCCAGGCGGAATCGACTTCGCCCAGGACGGCGTTCTCCGGCAACAGCGCGTCTTCGAAGATTACCTCGTTGAACTCGTGATTGCCGGTCAGGTGCAGGAGCGGCCGCACGGTGATGCCCGGCGTGCTCATGTCCACCAGGAACTGCGTCAGACCATGCCGGCGGTTGTCGTCGGTCGCCGACGACGTGCGGAACAGGCCGATCATGTAGTGCGAGCGATGCGCGTTGCTGGTCCAAACCTTGCGGCCGTTGATGCGCCAGCCGTCTGCCGTCTTCTCCGCTTTCGTCTTGGCGGCGAACAGGTCGGAGCCGGAATCCGGCTCGCTCATCCCGATGCAGAAATAGCATTCGCCGCGGGTAATGCGCGGCACGATGTCCTGCTTGACCTCGTCCGGCGCGTATTTCAGCAGCATCGGGCCGCTTTGCCTGTCAGCCGTAAAATGCGCCCGGGCCGGCGCACCGGAAACCCGGAATTCTTCGGTTACCACGTAACGCTCCAGGAAACTGCGCTCCTGGCCGCCGTATTCCTTGGGCCAGGTGAGGCCGATCCAGCCGCGTTCGCCGACCTTCCGACTGAATTCGGGATTGAAACTTTTGCCCAGATGCGCGGAATGCGGATCGAAGGTACCGGCGGCGATTTCTTCCTTGAGAAAGGCGCGGACTTCCTTGCGGAGCTCCTCTGCTTCGGGCGGAAGACGGATAGGGTCGAATTCGATGCTGCTCGACATGGTTGCGCGCGTCTCCGTTGGATTGATCGGCCCTCCGGCATTTGCAGGCGTGGCGCCGATGGCGGTAAGTGTAGAATAAGAAATTGCCGATCCGCTGCTCGCGGGATCGCCTCGAATACTATCCGTAGCCCGGCAGTCTTGTCACATTGGCCGTGATTTCAAAGGACTAGGAGACCATGAGCGACACCGACAACATCATTGTCGATACCACGACGAAGATTTTCCAGGACCTTTGCGATCCGCAGACGGTGAACAACGCCGAAGACGAGTCCTGGCGCCAACCGCTCTGGACGGCGCTGCAGGAGTCGGGCCTGACGCTGACCTGGGTGCCGGATACGCTGGGTGGCGCCGGGGCGGAGATACAGGACGGGTTCGATGTGCTTCGCGTCGCCGGGTCCTATGCGGTGCCGGTCCCATTGGCCGAAACGCTGTTGGCCGGATGGCTGTTGTCGCAGGCCGGCCTCGAATCGCCGATGGAGGCGATGACCGTGGCGCCGGTTCGCAAGGGCGACGCACTATCCATCGGCGACGATGGCACGCTATCCGGGACGGCGCATCAGGTGCCCTTTGCCCGGGATGCCGATCATATTGCGGTCGTTGCGCGGCAGGGCGATGCGATCAAAGTTGCGTTGGTTGAACGATCCCAGGGCGCCGTCGCGGAAGGGCGCAGTCTCGCGGATGAGCCGAAAGACGATATTACCTTCGACAGCGCGGCAATCGTCGCTGTCGCGGATGCGCCGGATGGGATCGACGAGGATGCGATTTTCCTGATGGGCGCGGCGGTACGGTCGGTGCAGATGGCCGGGGCGCTGCAGGCGATCCTCGACGTGTCGGTGGAATATTCCAAGGACCGGCTCGCCTTCGGGCGGGCAATTTCTAAGTTCCAAGCGGTGCAGCACAATCTTGCCCGGCTCGCCGGCGAGGTCTCGGCTGCAATTGCCGTCTCGGCGTCGGCCGCCGATGCTATTCGGCGCAGCGATGGGTTCGACGAGCATGTGGTGCTAGAGGTGGCCTCGGCGAAAATTCGCGTTGGCGAGGCGGCCGGTGAGGGTGCAGCCATCGGTCATCAAGTGCACGGCGCGATCGGATTTACGATCGAACATATTCTGCATCGCTATTCGCGCCGGTTGTGGTCGTGGCGTGACGACTTTGGTAGCGAAAGCGAATGGGCCGTCCGTCTCGGCACAATGATCGCGGCGAAAGGCGGCGACGAGTTGTGGCCGACGCTGACGGCGGGCTAACCGAGCGCTTCGAAATCGTCCTTGCTCAGTAGGACGGTGCCGTCGGGCTGTAACACCCAAAGCTCCTTGGTAATCACGCCTTGCGCGTTATTCATTCGCCAATCGGACGAAAGGATGGCGGACTGTGCGTCGACGATCTCGATTTTCGGGTCTACATACTCAACGCCGGTGAAACCGCTTTCGATAAGCTTTGTCCAGAACGCGTGGATTTGTTTATGTCCCGTAAAAGTGCCGAAGGGCTCTGCGTTCATCACGGCGTCTTTTTCGTAGGCGGCCGTGCAACCGTCGGCGTCGCCGGCATTGAAGGCGGCGATCCATTTCGCGCTCGCGGCCTGGATGGTGGTGATCAGCGTGTCGTTGTTGTCTTCCGTCATGGCAGTGCCTCCGGTCGTCTGGCTTGATAGTCGGTACGGCGTCAATCAGCCGAGATCAGAATCCTTCGGCCATTGGTCAGATGCGGCGGTAAGCGCGGCGGCGAATGTCTGAGGGCTCGTGACGGTAAGGGCTGTATTTGGCATTACGACCCGACCCTATGAAATCGTGGTGCCGGTCGCAAGCCGCTGGCGATGGGTGCGCCGGCGGATCAAAGCGGATCGGTCCTTGCACCTCGGCGCGATATGCATTGAAATGTGACGAACTCGGGAATAGTCCCGAATCTAGATTTAAACGTGCCGAATACTCAATTCGACGCTACTTTTCTGAACCCGGTGGACCCACCACCGGGCTGTGCTTTTCATCCTCGGTGTGTCGACGCAATGCCGATATGCAGCAAGACGCAACCGGAGCCGATCGAAATCGACGGCGCCCGCGTTGAATGTCATTTGTTTTCCGATGCTGCGTTGAAGCAGGCGTCCTAACGCGCCAAAATCCGTTTGGCCGGTCTAACAATCAGCAGGAGCGATGACGATGGACGTCACCAAAATTTTGGGCGAGTGGGCTGCGGAGTCACCGCCAACCACGTCGGAGGTCGCGCTGACGCGCGCCCGGCATGCGATCCATGACGTGATCGCCTGCATGGTGGCTGGCGCCGGCGACGAAGGATCGGCACGAGTGCGCGCGACGATCGCGCCGTATGGCGGCGGGCGCTGCACGGTGTTTGGGTCGACCGCGAAGGCGGCGGCGCCCTGGGCCGCGCTGGCCAACGGCATGGCGGCGCATGCATTGGACTTCGACGATAACTATATGCCGGGCCTTACGCATGCCAGTGCGGTGCTGATTCCCGCCCTGCTGCCGTTGGCCGAGGAAATCGACGCTACGGGCAAGCAACTCATAGACGCCTATATCGTCGGCCTGGAAATGCATGGCGCCATCGGGCGCGGTGTCAATCGGGCGCATTACGACATGGGCTGGCACGGTACATCGACGGTTGGCTGCATCGGAACCGCCGCGGCTTGCGGCCGGCTTCTCGGCCTGGACCGGGACGCGATGGTCAACGCGATCAGCCTGGGCGTCAGTATGGCGTCGGGGCCGAAGGTGCAGTTCGGCACGATGGGCAAGCCGTATCACGCGGGCATGGCGGCCAAGAATGCAGTGCTGGCGGCGCAGCTTGCGGCGAACGGATTTCAGGCCCGCGATGTGGCGCTCGAGGGGCCGCTTGGGTTCCGTGATCTCTATGCGGGGCCGGATGAAAACGCGTGGGACCATCTGAAGGGAACGCTGGGCGATCCACTGGCGATCGAAGAATTCGGCCTGTCGCCGAAGCTTTATCCGTGTTGCGGCTCGACGCACCGGGTGCTGGATGTCGTGCTGGCGCTGCGCGCCGAGCATGAGTTCGAGGCCGAGGATGTGGCCAAGGTCGACGCACTGGTCGGCTTCGGCAACAAGCGGAACCTGATGTATGACAACCCACAGCAGGAGATGGAAGCGCGTTTCTCGATGAACTACTGCATCGCGCTGGCCTTGAAGTTCGGCCGCCTGTCGCTGTCCGACTTTACGCCCGATGCGGTACAACGCGCCGAGGTGCGGGAGCTGATGCCGCTGGTGACGATGGAGGCCTATGACAAGGATGCCGAGGGGGACGATCCCACCTTCCGGTTGCCGCATGTCGTTAAGGTCGAACTGAAGGACGGCCGGGTTTTCGAGGACGAGTCCCAGTGGGCGCGCGGCACGATCCATAACCCGTTCGATGAGGCGGACCTGACGGCGAAGTTTCGCGATTGCTGCGAAGGGTTCCTTGAGAAGGGCGATTACGACGCGGCGGAGCGAATTCTTCTGGACCTGGGGTCACTCGGGTCCGCGCGCGGACTGACGCAGCATCTGGTCTTCGAAGCGGGATCCGATCACGGCGAGCGGTTCGCCGACCGGTATGACACGATGGCGGCCGAATAGCGGCCGCATAGGGGAGTGGACGACGATGACGCGTGAAGACGCCGTTGAAACGGCGCTGACGTATTATGACGACGGCAAGTATTTCGATGAACTTCGCCGCCGGGTGGCGATCCCAACCGAATGCCAGGACCCGAAACAGGTTCCGGAACTCTATCGATACTTGCGGGACGAGATGACGCCGGCTTTCGAGGCGATGGGCTACAACTGCCGGATATTCGACAATCCGATGCCAGGGCTAGGCCCGTTCTTTCTCGCGCATCGGTTCGAAAGCGAAAGCAGTCCGACGATTCTCGGCTACGGCCATGGCGATGTCGTATTGGGCCAGGAAGGTCAGTGGCTCGAAGGCCTGTCGCCTTGGGAGATGACCGAACGCGGCGACAAGATTTATGGCCGCGGTATCGCCGACAACAAAGGGCAGCACACGCTGCACATGAACGCGTTGGAAGCGATTATCGAGACGCGCGGCAAACTCGGGTTCAATCACAAATTCCTGGTCGAGACCGGTGAGGAAAACGGATCGAAAGGGCTCGACGAGTTCGTCGCCGCGAACAAGGACGCGCTATCCGCCGATGTCTTCCTCGCGTCCGACGGGCCGCGGGTCGATATGGATAGTCCGAATCTGGTGCTTGGCAATCGCGGCATCTTCGGCTTCGAATTGTCCTGCGAGTTGCGTGATGGCGGGCATCACTCGGGAAACTGGGGCGGGTTGCTGGCCAACCCCGCGATCATCCTTGCGCATGCGGTATCCAGCCTGATCAACGCCAAAGGCAAGATCCTGGCGCCGGACCTGCTGCCCGCACCGATGCCAAACTCGGTGCGCGTCGCGCTCAAGGACGTCAAGCGTAACGGCGGCGGCGAAGCGCCAGAGGTCGACGAAGACTGGGGCGAGCCGGGGCTCACCACCGCCGAACAGGTGTATGGCTGGAACAGTCTCGACATACTGGCAATGAAGACCGGCAATCCGGATAATCCGGTCAACGCCATCCCGCCGAAAGCCTGGGCGCTGTGTCAGATCCGCTATGTCGTCGGGTCCAAGGACGACGACTTCATGGCGACCATCCGCAAGCATCTCGATACGCATGGATTCGACATGGTCGAGATCAAGAAGCCGTCGGGCAGCAACGCGCCCGAGTTCAAGGCCGCGCGGACGGACCCGGACAATCCGTGGGCGCGCTGGGCGGCGCAGGCGTTGGAAAAAGGATGGGGCAGCAAGGTCGCCGTTCTGCCCAATTCCGGCGGATCGATCTGTAACCACACTTTCCAGAACCATCTCGGCACACCGACGATCTGGATTCCACTGTCCTATTCGGCCTGTTCGCAGCATGCGCCGAACGAACACATCCTCAAAAGCCTGACCCGTCAGGGCATGGAACTGGTGACCAGCGTTTACTGGGACCTCGGCGAAAATGCCCCCGCTAAATCTTAACGCCAAATCCTAATATGCCGGACGCTACCAACATCGACCGATAAGCGAGAGTGCAATGAACAGGGAAGATGCCGTCGCCGCCGCGACCGCCTATTTCGATCAAGGTGACTTCGAGGCCGAACTGGCCCGGCGCGTGGCGATCAAATCCGAAAGCCAGAATCCGGACGCTGGAGCCGAGATCGACCGCTACCTCTCCGCCGAAATGGAGCCGTCGCTAACGGCGCTGGGGTTTACCTGCCAGATCCTGGAAAACCCCATGGAGGGCGGCTGGCCGATGTTGGTGGCCGAGCGGATCGAAGATCCGTCCCTGCCGACGCTGCTGACTTATGGCCACGGCGACGTGGTGCTGGGGCTGCCGGAGGAATGGCGCGAAGGTCTAGACCCTTGGGAATTGAAGCGCGAGGGCGACCGGCTCTATGGCCGCGGCACCGCTGACAACAAGGGGCAACACACGATCAACATGGCGGCATTGCGGGCGGTGTTGGAGTTGCGCGGCAAACTCGGCTTCAATTGCCGCTACCTGATCGAGATGGGCGAGGAAACCGGCTCTCCCGGCTTGGGCGAGTTCTGCGAAAAGCATAAGGACCTGCTCGAGGCGGATGTGCTGATCGCCTCGGACGGGCCGCGGTCGAGTCTCGACCGGCCGACGCTGTTCCTCGGCGCGCGCGGCGGCTTCAACTTCAACATGGATGTGGATCTGCGCGAGGGCGGGCATCACTCTGGAAATTGGGGCGGCCTGCTCGCCAATCCGGCGGTCATTCTGATGAACGCGATTGCGACGATCACCACGGCGAAGGGAAAGATCCTGCTTCCCGACCTGCTGCCGCCCGGCATCCCGGACTCGGTAAAACGCGCGCTTGAGGATATCGAGCATGACGGCGGCGAAGACGCGCCGGAGATCGATTCCGATTGGGGCGAGCCGGGACTGAGCACGGCGGAACAGGTGCATGCCTGGAACAGTTTCGAGGTGTTGGCGTTCAGCACGGGCAACCCGGACAGTCCGGTCAACGCCGTGCCGCCGAAGGCGCGGGCGACCTGTCAGATTCGCTTCACGGTCGGCGTCGACCCGACGACATTTCTCGACACCGTGCGCAAGCATTTGGACGACAAGGGATTCCCGATGATCGAACTCAGCATGGCGCGGAAGAATTACGCCAATGCGACACGGCTCGATCCCGATCATCCCTGGGTGCGGTTCTGCGAATCGTCGCTGGCGCGCACCACCAACAAGAAGACCGCGGTGTTGCCGAGCCTTGGTGGAACCCTGCCGAACGATGTGTTCGCAGACGGCTTAGGACTGCCCACGGTCTGGGTGCCGCATTCCTACACCGGCTGCTGCCAGCATGCGCCGGACGAGCATATGCTGGTCTCGGTGGCCCGTGAGGCATTGCGTCTGATGGCCGGTCTATTCTGGGATCTGGGTGATCCTGAAATTGCCGACAAACCGCAGAAGGCATAACGACATGGCGCGGATTGCGGTCGGTGGAATGCAGCATGAAACCAATACCTTCATGCCGACACTGACGGATTACGCGTATTTCTGCACCCATCGTGATCGGCCACCGCTTGTGCGCGGGGCAGATGTGACGGAATGGCTCGACGGTGGCAGTTTCGGGCTGTCGGGCTTTCTCGCTGAGATGGCCGACCGGCACGACCTGGTGCCGATGGTTTGGGCTGGCGGCGGGGCCGGCGGCATGGTGACCGACGATGCCTTCGAACGAATTGCTGGCGAGTTGATCGCGGCGTTATCGCAGGCGATGCCGGTCGACGCGGTGTATCTGGATCAGCATGGCGCGATGGTGACGGCGGGGTATCAGGACGCGGATGGCGAGTTGCTGCGCCGCGTGCGCGCTTGCGTCGGCCCGGACGTGCCGATCGTCGCCAGCCTGGATTATCACGCCAACATATCGCCTGAGATGGTGGCGCATGCGGACGCGCTGATCGCCTACCGGACCTATCCGCATGTGGACCGGCGCGAGACCGGCGCGAGGGCCGCGGCGGCGATCGAATTGATGTTGGAGCGCGGTCGTCCCGCCGGCCGAGCCTTTCGCAGCTTGGGCTTCGTCGTCCCGTCGCATCAGCAACCGACGGGGATGGAGCCGACGAAGAGTTTTGTCGACGCGTGCATCGACGGGGAAGCCGGCGACGTGTTCAACCTGTCCTATCTCGGCGGGTTCCGGTTGTCGGACATCCATCATTGCGGCGTATCGGTGGTTGCCAGCGCGTGGACGCAGGTGGCGGCCGATGCCGCTGTCGATGCCGTGGCCGAGAAAATTCTGCGACGTGAGGCGGAATTCGACGAGCCGATGCTGATGCCCGACGACTGCGCGCGCGAGGCCATGTCGATTGCGGCGAAATCATCCAAGCCGGTCCTGATATGCGATCCGCAGGATAACCCCGGCGGCGGCGGTAGCGGCGACACAACGGGAATGCTGGCGGCCCTGGTCCGGAACGGAGCGGAAGACGCCGTTGTCGGCACGATGCATGACGCCGACGCGGCTGTGGCGGCCCATGCGGCGGGTATCGGCGCGGAACTGACGCTCGATATTGGCGGCAAGGCGGATTTGCCGGACAACGAACCCTTTCATGGCCAATTTACGGTCCTGGCACTCGGTGACGGAAGAATGCGGACCACCGGGCCGGTGGTCGGCGGACGGGATATCGACATCGGCGCGACCGCTTTGCTCGGCATCGGCGGTGTGAAGGTGCTGGTGACGGAGAAACGGGTGCAGGCCTACGATCAATCCTTGTTCCGGCATGTCGGTGTCGAACCCAAAGATCAGAAGATACTGGGCCTGAAAAGCGCCGTGCATTTCCGCGGCGATTTTGGACCGCTTGCCGAAAAAGTTCTGGTTATCAAGGCGCCTGGCGGTTGCCCGGCCGATCCACGCGACCTTCCCTACAAGAATCTGAAGCTGGGTACCCGGCTTGGTCCTAAGGGCCCGCCGTTTCTCCCAAATCGGTAGCGTGCGATTTTGACGCATCAGGGATTGGCAAATGCGTCCAAGGATTGCCATATTCTCTACATATAGGGGCACTACCATTGAACCCGCCCATCATTGATCCGGCGTTGAACAGTCGGACAGGGTTTGGCGGAGTGGAGGTATTATGAAGTACGACCGCAGGCATTTTTTGGCCGGCGCGATGGCCAGCACGGCACTCGTCGGATTGCCGGGATGCACCACCGTCAATCAGGCCACCGGCCGGTCCAGTTTCACGGGCATGTATTCCGTCGAGGACGACATCAAACTCGGCAGCCAGGAGCACCCGAAACTGGTCGAACAATTTGGCGGCGAGTATGAAAACCCGCGGCTGCAGCGCTATGTTGCCGAGACCGGTAAAAAACTGGCGCGCGGCACCGAATACCAGCAGTTTCCCTATCAGTTCACCTTGCTCAATACGCCGATCGTGAATGCGTTCGCGCTACCGGGTGGTTATGTCTACCTGTCGCGCGGATTGATGGCGCTTGCCAGCAACGAGGCGGAAATGGCCGGTGTTCTGTCGCACGAGCTCGGTCATGTGAATGCGCGCCATACGGCGGAGCGGTTGAGCGCGGCGCAGATGGCGCAGCTCGGCATGGTGCTGGGTGCGGTCGGTGGGGCGGCGCTGGGATTGGGGTCGGGGGCGGCCCAGCTCAGTCAGCAGATCGCCATGCTGTCGATCCAGAGCTATTCTCGAAAACAGGAATTCGAGGCTGATACGTTGGGCGTCCGGTATATGAGCCGGGCCGGGTATGAGCCCGATGCTATGGTGACGTTTCTTAGCACGCTACGGGAACAAAGCGTCGTCGACGCCAAGATGCGCGGTCTGCCGGCGGGCAGTGTCGATCAATTCAACATGATGTCGACGCATCCGCGAACCAAGGATCGCGTCGAGAAGGCCATCCAGGCCGCCGCCGTGGCCCGGCCGAAGAACGCACGCATTGGCCGCGAGACCTATCTCGCCAAGATCGACGGCATGTTGTTCGGCGACGATCCGAACCAGGGCTACGTCAAGGGCCGGTTGTTCCAGCATCCGGGGTTGCGGTTCCAGTTCCAGGTGCCGGAAGGTTTCCGGCTGATGAATGGCCGGGACCAGGTTGTCGCGCAGAATCAGAGTGGCGCGGCGATCATCTTCGATACCGGCAAGATCCAACGCAGCCGCGACATGTCTTCGTATCTGCAGGATGAGTGGACACCGAAGACACCGCTCAAGGATGTCGAGCGTATCATCATCAACGGCCAGGAAGCCGCAACCGGCTGGGTGCGCGGCCAAAGCAAGAATGGCGGTACGGTCGACCTGCGCGGCGTGGCCATCCGGCGCAATGCGCAATCGGTTTACCGCATGTTGTTCGTCAATCCGGCAAAGGATTCGGCACAACTGGCGCAAGGATACAAGCAGACGACCTATAGTTTCCGGCGGTTAAGCCAGGCGGAAGCGAGCAAGATCAAGCCGCTGCGCCTGCTGCTGGTTCCTGCGAACAAGTCGGATTCGATTGGTGGATTGTCGAAGACCTTGCCCTACGGCAAGTACAACGAAAGCTGGTTCCGGGTGCTCAACGACATGAAGCCGAACGAGCGCTTACCGCGAAACCGGCGCCTCAAGGTGGTCGCTACCTAAACCGGCGATCGCCGTTCAGCCGTAGGTCAGCCAGTCACGCATCAATGCGGTAACCGCTTCCGGCTGTTCGATCGTTGATAGATGGCCGCAATCCTCGACGACGCAGAGCCTCGCGTTCGGGATGGCTTCGGCCATTTCCTCGCTGACTTCCAGCGGCGTGCCCTGATCCTGCCGGCCGCAGATCACCGTCGTCGGCGTATCGATATCGCCCAGGATGGGCCGGCTGTCGCGCCGGTTCATGATCGCGGTCATCTGCTGGATGAAGACCTTCGGGCCAATTCGGTCCGCCATGCCGCACGCAATTCCGGCGTAAACCGGGTCTTCCACCCGATCCGGATGCAACAGGATCGGCAGGGAATTTTTCTTTACCGTCTCGTAGTCGCCCGCTTCGGCAAGTCCGATCATTTCCTTCCGGATTTTGGTGCGTTCCGGCGGATCATCGCGCGCCGAGGTGTCGAGCAACGCCAGTTTGGTCACGCGTTCCGGCGCCAGCCGCATCATCTCGAAGGCCATATATCCGCCCATCGACAGCCCGGCATAGGCGAATGTGGGCGGGGCCGTGTCGAGCATGCGCGTCGCCATGTCGACCAGCGAGTTGTCGCGGGTCGTGTCCGCCATCGTCATATCGGCGATGTCCGCGAGATGTTCGAACTGATGCTCCCAGAGCCGTTTGTCGTTCATAAGGCCGGGGCCGAGGACGAGGGGAATGCGGTCGGGCATGGGGTTTCCGCCTAAGGTGTTGCAGTTGCCGATAGTGTACCTTGTGTGCGAATACACGAGTCAACTGAGGATCGAACGGAGAGGCGACGACCGATGAGCAGTTTGAAGGAACTCGTGGCGGGACGGTACGGAATCGAACTCGATTGCGGCGCGGACATGGCGGCGGAAGGCACCTTGGCGCAGATCTTGAGCCGGGGCTCGCAGCGTCATTACACCGATGAACCGGTCACCGACGATCTACTGCAGGTCCTGCTCGCCTGCGCGCAATCGGCGCCGACGAAATCCGATCTGCAGCAGTATTCGATCATCGTGGTCAAGGACGGGGCTCTGCGCCAGAAGCTGAGCGATCAAGGCGGCGGCATGGACTGGCCGCCGAAAGCGCCGGTCTTCCTGGTTTTTTGTGCCGACATCCACCGAATTCGCCAACTCGCGGGCGTTCGGGGGCACGATCATCAGAACGATAATGTCGATACCTTCATGAACGGCATCATCGACGCCGCCGTCGCGATGCAGTGTTTCATCAACGCGGCCGAAGCGGCGGGGCTTGGCACCTGTCCGATCAGCCAAATCCGCAACAAGATCGACGAGACCTGCGAATTGTTGGGCTTGCCCGAAGGTGTTTTCCCGATTGCCGGGTTGGCGGTCGGCTGGCCTCAGTTTCCGACGCCACGCATCTCGCTGCGCCTGCCGCAGTCGGTCGTCGTCCATACCGACCGATATGACGAGAGCAACATGCCGGCTAACGTGGAGGGTTATGACCAGCGGCGGCACGCGCATACGCCGCTGCCGGAAGCCAAGCAGCGTCACGTGGATAAATATGGCGCGCTCGACTACTGCCCCTGGTCGGAAAATGTGACCCGCCAGCTTTCCCACCCGGAACGGCCCGGATTCCGGGATTTCCTGAACAAACACGGTTTCAAGCTGGGCTAGGCCCACTGGACCTATGGGCGGCGGACCGCTAAAAATCGGTGCCGACGGTCGATGACGGACACTAAGAATGCGTGGGAGAATGAGGACATGACGGACAAGATGCTGGCGGAGAAAACACCGCCTGTCGCCACCATGACCTTCAACAATCCGGCCCGTCACAACGCGGTTTCGAGTGATATGTGGGCCGCTGCGGCTGAGATCATGACCGATTTCGTTGCCGACGATGCGGTCCGCGCCATCGTTGTGACCGGCGCGGGCGGCAAGGCCTTCGTGTCCGGGGCCGATATCTCGAAATTCGAGGATGAGCGCGCCAATGCTGAGGCGGAAGAGCTGTATCACGCCCGTACGACGGAAGCGCGGGAGAAGCTGATCAATGCGCCGAAGCCGACGATCGCCAAGATCCGTGGTTATTGCATCGGCGGCGGCGTGGCGACGGCGCTGGCCTGCGATATCCGCATCTGTTCGGATAATGCGCGCTTCGCGATTCCGGCGGCGAAGCTGGGGCTTGGCTATGACTATGCGGGCATCCGCCGGCTGGTCGATGTTGTCGGCCCATCCTTCGCGAAGGAAATCTTTTATACCGCCCGCCAGTTCTCGGCCGAGGAAGCCCGCGACATGGGCTTGGTCGATCAGGTGGTGCCGGCGGACGAATTGGACAGTTACGTCCAGGAGTATGCGGAGACCATCGCCGGGAACGCCCCGATGACCATGCATGCGTTGAAGACGAGCGTGGCTGAATTGGTGAAAGATCCCGCCGACCGCGACCTCGATCTGTGTGATGAACTGGTAGAAGCCGCCAATCACAGCCAAGACTATGAAGAGGGCCGCGCGGCCTTCATGGAGAAGCGTAAGCCCAATTTCGCTGGGCGTTAACGCCCGCCGCCGCGACTCGCCCTGCCGTCGGGCTATGTGTATGATCCGGCCCGTTGCCATCCGACTGTTACAGGTTCGGCCCCGCCCGCGGAGCGCATTTCACTCGGACCTGGCTCTCCTTCACCCGATCCCACTGCGAGAAGAATAAGAATGGACGCCAAATCGATCATTGCGGATGCCCGGCGCGACGGCCGTCAGGCGCTGGACGAGGAAACAGGAAAGCAACTTCTGGCCGGGTGCGGGATCGCCGTGCCGCAGTCCGTTGTGGTTGCCGACGGGGCGGCTGCAGCGCAAATCGAGGGGCTGTCGTTTCCGGTCGTCGCCAAGGTGATGTCCGAGGAAATCCTGCATAAGAGTGATGCGGGCGGGGTGCAGATCAATCTTCAATCGGCCACCGACGTAAAGGCGGCAATCGACACGATGGCGGCAGCACCGGGGATTAAGGGCCGCAAGATCGACTGCTACCTGGTCGAGGAAATGGCGCCCAAGGGACAGGAAGTTGTGGTCGGCGCGGTGCGTGACCCGCAGTTCGGGCCGATGATCATGGTTGGCCTTGGCGGCATCTTCGTCGAAGTGTTGGCCGATGTCGCTTTCCGGCTGTGCCCGATCACCGAGCAGGACGCCGTTTCGATGCTCGATGAGCTTCGCGGCAGCGCCATACTCGACGGCGTGCGCGGACAGGCCGCGGTGTCTCGGCAGGCCATCGTCGACGTGCTGCTCAAACTCGGCGGAGAGGGCGGATTGCTTATGGCATTGCGCGACGATCTGGCCGAAGTGGACGTGAACCCGCTGATCGTCTCGGCGAACGGGGCGGTCGCGGTCGATGCGCGGTTCATCCTCTGCGAAGAAGATAGCGAGACGTCGCAGGATGGCGCTGCGGTCGAGACCAGCGATTTCGAAAAGCTGTTCGCACCCGAAGCGATCGCGGTGGTCGGCGCATCGAGTACCAGCGTCACTATTGGCAACACTTTTATTCAGCGCATGCGCAATTACGGGTTCGACAAGCCGATCTATCCGATCCATCCCAAGGCGGACGAAGTCGAAGGCCTGAAGGCGTATCCGTCTTTCGCCGATATGCCGACGGCGGCGGACTATTGCTACATCGCCGTGGGCGCGGCGAACGTGCCGCCGGTTCTGGCTAGCATGGAGAACCGGGTGCGGTTTGCGCAGGTGATTTCCAGCGGCTTCGCCGAGGTTTCGCATGGCGTGGACCTGGAAGCGGACCTGGTTGCGTCGGCCCGCAAGGGCGGCGTGCGGGTGCTGGGACCGAACTGCCTCGGCATGTATTCGCCGCGCGGCAAGGTGACATTTCCAGTGAATCCGTCGAAGGAACTCGGCACGGTCGGTGTCATTTCACAGAGCGGCGGGCTCGGCACCGACATCATCACGCGCGGCGAGCGCCGCGGCATCCGCTTCAGCGGCCTGGTCACCGTCGGCAACAGCGCGGACCTGGGGCCGAATGACCTGCTCGAATTCTATCTGGCCGATTCCGAGACCAAGGTCGTCGGCATGTATGTCGAAGGCATCCGCGACGGCCGCCGCTTGTTCGATGTGCTGCGGAAGAACAACGCCGATAAGCCCGTCGTGATCCTCAAAGGTGGCCGCACGCAAAAGGGGCTTGCGGCAGCAGCATCGCATACGGGGTCTCTGGCGGGCGACGACCGGGTCTGGGTCGCGCTGTCGCAGCAGACCGGCTGCGTGCTGGCGGAAACCCTGGACGAGTTCCTCGACATTTTGCTGGCGTTCCAGACGATGACGCCGCGCCGCGACAAGGCTACGTCGCAGGTTGCGTTGTTCGGCAACGGCGGCGGCACCAGCGTGCTGGCGACCGATTTCTTTTATCGTCATGGCCTCGACATCGATCCGTTCGGAGAGGCGGCCTTTAAGGGGCTGGAGGCGCTGGAATTGCCGCCCGGCACCAGCATTGCCAACCCGGTCGACGCGCCGGTCGGCACCATGCAGCAGGAAGAAGGCCGGATCGCCGAGAAGATCCTCGACGTGATCTACGCAAATGCGAGTCCCGAGGCGCTGGTGATGCATCTCAACCTCGCTGCTTTCGTCGGGCGCGGGCCGATCGATCCGCTCGACAACTTGATCACCGCGGCGGAGCGGGTGCAGGAGAAGTATCCCGGACAGGCGCATTTCGCGCTGGTGCTGCGGTCCAGCGGCGCGCCGGACATCGAGGAAAGCAAACAGAAATACCGCCAGCGCGCACTCGACGTGGGCATTCCCGTCTATGACGAGTTGAGCAACACGGCCTTTGCGCTTGCCGCGGTCAGCCGCTACGAGGCCTTCGTCGCCGCCCGGAGCACATGACCGGACATTCGGTGTCACGTGGCCGTCAACCAGCTCCTGGACTTTACTTGAGCTTGTCCGGAATGGGACCGTCATTCGTGGTTGGACTGTTGATGAAAACCAATAAGGTTTCCACTGCCGGGAGGTCGGCGGCCTCGACACCATCCACTTCGAAGGTGGTGTACCCTCGGCCCATGCCATAGGCCTGAGAAATGAATAGACGGCACCGCTTGTCGTAGGCGCTAATTTTCACCTTCCAGTGTTTGTTTGCGATCGTTTTTTGCCCGAATAACCGCTTCTCGGTGCGGAACCAACGGGGAGTCCATTTAAACCCGTTGGCATCGATAGGGGCGATGTACCGCCCGGCGGATTGAAGCCTAAGGCGTTCCCGCGCCTCCCAGCAAACGACGTGGATCAATTCATCAGTGTGTTCGCGTTCTTCCAACGTCTCGAGCCGTGTTTGATAGAGGTTCCGGTACAGCGCCTCCAGTCGGTTCAGATGCTCCTTGCGTGGTATAACCTGCTCAACCGTGAAATCGCCATTGTCATCGACCAACGGTTCGCCAGTATCGGTGAGGTAGGTATTCACCTGACCTCCGAAGTAATCGCGGATCGAAACAGATTTTACGATGGCGCGCAGCTTCGCTTTTCTCCGGTTCCGTTCCTTTCTGGGGAATGAGGAAAATGTACGCGGGCGCGGATTTGCCGTCCGCCGTGGTTGCCGGACCCGGCCACCGTCCTGATTAGGGTCATCGGCTACCCATTCCATGCCCAACCCGTTGCACATGATGCACGTTCCGGCGCCGCTAACCGCGTCCCGTCCGGACCCTGAACAGTAGCTGCACATGACTTGTCCCATGAAGCCACCCTCTTCGTTTCAAGCGGCTTACTCGGCTGCCGCCGGCCGCGCGGCGAGCGAACTCGACGCCGAGAAATCGATATCCTCGGGATAGCCGGCGACCGCACGTTTCAGGGCGGTTTCCAGCCGGCCGACCACGTCATCGATCTCCGCCTCGGTGATGATCAGCGGCGGTGCCACGCGCATGTAGTTCTTCACGCAGATCGTGATCACGCCTTCCATCGCCGCGTTGTAGCGGAACCGCTCGGCCATGGCGTAGTCGGGCGTCTTGCTTTTCTTGTCGGTGACGATGTCGAGCATCTGATAGAGGCCCTTGCCGCGGATATCGCCGATGCACTCGTAGCGCTCCTTCAGGCCGTCCAGCTTTTCGCGCAGGATGATGCCGAGCTTTTCGGCGCGCGCCGGAAGGTTGTCGCGCAGCACGATCTGCAGACTCTTTAGTGCCACCGCCGACGGCAGTGGGTCGGCGGGATAGGTGCCGGCCCAGGGCAGGCCCGCATCGCCCGCGACTTCCTCGGCGATTTCTGGCGTGGTGACGGTGCCGCAGATGGCGAGGCCAACCGACATGCCCTTTGCGAAGGTGACGATGTCGGGCATCACGTCGTTATGCTCGAAGGCCCAGAGCTTACCGGTGCGCGCGGGCGCCAGTTGCGCCTCGTCCAGGATCAGCAGCGAGCCCCAGTCGTCCGCCAGCTTCCGCATGCGCGGCAGCCATTCGTCCGGCGGCACGATCATGCCGCCCGGCACCAGGATCGATTCGGCGATGATCGCCGCAACCGACTTGCTGGTCATGTGTTCCATCATGTCTTCGCTGAGCTTCAAGCAATCGATGTCGCAGGAGGGATATTCCAGGTTCACCGGGCAGCGGAAACAGAAGGGCGCCAGGATCGCGTTGGACCGTGCCGGCATCATCAACGGGCCGAGCCCGCCCTTGCGCTCGCCGCCGACGCTGGTCACGGCCTCGACCGCGAGCGACCCGCCGTGCAGCCCGCGAAGCACCGAAACGATGTCATGCTTGCCGGTCTTGGCGATCGCCATGCGCATGGCGATTTCGTTGGCTTCCGACCCTGTGACCGCGAAGTTCACGACTTTCAGGTTGCCGGGCAGGGTGCTGGTGATCAGTTCCGCGAACTCGATGGCCCACGGGTTCGAGTACCAGGACGATTCATGCACCAGCTTGCCGGCCTGTTCGCGGATCGTCTCGGTCAGTTCCGGATGCGAATGGCCGAGCACCATGCACATCATGCCGGCGGTCAGGTCGTAGTAGTCGTTGCCGTCCACGTCGGTGACGAAAACGCCTTTGCCGCTCTCCAGGATGATGCGCGGTTCATAACGCCAGCCGAACACGGTCTTGGCATCGCGCTCCATCAAGTCGATATGCCGGTTGGAAAACGAGAAATCCTTGCTCATCGCCGTACCCTTTCCGAATACCCTATCGGGTATTGGAACGCGGATCGGCGTTACCTGTCCAGCGGGAAGAGTCCGGCGCGCGCGTTTCGGTAGGGCAGGGTCGTCAGATCGGCGGGTCCCCAGTCCGGCGTATCGACCACGATGATCTCCTCGGCGATGTCCTCGTAGACCGCGCGGAAATGCGTCTTCGACCGCAACAGGACGATGTCGAAGTCGTCAATGTCGTAGCCAAACTGTGTGAATGGATCGAGGTCGATGGCGAATACGTAACGCG
The DNA here is from genome assembly GCA_021774335.1 of Alphaproteobacteria bacterium. GTDB lineage: Bacteria > Pseudomonadota > Alphaproteobacteria > UBA8366 > UBA8366 > JAJFJD01. Next base: position 51,030 of record JAJFJD010000009.1, read on the forward strand.
AGACGATGGAGACGACGACGTCGCCGGTGTCGATCACCGCGGCGGGGCCGAGGCGGATTTCGTAGCCATTCCACATCTTGCCGGTGCCGCGGTAGGACTTATCCCCGGCATAGACGATGCGGCCGGTGAGCGTGACCGGCGACCCGGCGCGGTCCGATGACCATCCGCCGACCGGCAGCGTGATCTCCGCCCCTTCGCCCGCGGCGATCGCCTTTTCGGCGGCGGCCGCGTCCCATAGGTAGGGGACCATGATGCGCGGTCCGGGATATTTCGTGATCTCGTGCAATATATGCGTCGAATCGTTCATCCGGTCTGCGTGCTCCAGCAGGACGATCGGCCGGGACGCCGTGCGCGATAGATCGATCGCCCGGGCGACGCCGTCTGGCAGGCCCGACACCATGTCCTCGTGCAGCAAATCCTCTCGGATAGTCCAGATCTTATCGGCAAGGCTCTCCGCAGCGCGGTCCGCAAGGGCCTGATCGCCGTCCGCCACTACGACGACGCTGAACCCGACCTGCGGCACGTCCGCATAGGCAAAGCCGCAGAAGATCGAGACATCGACGATGGCGTCGTGGTCGCGTTCCCAGGCGAAACCCTCGGCGACGATATCGGAAAGCGGCGGGATCGATGTGGCGGTGAAGATGCTGGGCAGCATCACGTCGGGTTTGCGGATCGCCATCACCGGCGATACGTCGCCGCGCAGCATCCGCACCAGCGCGCGGGCGGCCCGCCGGCCCGTTTCGTCCATGTCCGTATGCGGCGAATAGTGATACCCGAACAGTCCGTCCGCCAGGTCGCCGAACCGCGCGTCGATATTGCCGTGCAGGTCGGACGCCACCATTACCGGGAGATCAGGTCCGAGGATGTCCCGCACCGCCTGCATGAATTCCTGCTCGGGATCGGTCCGCGTGGGCGTCGTCATCGCGCCGTGCAGGAACAACGCGACGCCGTCGATGCCGTCTCGAACGTCCGCTAATCCGGCGCAGATTTCATCGCGGAAGTGGACGAAGGCCTCGTCCGACGCATTGCCGCCGGCACCGAGGTCCGCATAGGTCAGCGGCACGATCTCGACTCTTTCGGCGTCGAGCACGTCGATGAACCCGCCGCCCGGTGATTGCGATCCGCGCAGTCCGTCGGTCAGGCCATCGCCGCGATAGGTAACAGCCTCGAAATCGGCGATGCTCGCCGCCCCCGGCAGGAAGGAAACGGATTCAAGCGCAAAACCGGCGATGGCAACGCGCAAGGGTTTCTCAGAATCGGCGGGCATGGCGGTGGGACTCCGGATGGCGGGGCGATCCGATCATAGCCGCATGGCTCACAGTCGCCAGTATTTCGTTGCCAAATATTACCACCGTCGTTCCCGCGAAAGCGGGAATCCAGTTTCGCCGTCAATCGTGGATTCCCGCTTTCGCGGGAATGACATCGAATTTGGTGTGTTTACGCCGCCAGGGCGCGGGCCAGGTCCTCTTTGAGGTCCTCGACGTCCTCCAGTCCGACCGACAGCCGCAACAGCCCTTCGGTAATGCCGAGGCGTTCGCGCTCCTCTTCCGGCAGGCGTTGGTGCGTGGTTGTGGCCGGGTGGGTGACGATGCTTTTCGTGTCGCCGAGGTTGTTGGAGATGTCGATGATTTCAAGCGCATTCTGGATGCGATAGGCGCGTTCCTTGCCGCCATCGATTTCGAAGGCGAGGACGGAGCCGGGCTTTTTCATCTGCCATTTCGCCAGCGTGTATTGCGGATGGCTTTCCAGGCCCGGATAGATCACGCGATCCACGCCGGGCTGCGTTTCAAGGAATTCGGCGATCGCCTGCGCGTTCTGGCAATGCCGCTCCACGCGCAGGTCCAGCGTCTCCAATCCCTTCAACAACACCCACGCATTAAACGGGCTGCAGGCGGGGCCGGTATGGCGGATCAGCTGTTGCAGGTTGTCGTCGTAAAAGCTCTGCGGCCCCAGGATCGCGCCGCCGAGCGCACGGCCCTGTCCGTCGATATGTTTGGTCGCGGAATAGACGATGATGTCGGCACCGAAATCCAGCGGATGCTGCAACACCGGCGTCGCCAGCACGTTGTCGACCACCAGCTTGCCGCCCGCCGCATGGGTCAGTTCGGCGATCTTGCCGAGGTCGATGATCTCCAGCGTCGGGTTGGATGGCGTTTCCAAAAAAACGCAATCGGTCGGTTTGGAGAGCGCCTTTTCCCACTGGTCCAAATCGGTGCCGTCGACGAATTCCGTCTCGACGCCATAGCGCGGCAGCAGTTCGGCGATGATGTAATGGCATGACCCGAATAGCGCCCGCGAGGCGACCAGCCGGTCGCCCGCCTTCAGCAAGGCGAGCAAGGACGTGAACACCGCCGACATGCCGCTTGCGGTGGCGGTGCAGGACTCCGCGCCTTCCAGCAGGCGCAAGCGTTCCTCGAAGGCGGCGACCGTCGGGTTGCCGTAGCGGGAATAGATGTAGCGGTCGGTCTCGCCCTTGAAGGCGGCCTCGGCATCCTCCGCCCGGTCGTAGACGAAGCCCGAGGTCAGGAACAGCGCCTCGGCGGTTTCCCGATGCGGGGATCGATCGAGCCCGCCGCGCACCAAATTGGTCTGCGTCCGGTAGGTCCGTTTCGATGATTGCGATCCGTCCATTGCGTCCTCCTGCGCCGGCTCCCGGCGCCATGAAAAAACCCCGACCGGTCAAATAGATCAGGGCTTCCAACGGACGCTCCGACCTTTTAGCTGAGTTCTTTACCGTGGCCGCAAGCCGGTCGGGCCAAATCACCACGTGGCCAAACTTTGGGCGGATCGAAGGAAATTGTCAACAGAATCTTCCATCGGCGGCTCGGCAGGATACACTCATCGGTGGGGACGCAGACCGAGTTTTGGAGAATACAGGCAATGAGAGCTTTTGTTTTGGGATTGGCGGCGTTGGCCGTCTTCTTCGCGCCGGCATCGCTGGCACAGGACGTCTACGACGCGCCGTTGACCGAGAAATGGGCACCGAGCGAGTGGGGGGCAGACGACAAGGCGGGGGCGGTTAACCGGACGACGCCCGCCATGGTGCTCAAGGCGGTTGGCCTGGTGAAGCGCGGCAAGGTGGCCACCCTCGGCAAGGTCTATGCGCAGGATGCGCCGGCCTTCGGGACGCGCGGTTGGCGATTGACCATCCCGGGACTGCCAACGGGCGGTCCGTTCGGCGGACAGAAGCTGGTCTATAACGACGAGTTCGTCTCGACCGAGTTGGGCCAAATTGGCACGCAGTTCGATGGGCCAGGGCATATCGGCATCAAGACGTCGAAAGGCCACTACTTCTATAACGGGCGTTTCCTGGAGGACGCCAACATCGGGACTTATGGGCTCGGGCCGCTCGGCGTGGAGCATGTGGCGCAAAAAGGCTTCGTCTGCCGTGGCGTTCTGCTCGATGCGGTGGCGTTGCGCGGTGGCACGCTGCCCGTGCCGAAGAAGGCCGGGCGCGACGATCCGGGCATCGTGACCGACGATGACGTGAAGGCGATGGTCAAACGCCAGGGTATTGCACCGATCGGAGAAGGCGACTGCGTCTTCCTCTACACCGGGCATGGTGACCTGTGGCATCCGAAGGATTGGGACACGTTCGATGCCGCCGAAAAGAAACGGCGGGTCGCAGCCTTCAATGCCGGTCAACCGGGCTTCGGCCTCTCCGCCTGCGAGTATATGGCATCGCGCAAGATCATCCTGACCGGGGCCGACAGTTGGGGAACCGAGGCCGCTGGCCCGGGGTTCGCGGGCGAACGCCAGCACCCCTTCGAATGCCATATCCAACTTCAGACGCGGCGCGGTATCTGGAATATCGAAAACCTCGACCTCTCGCAGCTTGTCGCCGACAAGGCGTATGAATTCCTGTTCGTCTGGTCGCCGTTGAAGATGAAAGGGGCGACCGGGTCACCGGGTAACCCGGTGGCCCTGTACTAAGCAACGAAATGGAGAGTGGGTGATGTCTGATAAACCGGTTATCAAAGACGCGGTTGCCATCGTTCCGGTGCGCGACGTCGTCGAGACGATCCGATTCTATACGGACATTCTCGGTTTCGAAGGTCAGGTGCTGGCAGAGGACAACAGCTATGGCAGCGTCCGGCGCGGCGGTGCCGCAATGGACCTGCTCGCGACCGATGACGCCGACGCGCTCAAGGCGACGGCGACGAATATCGCCTTGGCGGTTTGGGTGGAAGGCCTCGACGACCTGTATGCGGAATTGAAACCGAAGCTGGATACGCTACCCAAGGGAAGGGTGCGGCCGCCCTTCGATCAGCCCTATGGCGTCCGCGAATTCCATGTGAAGGATCCGGACGGCTGCCTGTTGTTCTTCGCGGAGCGGGACTAGCGTCGCGGCAATTGTCGTGGTTTGCGCCCCGGCGCGGCAAATGATGTAAACTCGGAAGGTTGACGTGCCGGACGCAATGTTCCGCTGGCCCGCATAAGCATATCCGTCGAGGCATCCCATCGCCATAGCAGCGCTCGCGCCGTTCAAGATCCGCAGTTTTCGATTCCAATGGCCGGCCGACCTGCTGACCGCCTGGGCTTTCGAGATGGAGACGCTCATCCTCGGCTGGTACATCCTGGTCGAGACGGACTCCGTCATACTGCTGACCGTCTTCGCGTCGCTGCAATATTTCGGCACGCTGGTAGCACCCATGCTGGGCGCTTTCGCGGACCGGTTGGGACGGCGCACCCTGTTGTGCCTGATGCGCGGATTCTACGCGGTGATGGCGACGGTCGTCATGGCGCTCGGCCTGACCGATCAGCTCAACCCGGTTTACGTCTTCATCACGGCAGCCTGTATGGGGATGGTGCGGCCCTCCGACCTGGTGATGCGGAACACTCTGGTTGCCGACACTATGCCGCCGGATCGGCTGGCCAACGCGATGGGACTTTCGCGCGCGACGCAGGACTCGGCCCGGATCGCCGGGGCGCTGGCCGGTGCGGGACTGTTCTCGGTCCTCGGAATTGGCGTTGCCTATATTTTCGTCGCGGCGTTTTACCTTATGAGCCTGGGGTTGACCTTCGGCGTCTCGCGCGTCCGGCCAGGGCAGGAGGAACAGGCCGCTCATGCCCGAACGCTGCCGCGGCAGCGTTTTCCGATCTGGCGTGAATTGCGGGAAGGGATCGCCTACATCTGGGCGACGCCGCGCGTGTTGGCCGTTATGTGTCTCGCCTTCATGGTCAACCTGACCGCGTATCCTATCTCACACGGCTTGCTGCCCTTCGTCGCCAGAGAAGTTTATGCGCTCGACGAGAATGGGCTCGCCCAACTCGTCGCCGGGTTCGGCGCCGGCGCGTTGACCGCGTCGATGCTGATGGCCTTCGTCGGCGGCTCGCGCCGTCCGGTGCGGTTCATGCTGGTCTGTATCGTGCTGTGGTATTCGACGCTTCTGCTCTTCGGACAGGCAACCGACAAGGTTATGGGCCTGCCGGTCCTGTTCCTGATCGGTATCACGCAAGGCGTCGCCATGCTGTCGATGTCCGTGGCGCTGCTCAGCATCGTGACGCCGTCACTGCGCGGCCGGATCATGGGAGTTCGGTCGATGGCGATCTACGGCCTGCCCATCGGGTTGGTAGGGTCGGGCGCGATGATTGAATGGATTGGCTTTACCGCCACGGTCAACACTTACTGTGCCGTGGGGCTATTCTTCACCGTGCTGGTCGGCGTCAAATGGCGTGATGCGATCTGGCGGTAGGGCGCGGCGACGGTAAAGTGCCGCCGCGCTTGCAATTACGCTCCCGCGCCGGGCTTACTTTGCTGATACGCATCCGGACTGCGCTTGGCGAGCAGGCTCGGGTCCGATCCTGGCCGATCGCCGGGCACGCCGAACTGCAGGCAAAGGACTTCGGCACCATCGGGTCCGGCGGTCATCTTCAGGGTTTCTTCACCGCGATCGACCCGAATGACCGAGTCCGCCGGTAGTTCCTTGCCGTCCTGGATGAGCGATCCGCCGCAGACGAGATAATACTGACCGCCGCTGTCGGACGGCAGGCCATCCAACACCGCGTTGCTGCCCATCCGGAATCCGACGGCGTCCACGTTGTCGTCTTGCCGCTCCATGAGGGGTTCCCGTTCCGTCTCGCCCGCCGCGATAGGACGACCAAGCTCGAAGGTGCCCGCAAGGTTGCGGCCGGCACGGCACGGCATATTGTGCTTATTGCCGGGCATCGACCAGTGGCCGCCGCTTGCGGCATTGCGAAGCGTGAAGAAGGAGAACCCATTCTCGCGGCCGACGATCGGCCCGTAGGGCGTGTAGGCGTCGGCATATTGGAAGGTGATCGGGCGAATTTCTTTCTTGCCGATGCGGCCATCCCCGGCCACGACGACCTGGAATTGGTCGACATCGTGGAAATGGGGGTCTACTCGCGCGCCGGCATAGGGCCGCACCACCAAAAACGCCTGCGGATCTGCGTTAATCATGCCCGGGGAGCCGATATAATCATGACGGGCGCCCGTCCCGCCTTTACGTTCCGTGATTTTGACGTCTGCTTCGCTGGTGGCGACTGCTTGCATAATGCGGCCTTTCCTCTGAATCGATCCTTGGTTCGTAAGGCCGTTTTACAACATTTTCACAACTGTGTCTTCTCGCTGGGCGCATGGCGCGGCCAGGGCCATCGACGCCAAAGTCTTCCGGATGGTAGGGGGGTACGCGAATGGCGGTTCGGCTCATCGTTTTCAGTGATATTCCATCAACCTTCTGTGAACCAAGCACTTTTCCCGCCGTGCCTGCGATACGGTCAGACCGTCGCCGCGATCGATTCAAGTCTGGAGAGGCTTTGGGGAGAAGCATCGATGTGGGATTTTCGCAGAAACATTACGGTTGGCGGTATAGCAATTCGTTTGCTCGCCAGTTTCGGCGCGGCGGCGTCTGCTGCCCGTATGAAGGTGTCGGCACGATGACAATCAAACCTGCGTCGAAGACCGACCGCCGGTTCACGCTCGAAGGCGATTTATTCTCGGCGAAATAGCGGGTGACCATCAGCGACCGTCAGAACGTCGCGGAAAGCGAACGGGTGGCCGGGATCTTCGGAAAGCAGGCAAAGGCTGTGATCTGCGCAGCGGCGGTTGCCGGAGCGGTAACGATCGGCGTTGTCGCAGTCGTCAATACGGACTTGGACATTTCCGCTCATGGTTTTAAGGAGGCAATCCGCGCACTCGGCATGTGGGGCGTACTGGCCTCGATCGGGTTCATGGTGTTGCATTCCTTCGTCCCGTTCCCGGCGGAGCTCGTCGCCATCGCAAACGGGATGGTGTACGGCCCGGTTGTGGGCACGCTTATCACATGGACGGGCGCCATGCTGGGGGCGTCCATTGCGTTCTGTCTGGCGCGGACCCTGGGACGGCCTTTCGTCGAGCGCATGGTCTCGCGCAACAATTGGCAGCGCTTGGATGACTGGGCGGCGCAGGACGGCTGGCGGGTCGTTTTGGTCAGCCGTCTGATTCCGGTGATCGCCTTCAACATGGTCAACTATGCCGCCGGACTGACACGCCTGACCTGGTGGCAATTCCTTTGGACCACCGGCATCGGAATCCTGCCGCTCACCCTGCTCATGGTGATCATGGGCGACAATATCGAAATCCTGGGTTGGGGGGCGTGGCTCCTGATGCTCGCAGGCGGCGTTGCGCTGTGGTTCGTGGTGCGCCGCAAATTGCAGCCACCGGCCATTGCTGAGCCAATAGACGCTGAGCCAATAAAAGAAAAACCGCCCGCCGGCGTCTAGATTACCCGCCGAGCGATCCGCGCAGTTTCGCCATGATTTCCAGATTACGTTCGTGATCGCCGGCGAAGCGCAGCACGAGATGCTGCGCGCCTGCGTCCACATAGCCTTTCAGCCATTCGAGCGCGCCTGCCGCCGAACCGCCGAAACAGGCCTGACGTTTCTTCAGCAGGCCCGGCCGCTGGCCATAATACTGCTGCAGAAACTCATCGATCCGAGCATCCGCCTTAGCCGCGTCGTCGTCGATGGCCAATGTCAGGTAGATCGCCGGCGTCACGTCGGCTGGGTCGCGCCCGGCGTCGCGCGCATGGCCTTGTACTTCAGTCAATTGTTCCGACCAGCGGGCCGCGTCGGGTCCGGTCGGGAACCAACCCTCGAAATACCGCCCGGCGCGTTTCAGGGCCGCTGGCACCGATCCGCCACCCCAGATCGGCGGTCCGCCCTTGCGGTGCGGTGTCGGGCCGAGTGTGCCGTCGGTGACTTTCCAGCGGCCGTCCCAGTTTACCGGCTCTCCGCTCCACAAGGCGCGGCAGAGGCGCAATTGTTCGAGCATGCGGCCGACGCGTTTTTCGAAGGGGACCCCGGCCGATTCGAACTCGGCGCGGATATTGGGCACGTCGCTGGCGATCCCGACGCCGAGGATGACCCGGCCTTCGCTGATCTGGTCCAGCGTGGCGACCTGATGCGCCAACAGCACCGGATTGCGCAGGGTCGGCAGCAATACGGCGGTGCCAAGTTCGACAGATTTCGTGCGTCCCGCGACGCCGGCCAGCAGCGTGATCGGTTCATGCCGGGGCCGCGCAAGCAGGGAATCACCGACCCAGACCGAGTCATATCCCAGATCCTCGGCTCGCTCGGCCAGCGCCAGCAATGGTGCGGCTTCCGGGCGGCCCTCCATGATCTGTTCACGGGTGGGCAGCAGATATCCAATCTTGGGCGCCATGGCCGGTTTCCTCTAGGTCGTGTTTTCTTATTTTCGTTCGACGAGCTGATACAGCACGCCGTGACTGTCGCGCGGATGGACGAAGATCATGTTGCCGGATTCGATGAGCTGCGCGCCATTGGCTTTCATGTCGGCCGCTGCCGCCTCGAGATTCTCGACCGCGAGGGCGACCAGATGCAGTCCTTCGCCGTGGCGTTCGAGCGATTTGCCGATTGCGCCGCCGTCGCCCAGCGGTTCGGCGAGTTCGATGAAGCTGCCGTCGGGGCCGATCGGAAAAACCGCGCGCTTCATGCCGAGATGCGGCAGGTCCTCGGGCCCCTTGCTCGCCGTCATGCCGAGCTTGTCCTGATAGTCCTTCATGCCCTGGTCGAGGTCTTTGACCCGAACCACCATGTGATCGATGCGCTTAAACATTGGCCGGTTCCCTCCTGTTCGTGCCCTAGTGCAGGGCAATGTCGTCATCGGTCACTGTAGCGCCGAAACTCCAGGAGGCAAAAACATGCCTATGGCGTGGCTGGGCCATGCTGCGTCAGCTCATGCGCTACGCGCTTGCCGTCGATGTCTTTCCATCGCATATCCAGCGGAGAACCGCATACCCCAGAAGCGCCGATATTAGCGAGCCGGTCAGGACTCCGTAACGAACCTGTGCCATCAGCTCCGGGCCGGCAAACGCCAATGTGCCGATGAACAGGCTCATCGTGAACCCGATGCCGGCAAGGCAGGACAATCCATAAAGCTGCAACCAGGTGACACCGTCGGGCCGACGGGCGATGCCGAATTTCACCGCGAGCACGATACTGCCGAATACGCCGATCTGCTTGCCGACGAGAAGTCCGGCGGCGATGCCCAACGGGAGCGGTTCCAAGAGTGAGGATAGCGAGAATCCATCCAGCGAGACACCGGCATTTGCGAAGGCAAAGGCGGGCAGGACACCATAGGCGACGTATGGATGCAGGCTATGTTCCACGGCGCGCAGCGGTGACGCTTGGTCGCCGGCGCGCAGCGGTATTGCCAAAGCCAGGACCACTCCCGCCAACGTCGCATGCACGCCGGATTTAAGTACGAAGACCCACAACACGACGCCAACCATGATGTAGGGCGCAATCCTGAGTACGCCGGCCCTGTTCAGGGCGATCAATCCGGCGATGGCGACGGCCGCCCCGGCCAGTGACGGGAAGGACAAATCGGCGGTGTAGAAGGCTGCGATGATGATGATCGCACCGAGATCGTCGAAAATTGCAATTGCCAGGAGCAGTGTCTTGATCGCCGTCGGAATACGGTTCCCCAACAAGGCCAGCACGCCAAGCGCGAAGGCAATATCAGTCGCCGCCGGGATGGCCCATCCGTTGGCGAGATTGGAGTCGATGCCGGTAACCGACAGAAAGATGACTGCCGGTATCGCCATGCCGCCGACGGCGCCGATGGCGGGTAAGATGATCTGCTCCTTGCTCGAAAGTTGTCCTTCGATCACCTCGCGCTTGATCTCCAACCCGACCAGGAAGAAGAACACGGCCATGAGGCCGTCGTTGATCCACAGTAGGAGCGGTTTGTCGATGGATAGCGCGCCGATGTTGACGGAGACGGGAAGAGTCAGGAGCTGGTCGTAGATATAGGCCAGGCTGGAGTTTTCGAAGGCCAGCGCTAATGCGGCGGTCGCCATCAAAATCAGACCACCCTTGGCTTCGCTGTCGATAAATCGCTTTAGTGCGCGTACCGGCATCGCTGCCCCTCCCTTGCCAACCCGGATGCTAGGTTGGGGCGGGGCTCTTAGTTTTCAATAGTTAGACGCAATTGCAACCGATGAATTTTTGCGATTTCCTGCGCTACGACGCAAATTTTTTCACAGACGGGTGATGTTCGGACAGATGCCGTGTCTTAGACACCATGCCGCCGCCGCATATCATCGACGGAGTGCCGGATGAGTTCCTCCAACGTATTAAGATTCACGTCATCGAGTTTGTTGATGTAGAGACATGACTTCCCGGTCTTGTGCTTGCCGAGTTTGTCCATCAGCCTGCCGTACTTGCTGAAACCCGGCATGATGTAGACCGACAGGGCGGATTTCCGCGGCGAAAAGCCCGTCAGAAAGAGGTCGCCTTCGCGGCCGCTCTCGTATTTGTAGTGATACCGTCCGAAACCAACCAAGCTCGGGCCCCACATCTTCGGCTCGAAGCCTGTGACCCGTTGCATCAATTCGCACAAAACTTGGCCGTCCCGTTTCCGTCGTTCGGGTTGGACAGTGTCGAGAAAGGCATCGACACTCGCGTCGGTTTCTTTTGTCTTCATTTCCGCCATGACGCTGCAACGGTATCCGCACGACCGGGTCATTCACAAGCGGTTGTCGTGTTACAAACGCCGCGTTAGGCGTCGGCGGTTCGGCGGGGCCGCACGGCCCAGGCGCAGACCAGGGTCAGTACGGCCAGGAAGGCGGTCGCCGCCGCGTAGGTGAAGAACGCCGCGGCGATCAGTGCTGCCGCACTGGCCCAGAAGATCGACGAGAGTGCTTCCGCCAGGGTCGCCAGGCGCGACGACGTCTGACGACGCCGGAAATCACTGCGTTTGGCCTGAGCGCGAAACCATATCTGGATCATCGTTGCCGAGCAGGCCGAGACGACGATGCCTGCGGCGGTGATCGCGGCGAGTTTCAGCGACGCCAGCGCGAGCGCGGCAAGCAGCGGCAGCACGACAATCAGGACCGATCCGAGGACCGCCTCGATCTTGGCGCCCATGATCATACGCGCGGACACGGGGGCCGACGACATCAGGTCAGGCGCGTCCTCGCCGGAAACGGCCAGCCAGGCGAGTCCGCCTGCAAGCTGGCCCGACGCCATCACCAGGACAGGGGTCAGGATAACCAACGGTCCGACGCTGTCGCCGAAATTGCGCCACAGCAAAAGTGCCGGCGGGAACAAGTAGAGAATCTGCATCAGGGTCTGCGACATCAGCCACGGATCGCGCCGCAGCAGCGTCCATTCCTTGCGGCGCAGCGTGCGTTTCACCGACCCTTGGCGGAAGGCCGACAGGCGGGGGCGGTTCGTGGACGATTCGAAGGCCACGCCGGATGCCGCAACCACATGGTCGCCGAAATTCTTGGCGCAGAGCAGAATGGTCAGGGCCAGGGCCGCGAGACCGACCCCGATCAGGCTAAGCAGTGTCGGGATATCGCCGGCTGCGGCATAGGCCGGCCACCACACCCAACTGGTCAGCGGCGGCACGGTGTCGACGATCCGTTCCGAACCGAGGAAGGAAAAGCGCGAGAGGTTGCCGGTCGAGAGAATGGCGGCGGCCTGGATGCCGATGACAAAGGCTGCGCCGATTACCGCCGACACGACCTGCGAGATCAGCCGCGTGCGCTTCGGTCCGAGTGTGCGGAAGAGCCCGACGGTCAACAGCACGGCGAAGGCGGTGCACAGGCCCGCCAGCCCGAATATGACGCCGTAACCCGCCAACCATCTCGGCCCGTCGATATAGGCGAAGGCATTGATGAACGGCCCGGCCAGTATCGTGGTCAACAGGACCGTCGCGACGGCGATGGCAAGGATGCGAACGGTGAAGATGCGCCGCGCCGAAATCGGCGACGATAGGATCAGATCCAGGTCGGACCGCGCATAGAAGGCGCGGGTCACCGATTCCATCGCCTGCGAGATCATCATCGTGCAATAGAGGAACACGCTGGCGGTCACGAAGATCATCGTTGTCTTGTCGAGGAGCACGCCGTCCTGGGCCAGCGGCGAGACGAGATAATGCGCCAGCAGATGCACGAAGATCAGGAAGGCGATTGCCATCACGCCGATCAGTGACTCGCGTTTGCGCTTGCCGGCGGTAAGCATGGCGATCCAATCCCGCCAGAACAGCCGGATTTCATGCCGTGCGAACCAAGACAGGGTGGCGGGTTGGCTCATGCGGCGGCGCTCTGCTCCGCCACCAAATCAAGAAAGACGTCTTCGAGGCTCGTATCGGTCTGGCCCGCCTGACGCCGCAACTCGTCGAGCGTGCCTTCCGCGATCAGCCGGCCGGCGTCGATAACGCCAATGCGTTCCGCCATACGCTCCGCGACCTCCAGGATATGCGTGGTCATGATGACGGTGACGCCGTCGCGGACGCGTTCGGCGAGCACAGTCTTGACCTGGCGTGAGGAGCCCGCGTCAAGACCGGTCAACGGTTCGTCGAGGATCAGCAGCCGCGGTGAATGTACCAGCGCCCCGGCGAGCGCCACTTTCTGGCGCATGCCCTTGGAAAAGCCGTTGCAGCGTTCGTGGGCGTGTGGCCCCAGACCCAGGATGTCGATGATCTCGGTGGCCTGGGTTTGCGCGGTCGCCGCTTCAATATCCCAAAGCCCGGCGACGAATTCCAGATATTCGAACGGGGTCAGTTTCTCGTAGATCAGTGGTTCGTCCGGCACCCAGGCGATCAGCCGCTTTGCCGCGATGGGGTCGGCGAGCGCGTCGACGCCGAAGACCGAGACCGATCCCGCGTCCGGCCGCAGCAGCCCGGCAACGATCCTGAGCGTGGTCGTCTTGCCGGCGCCGTTGGGGCCCAGCAGGGCGTAGAATTCGCCGCCTCGGATGGTCAAATCCAGGCCATCGACCGCCGGTTTGTCGAAGTGTTTTTCCAGGCCTTTGAGGACGAGGGCCGAAGTATCCGGATAATTGTATGACACGACGCAGACTCTCCCTTTTCCCGCACCTTTCTCTATACGCCGCCGAAGGTTGCCGAAGTCTAAACGCCGGTCCGGACAGGCCCGGAATTCCTCAGATACCACCCCCAGATACCGATAGGCATGGTTAACGACCGCGTGTTTTGGACCCGCGCCGAACAAATGTGACGGTTTTACCGAAAAATTACCTTTCGGGCGCCAAGGTATCGCCATTCCGGCTCGTCTACCTAGAGGTCCCGGTCGTGATATCGGCCGGGCAACAGGAAACTTCGGAGAGAATCAATGAAACCCATGCGTATAAAATCCGCCACTGCGGTGGCGGCCCTTGCCCTTGCATCCTTCACATTTGCGGCGGTGCCTGCCGATACGGCGGCAGCGCGATCAGCCACTCTCGGTGGCGCGCAATCCGTTGTCGTGAACGTGAATTTTCAGACCCAGCTTCCGATCGACGATTTGAGCGACGAGGCGATCGTCAAGTCGCAGGAGTCGGCCCGTGCGCTGCTCTACAAGCTGGCCAACAAGGAATGCGGGCTGCTGACCGCGACCATCGCCAAGACCTGCCGGCTGAGCGGGTTGAGTATCAACGTCAATATGCAAAACCGGAACCGCGGCAATCAGGCGTCGAACTATCTCTTCGTAAAGAGCAACGCCCGTTACACCATTACGCTGCAGGACGCGCCGGCGAAACAATGAGGTGTCATCATCGACGGACGGGGTATGTCTTCAATGAGGCCGTCCCGTCCGACCCATTCGACGCGATACACGCCCTGCTGGAGGAAAATTCCGCAGCGGCGCTGGAGCAGCTCCTTGATCGGGCCACAGGCTCGATCAGGGAGCCGTACGCCGCGGACCCGAATCACGCCTGGTATGTCGCCGGCGACATCTATGTTCGCCAGGGAGCGTTCGCGCTGGCGCAGGACTGCTTTCTCAATTCGCTCGATACGAGGCTCGACGACGTGGACAGCTTAGTTGCCCTGGCGAACTGCGCGTCCGCGTTGGGTGACACGGCGGTTTCTGAAAAATACTTGCGGGCCGCACTGAAGCAGTCGGAAAGCGCTGCCGTCCTTTACAGTCTCGGGAATGCGCTGCTCGACCAGGGGAAGTTCGGCGAGGCGCTGTGTTACTTCAAACGCGTCGCGGTGTCCGATTCGGAAATCTACGCGATGGCGCAGCGGAACCTGGAACGGTGCCACGCGATGCGACGCGACCGCTAACTTTTCATCCGGGCTTCGCGCTGGCGGATCGCGGTGTCTTGATCCAACAATTGCTGCGCGCGGAAGACCACGGGGTAGTCGACCATCTTGCCGTCGATCTCCAGCGAGGCTCGGCCTTCGGCGACTGCGGCCTCGAAGCCCTGAATCATGCGTTGCGCTTCAGCCACTTCTTTTTCGCTCGGACGGAATTCGTTGTTCAGGATCGACACGATACTGGGGTGGATGCAGGACGCGCCCTCGAAGCCGAAACGCCGCGAGTTGCGGATGATCGCCCGCATGCCGTCGACGTCTGAATAGTCCGCCACGGTGCCGATGATGCCGAGCGGCATGATCCCGGCGGCGCGCGACGCGATGATCGATTGCTGCTTCGGATAGAGCATGACGTCGGGGTCCGGCACGGTGCCGACGCTGGTGGCGAAATCTTCGCCGCCGAGGCCCAGCGCGGCGATGCGCGGATGCGCCTTGGCGATCTCCTCCAGCCGGAAGAAGGCGTCGGCGGATTCGACCAGTGTGATGAAGCGGGTGTGGCCCGGTGTCATGCCGCGCTCCGCTTCCAACTCGTCGACCATTTCGGCCAGCAGCTTCACGTGGCTGGCGCTGTCCACCTTGGTCAGTGTGATCGCCTGCACCCGGGGGGAGACGGTTTCCTCCAGGTCGCGGACCGCCATGCGCAGCGGCTGGTTGATCCGGACGACTACGTCCGCACCGGCCTGCGATACAGTTTCTGCCGCCTCTTGGACAAGCTTGCGGGCATTGGCCTTCTCGCTCACCGGCACGCTGTCTTCCAGGTCGAGCTGGATCGCATCCGCGCCGCGGGTGTGCGCCTTGGCGACGTATTTCTCGACATTGACCGGGACATAGAGCAGCGAGCGCCAGACCGGGCGCGAGGGTTTGATGTCAGGTGCAGTGGTCATGAGTCCGGTCCTCCGGTTGCTATTATTCTGTTCGGTCGCCGCGTGCCCAGACGGCACCGCTTTCCAGCAGGCTGGCCTGGTCGTCTTGACTGACGCCGATCTGGCTTAACAGGTCCGCATTGTGCTCGCCGATCCGGGGTGCCGGGTTGCGAAAGGTGCCGGGCGTGCCCGACAGCCGCGGCGTGACGTTGTGCATCGCCACTTTTCCCAGATCGCGGTCTTCCACGTCGAGGACAATTTCGCGCTCGGTGAAATGCGGGTCGGTGACGATCTGTCCGATGTCGTAGATCGGGGCAGCGGTGACGTTCTCCTGATTGAAAAATTCGAGCGCGTCCTTCTGCGTGCGCTGGCGAATCCAGCCACCGACCACGGCATCGACTTCTTCGCGGTGCTGTACCCGAGCGGCATTGGTCGCATAACGCGGATCGTCCAGCATTTCGCCCGCGCCGATGGCGCGCAGCAGCCGCTCCGCCATCACCTGCATCGAGGCGGAGATCGCGATGAAACGGTCGTCGCTGGTGATGTAGACGTTGCGCGGCGACGAGGTGTTCGAGCCATTGCCGACCCGCTCCTTGACGTCGCCGGTGAGCTGGTAGGTCGCCGCCTCCGGCCCGAGGACCGAGAAGATCGGCTCCAGCAGCGACAGGTCCATGACCTGGCCCTTGCCGCCCTTCAAGTCGCGGTTATAGAAGGCGACCATCATCGCCATCGAACCCGACAGCCCGGCGATCATGTCGGCCAGCGCCAGGGGCGGCAGCAGCGGCGGCCGGTCTGGAAAGCCGTTGCGCGAAGCGAAGCCGGACATGCCTTCGACCAGCGTGCCGAAACCCGGTTTCCCGCGGTAGGGGCCGGTCTGGCCGAAGCCGGAAACGCGAGCGATTACCAGGCGCGGGTTGCGGTCCAACAAAACGTCTGGTCCCAGGCCCATGCGCTCCAGGGTGCCGGGCCGGAAGTTCTCGATCATGCCGTCGGCGGTGTCGATCAGGCGTAGCAGAATATCCTTCGCCGCCTCGTCCCGTAGGTTGAGACCGATACTCTTCTTATTACGGCAATAGACCTTCCAATGGACTTCGACATTGTCGGTTGCCCACTCGCGCAGGGGATCGCCCCGCGGCGGGGTCTCGATCTTGATCACCTCGGCGCCGAAATCGGCGAGTTGCAGCGACAGCATGTTGCCGGCGACTAGCCGCGACAGGTCGAGGATTCGGAGGCCTTCCAGGGGGCCTTTGTTATTCGGGTCGAATTTCCGCATGGTCCGTGTGAATGTGCTGATGGCCGCGCCGTCGCGGTTGACCGTATGATATATAGGGACGGTGCCGTCGGCGAATCGCAGGCCGGATGGTGCCTCCCGTGCGCGATAATGGCAAGGCGCTCCCAGGATATCCTGCTGCTATGAGGTTTGTTGAAATATGAAAGTTCTCGTTACCGGCGGCGCTGGATTTATCGGGTCAGCCGTGGTGCGCCATCTGGTGGGCGAGGCCGGGTACGCCGTCGTGAACCTGGATGCCCTGACTTACGCTGGGCGGGTGGAATCGGTGGCATCGGTCGCGGCCGACCCGTCCTATGCGTTCGAACATGCCGACATCCGCGATGCAATTGCGCTTGCCCGGGTCTTCGAGGCGCATACGCCCGACGCAGTGTTGCATCTGGCGGCCGAATCCCATGTGGACCGGTCGATCGACGACCCCGCCGCCTTTATCGATACCAATGTCCTCGGCACTTATACACTGCTTGAGGCGACGCTGGATTATCACCGGACACTGCCGGCCGCGAAACGCGATGCTTTCCGGTTCCTCCATGTCTCGACCGACGAAGTCTTTGGCGATCTCGCCGACGGTCCGCCAGCGGACGAAATCGCACCGTACCGGCCGAGTTCGCCCTACGCCGCGAGCAAGGCGGGGTCCGATCATCTGGTCCGCGCCTGGCACCGCACCTATGGGTTGCCGGTGATCATCACGAATTGCTGCAACAACTACGGGCCGTATCAGTTTCCCGAGAAACTCATTCCGACGATGATCCTGGCCGGACTCGCCGGGTCGCCGTTGCCGGTCTACGCCGGCGGCGAGAACGTCCGCGATTGGGTGCATGTGGAAGATCATGCCCAGGCGCTGTTACATGTGTTGCACAACGGCCGCCCGGGCGAGACTTACAATATCACTGGTGCGGCGGAACGCCGGAACATCGACGTGGTGAAGGGGATCTGCACTGCGCTGGACGCCTTCCTGCCGGACTCGCCGCATCGGCCGCATGAAAGCCTGATCGAGTATGTCGACGACCGGCCCGGGCATGATTTCCGATACGCGCTGGACGGCGAAAAGCTGTCGCGCGATCTAGGTTGGATTCCCACACGGCGGTTCGAGGAAGGGCTGCGCGATACAGTGGCGTGGTATCTCGAGAATAAAGCGTGGTGGGAGCCGATCCACCGGGATGTGTATCAAGGACAGCGACAGGGGCAGGCGTCATGAAGATTGAACGGATCGACCATTTCGTTTTGAAGGTCAACGACATCGAGGAAAGTTGCGACTTCTATAAGCGCGTCCTCGGGATGGAGCCGTTCAGCTTCGGCGAGGGGCGCTGGGCGCTGCGGTTTGGCCAGCACAAGATCAACCTGCATCCGAAAGACAAGGGGCCGGGCCTCGTGGCGGCCGCGCCGTCGATTGGCGGCGGGGACTTCTGCCTGATCACGGAAACGCCGATCGATGCGGTGGTCAAACACCTGGATGCGGAAGGGGTCGAGATTATCGATGGCCCCGGCACGCGGGCCGGCGCGCTCGGCCCGATCACGTCGGTCTATTTCCGCGATCCAGACGGTAATCTGGTCGAGGTCTCGAACTACGGCGTTTAGCTCAGGGCCGCATCCAGATCGTCGATCAGGTCGTCGATGTCCTCGATTCCGACCGACAGACGGACAAGGCCGTCATCGACGCCGAGCGCGGCCCGAATATCCGCCGGAATGCTGGCATGGGTCATGATCGCGGGATGCTCGATCAGGCTTTCGACACCGCCTAGGCTTTCCGCCAGCGCGAACAGGGAGCAGCGTTCGAGGAAGCGCTTGGTCGGCTCCAACCCACCTTTCACGACGGCGGAAACCATGCCGCCGTAACCGGACATTTGCCGCTTGGCGAGGTCATGCTGCGGATGGCTGGCGAGGCCGGGGTAATACACGGTCTCGATCGCCGGATGTCCTTCGAGCCATTCGGCAACGCGCGCAGCGCTTTCACAGTGGCGTTCCATGCGCAGCGCCAGTGTCTTGACCCCACGCATCGCCAAATACGCGTCGAACGGTCCGGAGACCCCGCCCACCGCGTTCTGCAGAAAGGTCAGCTCCTCGGCCAAGGCTGGGTTGTCGCCGACCACGACGATCCCGGCGACCACGTCGGAATGTCCGTTCAGGTATTTCGTCACCGAGTGCAGCACGATGTCGATGCCGAGGTCGAGCGGCCGCTGAATCCAGGGGGTGGCGAACGTGTTGTCGGCGACGGTCAGAATGCCGCGCGACTTGGCCACGCCTGCCACCATCTCAAGGTCGATCAGCTTGAGCAACGGATTGGACGGCGTCTCGACCCAGATCATCTTGGTTTCAGGCGTGATCGCCGCTTCCAGCGCTGCCTTGTCGGACATGTCGATGAAGCTGAAGGTGAGGCCGGCGCTGCGCTTGCGGACATTCTCGAAAAGCCGGTAGGTGCCGCCGTACAGATCGTCGCTGGCGATGATATGCGCGCCCGCGTCGAGGCATTCCAGAACCGTCGAAGATGCCGCCATGCCAGACGCGAAGGCGAAGCCCGCGGTGCCGTTTTCCAGGGCGGCGATATTCCGCTCGAAGGCCAGCCGCGTCGGGTTGTGGCTGCGGCTGTATTCGTAGCCCTTGTGGACGCCGGGGCTCTCCTGAATGAAAGTCGACGAGGTGTAGATCGGTGTCCAGACCGCGCCCGTGGTCGGATCCGGGGACTGCCCAGCGTGCACGGCCTTGGTGGAGAAACCCGGTTTCGGGGCGTTGGGTCGTCGAGATTCGGTCATGCCGCACTCCGGCGCAGATAGTTCAAAAGATCAATCCGGGTGATCAGCCCGCTGAATCTGTCGCCGTTCTTCACGATGGCCACATGGCCGTGATCGAAGATTGGCATCAGTTCTTGGATGTTGGCCGAAGCATCGACAGTTTCCAGTCCCTTCGACATCGCGATCGAGGCCGGCTCGCCGAATTTTTCTTGATCCTCGTATACCGACAACAGGATATCGGACTCATGAACGATCCCGACGATCTGATCGTCTTCCATTACGGGGAGTTGCGAAACATCGTTCAGCTTCATGCGGGAATAGACCGTCATCAACGTGTCGCTGGGCCGGGCGGTGACCGTGCCGCCCTCCTCGAAGGGCCGCGAGATCAAGTCCCGCAGGTCGCCGTATGTCTTTCGCTTCAGAAGGCCCTGGTCGAACATCCAATAGTCGTTGAATGCCTTGGACAGATACTTGTTGCCGCTGTCGCAGACGAAGGTGACGACCCGCTTGGGCTCGGTCTGCTCACGGCAATAGCGGATCGCGGCGGCGATCAGAGTGCCGGAGGACGTGCCCGCCAATATGCCGGTTTTTTCCAACACCTCTCGCGCGGTCTGGAAGCTTTCGGCATCGTCCACGGTGATCGCGCGTTTGACCCGGGACAGGTCGCAGATCGGCGGAATGAAATCCTCGCCAATTCCTTCGACCAGCCAGCTCCCGACCTCGGTCTTCAACTCGCCGGTGTCGATATAGTCGGCGAGGATCGATCCCTTGGGATCGGCCAGGACCATTTCGGTATCTGGATTGACCTTCTCGAAGAATCGGCTGAGCCCGGTGATCGTCCCGCCCGATCCGACGCCGCATACCATGGCATCCACGTCATGCCCCATCTGGGCCCAGATTTCCGGACCGGTGCCAGTTTCGTGCGCCAACGGGTTGGCCGGATTCTCGAACTGGTTGATGTAGATCGCGCCCGGCGTGTCCTTCACGATGGCGGCGGCCTTGTCCTGGTAATAGTCCGGATGGCCCTTGCCGACGTCCGAGCGGGTGAGCAGGATTTCCGCACCCATCGCCTTGAGATTGAAGATCTTTTCCTGACTCATCTTGTCGGGAATGACGATGATCAGGCGGTATCCCTTCTGGCTGGCGACCAGAGCGAGGCCAAGGCCGGTGTTGCCGGCGGTCGCTTCAACGATGGTGCCGCCCGGTTTCAAGCGGCCATCCCGTTCCGCGGCCTCTATCATCGACAGGCCGATGCGGTCCTTGATGGATCCGCCGGGGTTCTGGTTCTCCAATTTTACGAAAAGGCGGCAGGGACCGGTATCGATCTGCGGTAATTCGATGATTGGTGTGTTGCCGATCAGCTCGATGACATTGTGCGCGGCGGTCATGTTCTGCGATCTCTCGGTTTCGCCGATCGCCAGGGTCGGCGGTGAGGACGATAATTCGACTGCCGGATAACCGTATCAGCGTCGCCTGGCACTGTCGCGCCAAAACAGGCGGCGCGGGCTCATCTCCATTTTTTACAAAAAAATCACGGTTCATCCCTTGAACCGCTTGTAATGCTTGATTAAGTGCCTTAGCACTCGCTAACACAGAGTGCTAACAGGGCGCGTTTGTGCCACGCACCCTTTCTTTGCAAAGACTTGTCCATCGATGGGCGGAAGGATCAATCAATGAAATTCAAACCGTTGCACGATCGGGTCGCGGTTCGCCGACTCGAAGAAGATCAAAAGACCTCTGGCGGAATCATCATTCCCGATACGGCGACCGAGAAGCCGACGCAAGGCGAAATCGTCGCCGTTGGATCGGGTGGCCGGGACGAAAAGGGCAACCTGGTGACGATGGAAGTCAAGAAGGGCGACAAGGTGCTGTTCGGCAAGTGGTCGGGCACCGAAGTGAAGATCGACGGCGAAGACCTGTTGATCATGAAGGAAAGCGACATCATGGCCGTGCTTGAGGGCGCGGCGGCGAAGCCGAAGAAGAAAAAGAAAGCGGCTTAATCCAACTCAGGGCTAAATCAGGAAAATTCAAATGGCTGCAAAAGAAGTTAAATTTTCGACCGACGCACGGGATCGCATGCTTAAGGGCATCGATATCCTTGCGGATGCGGTCCAGGTTACGCTGGGCCCGAAAGGCCGCAACGTGGTTCTCGACAAGTCGTTCGGCGCGCCGCGCATCTCCAAGGACGGCGTGACCGTCGCCAAGGAGATCGAGCTTAAGGACAAGTTCGAGAACATGGGCGCCCAGATGGTGCGCGAAGTGGCGAGCAAGACCAACGACCTTGCCGGTGACGGCACGACGACGGCGACGGTTTTGGCGCGCGCGATCGTGCGCGAAGGCGTCAAGGCAGTGGCCGCCGGCATGAACCCGATGGACCTGCGGCGCGGCATCGATCTCGCCGTGACAGCGGTCGTCGCGGACATCAACAAGCGGTCCAAGCGCATTTCGGCCGGTTCCGAAGTCGCGCAGGTTGGTACGATTTCCGCCAATGGCGATAAGGAAATCGGCGACATGATCGCGAAGGCGATGGAGCGGGTCGGCAACGAGGGCGTGATCACGGTGGAAGAGGCGAAGAGCCTCGAGACCGAACTCGACGTGGTCGAGGGCATGCAGTTCGACCGCGGCTACCTGTCGCCGTATTTC
>JAJFJD010000010.1 GCA_021774335.1 Alphaproteobacteria bacterium
CCTTTGTAGGTTTCGGGGAAATGACCCTCGGATAGGGCCGCAAGCCGGCCGGCCAGATTGACCGGTCCTTGTTCCATGACCTTCTGCACGCCGGGATGGGCCGGGTCGGTCGTGCGATAGACCTGCTCGCACTCCAGATCCTTGTCGATGGTGTATTTCTCGCTGACCGTGAGAATCCCCAGGATGTCTCCGTCATCGCCATCGACGAGGGCGACGTCCTCACCGACTTGAATCGAGTCGGCGATCGCCTGCTCAGCGGACAACGTGATCGGAATCGGCCAGAACAGGCCATCCGACAGCGTCATCTCTACGCAGCAACTGCGCCAATCCTGCTCGCCCATGAACCCGTCGAGCGGCGTATAGGCCCCCATCGCCAGCATGAACAGGTCGGAAACCTCGCGGCTCGAAAGCGGGACCTGCTTGAGATTTTCCGCCCGCTTCCTTTCATCCGCGCGCTCGGTCTCCGGCAACAACAGCGGTTTTAAAGTCTCCGCGCCGTGCGGCGGTACGAGGTTAGACATGTAACAGCACTCCTTGCGTGTTTGCTCTGACGACGGCCCTGCGGCGGCAGGGCGGATCCGGGTTCCCGCGCGTGCCGTGACCCGTTCGCCGCCCGCGCGATCGGAGCGTCTCCGGCGACGCGAGATATTTCAAATATGTTGGCGCTTCTTCGCTGCGGATTTTCTTCGGTATTCTTCCGATGTATCTCGAATATCGAATATCCGTTGAGCCGGCAAGTCAGGAGGAGGGCATGGTCTCGCGAACTGCCGGGGTCGGCCAGGTCATACTCTATAAAATTAAAAGCGCCGCCTGAGAGGACTCAGCCGGAAAGTCTGCGGGCAAAGATAGCGACGAAGCGGAAGCGACGGGCCTGGCAGTTTGCATTTCCGAATCTGTAAAGCCAAACTCAATTCGTGTGAAATGACAGTGCGTCTACCTGGCGACACTGGCGGAGATCGCCGCGGTCTCGAAAAAAAATCTAAGGGAGGAAGTGGATGCTAAATTATAAAACCATTTTGCTTGCCACTGCTGCGGCGGGATTGGTGGCAATCGGCAGTTTAACGCCCGTATCCGCGGCGGATTACAGCGGCAAAACATTTACCATGATTGTCGGCGCGTCCCCTGCTGGCGGTCAAACTCGGGGGGCTCGAGCTTGGGCGCGGCATTTAGGTAAATTTATGCCCGGCAATCCTAAGTTCATCGTCAAAAATCTGCCTGGTGCGGCTGGCAATAAGTCCAAAAACTTCATCTACAATAAAGCCAAAAAAGACGGCATGACATTGCATTGGGGGCCCATGAATCAGATGGGCCACTTGCTCAAGCTCAAGGGCGTAAATTTCGATCCGGCAAAATTCCAACTGATCGGCGCCGGCGATGTTTCTTATTACACTTTGATCATGGCCAATACGGGTAAGGGGCTGAAATCTGCCGCCGATCTCCCTAAAACAGAGGGTATTATCTTTGGTGGCCGGGCGCCGCATTCAAATCTCGATATTTACGGCCGGGTCCCCCTGGAACTGTTCGGCATCAAGTATCGCTATGTCGTCGGGTATAAAGGGTCGTCCAAAATCAGCCCGGCTCTCCAAGCGGGAGAAATCAACATGGCGTCTGCCGGAAACCCCGGCTACAACGCGTTTTACAAAAACGGCATTGTGAAAGAAGGCAAAGCGATTGGCCTCTATTACCATACGGCGATGAATGAGAAGGGCGAAGCCACCCGTTTCCCAGGGTATTTCGGCAAGGCCAAACATTTCATCGACTACTACAAGGACGTAACCGGTAAAGAGCCATCGGGTGATCTCTGGGAAGCCTACAAATGGGTCAGCAAGTACGCCATTTGGCCGTTTTCCTTTGCCGCCCCTCCGGGCGCGCCTGCCGAAGTGGTTGCAGATCTTCGCAAAGCCTATCTCTCAGTGCGCGATGACAAGGCTTTCAGGGCTGACTGGGAAAAAACCGTGAGCCCCATCCACAATTTCGTGGGCGGTAAAGAGGGAAGTTGGATTTTGACCGACTACAAGAATGCGTCCCCGGCGGCTATCGCGGGCTTGAAACAGCTTACCGGCCAAAAAGCCAGAAAGTTGAAGAAGAAAAAGAAGAAATAGCAAATCGTCGTAATTTGACTCCAGCGGGCCTATCCAGTGTGAGCTGGATAGGCTTGCCGGGACTATTCCAACCTTCTTTTTTAAAACTCATGCATTACGAACGCCGCAAGGCCCGACATGCTTGATGCATTGATCACCGGGTTGTCTCTTGTCTTTGAATGGCCGGCGATCGGCTTTTTGATGCTTGGGGTGTTCATCGGTATTTGGTTCGGCGCAATCCCTGGTTTAGGGGGCGTTATCGGACTGGTGCTGCTACTGCCGTTCACTTTCGGCATGGAGCCTGTCCCGGCTTTCGCACTTCTCCTTGGCATGTTCGCCGTCACGTCGACCAGTGACACGATCGCTTCGGTGATGCTTGGCATTCCGGGCACGGCTGCATCTCAAGCAACCATTCTCGACGGCTATCCCCTGGCCCAAAAGGGGCAGGCGGCCAGAGCCCTTGGCGCCGCGTTTACCGTTTCGGCGTTTGGCGGGGTGTTCGGCGCGCTGATCCTGGCAGTCTCCATCCCTATTATCCTGCCAGTCATTTTGGCATTTAACTCGCCCGAGCTATTCATGCTGGGCCTTTTGGGGCTCGCCATGGTGGGGTCCTTAAGTGGCGGATCGGTTTTGAAAGGCCTTGCCGTCGCGGCGCTGGGCATTTTGTTGGCGACCGTCGGCGAAGCAGTAACGGTTTCCATGCCCCGGTTCACCTTCGGGACCGATTACTTATCCGATAATTTGCCGCTTATCCCCGTGGTGTTGGGGTTGTTCGCCATCCCGGAAATCATGGAACTGGCGATCCGCAATACCTCGATTGCGAAAATCCCCAAAGGCCAATCGGATGGCGGTGGCCTGATGGATGGCGTCAAAGACGCCTTTCAGCATTGGTGGCTGGCGATCAGAAGCGCTGTGATCGGCACCTATGTCGGCATGTTACCCGGCCTTGGCGCATCGATCGTCGATTGGATTGCCTACGGCCACGCGGTCCAAAGCGCCAAGGATAAATCACAGTTCGGAAAGGGCGATATCCGCGGCGTCATCGCGCCGGAAGCCGCCAACAATGCGACGCGCGGTGGATCATTGGTGCCGACGGTTGCGTTTGGCATACCCGGCAGTCTGGGAACGGCCATCCTGTTGGGTGCGTTGTTAATTCAGGGCCTCAAGCCTGGCCCCGAAATGTTGACGGACAACCTGCATATTACCTTCAGCATGGTGTGGTCCATCGTGGTCGCCAACATTGTCGTTGCCATCCTGTTGATGTTTCTAAGCAAACAAGTGGCAAAGGTCGCCTTCCTGCCCGGCCATCTGCTTGTCCCCGGTGTTATCCTCTTTGTCTTCATGGGGGCTTGGATCGGCGGCGCATCGCTGGGCGATTGGATCACCTGTCTGGCAATGGGGATCATCGGCTTCATCATGAAGCGAGGCGGCTGGCCACGCCCGCCGCTCATTCTGGCGCTCATCCTCGGCAGTATCATGGAGAACGCCTTTCAAATCAGCATCAGTGCCCATGCCGGTCTGAGTTGGGCCTGGGAGCGCCCGATTGTCATCACTATTTGGGTCCTGATCGCGATCACAATTTTTTCGGCCGTGCGGGGAATCACAACAAATAAAACCCCAAGCGAAAGTGACGATACAAAAAAGAGCGGCGCAAGCGTGGGAGAGGGCGCGGAACGCAGTCCTCTAATATCACTGCCGTTTTCAATTCTCCTCTTTATCGTTTTCTCCCTGGCATGCTGGGAGGCCTTAAGGCCACACGATGTAGGAGCGGAATACGAACCGGAATCTTGGCCCATAGCCGTGAGTCAGTTTCCCTTAGTCGGCATTATCCCGGGCATCCTGTTTGTGTTTCTAGTCGTAATCCATGACGGGCGTGCCTTTCTTGGCGCGCTACGAGAGCACAATGGGTTAGGCGCTGCCTGGGCGTACACATCCGAGGCCGCCGCCTGGAACCGGGCAATGGTCTTCTTTGGTTATTTAATAGCCATGATTCTCATTATGCTCGTGATTGGCCAAAAGCTGGCGTTACCGCTTTTTATCGCGGTCTATTTAATTCGCTGGGGTGAATATAATTGGCGAACCGCGCTTGGTTATGCCGCTGGCGGTTGGCTGATCCTGGTTATGTTCTACGATCGGATCATGGATTTGTTTTGGCATCCATCTTGGCTCGATAGCTGGCTACCTCAACTATTCCCCACCTGGCTGCCAACCTGGCTGTTCTTTTAGTCGTTGGGTTTCACGTAAGAACTCCGCGTTGGCCTCTCGACCGACGGCACGGGTTATGATCGAGATCATCAGCGGCGGGGAAACACGACGTTGAATGTCGATGGACCGATAGCGCGTTCGTCAAACCTTGAACCGGTCGAATACGCGACCGAAACGCCAGCGGTGAAACATCACGTCCTTGTAGAGCCCTGATTTGTAGAACGGGTCGCCTTCCAAAAAGCTGCGCCCGGCGTCGAGGTCCGGAACGTCCAGCAACCAGGTGCTGCCGACCGATCCCGACCCTGCGTCATCAAGCAACGGTCCGCGCGCAATGACGTTGTCACCGTGTTCGTTGAAATAGGCCTCGTGAGCGTCGTGGTATTCGGCACGCTTGGCCATGTTGTCCGTATGATCGAGTCCGTGGAACAGCGCCTGGACGTGGCCTTCCGTGCGCGGACAGTCGCGCCACGTGTAGGGCACCGATCCGGTCCACCGATGGATCTGCCAGCGTTTCTGAATGCCGACGATGACGTAGGGCTCGTCGGCGATGTGTTTTTCGGCGGCCGCGCGATCGGCAAACTCGATGAGCCGGAAGCTCCCCAAATCCGCCGATTCATCGTCGCTCGTAAACGGTCCCGCGAACAGGGTCTGGTCGTCGAACGCTTTCAGATAATCGAGATGCGCCGTCCGGTGCTCGTCCCGCAAGGCCGCGGAACCGGGTTCGTCGTGAATCAAGATGGCGAATTGCATGCCTCAACCTCCCCTGAAGCGTCTGAAGATACCATCATAAACCGTATAGATCACGGCGAGGAGGATCGCCGTTCCAATAGGACGCGCCCCGACCATCGATGTGAGGTCCTTTTCGGAAAAACAATAGGGACGGAGCGGATACGACGAGCCTGGCGGAAAGCGATGGATTCGAACCCCCGGAACCTTACGGCTCAATTTGATTTGCTCTGACGATGCCCGATAAACTCATCCAACGCGGCCCAAATGGAGAATGTCGGTTCAATGCACGGGGACACATGCCCCTGCTACCATCGCCATATTTCTCAGCAACAAAGCCCCGTCAAGTCCGACCGAAGGGAAAATCCGACATATCACGGTGTCGCTGCGGTCGAAGGAGGTGTACATGGTTGGCGTCTACGACGGCCTGACGGTGATTGAGCTGGCGGATCGCCGCAATCAATGGGCGGGCAAGCTGCTCTCCGATGGCGGTGCCCGCGTAATCCAGATAGAACCCGTGGAGGGGAGCCCGGGCCGCTGGTGCGGTCCGTTCGTCGACGACGAACCGGACCCCGACCGCTGTATCGACTACTGGTGGTACAACACTGGCAAAGAGAGCCTTGCGCTCGATATCTCCCGTCCGGCTGCCGGCACACTCGTCAAAAAGCTGCTGGCCCGCGCTGACGTGTTTCTCGACAGTGCGTCGCCCGGCAAGCTTGCCGGGATTGGGCTCGACTACTCGTCATTGGCTTCGAATCAAAGTCTGATTCATGCCTCGCTCACCGACTTCGGCCAGGATGGTCCCTGGTGCGATTACGTCATGAACGATGCCGCTCATCTTGCGTTGGGCGGACAAATGGCGAGCTCGGGCTATTCCGATCCGAAGGCGCCCCCCATCGGCGGGCAAGGCCGTCACGCCTGGCACATGGGCTGCGCGTTCGTGCTCCACGGCATTACCGTCGCCTTGTTCGAGCGCGAGAGCTCGGGCGCGGGGCAGTATATCGACGTCTCGATTCACGACGCATGCGCGATGGGCACGGAGGCTGCCGTGCCGCAGTGGATGTACTACGGCTCGACGATGTACCGCCAGACCGGCATGCACGCCAACCCCAGGCGACAACCGCCCCTGCAGCTACCGACCGCAGACGGCAACTACATGATCGCAGTTATGCAGAATTTTGGTCCGCGGGTCTGGAAGAGTTTGATCAAGTGGATGGACGAGAAAGGCGTGACGGGCGAGCTGCACGATCCAAAGTACCAGGACGAGGCGTATCGAATGTCGGAATACCGCACGGGCAACGTGGTGCGTGACGCCATCGCGCGTCTAATCGCCGCGAGCGACGGCGAAGAATGCTTCCACCGCGCGCAGACGAACGGGATTTCCTGGGGCCTGGTCCACGCTGCTGAAGAAAATTATGACGTTCCGCATTACCAGCAGCGCGACTACTGGCGCTCGATCGAGCATCCAGAGATTGACCGCTCGATCCCGTATCCGCGCGGCCCGTTTGCGTGTGATGCTTTGGGCATCGAGCCGCGCAGACGCGCCCCGGATCTCGGCGAAAACACTGAGGACATATTGGCGCAGGACCTAGGGATGTCGGCCGAAGCGATCTCGGCGCTACGCGCCGCGGGAGCTGCCCGATGAACGCCAGGCCAAACGCGCGCAGCGGCGTGCTGAGCGGAATTCGCGTTCTTGACTTCACCTGGAAAACCGTCGGTCCGTGGGCACCGCGCCTTCTCACTCATTACGGGGCGGAGGTGATCCACGTCGAGCGTGCGGACGGCTGGGACAGTCATCGCTACAACGCCACCCCGAGTATCGTGAGCGACGATCCGCAGCCTGTCGATTTGCCCGGCAGTAAGCAGGCCCACGCGGACCCGCAATTCAATACGCTGCGCGAAGAATCGCCATCCGGCCAGGCCACGGGACAGCAAGAGCTGTACGCCGCGCCATACTTCAACACCCTGCATCACGGCAAGCTCGCCATCAGCCTCAATACAAAGAGCCCAGAGGGGCTGAAGATCGTAGAGCGACTGATCGGCGTCAGCGATGCGCTGGTGGAGAATTTCAGTGCTGAGGTGCTACCGAGCTGGGGCCTCACCTGGGAGCGGATGCGCACGCTCAACCCCCGGCTCGTGTATATGAGCACCTCGGGCTTCGGGCACACCGGTGACTGGAAGGGTTACCGCAGCTTCGGGCCGACCGCTGCGGCGCAATCGGGTTTTTCACTCGCCTCGGGATTGCCCGGCAAGCCGCCGGCGGGATGGGGTTTTTCGTACCTGGACGTCATGGGGGGCTGGATGGGGGGAGTCGCACTTGTCCAGGCCTTGCTGCAAGCAAAGAAAACCGGAGAGGGCTCCTACATCGACTACTCGGTGACAGAAGGGGCGATGTCGATGCTCGGCACGTATTTGCTCGACTACCAAGTAAATGGCCGACGCACCCGGAGACCGGATTTCCCGCCGGGAAACCGCTCCGTCTTTCCGGCGCTCGCCCCGCACAACACTTACCGCTGCGCCGGACAGGATCGTGTCGGCCAGGACTGGTGGATATTCATCGCCTGCGAGACGCAGGCGCAGTTCGAGGCCTTGTGCGGCGTGATGGAGCAACCTGCGCTTGCGCTCGATCCAAAGTTCGCCACTAACGAAACGCGGGTCGCGAATCAGGACGAGCTCGACACCATCATCGGACGTTGGACTCGCCCGCGGCGGCGCTACGACATCATGCGCCAATGCCAGGCGGCGGGCATCATCGCGGCCCCGGTGCAGAGCGCCGAAGACCGCGTCGAGTACGATCCGCAGCTGCAGCACCGTCAGATGCATCCGATCATCGACCATCCCGAGCTAGGCGACGTACCCTACGAAGGTTACCCGGTGAAGATGTCGCGCACGCCCGCGTTCGTGCACGGGCGGGCACCCACGTATGCGGAACACAATCAATACGTGTTTAGCGAGTTGCTCGGCATGAGCGACGAAGAGATTCATTCGCTGCGCGAGAGCGGCGTCATCTAGGAGATAGTCAATGGCGATCAGCTTCGACCAGACACGGCTCGCGCCGCTCAAAGACACGGTGGCCGTTGTCGGCGTGGGCGAGACAGACTACGCCAGCGATTACCGCGGCGCGGGCGGCAAAGCGGTCGCCAAGGGCGAGGCGCGATACGATTCGTACACCCTAGCATCGCGGGCATTGAAACGCGCGCTCGACGACGCCGGTCTAAACAAGGACGACATCGACGGGTTGTGCGTTGCGAATCTGTCGAGCGAACGCGCGTGCGAGCTGTGGGGCATGAACCCGCGCTGGAGCGGCGGAGGCGACGCGGCGCAGTGCATCATAGAGGCGACCATGGCGATTAACTGCGGCCTGTGCAGCACCGTGGCGCTCGTCTATGGGAACGCCCAGCGCTCGATGGATACAGCGTACGGCGGCTCGCGTGTGACCGGCGGCGGCATCACCTCGTACTTTTACTACGCGCCGTGGGGCTTGACCTCGCAAGGCGCACTCTACGCGCTGTTGTTCCAGCGCCACAAGCTGCTCTATGGCACGACGGAGGAGCAACTCGGCGCGATCGCGGTGGCGTTCCGTAAGCATGCGTGCATGAACCCGAATGCGATCATGCAAAAGCCCCTTACGATCGATGACTATCTCAACGCACGCTACGTCGCCGAGCCGCTGCGGCTGTTCGACTATTGCCTCATCAATGACGGTGGCGTTGCGATCATCGTGCGGCGTGCGGACATGGCGAACGACTGCCGCCACCCGCCGATCATGGTGAGCGGCTTCGGCTGGTCGGAAGAGAATGTCGATGCCACGCAGCTGCGGCCGCGGCTCAAGGATTTCTATCACACCGCCCACCGCGACGTCGCCGCACAGGTCTATCCAATGGCGGGCGTTACGCCGCAGGACATCGATGTTTTCGCCACCTACGACAGCTTCAGCGTGCACCTACTTGCGTCTTTGGAAGGTTTCGGCTTTTGCAAGGAGGGCGAGGGCGGTGCGTTCGTGCAAGATGGCCGGATCGAGGTCGGCGGTGAGCTGCCGTGCAATACGAGCGGCGGGATGCTCTCCGAGAGCTATATGCAGAGCTGGAACCATCAGCCCGAGCTCATAAGACAGCTCCGGGGCGGACTAGGGCAGCGTCAGGTCCAGGGCGCCGAAGTAGCGCAGTACGTGCACGATGTCGCCGGCAAGTGCAAAAGCATCATCTACACGAAGGGAGATTGAGCGATGGCGACGCCGCGTCCGAACCGGTCCATGGATCCATATGCCGAGCAGTTCTGGACCTTCACTCAGAAGAAGGAGTTTCGGCTGCAGAAATGCTCTGAATGCGGCAAGTTCCGCTGGCCGCCCGGACCGACCTGCGACCGGTGTCTCTCAGACGAATCTGCCTGGACGCCGATGGCAGGCCGCGGCAAGGTGCTGTCTTGGACCACGTTTCGTCGTGGCTATTTCCCAGAGTATCCCGCGCCCCACACCGTGATAGTGCTGGAATTGGACGAAGGACCGCTCTTCGTGGCGTATCCCGTGGAGATGGCACCGGAAGACTTGCGCGAGGGGAAAGTGCTCTCGCTGCGCTGGACGGACGGTCAGGACGGGTTCGGCGAGTACAACCTGCCGGTGTTCGGACCGCTTGCCGAATGACGAGCAGTGCGCTGCGAATGGGTAATCACTTGAATGCGTAAGGCGGGCGGGCGTCTTGCCGCGCAGCGGTAGTTGCCCGTCGTCGAATAATTTGGGAGGTGCTGTCAGGCTAATGCGAACCTGCCTCCCAAGCACCCGAAGTTGCGGCGTTCAGGCTGCCAACTGACGCCACATGGAACTCCCATTCCCGGCTCAAGCCGATTTAATTTGACAATGCCCGAGACAAATCTCGGGGCTGACTGGCGGAGAGGGAGGGATTCGAACCCCCGGAACCTTTCGGCTCAACGGTTTTCAAGACCGCCGCATTCGACCACTCTGCCACCTCTCCATCGACCGATTGCCGCGACCTGTTCCTGGAACCGGATGGCCGCCGACGTCGGAGCAGTCTCCTAACACCTGACGCCGTCCGCCGTCTAGACGGCGCGCGGGCAGGACTTTCATTTTATGGCTTGGGTCTACGCGGTTGCGCGACGGAAGCTGGGCACGCAAATAGGCGGCACCGGGCTCCAACGGCGCCGAATGGGACAATCATCGACCGTCCTATGAGCTCTGCAAAAACTCGACCCCGACGTAATCGGATTTCCGGCGAATGATCTCGCAGAGATACGCTTCGCCCTCCGGGGTATGCAGCTCAAAGAATTTCGGCAACGTCGATACATCGGCTAACCGTAGCCGCGCGCCCTTGCTGGAAATGTCGATGATATGACAGGCCAGCTCCTCGGCACCGGTCCGGAAAGTGACGTAAGCCCCGACACGGGCCCGCCGCCGCTCGGCTTCACGCCGTTCGGCCATTCCGTCGCGGCTGGCGGCAAATACGCCGACATTCTCTCTATCCGCTTGATTCAGCATAATAATGCACTCAATACATTATGTTTTATGTGTATTACAGCTATTAAGGTTAACGGCGTAACCTTGCCATTTACTTAACCTTCGAGCGCACTGTTGCCGTCTAAATGCCTCGTGTGCCGGCTTCTTCAAACCCTGAACTGTCCGGTTTTCTGCGAATCGGACAGCGGCACAACTCCCATCACAGTATAATAGGGAGAATAAAGGCAATTTGTGGCCACAATTGGGCTCTTTGCAGGGCACATTTCAGAGCACGATTAAGGGCAAAACCCTGCCTGCCGCACTGCCAACTCGACGCCCCGGTAAAAGACCTGTATTTCCTCCTGCATGCTGGTCGGCGTGCTTATGGGGCTATCGCTTCTGTCCCTCTCAATTTGGATCTATTTGATCGCAGCCCGCGGCGGGTTTTGGCGCGCCCGCGAACGGCTGGACGGGCCCCCAGGTAATCTTTCGGAGTGGCCGCCGGTGGCTGCGTTGGTGCCCGCCCGGAACGAAGCGGAAGTTCTTCGCAAGAGCCTATCGACGTTGCTTCGGCAGAACTATCCCGGCCCATTCCACGTCATCCTCATCGACGACCATAGCGAAGACGGGACCGCCGACATCGCCCGCCAGACCGCCGTCGACCTTGGACAGGAAAATCGGCTGACCGTGACGCAGTCGGGACCGTTGCCGTCCGGTTGGGCCGGGAAGGTCTGGGCCTTATCGGAAGGCTTCCAGCACGCGCCCGCCGTTGCCCCGGCATACGAATACCTGCTGCTGACCGACGCGGACATCGCCCATGACGCCTTCAACCTGCGCCGCCTGGTCGCCAAGGCGCGGTCGAACGATCTCGACCTGGTCTCTCAGATGGTGGTGCTGGTATCCGAGGGATTCTGGGCGCGGCTGCTGATCCCGGCCTTCGTCCTGTTCTTTCAAAAGCTCTATCCCTTCGCCTGGGTGAACGACCCGGCCAATGGAACGGCGGCGGCGGCCGGTGGATGCGTCCTGCTGGACCGGCGCGCCATCGAACGAATTGGTGGGTTCCAAGGCCTGCATGACGCCTTGATCGACGATTGCACGCTGGCCGCCCTGATCAAACAAAAGGGCCGGGACGGCGGCGGCCGGCTCTGGCTTGGTCTGACCACAGCGACGGAGAGCCTGCGGCCGTATCATGGCCTCCAGGGCATCTGGCAGATGGTCACCCGATCCGCTTACACCCAGCTCCGCCGATCACCGATCCTTTTGGCGGGCACGGTGCTCGGGATGGCCGTGATCTATTGGGTGCCGCCGATAGCGGCCCTGTACGGATGGATCGTCGGCGCCCAGCCGATCATCATTATGGCCATGGCGGCGTGGGGCCTCATGCTTCTGGCCTTCCTGCCGATCCTCCGGCTCTACAATCAGTCGATTCTGCTTGCCCCGCTACTGCCGTTGGCCGGCCTGATGTACAGCCTGATGACCATCGATTCAGCCATTGCCCACTGGCGCGGGCGGGGCGGGGCCTGGAAGGGTCGAATTCGAAACACCGTGGAAAACTAGGCTTTTTCGCTGATTTCCAACCCGTATCGGTTGAAGCGCCCCACCGGCACCACCTAATCATGTAGTACGAAAGTAATCACGGGAGTTAACTCGTTGTTACTAGCATGTTATTCCCAATTGACCAAATTTAGCGAAATGATTACTACAATTTTAATAACTTTGTACCGAAGTTGTTAGAAAAAATAAAATAGTGGTATCTAGGAGTACTAAGTGATGAAGAAGCAGGTATTGGCCATTGCAGCGGCAGCAGCCATTTTATGTGGCGCCAGCACCGCCTGGGCGACCGGCGGGCATTACGGAACTTATAACGACAACTATAATAACAATAAGAATTACAACGATAATTATAATAACAACAATAACGTCAACGAAAATAACATTAACAACACCAATAAAAACAAGAATATCAACGACAACTCGAGCAAAAACAAAAACATCAATAACAACAACAGCACGGCGAAGGCGAAATCCAACGCCAACGCGAATGCCAACTCGAACTCGACGTCCAACGCCAACTCGAACGCGACGGGCGGCGACGCGACGGCCACGGCAACCGGCGGCAGCGCCACCTCGAGCGCCTCTGGCGGCGACGGTGGTGAAGGCGGCGGTGGCGGTAACTCCAACGTCAACGTCGAAGGCGATGAAGTTGCTGCTTCCAGTGCCGCTCCGATCGCGCTGACCACTTCGAACGACACCTGCATGGGGTCCACCGGCCTCGGCGTGCAGGGCATGCAGTTCGGGTTCAGCATCGGCTCTACGTGGACCGACTCTAACTGCATCATGCTCAAGAATTCCCGCGAGCTGAAAATGCAGGGCCACAACAAGGCTGCCAAGGCGCGCCTCTGCATGGACTCCGACAACGCGATGGCGTTCGAGCTGGCTGGTGAGCCGTGCCCGCGTGCCCTCAAGTCCACGCAGGCCGCGATTGCGACGCTCGGCGAGTGGAAGGCCGACTACGCGGCAACGACCGCACCGCAGACGGCGGCACTGCCGATCGCCCCGAAAGCCAAGGCCACGACGGCAATCGTCGAAGTCGAGGACGACCTGAACCACGACGAATAAACACCGGCCGTTTGGCCTATGCCTGAACGAACTGACCGCTCCGCCGATTGGCGGGGCGGTTTTTCTATGCCTTGATCGAAGACGAACCGGCGCCACCGGGGACGCCCTCTGGACCCCCGAAGATGATCGGGAGCACACCGAAAATCCGTACGGTCGTACAAGGTCAGTAAAGACCGGACCCACACCGTAAAATTGGTGTGGGTCCGGGGCACATCAGGGGAGCTCCTCGAAATAAGGAGCTGTCGTACTGGGGAACGTTAAGACCGTACGGCGAATTGCGGGCGATCTCGAATCACATCGCCTCACACATCCCGGAGCGGTGCGCGAGCCCGGCTCGGTTAGCGCTTAGTCGTCGCCATACCGGTGATGTCGCTTGTGACCCCGGTGATGCCGGCCATGTCCTCTGCCATAGTTTCCGCCGTGGCGTCCGCCTTTGTATCCATGGCCACCGCGATGTTTGTATTGGCCGTAGCCGTAACCCGGTCCATTGCTGTAACCGCCATGGCCACCATAGCCACCGTGTCCGCCGTGATAATAGTGACACCCGCTCAACAGCAGCGCGCCGCCGACGATTGCGCCAAGCGTCATTACCCGGCGAATGCGCAGAGATTGAAATTTCCACATAGATCGACCCTCCAGAATACCGTCTCTATAATTTGAGTGAATTTCTACAGTCATTTTTAATAGCAAAATTACCTATATGTTTACAGTAAAAAATGCGTGTGCACGAAACAGCTGTCTCGTCCGGTCCTGCACGCAGCTGAAAATCAATAAAAAAAGGCCCACGCGTGGGTGGTCGCGTGGGCCAGTTAGTCTCGGGGGAGAGAGAGACTATGGGTGTCTATGGTGGAGGGTGTCTAAACTGGGATCATGCCTTTCGCAGCGGCAGAGCAACGAAGCGCTGTTCCGCCTCTTTTCGGATCAGGAACAGCACGGCCTTTCGGGACGACCGGCCGGCCGCCTGAACCTTTGCAACGACGTCTTTCGGAGAGATCACCGGCTCGTTCGCGACTTCGACGATCACGTCGCCGGCGGAGAGACCTTTGGCGGCGGCGCTGCTCGATGGATGAACGGTCGTGATAACGACACCGCTGACGTCGTCGGTGATATTGAAACGGTCGCGGGTCGCCGGATCGAGCGCTTGCAGCCGCATGCCGAGCAGCAGCTTTTTCGACTGCTCGGCAGACGCCACTTCGCGCGGGCCCGGGCGCAGACCGACCTTAACTGTCACATTGCGTTCTTCACCTTTGCGCAGAAGCGCGAGCTTCGCGGTTTTACCCGGCGCCACGGCGGCAACCAGGCGCGGCAACGTCCGCACTGACGAAACCTGCTCGCCGTTTACGCCGACGATCAAATCGCCGCGTCGCACGCCAGCCACGTCGGCCGGGCTCTCAGCAGTCACCTTGGAAACCAACGCTCCCTTGGCCTCTTTGAGACCGAGGCTCGCCGCAACATCTTCTGTCACCGCCTGAATTTGAACACCGAGCCAGCCGCGCTCGACACTGCCGCTGTCCTTGAGCTGCGCGATGACGTCGCGCGCCGTCGAGGCCGGGATCGCAAAGCCGATGCCGACGCTACCGCCGGTCGGTGAGAAGATCGCGGTGTTGACGCCAATCACCTCACCATTTGTGCTAAAGGCCGGCCCGCCGGAATTTCCCCGGTTGATCGGAGCATCGATCTGAATGAAGTCGTCGTAGGGACCCTGGCCGATACTGCGATGATGCGCCGAAACGATACCGGCGGTTACCGTGTGGCCGAGCCCGAAAGGATTGCCGATCGTCACAACCCAATCGCCGACTTTCGGCGTGGCCGTTTTGCTGAAGCTCACATGCGGCAGATCCTTGCCCGCGTCGATCTTCAAAAGCGCGAGATCGGTCAGGGAATCGCGGCCGATCAGTTCGGCTTCATGCGTTTTGCCGTCCTTCATCTTCACGACGATCTCGGCCGCGCCGCGCACCACATGATCGTTAGTCACGATGTAACCCTTGGGATCAACGATGAAGCCGGATCCGCTACCGACCTGGCGCTGCGCCGGGCCACGGCGCGTGCCGGGCGTGTCGCCGCCTTTGGGCTGGCCGAACTGGCGCAAGCGGTCTTCCCCGAAGAAGCGGTGAAGGAACTCTTCCATGCCGTCCGGATCGCGCGATGCCGGGCTGCCACCGCGCATTTGGGCGACGGCGGGCGCCTTCTGGGTCACTTGGATACTAACAACGGCGGGGCTGACCCGCTCGATGACGCTTGAGAAACTGACGGGAGCTGGAAGGGCTGCCTGCGATTGCACGACCTTCTCCGGGGTCTTGGCCCGTACCGGGTTATCGCTCGCGACCGTCGCGGCATAGCCTACCAGGACCAGAATACCGACCGTCGCCAACAGACCGCTGGATTTCCACGTACCGGGCCGTATTGCTTTGGGGTTCATGAAGGCATCTCCTTCGGTCAATCGTCTCAGAATGGGGTTACCGGAGCAGCTACACGGCAGGGGCTAGTGATAGAGAAGGGGAGATAAGAGCCGCGCAACCGCCCCGGTATAGGACACACCTTATTCGCTGGCGGCTTACGCCCCGATTTCCGCCACCTTACAAAGAAGTAAGGTTGCAACGGCGCATCTGCCGTCATTTCATGGACAGGTCGAGGATCGCCATCTCAGAGAAGGAAAACGCCGGATGCCCCGTATCTCCGAAATTGACCTGAACAGCCTGCCGCAGCCGCTCCTAAACACCCTTGAGGAGCGGCGCCAGGCGACCGGAGAACCCACCTGGCAGAAAGTAATGGGACACCGACCACGCCAATTGGGGCATATCCTTGATTTAATGGGGAGTTTTGCCGAGGACAGCCTGCTGCCCAAGCGCACGCGTGAGCTGATTGTCGTCACTGTCTCGAAGACAAACGAGTGTTCGCATTGCGTCGGCCGGCATTCGACGCGGCTGCACGATGCCGGCCTGCCGCATCCGGTGATCGACGCCATTCTCGAATCCGATTGTCCCGGCCTGACGGACGAGGAACGGGCGGTGCGGGATTATGCCGTAGCACTCACCGCGGACCCCAATCGGGTCCGCGATGCCGCGTTCGACGGTCTCCGCGCCTATTTCGACGAATCCCAGATAGTCGAGATCACCCTGCTCGCCACGCTGGCCGGATTCTTCAACGCCTTCAACAATGTGATGCAGGTCGAATTGGACGCATCGCACATGGCCGCACTCGCGGCGCAGCGCAGTC
Source organism: Alphaproteobacteria bacterium (assembly GCA_021774335.1). Classification (GTDB taxonomy): domain Bacteria; phylum Pseudomonadota; class Alphaproteobacteria; order UBA8366; family UBA8366; genus JAJFJD01. The sequence goes on from JAJFJD010000010.1 coordinate 16,294, forward strand.
GAGAGGCCGCGGAGTAGGGGGCCTATTCGGCGGCTGACGACAGCGCGTCGAGCCCACCGAGCTGCGTGAAGCGGGAAAGCTCCGGCAGATACCAGTCCATCTTACCCGGCCCAAGCCGGGCGCTGTTCTCGTCGTCGAGCCAGAGCCGCAACAACCGTCGCTGCTGTTCCGCTGTGTCGCGATACTCGGTCCGCGAATGCAGCAGCAGGTAGTTGTTCACGAATTGCATGTCGCCTTTGCGCAGTTCCATGGAGATTTGCATGTCCGGCCGTTCGACCACCGAGACAAGATAGTCGAGCGCGGCCTTTTCGTGGTCGGTGATCTCGATCCCTTCATTCTCGCAATACAGGATCGACGGCCCGGCATAGGCCATATGAAACAGGCTGTGGAAGAAGCCGAAGACCGGCGTTCGGTAGGGAGTTACCGCAGCGTCACCGGCTTTGCCTTGATCGCGCAGGTGATGGTGAAAGCCACGATGCAGGACATCCAGGTATTCCGGATGCTCTCGCAGGATTTCGTTATACAACGCGGTCCCGCTGACCAGCCGGCTCAGGCCGCCTTCCGCCGCCGTCGATGTGCACAGCAGCACCACCGTATTGGTGCCATCATTGTGGAAATCCAGATGCGCCGTGCTGTGATAGCCGCGTGACTGCTGGCTATAGGCCTTGCCCTTGTCCATGACCTCGAGAATGTACTCGCCTTCGCGATTCTGGAGGGTGATCGTTCCGAAATGCGCACCGACCCCGCAATAGGCAAGGCGCAGGTCCTCTTCGCTATAAGCATCGACCGGGAACCCGGATAACAGCGCGAAGCCGGGACCGCATTCGATGTCGCGATAGAGACCGGCCAGGAAGGGAATAGTCTTGTCGAGCGGGAAGTCGGCGGCACGGATGTCCTTGGCCGCGATGTCCCGCTTCTTCACCTGCCGCAACGCGGCCTCGATCTCGTCCAACATGACCGGTTCGAGGGGCCTGGCCCAAGCCCGGCCTTCAGGAAAATCAGGGGCTTTCCAAACCGTTGCGTCGTCGATCGGCTGTCCCGGACCGATTTTCGGAAGACTGTGCTGCTCTTGGACGGGCATGGCGCGTATTCCTCGGTACTTCGATAACCATCGGACCAAGTATCGCGCCGTTCTCGGATTCCTGCAATGTCAGGGACCCTATCCCCGCCGGTGTCTAACGCCCGACGAAGTTCGGCTTCCGCTTCTCCATGAACGCGGTGCGGCCCTCGACATAATCCGCACTGTCGAAACACTCATCATAGAGCCGCTGGCACAGATCGAGGTCCTGATCTTCCGGATCCTTGACGATTTCGCCGACGATCTGCTTGACCGAGCGGACAGTCAGCGGCGCGTTGCCGGCAATCGTCTCGGCATAATCGCGGACATAACTCTCCAACTCCGCCGCCGGCACCACGCGGTTCGCCAACCGCATCGCCTTGGCCTCATCGGCCTTGAACCGTCGCGCCGTGTAGAAGATTTCCTTGGTCGCCGATGGGCCAACCAGATCGACCAATTTGCGGATATGGTTGTAGGCGTAGCCGAGGCCCAGTTTTGCCGCCGGGACGCCGAACTGCGCGTCCTCGGAACAGATGCGCATGTCGCAGCAAATCGCGATGCCGGTGCCGCCGCCGATGCAATAGCCGCGGATCATCGCGATGGTCGGCTTGACCGAGTCCATGACCGTGTCGTAGCCCCGGGTCACCGACTCGCTGTAGGCCTTGATCGCCGCTTCGGAGGCGCGCTCATCCTCGAATTTCGAGATATCGGCGCCCGCCACGAAGGCTTTCTCGCCGGCGCCCTTGAGAATGATGACGCGCACGTCGTCATCCGCGTTGAAGCGGTCGACTGCGTCCGCCAAGCCATCCCACATCTCCTGCGAGACGGCGTTGTGCTTTTCCGGATTGTTGAAGGTGACCCATCCGATCGAGCCGTCCTTTTCGGCGATCAGTTTTTCGCTGCTCATTCCCTTAACTCCCTAAACCACTAAATCGAGCGCTGTCCGTTGAGACCCGTGCGGCTCAAATGACGTTACGTTTTTGCAAATCCGCGATCTCGTCATCGGAAAATCCAAGATCGGACAGCACTTCATTCGTGTGCTCGCCACGTTCCGGCGGCGCCACGGCAAGGCTGCTCGGCGTACGGCTAAGGCCGATCGCCTGACCGACCAACTCGATATCGCCGAGTTCGTTCGAATGCACCTGCTTCGCCATGCCAAGGTGCTGGACCTGCGGGTCGGCGAACACCTGGTCGATCGAGTAGATCGGTCCGGCGGGGACGCCGGATTCGCTGAAGATATCGATCCACTCCTCGCTGGCCTTGGTCCGGGTGACATCGTTGATCTCGGCATTCAGCGCATCGCGATTCTCCGACCGTGCCGGGGCGGTTTTGAACCGGTCGTCGCTCTGCCAACGTTCCGCATCGACGGCGGTGCAGAACCGGTCCCAGATCGCCCCACCGGCCACCGCGATGTTGATAAAGCCGTCTGAGGTTTCGAACACGCCGGTCGGAATACTCGTCGGATGGTTGTTTCCCGCCTGCTGCGCGACATCCTTGGACAGCGTCCAGCGCGCCGCCTGAAAGTCGAGCATGAAGATCTGCGCCTGCAACAGGGAGCTTTGCACCCATTGCCCCTTACCGGATGCCTCCCGCTCCAGCAGGGCCACCATGATGCCGTGGGCGCAGAGCAGGCCGGCGCACAGGTCGGCAATCGGAATACCGACCCGCATCGGCCCTTCGCCGGGCGCACCGGTAATCGACATCAGCCCGCCCATGCCCTGGGCGATCTGATCGAAACCCGGGCGGCCCTTGTACGGGCCGTCCTGCCCAAACCCGGAGATACTGCCGAGAATGATCTTCGGATTGACCTTGGCCAGCGAGTCGTAATCGATTCCGAGCCGGTTCTTCACGTCCGGACGGTAATTTTCGACGACGACATCGGCCTTTTCGACCAGTTTCTTGAACAGCGCGACCCCGTCCGGGTCCTTCAGGTTCAGCGTGATCGCCCGCTTGTTGCGGTGCAGATTCTGGAAGTCCGGACCGTGCCGGTTACCACCGAGCCCCTCCGCCGCGTCCAGGGCCGCCGGCAGTTCGATCTTGATGACATTGGCGCCCCAGTCGGCCAACTGCCGCACACAGGTGGGGCCGGACCGGACTCGCGTCAGATCGAGCACCGTGAATCGGGACAACGCCGAAGAGGCGGGTTGATGGGGCATATCCTGTTTCCCTTGGTAGATTTATGCGCTGGAGCGCTTTTGTTACGACTGGGTAAAGACTTGCACGCCTTGTATCACGCGCCGGGACCCCATGCCTAGCCACCCGCCGGAATCCGATGAGCAATGCCGCCATCCGTTTGTTGCGCACGCCGGTTCGATATGGTGGAGTGAAACCAGCGCTCCGCACAACCCCTGCGGAGTGTCGTGTGTGGAGGCTGAACAAGCTGAACAAGAACAATGGGGAAGGGGGTAGGAGCCTGTATGGAGTATTTCCTCCAGCAGCTCATTAACGGCGTAACGCTGGGGGCAATTTATGGCCTGATCGCCATCGGCTACACGATGGTGTACGGCATCATCGGCATGATCAATTTCGCCCACGGCGAAATCTTCATGATCGGCGCCTTTGTCTCCCTGATCGCATTCCTGCTGATGGCGTTGGTCGGCATCACCTGGATCCCCCTGGCGCTGTTACTTGTCCTTCTGATCGCGATGGTCTTCACGTCGGTTTATGGCTGGACCGTCGAACGGCTTGCTTATCGTCCCCTGCGTGGGTCGTTTCGGCTGGCACCGCTGATTTCGGCCATCGGTATGTCGATCTTCCTGCAGAATTACGTGCAGATCCTGCAAGGCGCACGGGTCAAACCGCTGCAGCCGGTCGTCGAGGGCGGCTTTAACGTCATGCAGCGGGGCGACTTCATCGTCTCGCTCAGTTACCTGCAGATCATCATCGTCACGGTAACCGTGGTCCTTATGGCGTCCTTCTCGCTGTTGATCGCGCGGACCTCACTCGGCCGCGCGCAGCGCGCTTGCGAGCAAGACCGCACCATGGCGGCACTGCTCGGCATCAATGTGGATCGCACGATTTCGCTGACATTTGTCATGGGCGCGGCGCTGGCGGCGGTCGCCGGGTTGATGTTCGTCCTGTACTACGGCGTGATCGATTTTTATATCGGCTTTTTGGCCGGGATTAAGGCCTTCACGGCGGCCGTCCTCGGCGGTATCGGGTCGCTGCCGGGCGCGATGCTCGGCGGATTGCTGATCGGCTTGATCGAGACCTTCTGGTCGGCGTATTTCACCGTCGAATACAAGGACGTCGCCGCGTTCTCGATCCTGGTACTCGTGTTGATCTTCCGACCGACCGGGCTCCTCGGCAAACCCGAGATCGAAAAGGTCTGATCGGGAATGGCGGTGGACACTAGCGACAAGCCGACGGGTCTCACCACCGCAGACATCCTTGCAATGCTCAAGGATGCGGGAATCAGCGCGCTGCTTGCACTCGCCCTAGCGATTCCCCTGTTCGGGTTCAAGATGTCGAGCCTCGGGACGGGTCAAGGCTTCGGCCTGGAACAGCGCTGGGATCTGGTGGCGATCGCCGTTGCAGCGGTTTTTGTCGGACGGCTGATCCTGATGCCGACGCTTCGGACCTTCACCGACCGGATGCGCGAACGGCGCGGCACCCAATCGCCCGAATCCGCTGAAACGCTGCAGAAAGTCATTAGAATCGCCAAGACCGTGCTCTTGGTGGTCCTTTTGGCCGTTGCCGCCTTCTGGCCGACCTTTCCCGGCGTGGACCGCTGGCTGCTCGATCTGGGGATACTCGTTCTCACCTACGTGATGCTCGGGTGGGGATTGAACATCGTGGTCGGATTGGCGGGGCTGCTCGATCTGGGCTATGTCGCCTTCTACGCGGTCGGGGCCTACAGCTACGCGTTGCTGGCGATCCATTTCGATCTGGGATTCTGGCAATGCCTGCCGCTGGCCGGCGCCTTCGCGGCCTTTTTCGGGATCATCCTTGGATTCCCGGTGCTTCGGCTGCGCGGCGACTACCTGGCTATCGTGACTCTCGGTTTCGGCGAAATCGTCCGGGTCATCCTGCTGAACTGGTATGAGGTGACGAAAGGCCCGGACGGAATCTCCGGCATTCCGCGCCCGACCTTCTTCGGCTTGCCCTTCAAGCGCAACCCGCAGGAAGGGGTGACGACCTTTCACGAATACTTCGACCTGGAATTTGCGTCGACGCACCGGATCATCTTTCTCTACTACGTGATCCTGATCCTGGCGCTGATCACCAATTTCTTCACGCTGCGCATGCGGAAACTGCCGCTTGGCCGCGCCTGGGAGGCATTACGCGAGGACGAAATCGCCTGCCGCGCCCTCGGCATCAATCCCCGTAACACGAAGCTCACCGCCTTTGCGATCGGCGCGATGTTTGCCGGGTTCGGCGGGTCGTTCTTTGCAACGCGACAGGGATTCATCAGCCCCGAGAGCTTCACCTTCATTGAATCGGCGATCATCCTGGCGATCGTCGTGCTCGGCGGCATGGGCAGCCAGCTCGGCGTCGTTCTGGCAGCCATCTTCCTGATCGGCATGACCGAATTCTTCCGCGATCTGGAACAGTTCCGGATGCTCGCCTTCGGCGCCGGCATGGTCGCGATCATGGTCTGGCGACCGCGGGGCCTTCTGGCGCATCGCGATCCGACGATCCGCCTGAACGACGTAAAAGGCGGCGGCCCATGAGCGTGGACGTGGGCATGACCGCGCAGCAATCCATCGGCCCGGCCGCCGATCCGGCCATCGACCCGGGCGTGCCGCTGCTCAACGTGGAGCATCTGACCATGCGGTTCGGCGGCCTGATTGCCGTCAACGACGTTTCTTTCGCTGCGAACCATCGCGAGATTACCGCGATCATCGGGCCCAACGGCGCCGGAAAGACCACAGTCTTCAACTGCCTGACCGGTTTCTACAGCCCGACCGTGGGCCGGCTGACGCTGAGCGCCCGGGACTCGACCCATCTGCTCGAACGGATGGAAGGCTATCAGATCACGCAAAAAGCGCATGTCGCCCGGACCTTTCAGAATATCCGCCTGTTCCCGCAGATGAGCGCGCTTGAAAACCTGCTGGTCGCCCAACACAACAAGCTGATGCGCGCCTCCGGCATGAGCTTCCTGGGGCTGCTCGGTTTCCCGGGGTACCGAAGGGCGGAAGCGGCCGCGGTGGAGTATGCGCGCTACTGGCTGGACCGGGTGAACTTGACCAGCCGCGCCGATACCGACGCCGGAAATCTGGCTTATGGCGAGCAACGCAAACTGGAAATCGCACGGGCCATGTGCACCGACCCGGTGCTGCTCTGCCTCGACGAGCCCGCCGCCGGGTTGAACCCGAACGAATCGCTCGAACTGAACGAATTACTGCTGTTCATCCGCGATGAGCACAAGATCGGCGTGCTGCTGATCGAGCATGACATGACCGTCGTGATGGAGATTTCCGACCATATCGTCGTGCTCGACTACGGCCGGAAGATATCCGATGGCTCACCGAGCTTCGTGCGCAACGACCCGGCGGTCATCCGCGCCTATCTCGGCGAAGACGAGGACGACGAACTTCCGCCCGAGGTCGCCGCCGATCTGGCCGGCGAAAGTGGGGCAGACGAGGGAGGGGCGACCGACCCGGCCTGATCGGCCCGGTCCGCCAGATCGCATGACCCTGCTTTCGGTTTCCGGTGTCCATACCTTCTACGGCAATATCGAAGCGCTGCGCGGCGTAGACCTGACCGTGGACGAAGGCGAGATCGTCACCCTGATCGGCGCGAACGGGGCTGGAAAGTCGACTTTACTGATGACCGTTTGCGGCAACCCGCGGCCGACGCGCGGCACCGTTCAATTCGACGGCGAGGACATCACTGGCAGCGCCACCTTCGATATCATCCGACGCGGCATCGCCCATGCACCGGAAGGCCGGCGCATCTTTCCCCGCATGAGCGTTCTCGAGAACCTGCAGATGGGCGCCATTACCGGCAATCCGGAGCATTTCGACGGCGACCTCGAGATCGTCTACGAGATGTTTCCGATCCTGAAGGAGCGGCAGGACCAACGCGGCGGCACGCTTTCGGGCGGCGAACAACAGATGCTGGCGATCGGCCGCGCCTTGATGGCCCGTCCGCGCTTGCTGTTGCTCGACGAGCCGTCGCTCGGTCTCGCCCCGATGGTGGTGAAGCAGATATTCAACGTCATCCGAGACATCAACGAGCGGCAATCGATGACCATCTTCCTGGTCGAGCAGAACGCCTTCCATGCCCTCAACCTGGCGCACCGCGCCTATGTCATGGTGAACGGCCGGATCACGCTACAGGGCACCGGGCAGGAATTGCTGGCGAACCGCGAGGTGCGCGCCGCCTATCTGGAGGGTGGCCATTGATGCGCATCAGCCGCGAAGCGACGGAAGGATCATGTAGCGTATGAGTTCGGCCGTTTATATCGGTGTAACAATTATACTTTTCGGCTTCGTCGCGTTCTCGACGGGGCAGGCGTTGGCGGCAACGTGGCGAAAACCCGGCTGGGTCGTGCTCTACATGCTGCTGCTGACCTTTGCCGACCGGTTCATCGTTTGGTCGCTGTTCGGCGGCGAGCTGCTGTCGCCCGCCGGTTACGCCATCGACGCCGCCACGCTGACCGCCATCGGCCTCGGCGCCTATCGGATGACCGTCGCGCGCAAAATGGTTCAACAGTATCCCTGGCTCTATCGGCGGCGCGGCCTGTTCGGATGGCGGACCCTCGGTAAGGAATGAGCGCCGGGTCCACAAATATTAATTGATGCAGGGCGTCGCAATGTTAGAGTTTGATGGTATTGGATAGCCCCGTCCGGTTGCAATTTATTGTTCGATAATTCAACGATGTAACAAGGAGTTCCCCCACATGGGCAAACTATTGATTACAGCGGCTGCTGCCGCGCTGACGATTGGCATGTCGGCGGCAAAGGCGGATATCACCATCGCGGTCGTCGGCCCGATGACGGGTCAATACGCCAGCTTCGGCGCGCAGATGAAAGCGGGTGCGGAACAGGCTGTGGCCGACCTCAACAAAAAGGGCGGCGTGCTGGGCCAGAAGATCAAGCTGTTGGTCGGCGATGATGCCTGCGACCCGAAACAGGCCGTGGCCGTCGCCAACCAGATGGTGGGCAAGGACGTGAAGCTGATCGCCGGGCATTTCTGTTCCGGCTCCTCGATTCCGGCCTCCAAAGTCTATGAGGAAGAGGGCGTCTTGCAGATTTCACCGGCGTCCACCAACCCAAAACTGACCGAAGAGGGTGGTGACAACGTCTTCCGCGTCTGCGGCCGGGACGACCAGCAAGGCGATATCGCCGGCAAGTTCCTCGCCAAGCAGTTCAAGGGCAAGAAAGTCGCCATCGTTCACGACAAGACCGCCTACGGCAAAGGTCTTGCGGACGAGACCCGCAAGACGCTGAAGGCGCAGGGCGTGACCGAAGCGATGTACGAGGCCTATAGCGCGGGTGAAAAGGACTACTCGGCGCTGGTGTCCAAGCTGAAAGGCGCATCGATCGACGTTTTGTATGTCGGCGGTTACCACACCGAGGCAGGCTTGATCGTTCGCCAGATGCGCAGCCAGGGCATGAAGACCCGTCTCGTCTCCGGCGATGCGCTGGTAACCAATGAGTATTGGGACATTACCGGCAAGGCCGGCGAGGGCACGCTGATGACGTTCAGCCCGGACCCGCGCAAGAACCCGGCGGCGGCGGATGCGGTTAAGGCATTCCGTGCCAAGAAGATCGAGCCGGAAGGCTACGTTCTCTACACGTATGGCGCCATCCAGGCTTGGAAGCAGGCGACCGAGAAGGCCGGCAACACGAAACTCAAGGGTGTGATCAAAAATCTGCGCGCCATGCAGTTCAACACCGTGCTCGGCAAAATCGGTTTTAATAAAAAGGGTGACGTGACGGCGCCCGGTTATGTCATGTATGAGTGGAAGAAGGGCAAGTACGACTACTTCAAGTAAGTCAAACGCCCGTTCATCCTTTCAACGGTTAAATGGCAGTCGTTCATGCAGAGCTTGTCCGCTACCCCTGAAGACCCATCCAGAGTCGACAGCAAAGCGGGCAGGCCGCATGGAATCCGAAGACCACTCGGCTTGTTGGCCGGGTTGTTGTTCGGATTGGCGGCGCACAGCGTAGCCGCCCAGACGCCGCAGAAGCCTGCGCCAACTCTCGATCCGGCTTTCACCGCCTGGGTCTCCGACCTGCGTAAGGAAGCGCTCGGGAAAGGCATTTCCAACGCAACGCTCGACAGCGCGCTCACCGGCATCGCGCCGATCGAGCGCATTATCGAACTCGATCGCCGTCAGCCGGAGTTCACGCAGACATTCTGGCGATATCTGGACCTCCGGGTGAACGAGAAACGCATCACGCGCGGCAAGGCCCTGCTGGTGCAACACGCGGAACTGCTGAAAGCGGTCGAACAGAAATACAAGGTCCAACCGCGCTTCCTTGTTGCGTTCTGGGGACTGGAGAGCAATTTCGGCGATCATTTCGGCGGGTATCCCGTCGTACAGGCGGTGGCGACGCTCGCCTACGATCCGCGACGCAGCCGCTTCTTCCGCAGTCAGCTGTTGGACGCGTTGCGCATCCTCGACCGGGGCGACATCACTGCCGGCAAGATGCGCGGGTCATGGGCCGGCGCCATGGGTCATCTGCAGTTCATTCCGTCGACATTCGTCCGATACGCGGTCGATGAAGACGGCGACGGACGGCGGGATATCTGGAACAGCCTGCCGGACGTTTTCGCATCCGCCGCGAATTACCTTTCCCGAATCGGATGGCGCGGCGAGGAGAGCTGGGGACGGGAAGTCCGTCTACCCGACGGGTTCGACGTGCAACTTGCATCGCTGCGAACCAAGAAGCCGCTCAGCGAATGGCAGGCGCTCGGCGTTCGCCGAATGGACGGAGAATCCCTACCAGCCAAAGACATCACCGGCTCGATCGTTCTGCCGCAAGGGCATCAAGGACCGGCCTTCATCGTCTACAACAACTTCCGCCGCATCCTGAACTGGAACCGGTCGATCCTCTACGCCGTTTCCGTCGGTCATCTGTCGGACCGCCTTGTCGGCCAGGGTCCGCTGCAAAGCGTGCGGCCGGCCAGCGAAAAACCGCTCAGCCGCGACATGATCCGCGAAATGCAGGGACACCTTTCGGCCCGCGGCTACGATGTGGGCACGCCCGACGGCGTGGTCGGGCCGATGACCCGGGCAGCACTACGCGCCTTCCAAAAAGCAGTGAAGCTCCCGCCCGACGGGTTCCCGACCTTCGATTTATTGACGCGATTACGGGGCGGATAGCCACGTACCGGTTGATCTCCGGCGGCAACCCTATTATCAACATGCGGTGTTCATGATGGATAGCTGTCACAAGATCGTCCATGGTCCCTCGGCGCGGCTGGCCCGAGCCGCAGGCGCGGCCATATTTGCCTGCGCCCTGCTGTCGGGATGCGCTGAAACGGAATTCGTCGCCAGTTCGGTGAAATCGCTCGGCGTAGGGTCCGAGTCGGACAACGGCCGTTACAAGGTCGGCAAGCCGTATCGCATCAACGGCACGCTCTACGCCCCGCAAGTCGACTACAATTATTCAGAAACCGGTATCGCCTCTTGGTACGGATCGGACTTCCACGGCAACGACACCGCGAATGGCGAAGTTTTCGACATGAACGAAATCAGCGCCGCGCACCGGACGTTACCGCTGCCGAGTATGGTGCGCGTGACGAATCTGAAGAACGGCCGCGCCCTTAACGTGCGGGTCAACGACCGGGGACCGTTCAGCCGCGGACGGATCATCGATATGTCCCGCCGCGGCGCGCAACTGCTAGGTTTCGAGCGCGACGGCACCGCCATGGTGCGCGTCGATATCCTGGCCTATGAAAGCCGCAAGCTCGCCGGTGAAGTACCCGGTCAGGTCGCCAAGGCAGACAAGCATCCGGTACCCAACGCCGCCCCGCGGGTCGCCGTGACCAGCAAACCGCTGGCGCCGCCGCCTGGAACCCGTACCGCGCCGCCGCCGAGCGCCAATCATCAGGTCGCCACGACAGGCCGGGCGCCAGCGCAACACAGCCGTAAAGCAGCACCGCTGGCCCGGGTCGACGGCAAGGTGAGCCAGGTAGCGCTCGCGAAGGCACCGACCGTTTTCGTCCAGGCCGGCGCTTTTTCGCAATATGCGAATGCCCATCGCCTGCAGGTCATGCTGAACGGGTTGGCGCCGACGGCGATTACCCAGAAGGAAGGCGCGCAATCCCGCATGTTCCGGGTGCGGCTCGGCCCAGTTCGCTCAGTCGAAGACGCGGACGCACTGCTGGCGCGGGTCGTGGCCTCCGGCTTGCCCAATGCCCGCATCGTCGTCGACTAGGGGCAACGCCATAATTTCGGCCCAAATACGCCCTATAGCGGCGCCCGAAGAAGCAAGGCAGGATCATTAGAAATGCGCAGAAATGCACTCCACGCTTCGCTTATAGCGCTCATCGCCATTGTTTCCATTGTCGCGCCATTGCCGGCTCAGGCATTCGAGACTCGCGCCAAGCAGGTGATCATCCTGGATTACGCCACCGGCGCGGAACTCTACGCCAAGGATGCCGATGTCCAGATGCATCCTGCGTCGATGACCAAAATGATGACCGTCTACATGCTGTTCGATCGGCTGAAGACCGGCAGTATCTCGCTCGAAGATACGCTGCCGGTCAGCAAGCGCGCCTGGAAGAAAAAAGGCTCGAAGATGTTCGTCGAGGTCGGCAAGCGGATCAAGGTCGAGGACCTGGTGCGCGGCATCGTCGTGCAGTCGGGCAACGACGCCTCGATCGTGGTGGCCGAAGGACTCGCCGGCAGCGAGGAAGCCTTTGCCGAGCAGATGACCAAGAAAGCCCGCGAGTTGGGCATGAACAACACCACCTTCCGCAACGCCTCGGGATGGCCGGACCCGAACCATGTCACCACGGCGCGCGACCTCGCAATCCTGGCCATGTCCACGATTCGCGATTTTCCTGACTACTATCGCTACTATTCGGAACGGTCCTTCACCTTCAATAAGATCAAACAAGGCAATCGGAACCCACTGCTCTACCGCAACTTGGGCGCCGACGGCCTGAAAACCGGCCACACGGAAGAGGCCGGCTATGGGCTGACCGCGTCGGCGAAGCGCGGCGAACGGCGGCTAGTTATGGTCGCACACGGTATGGGCTCGGTGCGCGAGCGCTCTCAGGAGACGCAACGCCTGCTGGACTGGGCCTTCCGCGAATTCAACGCCTATGCATTGTTCAAGGGGGGTGATGCGGTGGCGGAAGCCAAGGTCTGGCTCGGCGCGGAGGACCGTGTGCCGCTGATTATCGAAAAAGACGTCGTCGCGGTGATGAAGCGCAGTGCCCGTAAGTCGATGAAGGTCATGGCCCAGTTCGATGAACCGGTAGCCGCGCCGATCAAAAAGGGCGCAAAGATCGGCAGCCTCAAGGTCACTGCACCGGATATGCCGCCAATCGAACACCCGCTCTATGCCGCCAAGGACGTGCAGCCGCTCGGCATGTTAGGCCGACTGAAGGCTGCCGTCGGTTATCTGGTATGGGATTCCGGGTCGTAAGCGTAGAATGCCGACATGGTTGAAACGGCAAAGGGCGGCTTTATTACGCTTGAGGGCGGAGAGGGGGCTGGAAAGTCCACTCAAATCCAACGCCTTGCCGCTGCGCTAACCAGCGCTAGCCTTCCCGTCATCACCACCCGCGAACCCGGCGGCTCGCCCGGCGCAGAGGCCATACGCTCGCTCCTGGTCGAGGGCGCGGTCGACCGTTGGGATGCAATCACCGAGTTGTTGCTGCATTACGCCGCCCGGCGTGATCATCTGGCACAGACGATCCTTCCGGCGCAGCAATCGGGCACCTGGGTCATTTGCGACCGCTTCGCCGACTCCACCATGGCCTATCAGGGCTACGGCCTGTCGCTGGGCCGCGAAATCGTGGAACACGCGCATGCCCTCGCCATTGGAGACACGCGCCCCGATCTCACAGTAATTCTCGACGTACCGCTCGATGTCGGGCTCGCACGCGCGCAGGAGCGCGACGGTGACGACGCCAACCGGTACGAGCGCATGGATCAAGACTTCCACCAGCGGATTCGCGACGGATTTCTCGATATCGCCAAACGCGAACCTGAGCGCTGCGTCGTGATCGACGCAACCGCCGACGCCGATACGGTTCACGCAAAAATTCTCGACGCGGTGAAACGGCGACTGGGACTGTCGCTGAAGGGACCGACAGCGTGAGCGACGATCCGGAATCCGCCCCGAAACCCAGCAACCCTATCGACCTGATCGGTCACGACGCTGCCGAAAAGACATTTCTCGAAAGCTGGAACGCGGGCCGCATGCCGCATGCCTGGCTGATCACAGGGCCGCGCGGCATCGGCAAGGCCAGCCTGGCCTACCGGATCGCCCGGTTCGTCCTGTCGCAGGGCGCGGAAGACGCCGGCGACAGCCTGTTCGGCGACGCCCTACCGCCCGTGACGCCGGAGACTCTGGCGATAGCCGCCGACCATCCCGTATCGACCCGAATCGGGGCAGGCGGCCATGCCGACCTCCGGGTGCTGGAACCCGGCATGCTGCATCCGGACACCGGCAAGCCGACGCAGCAGATCGTCGTCTCGCAGGTCCGCAAGGCGGTGCGGTTCACCGGTCTGACGTCGGCGGAGGAGGGATGGCGGATAGTTCTCGTCGACCCGGCGGACGAACTGAACCCGAACGCCCAAAACGCGATCCTCAAGGTGTTGGAAGAACCGCCGGCGATGGTCCTGTTCCTGCTGGTCAGCAACGCGCCGGGCCGCCTGCTGCCGACGATCCGTTCGCGATGCCGCCGGTTGGCGCTCAACGCGCTCGATACCGATACCGTCGTCGACTTGCTGTCGCGCTATCAACCGGCGATGGATCCGGCCGACCGACTGGCCCTCGCGACCCTGACCGAGGGCAGTATCGGCGACGCCATCGCGCTGGCGGAATCCGGCGGGCTGGACCTTTACCGCGCCATGCTGCGGTTGTTGGATGGCCTGGACAACCCCGATATCCAGGGCATTCACGCGCTCGGCGATACCGTGGCGCGCGCCGGGCAGGGGGCCGCCGCCTTCGCGACCCTGCGACGGCTCATTGCGCGCTGGCTCGGTCAGCTTGTGCTGTCGGGCGCGCGGCAGCAGGACGCGCCGGAAGTCGTGCCCGGCGAAGCGCAAATCGCAGCCCGCCTGCGCGCGCGGGCATCGCTTGAACAATGGATAGAGGTGTGGGAAAAAGTCGTCCGCCTGCTCGATCAGGCGGATCGCGCTAATCTCGACCGTAAACATACCGTCGTAAGCGCCTTTCTGACATTAGCGGCCGTGCTGAAACCGGGCCCTGGACAAGCCCGCTAAAGGCGTCGGTCGGCGGAGACTGAAAATGGCCGGTAAACCAGCCTATTATGTGACGACGCCAATTTACTACGTCAATGACGAGCCGCATATCGGGCACGCGTATACGACGCTCGCCTGCGATGCGCTGGCGCGATTCAAACGGCTGGATGGGTGCGATGTCCGGTTTCTGACCGGTACCGACGAACACGGCCAAAAGGTCGAGAAAGCCGCCGCGGACGCCGGTATCGACCCGCAGAGTTTTACCGACAGGATTTCCGGTAATTTCCGCCGTCTCGCCGAGACGATGAACTTCAGCAACGACGACTTCATCCGCACGACCGAGCCGCGCCATCACAAATCGGTCCAGGCGATCTGGAAAGCCATCGCGGCCAACACGTCGCCGAAAGGCAACGACAACATCTATCTCGACAAATACGCGGGTTGGTACGCGGTTCGGGACGAAGCGTTCTATGCAGAGGACGAGCTAAAAGACGGACCCGACGGAGGCAAGCTTGCGCCAACCGGCGCTCCGGTCGAATGGGTCGAAGAGCCGAGCTATTTCTTCCGTCTATCCGACTGGCAAGACGCCTTGCTCGAGTTCTACGAGGCAAACCCGGATGCCGTGGCGCCAAGATCGCGACGGAACGAAGTGACCAGTTTCGTCGAAGGCGGGCTCAAGGACCTGTCGATCTCGCGGACCACCTTCAAATGGGGCATTCCGGTGCCTGACGACGAAGCCCACATTATGTATGTCTGGCTCGACGCGCTGACCAACTACGTCACGGCGGCAGGCTATCCGGATACCGAGAGTGAGGGTTTCCGGAAATTCTGGCCCGCCGACCTGCACATGGTCGGTAAGGATATACTGCGGTTTCATGCGGTTTACTGGCCTGCCTTCCTCATGGCGGCCGGCCTTGAGCCACCGAAGCGCGTGTATGCTCATGGATGGTGGACCAACGAAGGGCAGAAGATTTCGAAATCGGTCGGCAATGTGATCGATCCCTTTGATCTGGTTGAGAAATACGGCCTTGATCCGGTGCGGTACTTCCTGCTTCGGGAGGTTCCGTTCGGGAACGACGGCGATTACTCCAATCAGGCGATGATCAATCGTCTTAACAGCGACCTGGCCAACGACCTCGGTAACCTGTGCCAACGCGTCTTGTCGATGGTCGGCAAGAATTGTGACGCCTCGGTACCTGTACCGGGTGACATTTCGGAGGCGGACACGGCGCTACTGGACGCCGCAAGTGCTCTGCTGGACAAATCGCGCGCGGCGTTCGACCGCCAGCAATTTCACACGGCGCTGATCTCGATCTGGGAAGTCATCGGCGACGCCAACCGTTATGTCGATGCGCAGGAACCCTGGAAACTCCGCAAGGAAGACCCGGCCCGCATGGCCACCGTCCTCTATGTGCTGGCCGACACGATCCGGCAGCTTGGTATCCTGGTGCAGCCCTTCATGCCGGAGTCCGGCGCGAAGATCCTCGATCAGCTCGCCGTACCGGACGATGCGCGTGACTTCGATGCGCTCGACACGCGGTTGACCGGCGGCGCTGCGTTGCCCAAGCCTCAGCCCGTGTTCCCACGGTATGTGGATCCGGACGCGGAGGAGAAGGGGTAGGGGGCATGCTCGTCGACAGCCATTGTCATCTCGACTATCTCGCCCGCGACGGCGACCTGGACGACGTGGTCGCCCGTGCCCGGCGCGCCGATATCGGCCGCATGCTGACGATCTGTACCAAGGTCACCGAGTTCGACACGATTTCCGGCATCGCGGACCGGTTCGACGATGTCTGGTGCAGCGTCGGCATCCATCCGCACGAGGCCGACAGCGAACCGGCCGTGACGACCGAACGGCTGGTCGAGTTGGCGCAACATCCGAAGACCGTCGCCATCGGTGAAACCGGGCTCGACTATTTCTACGAGCACAGCCCGCGCGAGGAACAGCAGACCAGCTTTCGCGCGCATATCGCGGCCTCGCGTGAGACCGGGTTGCCGCTGATCGTGCACACCCGCGACGCCGACGAGGATACGGTCAACATCCTGCATGACGAATACGCCAAGGGACCGTTCCCAGGCGTTATTCACTGTTTCAGTACGAGCCGTGAACTGGCTGAAAAATCTATTGAAATCGGCCTGTATATCTCGCTCTCGGGCATCGTGACCTTCAAGAAGGCCGACGAATTGCGCGAGACGGTCCGGGCGTTGCCGGTCGAAAAATTGCTGGTCGAGACCGATGCGCCGTATCTGGCGCCGGTGCCAAACCGTGGCAAACGCAACGAGCCAGCCTATGTGGTGCATACGGCGGCCGCTGTGGCCGACCTCAAAGGCCTGAGCGCGGACGCACTGGCTGAGATCACGACCGAGAATTTCTTCACCTTGTTCAACCGCGTGGCCCGGCCAGAGACCAAAAGGCCGGAGCCTGCATGAAGGTCACGATACTCGGATGTGGTTCGTCAGGCGGCGTGCCGATGGTCGGACTCGGCTGGGGCGACTGTGACCCGGATGAGCCGCGCAACCGGCGGCGGCGCGCATCCATCCTTGTCGAACAAGGCGACACAACACTACTAGTAGATGTTTCGCCGGACTGCCGCGATCAATTGCTGGACGCCGACGTCTCACGCCTCGATGCCGTGTTGTTCACGCATGCGCATGCGGACCATTGCCACGGCATCGACGACCTGCGCTGGATCAACATTTCCATGTCGGCGCCGGTGCGGACCTATGGCGACGCCAAGACACTCGCCGAACTCGATCATCGGTTCAGATACGCGTTCGAGCCGCTGCCGGAAAACGCGCTGCGTGAAGGACGCTATTTCAAACCGGTTCTGCAGCCACACATGATCGATGGACCGTTTAACATCGGTGGCATCGACATCGTGCCGTTCGAGCAAGACCACGGCTTCTCGACGACACTCGGATTCAGATTCGGATCAATCGCGTATTCAACAGATGTCATCGCGCTCGACGATACGGCGTTCGAAGTCCTGGACGGCGTCGAAACCTGGATCGTCGATTCATTCCGTCGCGAACCGAACCATCCGACACATGCGGACATCGGCCTGACGCTGAGCTGGATCGACCGCGTCAAGCCCAAGCGGGCGGTGATCACCCATATGGGCTCGGGTCTAGATTACGCGACGCTGCGCGCGGAACTGCCGGACGGCATCGAGCCGGCCTATGACGGGATGGTGCTGGAGGCGTAACGGAGTGCAGCCCCGTTGTCGCGTTCATCTTCATTAACAGCGAAGAGACCACGCGAAACGGCAAAAAGCCGCCCTATCGACCTATTCCATATTTTCCATAATATACATTATGCGACATTTATATGTGCCGATATCGATGCGGCTATGTCAGCCGCACATCTCCCCCACGCAGGAACATGACCGCCACAAGACGCGTCCCCGCAACATTCTCAGTTCGCCGACAGATAAGTCCGCAGCTTCCGAAATGAAAAAGGCCGGGCGCATGTCAGCGTGACGTGTGTCCGGCCACAATCTTCACAGAAAAAATTCTACGCCGCGCCCTCACCCAAGATCGCGGTTCTGAAACGATCCTTGAGGTAGCTGACGCTATTCAACGGCATACGGATACGTCGGGCCGATGCGACGAAGCTGTTAAGGGCACCATCGCCGCTGGCAATATTAATTAATCTTAAGCGACCTGCGCATCCGACACTGTCGGCCCGTCGTCCATCACCGTAGACCGGTGAAGGTCGCGCCGCTGCGTCATGTCGTAATCGCGCGCTCGGTGCATGGTGCAGCGGTTGTCCCACATGACCAGATCACCGGCCCGCCACGTATGCGTGTGGACGAACTGCCGTTGCGTCGCATGCTCCATCAGGTCATGCAGCAACATGCGCGCTTCCGGCGTGTCCATGCCCTGGATCTCGTGCGCGTAGGACGCGATATACAGCGCCTTGCGTCCTGAACCCGGGTGCGTGCGGACCATGGCGTGCGGCACCGGCGGCAGAGCGTCCAGCTCTTCCTGACTGTAGTCGGCGAACCCCATGACCGCGCGCGAGTGCATGATCGAGTGGATCGCCACCTTCCCTTCGAGCCGGGCCTTCATCTTGTCGGGCAATGCGTCATAGGCGGCGCGCATGTCGGTGAACTCGGTCTCGCCGCCATCGGGCGGCACCACACGGGCCGAGAGCAGCGAGTATTTCGCCGGAACCAGTCGAAACGCGTTGTCGGTGTGCCAAAAACGGTTGGCGAGCATATACAGCCGTTCGCGGTCGTCCGACTTCAAGACGTCGCCGTTGGCGTCGAGGTTGGAGATGTCGGTCATCCGCGGATCGATCCGCGACGTATAGTCGGACCGAATGTTGCGCGACGACATGCGCAATTCACCGAAATTCGCGCTGAATGCCAACTGCTGTTCGTCGTCGATTTCCTGGTCGTGGAAAACCAGCAGGCCGTGCGTGTCGATTGCTTGGATCAGCGCCCCCAGGGTCTCGGCGTCTACCGGTTCTCGCAGATCGACCCCGCTCACCTCGCCCACGAAAAAGGGATGAAGCTGTGTCACCTCGATCATCGGGCTGACCCTTTCCGCATGTTGGACAACGGATTAAGTGTAAACCGGTCGCGGGGGTCCGACCAAGCATGCGATCCGCTTAGGACGGCAGATTTTCGTATGCTTCTACGCCGCGCCCTCACCCAAGATCGAGGTTCTGAAACGATCCTTGAGATAGCTGCCGCTGTTCGACGGCAGGACGAATTTCAGATCCTCGTACAGCACCTTCGTCACCGCCACGACCGGCCCCGGCGTCTTGAGCACCATTTCCTTGAGCGATTCCATCTCCGCCTGCTTGGTGATCGTCGCGGTTGTCGGGATGCCCGCGGCCTTGGCGATGCCGGCCAGGTCGGCCGGGCCGCTGGTGTGGGTCGGCTGACCACCGGTTTCGCCGAAGCGTCCGTTGTCGAGCACCACGATAGCAAGGTTCTGGACCGGGTTGTTCGCGATCGTGGCAAACGCGCCCATGCCCATCAGCATGTCGCCGTCGCCGGTCAACACCAGCACGCGGCGATCCGGCTGCGCACGCGCAACGCCGTAGCCGATCATCGCGGCGCCGCCCATGGCACCCCAGACGTAAAAGTTTTCAGCAACGTCGCCCGCATTGGCCAGGTCCCAGCAGGACGAACCGAGGCCGGACACCACCAAGAGGTCTTTCGGGCGATCCTTCAACAGTTCGATCACCACGTCACGCCGATGCAAGTCGCTCATTTCGCCAACTCCCGGAAATCCTTAAAGCCGAGGACCTTCTGCGAGATCAGAACGGCCACCATCTGCTGCCCGTCGAAGGCCAGCCGCGACGCCGCCTTGACCGCTTTCGGCACTTCGTCGGGGTTGTCGACGCGAATCACGCGCACGCCCATCGCCTCCAGGCTGCCCGGCGTGCCTTGGCCCATCGGCACCTGCCACGAGTTGAACTCACCCCATTCGCCGCGCATCGTCGCCACCATCAGCAGCGGGATGCGGCATGTATTGGGCATTGCCAGCGCATTGATGATGTTGCCGACGCCGCTGCTCTGCAGCAGCATCACGCCCTTTGCGCCGCCGAGATACGCGCCGGCCAGCGCATAGATGCCTTCCTGCTCGGTCGTGCAGGTCACGGTCGACATGGCGTTGTCTTCTTCACACATCTTGATCAGGCGGCTGTGCCCGGCGTCGGGCACGTGACAGACCTGCGTGATGCCTTCGGCCTGCAGGGTCTGAAAGACCTCCGCGGGCCAATCCAAAACGGTTTCAGTCATGAATGGGTATCGTCTCTCGAAGCAGTGATTGATCCGGCGCGATCTTAACCTTTTCCGCCCGGCTGGGCGAATTCTCAAATGCAATGCGCGGATCATTATTATTTATAGAGGTCGCGGTCGCGTTCGAAGGCTTCGGAGAACAGCTCGACGAGGCGCTGCGCCTCGACGTTATGCTCCGCGTATTGCATCAGCCCCTTGGTCATGAAGGACGCGAAGCTGACCGCTTCCGCCTTGCCGCGCAGATCGAAATGCTCGGCGATGTCGTCGAGATCGTCATGCACGAGCCGCCGCGCCATCACGTTGAGCTGGGTTTTGACGAAACGGTTCTTGTTCCGCCATCTGCGTTGGGATTTCGCCGTGGCCATGGCCGACTCCCTTCTTGGACCGTCGAGTCTCGAATCGCCGAGCCTCGGACCGTCGATCACTACGACAGGGCCGGCACCATGCCGGACGTCTCAACGGTACGGTTTGCGCCGCCCCTTTGTAGCCGGATGGCCGGGCGCCGTCACCCTCCGCGATATCCTAGTACCCAAGGGCACAGCCGTCCTTGCGCGGATCGGACCCGCCGGTCAGGGTCCCTTCCCGCCAGTCGATCTGGATCGCCTGCCCGCCGCCGATCGGCCGTGGCGCGTCGACGAGAGTGTGACCGAGCCGCTGCAATCCGTCGCGGACATCCGACGGAACGCCGGTTTCGACGTCGACATCCTTCGTATTCGGCGCAGACAAGAACCGTGGAAAATCAATCGCTTCTTGCACATCCATGCCGAAATCGATGATATTCGACAGGACATGCGCGTGGCCGAGCGCCTGATAGGCACCGCCCATCACCCCAAAGGGCATTGTCGCTTTACCATCCTTCGCCATCATGCCGGGGATGATCGTGTGCAACGGCCGCTTGCCGGGCTCGATGCAGTTGGGATGGCCCGGCTCGACGACGAAGCCGCAGCCGCGGTTCTGCAACATGACGCCGGATTTCGGCCCCATGATGCCGCTGCCGAAGCCGCTGAATAGCGAATTGATGAAGCTGACCGTATTGCGGTCCTTGTCCACCACGGTCAGGTAGATCGTGTCGTGGTGCGTCGGCAGCACCGCCGGCGGAATCTCCGACATGGCGCGGTCCATTGCGATGATGTTGCGCAGCTCGTCCGCGTGGTCGTCGCTGAGCATCCAGTCGGTCGGCACCTGCGCTCGGGCCGGGTCGGCCACCACCGTGTCCCGGTCGCCGTAGGCTAGCCGCGACGCCTCGATTTCCAGATGCAGCCGTTCCACCGACAGCGGGTCCATCGTCGAGAAATCGTAGCCGGACAGGATATTAAGGATCTCGAGCGCGATGATGCCCTGACCGTTCGGCGGGCATTCGTAGACCGTGTGACCGCGGTAGTCGGTCTTCACCGGCGTCACATACTCACCCTTGGCAGCGGCGAAATCGGCCATCGTGTGGTGGCCGCCCAGTTCCTGCAGATGCGAGACGATGTCCTCGGCGACCCAGCCGGAATAGAAACCGTCGCGGCCATGTTCGGCGATGACTTCCATCGTGGCGCCCAGCTTCTCCTGGCGATGCACCTCCCCTTCGGCCGGCGGTTTGCCGCCCGGCAGGAAGACCGCCTTCGTGCCCGGATCATGGCTCAGCGTCGCGACATTGCCCGCGAAATCACAGGCGACGCGAGACGACAGCGGATAACCTTCCTTCGCGAAGCGGATCGCCGGTTGCAGCAATTCACCGAGGCTCTTGGTCCCGTGCTTCTCGATCAGAGTCTGCCAGGCATCGATCGCACCAGGCACGGTGACGGCATGCGGGGTGTGCTGCTCGATCGTCGTGATGCCGTTTTCGACATACCAATCCGGGTCGGCGGCGGCGGGCGCCCTGCCCGATCCGTTGAAGGCGATGATTTCTTCCGCACCCTCCGGCGCGAACAGCACGAAACAGTCGCCGCCGATGCCGGTCGATTCCGGTTCGACCACGCATTGCACGGCACAGGCGGCCACCGCCGCGTCCATCGCGTTACCGCCGTCCTGCAACACTTGGATCGCGGTCATCGTCGCCAACGGATGAGAGGTCGCGGCCATCCCGTTCAACGAACGGACGGGTGAGCGGCCCGGAAGGTCCAGATTACGCATGCAGCGCTCCACAGAATCGGGTTAAGAGTAGGAAATGAGCCGTGATGGTAAGCCTGCCACTCCCCCTGGTCAAACACACAACCTCGCGAGGTCCCGGCCCGATGAGCGCTGAAATTTCCCGATTGATCAAGGTGATGGCGCAACTTCGCGACCCGGAGAACGGCTGCCCCTGGGATATCGAGCAGACCTTCGAAACCATTGCACCCTATACCATCGAGGAAGCCTACGAGGTCGCGGAGGCGATTGCCCAACAGGACATGCCCGCATTGAAAGAAGAGCTCGGCGACCTTCTCTTGCAGGTGGTTTATCACTCCCGCATGGCCGAAGAAGACGGGAATTTCGACTTCGACTCGGTCGCCAAGACGATCACCGACAAGATGATACGGCGGCATCCGCATGTCTTCGGCGACGACAGCATCGCCACGGCGGACGCGCAGACCGCGAATTGGGAATCGCAGAAAGCCGCGGAGCGCGCGAAGAAGGCCGAGGCCGACGGACAGCGGCCGAGCGCCATCGACGGCGTCCCGCTGCCTTTGCCCGCGTTGACCCGCGCCGAAAAACTGACGAAGCGCGCCGCGCGTGTCGGGTTCGACTGGCCGAATGTCAGCCAGGTCTTCGACAAACTCGCCGAGGAAATCGGCGAGTTACAGGCCGAGATCGACAGCGGCGCGCCCGCCGACCGGCTGGAGGACGAGTTGGGCGACATGCTGTTCTGCGTCGCCAATCTCGCACGTCATCTCAAAGTCGACCCGGAAGAAGCGCTGCGCCGCACCAACCGCAAGTTCGAGCGCCGTTTCCGCGCGGTCGAGGACAGCTTCGCCGCCGAAGACCGCGACATCGCGGAGGCATCCTTGGATGAGATGGAAGAGCGCTGGCAAACCGCGAAGACGACCGCGGGATAGTCGCGCTAAGAGCGTTCCGCCGCCAATTGCGCTTTGAGCTGCCGCGCCGCGAGCGCGAACCCGCCGTCGGCACCATCAATGAAGTGCAGATGATCGCTCGCCTCGAGCGAAAATACCAAACAGGTCATCAGCGCCTCGCCGGAACGATGGATGCCGTAAGCACAGCGCCCCGCCACGTGTTGTTCGTCCAGGAATGCCACAATATCGGCCGCCTGTGTTTCGGTCGCGTCGACAACCAGCCGCAGCGTGTCATCGAACCGCCGGTAGTCCGCATTGAGCGACAGTTCAGTGCGGTACCGTTTCGCGTTCAACGGCCCGATGGTGAGGTCATAGCGGTTGGCGATCCATTGGAAGAAGCTTTCCTTGAGCACGCGAAGCCGTGCCCGCCACAACGGCTCGCGAATTGCCGCGGTACGCGCCTCAAGCGCCAGTCCGCGTGGCGGCCAGCGGAACCGCAGTGTGGCATCGGAAACCGGGTTGCCGGCGTCCGGCGCGCTGCCGACGATTTCGGTAACGCGCGCAGCGACCGTGCGATACGTCTCGCCCGCGCTATCGGGCCCACGGTCGAGCGCCTGTACCAGCACCGCCAGCATGATACCGTTGCGGGACTTCAGCGGTTCCCAGCGACAGGACAGGCCGGACAGATCGGGATCGCCCGCCGCTTCGGACGCTGCCATACAGTACCGGCCATCGTCAGCCGCGCCCTTGATCAGCGATTCCGCCAATTCGATCCCGCCTCCCGAGAAGAAGGCGAGCGAGTTTTCGGCGCTCAGGCCGAAGCGGGCGACACGGACCGCGCGGCCCCGCGCCGTTATCTCCGTGACCGGCACAAACCCCACGCGTAACGCCAATCCAAAGGCGTTTTCAGATAGGTGTTGTAACCCCGATAACGCGGCACGCACCGGCGCTTCGGATTGCGGGGGAACCAACAACGTCGCGCCATCGCCGCCGAACACAAAGGGGATATCGACGCCGTCAATCGCGTTGAGCACGGCCGTGATACAGGCCGCGCCGATCATATTCACGTCTTTGTATCGCCCCGCTTCGATGGCGGCGGTCGATCCCGCGATATCGGCGATGACGACAAGCCAATCCGCCGGAGCGGCGCGGTAATGCTGCGGGTCGGTAAAGGAAACGAAATCTGAAAAGGCCGGAATATCGGCGTAGAAACCCGCCGTGCCCTTTACCGCACGGGTGTAGCCGCCGGATTGCTGCCGCTGCACGTTGCCCGCCCTCCCCGGCCATCATCCAGCCGTTTGGTTTCGGGACCCGATTTCGGCCGGGATCAGTCCTTCATCAGAAGATGGATCAGGCTGGAGGTATCCCAGCGTTTGCCGCCGCGTGCCTGAACCGTCGCATAGAACTGGTCGACCAGCGCCGCGACCGGAAGCCGCGCGCCGTTCTGATTGGCTTCCTCCAACGCGATGCCAAGGTCCTTGCGCATCCAATCGACGGCGAAACCGAAATCGAACTTGCCATCGCACATGGTCGGCGCCCGGTTCTCCATCTGCCAGGAACCCGCCGCGCCCTTAGAGATGGTGTCGATCACCTTTTCCATGTCGAGCCCGGCTTTCAGGCCGAAGTTCACGCCTTCGGACAAGCCCTGAACCAATCCGGCGATGCAGATCTGATTGACCATCTTGGTCAACTGGCCGCTGCCGGTCGCGCCGATCAATGTGACCTTCTGTGCGTAGCAGTCGATTACCGACTCGGCCTTCTTGAAGGTTGCCTTGGCGCCGCCGCACATGACGGTCAGGACGCCATTCACCGCGCCCGCTTCGCCACCGGATACCGGCGCGTCAATGAAACCAACGCCCTGTTTCTTGCCAATCGCCGCCAATTCGCGCGCGACTTCGGCGGACGCCGTCGTGTTATCGACCAGGATACTGCCCTTGGACATCCCGGCAAACGCGCCCTTCGGTCCCAGGATCACGCTGCGCAGGTCGTCGTCGTTGCCGACGCAGGTGAAAACGATTTCCGCGCCTTTGGCAGCGTCACGCGGCGTGCGCTTGGCCTTGCCACCGAACTTCTTGACCCACTTCTGCCCTTTGGCGGCAGTGCGGTTATAGACGGTAACGTCGTGGCCGCCTTTCTTGAGGTGCCCAGCCATGTGATAGCCCATGACACCCAGACCGATGAAGGCAACTTTAGTCATGTCGATAGTCCCCCTGCGCGAAAATCATTGTGAACCGGGCCGGATGGCGGCGGCGCGAAAGCGCGCATACTACCGTCCGGCAGACGGCGTCTCAATCGGGTTTCAGGAATTCGTGAATCCGCTGCCAGCAATCCTCATCCGGCGTCGCAAGCATGCTGCGGAAGCGTTCAGTCGGATCGTAAACAACACCGTCCCGCCGCGCCGCATAGCCGCCCGCCTCGCGATGGATCAGTACGCCGGGCGCATGGTCCCACTGCCACATGCCTGCAAAAACGCCGACATGCACCTGCCCGGATGACAATGCGCGAAATGCGCTGCCGACACTGCCGATCGGTACGATAGCGGCAAAGCCGTCCTGCCGCGCCCGCACGGCATCGGCTTCGTCATAGGTATAAACGCGCGGATGCACATAGCAGCGCATTGCGGAAATCTCACCGCTTGCCGCCACCGACAGACGCCGATCACCGTCCCATGCCCCCTCGCCTACAGCCGCATAGCTGGTGTCGCCGGCGACCGGATCATGCACCCAGCCCGCAAGAACTGCTCCCTTGTGCATCAGCGACACATAAATGCCGAAACCCGGATCGCCCTGCAGGAAGGTCTTGGTCCCGCCGATGGGGTCGATCAGCCAGACCGGCGCGTCCTCATGCAGCAGGCCCAGCAGCGACATGTCGTTGGCGACGGCCTCTTCCCCGACCACCACCGACCCCGGCACCAAATCCATCAACAGGCGGGTCAGCCGCTTTTCGGACGCGATGTCGGCGACCGTGACGGGGTCGTCCGGCCCCTTTTCCATGATGTCGTCGGCTCCCAACGCACGGAACCGCGGCAGGATATCCTGCTCGGAAGTTTCTATGAGGCAGGCGATGACGCGCTGCGGATCGGGCAGGATCGGTGACCGCATTGGGGGGACCTTTCGCTCAGGCGGGTTTCAGGAAAGCGTCGATGCTCCGCCAGGTGGCCTCGTCCGGCGCGGACAAGCAGCCCGGCACCCGTTCCGTCGGGCGGTAAAGCTCCCCGTCGACGCGTGCGGTATACCCGCCGGCTTCACGGTGAATCAGCACACCCGCTGCGTGGTCCCATGGCCACAACCGGTTGTAGATCGAAAAATGTCGATTGCCGTCCGCCAGTTCACGAAAGGCGTGTCCGGCGCAGCCATACCGGATGATTTCGGAAAACCCTTCCTTCTTCGCGCGAACGGCATCGCGATGCGGACGCCCGTAGCCGTTCGAATTGATCAATCCAGTCATGCGATCGACCGTATCGCCATCGGCGACGCGCAGCCGCCGATCGCCGACCCACGCACCCGAGCCGTCTTCCGCAACGGCCGTGTCACCGGCCACCGGATCGTGGATCCAAGCGCTTCGCATAACGCCTTCAACCAGATAGGCCAAAACGATGGTGAACGGCGTCTTGCCCTCCGCGAAGTTCTGCGTGCCGTCGACCGGATCGAGAATCCACAATCGGTCGACGGTTTCGAGTTTGTCGAAAAGCGTCGGATCGCCATGCACACCTTCCTCGCCCACCACATGCGACCCGGGTAGATGATCGGTCAGCAGACGCGTCAGACGCCGTTCCGCGTCCAAATCAGCCACCGTTACGAGATCGCCGGGCTTCTTTTCCATGATGTCTCCCGCCGCGAGCGCCTGATATCGGGGCAAGACGTCCTGTTCGGCGGCTTCGCGCAGAAATTCGCAAACGCGGCTAGGGTCGGGATGCATGCGGATGGTGAACCTATGCTGAAAAGACAAAGGGCCGCGCAACGTGCGCGGCCCTTATGTACAGGATTGTGAACGGGAGGACTACATGCCCATGCCGCCCATGCCACCCATGCCGCCCATGTCGGGCATGGCCGGGCCGTCACCCTTGGGGTCCGGCAGATCGGCGATCATCGCTTCGGTCGTCACCAGCAGGCCCGCAACCGAAGCGGCGTCCTGCAGTGCGATACGCACCACCTTCGCCGGATCGATGATGCCCGCCTTGACCAAATCGACATACTTGCCGGTCTGTGCGTCGAAGCCGAACTTGGTATCCTTGCCTTCCAGCAGCTTACCCGCGACCACGGCGCCGTCTTCACCGGCGTTCTCCGCGATCTGCTTGGCCGGGGCCTGGATCGCACGACGCACGATCTCAACACCGACACGCTGGTCGTCGTTCGCCGGCTTCAGCGCGGCCAACACCTTCGTCGCGTAAAGCAACGCCGTG